>NZ_BAAAUX010000005.1:202664-215550 GCF_039534165.1 Saccharopolyspora taberi | reverse complement strand
CCACCGCGGTGGCCTTGTTGCCGGTCATCTGGAGGATCTCGTGGCTGGGGCCGACGAAGGTGATCCCGGCCTCGTGGCACGCGCGCGCGAGCTCGGGGTTCTCGGACAGGAAGCCGTAGCCGGGGTAGACGGCGTCGGCACCGGCCTTCTTCGCCGCGCTGATGATCTCCTCGACGGAGAGGTAGGCCCGGACGGGGTGACCGGGTTCGCCGATCTCGTAGGACTCGTCGGCTTTCAACCGGTGCAGCGAGTTGCGGTCTTCGTGCGGGAACACGGCAACGGTGCCCGCCCCGAGCTCGTACCCGGCTCGGAAAGCGCGAATCGCGATCTCGCCCCGGTTGGCGACGAGGACCTTGCGGAACATGCCGGCTACCTCCTGTACAGGCGTCGGTCGGTCCGTGAACACTACCGCGAAATTTCCCCTGCCAGGGAGCGTCTCCCGAGTGATGGACGCCATCCCCACCGGCTATGACCTGCCTGTTTACAGGGACAACACAAGGGCAGATGTGAAGAAAAACGGCAGAATTTTCGTTGAGGTCAATTTCGCTTCGTGGAAGACAGTGCTCGTGTCACATCGGGAGCGTCAGTGATCACTTCCGGTCACCGACTCCATACTCCGCGCGGCGCCACCGGTCCGCAGCCGGAGAGCGCGCCGCAGACGCGATGCCGAGCACGCGACCGCCGGACCCCGGACCGCAGCGTCGCGGCCCCGGGGGCTCGGCGCCAGATCTGCCCACCGCGGCACGACCGCGCGAGGAACCCGCCCGCCGCGGCTAGCTCTTCTCCAGGTACTCCGCCCGGTCGTCGTCGACGACCTCGGCGACCATCCGCGCGAGGCCCGGGTGCGCGCGCAGCTCCGGGTCGGCGGTGACGACCGCCTCCGCCTCCTCGCGCGCCTGCGCGATGACCTCCTCGTCGCGCAGCAGCGAGAGCATCTTCAGCCCGGACTTCCGGCCGGACTGGGCCGCGCCGAGGATGTCGCCCTCGCGGCGCAGTTCCAGGTCCAGCCGGGCGAGCTCGAAGCCGTCGGTGGTGGAGGCGACCGCATCCAGCCGGTCGCGGGTGGTGGTGCCCGCCATCGCCTCGCTGACCAGCAGGCACAGGCCCGGCGCGCTGCCCCGGCCGACCCGGCCGCGCAGCTGGTGCAGCTGGCTGACGCCGAACCGGTCCGCGTCCATGATCACCATCACGGTCGCGTTCGGGACGTTGACGCCGACCTCGACCACCGTGGTCGCCACCAGCACGTCGACCTCGCCCGCGGCGAACCCGCGCATCACGGCGTCCTTGTCGTCGGCGGGCAGCCTGCCGTGCAGGACGCCCAGCCGCAGGCCCGCCAGCGGCCCGGCGGCGAGCTGCTCGGCGACGTCGAGCACCGCCACCGGCGGCCTGCGCTCGCCCCCGTCCTCCGGCGGCGGCTCGCCGTCGCTGTCATCCACAGTGGACGACTTCGTTCTCTTCTTCTTCCCCGAGTTCTCCTCGTCGTCGCCGATCCGCGGGCACACGACGTAGACCTGGTGACCGGCGGAGACCTCCTCGCGGATGCGCTGCCACACCCGGTCCAGCCAGCTCGGCTTCTCGGCCACCGGAACGACGTTGGTGCTGATCGGCGACCGCCCCTGCGGCAGCTCCCGCAGCGCCGAGGTCTCCAGGTCGCCGTAGACGGTCATCGCGACCGTGCGCGGGATCGGGGTCGCGGTCATCACCAGCACGTGCGGCGCGACCTCGCCGCCGCCGCGCGCCCGCAGCGCGTCCCGCTGCTCCACGCCGAACCGGTGCTGCTCGTCGACCACGACCATGCCCAGGTCGGCGAACGACACCCGGTCCTGGATCAGCGCGTGGGTGCCGACGACGATGCCCGCCTCGCCCGAGGCCGCCTCCAGCAACGCCTTCCTGCGCTGGGCGGCGGGCAGCGAGCCGGTCAGCAGGGTGATCCGGGTGGCGTTCTCGGCGCCGCCGAGCTCGCCCGCCATGCCGAGGTCGCCGAGCAGTTCGGCCAGCGAGCGGGCGTGCTGGGCGGCCAGGACCTCGGTCGGCGCGAGCATCGCGGCCTGCCGTCCGGCGTCGACCACCTGCAGCATCGCCCGCAGCGCGACCACCGTCTTGCCCGAGCCGACCTCGCCCTGCACCAGCCGGTTCATCGGGTGCTCGACGGCCAGGTCTTCGGCGATGTGCTCGCCGATCTCCCGCTGGCCGCCGGTCAGCTCGAACGGCAGCCGCCGGTCGAACGCGGCCAGGAGGCCGTCGTCGCGGCGGCGGCACACCGGAGCCGGGTGCGACTGGGCCGTCCCGCGCAGCCGGGCCAGCGCCAGCTGGACCGCCAGCGCCTCGTCCCACTTCAGCCGCTCCTGCGCGGCGCCGACCTCGCCGAAGTCCTTGGGGCGGTGGATCTTGCGCAGCGCCGCCTCCAGCCCGGTCAGGCCGAGCCTCTCGCGCAGTTCCGCTGGCAGCGGGTCGTCCTCGCCGTCCCAGACGTCGAGCACCTGCCGCACGCACTGCGCGATCGACCACGAGGGCAGCCCCTGCGCCGACGGGTAGACCGGGATGAGCGCGCCCGCGAACTCCTCGGCCGCCGAGCTGACGTCGGCGTCCTCGGTGAACAGCTGGTACTCGGGGTGGGCCAGCTGGAGCTGGTTGCGGTAGGCGGTGACCTTGCCCGCGAACATCCCCCGCCTGCCGGGCAGCAGCTCCCGCTCCCGCCACGCCTGGTTGAAGAAGGTGCAGATCAGCGACCGGTGGCCGTCGGTGATCCGGGCCTCGACGATGGTGCCGCGCCGGGACTTCATGCTGCGCTTGGACACCCGCTCGACCTGGGCCAGCACCGTGGCGTGCTCGTCGATCTCCAGCCCGGCGATCGCGGTCAGCTCGCCCCGTTCGGCGTAGCGGCGCGGGTAGTGGCGCAGCAGGTCGCCCACTGTGGACAGTCCAAGCGCGGAGTCCAGCGCCTTGGCCGTCTTCGCACCCAGCACCCGGTCCAGCGCGGTCCCACCGACGGTCGTTCCTGCTGTCGCCATTGCCTCACCGGCTCCGTTCGATCGCTCCCACCTGCAAGTTATCGGACGCCGCCGACGCTTGGGGCAACGGCCGCAGCCGGAACACCACCGCGATCACCGCCGCCAGCACCGCCCAGCCCACGAGCCCGACGAGCCCGGACACCACCATGTTCGGCGGCTCCTGCGCCGATCCGAGCAGAACCGGCCAGCCCGCGGTGGCGTTGACCGAACCGTGCGCGAGCGCCGCGGGCCACACGCTGCCGGATCGCAGTCGCAGCCACCCGATCAGCGCACCGCTCAGGACGCAGAACCCGACTGTCATCAGCGCCGCCCCGGCGCCTAGCTCCGGGTAGTTGTAGCCGAGCAGCGTCAGCGGTGCGTGCCAGACGCCCCAGATGACACCGGACAGCAGCATCGCGGGCCACATACCCAACGGCAGCAACTTCGGCAGCAACCAGCCCCGCCAGCCCCATTCCTCCGCGAACGCCGGCACGGCGTTGAGCAGCGGCGCGAGGAACACGCTCAGCACCAGCTGCAACACCACCAGCGAACCGGCGTCGATCGGCATCCCGGCCGGAATCTGCTGCCGCACCAGGCTGAACCCGCCGATGTCCAATGTGAGCAGACCGAGGGCCGCGCTCAGCGCGACCGCGACCGCGCTCAGCAGCGGGGGCGCGAACCAGCCCGCGAACAGCAGGCCCACGGTGCGGCCCTTGCGTTCTCCCAGCAGCAGACCGGTTTCCCGCGCCAGCCCGGCGGGACGTCCGTTGACCAGCCAGACGACCAGGACCGCCAGCGTCGGGGCGAACATCATCGCCATCCCGGCGAAGGGCATGTGCGCGGCGAGGTTCCCGCCGTCCAGCCACGGCGGCAGCGCGATCAGCCACGCCGATCCCAGCGCCACCACGACGAAGATCCACACGTCACGCATCGCCGTCCCCCAGCGCCGAACGCTCCGTCACCAACGCGTTCACCAGCTCAGCGCCGCGCTCGGCCCCGTCGACGCTGATGTAGAACCGGCGCCCGGAAGTCAGCCGCAGCACCAGGCATTCGCCGCCGCGCAACATGATCGCGGTCTGCCCCGGCAGCACCCGGTAGCCCCAGCCGCCGACCTCGACCGGACTCCGCCGCTCCGCACCGGCGCTCTCGATCCGCTCCAGCGCGAGCCTGCGGACCGGCCACCGCAGCGGACCGAACGCGATGCGCACTCCGTTGTCGCCGACCTGCACCCGCATCGACGACAACACCAGGCACACCAGCCCGCACAGCACCAGGACCACCGGCGCCGACCAGACCAGCTCCTCGTCGAAGTACGACCCCATCACCGCGAACATCAGGGCGATCAGCAGGCTCGCCAGGGACAGCACCAGCAGCACCCGGCTCGACACCGCGCCGACCCACACCGCGCGCTGGCCGGCGCGCAGCCGCAGCTCGGGGCCCGGCCCGGTCTCGGGCCGCGGCACGTCCGGCCCGCGGTTGGCCAGCCTGGAGGTGCCGACCGCGATCAGCGCCGCGAGGCCGAACACCAGGAATCCCTGCCAGCTCAGCGAACGGGCCTGCCGCCAGTGCTCGGCACCGGCGTTGGCCCACACCGTCGTCCCGGCGATGCCGAAGACGAACGCCGCGCCACCGACCAGCGAGCCGCACATCCAGGCGCGGTTGAACCGCCGCCGCAGCCCTCCCCGCAACGCGAACAGGAACGAGGCCGCGACGATCGCGGTCCACGGGATCAGCGGGACGAGCAGGAATCCGGAGCGCGACATCGAACCGTCCGCGACGCCGGACGGACCCCAGTGGGTGGCCAGCGGGTCGGGTAACCGGTCGGCGAACGCGAGCGGCAGCGCCACCAGCCCGGCCCCGACCAGCAGCGCCCACGCGACCGCGCCGAGGACGAACCACAACCGCAACTTCATCGTGCCCCCAATTCGAAAGATCCGTCGGCGCGGCGCGGGACTACGTCTCCTCGTCGATCCATCCCCGCACCTCCTCGGCCCCGCACCCGTGCCGTCGCGCCTCGGCGAGCAGGTCGCGCAGCTTGGACCGCAGGGCCGCGCGGGGGTCCGGCCTGCTCAGCACCGAGACGCCGCGACCTCGGCGGAACTCCAGCAGCCCTTCGTCGCGGAGCTGGCGCAGCGCGCGGAGCACGGTGTTGGCGTTGATCTGCAGGGCGACCGCCAGGTCGCGCGCGGGCGGCAGCCGGTCGCCGGGGGCGACCTCGCCGTCGGCGATCGCGCGCCGGATGGCGTCGGCCGCCTGCTCGTGCAGGGGCCGCCGGTCGTGCAGGTCCAGAGTGAGCAGCATGGTGCTAATGACACTAGCACCATAATGCTCTTATCGGCACGCTCTCATTCGACACCCAGCAGCAGGACCGCGGACAGCTCGCCGCCCGGGTAGCAGTTCAGCTCGACCTCCGGCCTGCTCCGCCGCAGGTGCTCGGCCAACGACTCCGCGAGCTCCGCCGGGGCGCGGTCGTCGACCAGCGCGGTGACCAGCTCACCACCCGCGGTCAGCATCCGGTCGGCCAGCTCGCAGGCCGCCACTGCCGGCCGCGAGCCGATCAGCACCACCTCGCCGTCGACCAGCCCGAGCACGTCCCCCGGCTGGCAGCGACCGGCCCAGGTCAGCGCCTCCGAGTCGGCGATCCGCAGCTCCCCGCGGCGGGTCGCCGCCGCCGCTTCGGTCATCGCCACCGCGTCGTCGGCCCGCCGCCTGCCCGGATCGTGCACCGCCAGCGCGGCAAGTCCCTGCACCGGCGACACCGTGGGCACCACCACGACGTCCTGCCCGGCCCGGACGGCCCGGCCCGCCGCCTGCTCGGCCGCGACGTCACCCTCGTTGGGCAGCAGCACGACGTGCGCGGCCCCGGTCTCCTTGATCGCGGCGACCAGCTCGTCGGTGGTCAGCCCGGCTGCGACGACGTCGGCCCCCTCGGCCTCGAACAGCTCCGCCAGCGCTCCGCCCGGCACGCACGCGAGCACCGCGGACTCCCGGGCGTAACCCCGGTTCTGATCGGCGAACCGGGTCACCTGGATCCGCCGCACCCGGCCCGCCTCGATCCCGGACTCGATTGCCGCGCCGATGTCGTCGCAGTGCACGTGCACCGCCCAGGTGTCCCCGCCGTCACCGACCACCGACACGCAGTCGCCGATCCCGCACAGCGTGTCGCGCAGCCACGACGTGGTCTCGGCGTCGACGCCGGAGAGCTGGTACATCACCTCGTACCCGTAGCCCGACTCGTGGTGCCGGGCCTTCGCGGGCACGCGGCCCGCGGGTGGTTCCGGCGCCAGCCGCTCGCCGTCGTGCGCGACCGCGTGCAGCGTGTCGAGCAGGATCACCAGCCCGCGCCCGCCCGCGTCAACCACCCCGGCCTCGGCGAGCGCGGCGAGCTGCGCGGGCGTCTCGTCGAGCGCGCTGACCGCCGCGCGCGTGGCCGCGCGCAGGACCACGTGCAAATCGTCCGATCCGCAGTCCGCCGCCTGGGCGGCGGCGTGCAGCACCGACAGCAGCGTGCCGTCGGCGGGCTCGGCGACCGCGTCGCGCGCGAGCGCGTCCGCGCGGGTGAGCGCGGCTCGCAGGTCGCCGCCGTCGGCATGGGTCGCGTCGCGGAGCTCGTCGGCGAGGCCGCGCAGCACCTGCGACAGCAGCACCCCGGAGTTGCCGCGGGCGCCGTCCAGCGCGCCCTTGGCCAGTGCGGCGAGCACCGCGCCCAGGGTGTCGGCCGCCGACTCCACCACGGCCGCCACCGCCGACCGCATGGTCAGCAGCAGGTTCGTCCCGGTGTCGCCGTCGGCGACCGGGTAGACGTTGATCCGGTCGATGGCCGCCCGGTCCTCGGCCAGCGCCGCCACCGCCAGGTCCGCCCACCTGCGGGCACCCGCCGCGTCCAGCACCTTCGCCACCTCCAGCGCACGATCCTCCGAAGCCGCCCGGGCGAGCCGGGAGCGGGTACTGAGACCCTAATCGCGCAGATCGCGCCGGGTGCGCCGCTGCCCCCGACCCACCCGAGGACGTTGCTCCCGGTGAGCTACACTGATCCGGTCCCGGGTGGCGATGGCCCAGGACGTTTCCTCCGGGGGTCGTCCGGGCAAGGGCTTCCCATCGGGACCACACCGTCTCCGGCGGTGAGCAAGCGCAGTCACCTCGGTGGCGAGACCTCACGCGAGTGGGAGTCGCTTGCGTGACTCATCGCTGCAACCGTGAACGCAAAGTAAGGGGTGTCTGACGTGGCTGCCGTCTGCGACGTCTGCAGTAAGGGACCAGGCTTCGGCAACTCGGTCTCGCACTCTCAAAGGAAGACCCGGCGCCGCTGGAACCCGAACATCCAGACCGTGCACGCGCGGATCGGGATCTCCCAGCGCAAGCGCATGAACGTGTGCACCTCGTGCCTCAAGGCGGGCAAGGTCGTGCGCGGCTGACCGCACACCGAGCACCGCACCCCGGGACGGCCTCGCCGCCCCGGGGTTTTTTCTTGCCCCGGGCGGCTGTGGCCGGGCGGCTGCGCGGCTGGGGATTGCTCGCTTGCGCGCCGCCCTTGCAACCGGTTCCGCCACCCGCACCGCCAAGCAAGTCATTCATGAACACTCCCCAGAACTAGGTCATGCGGTCGCGCCAGCGGGGTTCGATCCACTCCCACTCCTCGCCCCAGGCCGCCAGCCGCTTCCGCACCACCAGCCAGCGCGCGAGCCCGTACCCGGCGCCGACGAGCGCCAGCGAACCCAGCAGCACGGTCGCCCCGGTGGTGCCCGCGGCCTGCGTCGCCCCGGCGCGCGTCGCGGGTGGCGGGGCCAGGCGGCCGTCCGGGCCGAGCCAGATCGGCAGCGTCGGGCCGGGGCGGGCCTGCGCGGGCAGCCGGATCACGGCGAAGTGCTCGTCCGGTGGTTCGCCCCAGCGCACCGCGACCGACCGGCTGTCCGAACCCGGCTCGCGGACGTCGGCGAGCACCGTCGCGGCGACCGGCCGCCGGTCCGCCTCCTCCCGCTGGACCGCCGCCAGCCGGTCGGCCAGCACGGCCTGCGACGCGGTGAGGGCCAGCACCACGGCCAGCACGACCACCAGGACCACGCCCAGCAGCGCGCACGGTTCGAACCAGTCCGTCCGCCGGCGCATCGGATTGGCACCCGGCCACACCCGGCGGAGAAGACGTCGCAGCTCGCTGTCCCGCCCGGCCCTCATGACGAGCCTTCTTCCGACGCAAGAGGTTCCGGTAATGGCCAATGTACGACCGGCCACCACCGAAATCCATACGCCGCAGGCGGGCTCCGAAGCCGGGGCTAGGGCAGCTTCCAGTCGACGGGTTCCTCGCCCAGCCGGGTCAGGATCTCGTTGACCCGGCTGAAGGGGCGGGACCCGAAGAAACCGCGATCGGCCGACATCGGGCTCGGGTGCGGCGACTCGACGCACTGCACGCCCGGCATCAGCGGGCGCAGGTCGCGCGCGTCGCGGCCCCACAGGATCGCGACCAGCGGCTGCTCCCTGGCGGCCAGCGCGCGGATGGCCTGCGCGGTGACCTCCTCCCAGCCCTTGCCGCGGTGCGCGGCGGGCTTGCGCGGCTCGACCGTGAGCGCCCTGTTGAGCAGCAGCACCCCGCGCTCGGCCCAGGGCGTCAGATCGCCGTTGGACGGCGTCGGGTGGCCGAGGTCCTCGGAGTACTCGCGGTAGATGTTGGCCAGGCTGCGCGGGATCGGGTCGACGTCGGGCGCCACCGAGAAGCTGAGCCCCACGGCGTGGCCGGGCGTCGGGTACGGGTCCTGCCCGACGATCAGCACCCGGACGTCGGCGAAGGGCTGCTGGAAGGCGCGCAGCACGTGCTCGGGCGCGGGCAGGTACTTGCGGCCCGCGGCGACCTCTTCGCGCAGGAACTCGCCCATCGCGCTGATCCGGTCCGCGACCGGTTCCAGGGCCTGCGCCCAGCCGGCCTCGACCACCTCGTGCAGGGGACGTGCCATGACCGAACAGCCTAGCGGCGCGCGGAGTCGGCCCGGCCCGCGCCCCCGGCTGCCGTCAACGGTCACAGCGACCCAGAGTCAAGTGACGCATGTCACACTCATTCGGGTTAACGACACGTCCGGCGCCGCCGATGCGCCGCGCACGGTCATCGCCCGAATCGGCATTTTCGCCCGTCAGGACGCTATTGACAGCCCTGATTCGGAGATCATTGGACTAAGTCCAAACAGACCCGGGCGTGACGTTTTACATAAGGCGACATTCATCGAAATGGACACGACTCGGCGTATTGGTGGCTCTGCCCTGATCCCTCAGCTAGGTTCCTAGACCACCCAATAACGCCAACGTCGGGGACGACATCAACGCCGGAGGTGGCCTTCAGCCTCATGACTTCACAGGAGAAAGCCGAACCGACGCCAGAACAGCGTTCGCTGCTCCGGCGCGCGGTCGGCGCAGCGGCAATCGGAAACTGCACCGAGTGGTACGACTTCGGCGTCTACGCCTACGTGGCGGGCTATGTGGCGCACCAGTTCTTCCCCGGCCCGTGGGAGACGATCTCGTACTTCGGCGTCTTCGCCATCTCCTTCCTGATCAGGCCGTTCGGCAGCATGTTCTTCGGACCGCTGGGCGACCGCATCGGAAGGCAGAAGGTACTCGCCGTCACCATCCTGCTGATGTCGGGCTCGACGTTCCTCATCGGTCTGCTGCCGACCTACAGCGCAATCGGGGTCCTCGCGCCGATCCTGCTTCTGCTGGCCCGGATGCTCCAGGGCTTCTCCACCGGTGGTGAATACGGCGGCGCGGCTACCTACATCGCCGAGTTCGCGCCGGACAAGCGGCGCGGTTTCTACGGCAGCTGGCTGGAATTCGGCACCCTGACCGGCTTCGGACTCGGTGCGCTGGTGCCGACGATCCTGATCCTGAATCTGGACCAGGCCGCGATGGAATCGTGGGGCTGGCGGGTGCCGTTCCTGATCGCGGGTCCGCTCGGCGCCGTCGGGCTCTACCTGCGGAAGAGGCTGGAGGACACCCCGGCGTTCAAGAACCTCCAGGAGACCCACCAGGTCGCCAACTCGCCGCTGAAGGCGCTGATCGCCCAGTACTGGCGGCGGCTGCTGATCCTGATGGGCATCGTGGTGCTCATCAACGTGGCCAACTACACGATCCTGACCTACATGGAGACGTACCTGGCCACCACGCTCAACATCGCCGACGACCAGAAGCACCAGGTGCTCGTGCCGCTGCTGGCGGTGGTCGCGGTGATGCTGGTGCTGATCACACCGGTCGGCGCGCTGTCGGACCGGATCGGCCGCAAACCGGTGTTCATCTCCGCGGCGGTCTGCTTCATCGTGCTGCCGATCCCGGCGTTCATGCTGATCTCGCAGGGCACGATGGCGACCACGCTGGCCGGTCTGGCGCTGCTGGGCTTCGCGCACGTGCAGACGATCGGCCCGCTGGCCGCGACGCTGCCCGCGATGTTCCCGACGAAGGTCCGCTACGCGGCCTTCTGCGTCGGCTACAACGTCTCCACCGCGGCGTTCGGCGGCACCGCGCCGCTGATCAACGACGCGGTCGTCGGGCAGACCGGGAACACCTTCTTCCCGGCGTACTACCTGATCGGTGCGGCGCTGGTCGCGCTGGTGCCGATCCTGCTGATGAAGGAGACGGCCGGGAAGCCGCTGATGGAGGAGGAACCGGCGAGATCCGCTCCGGCAACGGCCTGACCCGAAACGACGAAGAACCCCGGTGTGCCGCGGCACACCGGGGTTCTTCGCTGTCGCGGGGCGGAGTTCTCAAGCGGCGCAGCCGCTTAGCCCACCCCAGCAACCGGCACCGCCGCGGGTTCTCAGGCGTTCGCTGGCGAGGACAGCTTTTTCCGTCGTATTGGACATACGTCGGAAAAAGTTACCGCAGCCAGCGGGCGCCTGAGGTTCCGCCACCCACACCGCCACGCAAAACGAGCGCACCACCAACACAATCAACGCCAGTGTTCCCAGCCGGTGGTGCCCTCGTACACCGCCCCGTCCAGCGTCACGCCGCTGCCTTCGGCGACCTCGCCGATCTGCCGCCAGCCCTCCGGCAGCGGCCGGTCCGGCGGGAACGTCGCCGCCAGCGCCTGGTCCTCCCCTCCGGTGAGGACCCAGTGCCGCGCGTCCGCGCCGAGCGCGGAGGCGACCTCGGTGAGCCGCTGCGGGACCTCCAGGAGTTCGGCGCGGATGTCGATGGCGACCTTCGACGCGTCCGCGACGTGCCCGAGGTCGGCGAGCAGGCCGTCCGAGGTGTCCACCATGGACGTCGCGCCCGCCGCCGCGGCCAGCGGCCCGGCCGCGTACGGCGGTTCCGGCACCCGCTGGGCGCCGACGACCGCGACCGGGGAGCGGAACCCGCGGCCGAGCACGGCGAGTCCGGCCGCCGCCCAGCCGAGCCGGCCCGCGACCGCGACGACGTCGCCGGGCCGCGCGCCAGCGCGGGTCACCGGGGCGCGGCCCTGGAGGTCGCCGAGCGCTGTGACCGAGATCGTCAGCGTGGCGGCCGACACCATGTCACCGCCCACCAGACCGATCCCGACCTGCTGTGCTTCTTCCCACATGCCCGCCGAGAGCTCGTCGACGACGTGCGTCGGCAGGTCCGGCGAGCAACCGAGGCCGACCAGCAGCCCGGTGGGAACCGCGCCCATGGCGGCGATGTCGGACAGGTTGACCGCAACCGCCTTGCGCCCGACCTGATGCGGCGTCGACCAGTCGAAACGGAAGTGCACGTTCTCCACCAGCACGTCCGTGGTGGCCACCACCCGGCCGTCCGGAGCCGCCAGCACGGCCGCGTCGTCCCCGGGACCGATGAGCGTTCCCGGTGACTGTTCGCGACCGGATATCACCCGATCAATGAGACCGAACTCACCCATCTGGGAAACGGTCTGTGCGTCCTGCGACGAATCCGGACCCAACTGAGACCTTCCTTCCTTGAGCCTCCGCTCGGTCTAATGGGGTAGCTTGCTGCAAGTTTCCTACCCCGAGCACATGGTCGAGACGAAGGGGCACGCCGTGGTCCAGGCATACATCCTCATCCAGACGGAAGTCGGCAAGGCAGCCGCGGTCGCCGCCGAGATCTCGGGAGCCCCCGGAGTAGTCAGCGCCGAGGACGTCACCGGTCCGTATGACGTAATCGTCCGCGCGGAAGCGGAGAACGTCGACCTGCTCGGCAAGATGGTCGTCGCGAACATCCAGAACGTCGAGGGCATCACCCGGACCCTGACCTGTCCCGTCGTGCACCTCTGACGGTCCGCCGGAAATCGGTCCGCCGGAAAACGATTCGGCCCGCAGCCCGTGCGCCCGATACCTTGCCCGCCATGCGAAGACCCGCCTGACGAGGAGGTACCGGTGGCGCGCAGGACGCCGCAGGAGAAGAAGCGGCTCAGCTACGCGAAGGACCGCAGGAACGACTACGGCGAGAACGACAAGAGCTCCCGCAAGAACATCCGGCGCAACCGGCGCATCGCGCATCGCACGAACCGGCGGGTGACCGACCAGGCCCTGCGAGCGGCGATCGGCCGCGCGGACGAGACCGCGGCCGACGACGTCGAGCAGGCCGTGCGCTCCCGGCGTCCGCTGGTGTTCCGGAAATGGCGCGATGCCCCGCTGAGCCAGATCGTGGACTACAAGCTGCGCAGGCGGCTTCGCCTGGGCATCGATCAGGGCGCGCACGAGCGCATCGAGCGGCTGCGGGAGAACAGCAAACCCGTGCGCTGACCGCGGTCAGGCCGGTGCTTCCGGCCCGCCGCGGTCGTGCTGTAGTGGACGGCGTGGTTTCCGAGAAGTCGTCGTCCGGTCTGCCCCGACCGGTGCTGATCATCGCGATCTGCCTCGGCGTGCTGCTGGCCGGATCGGTCGCCGCCGTCGGGCAGTACGTGCGGCACGCCACGAACCAGGAGCAGCAGGCCGAGGTAGGCGCGCAGC
>NZ_BAAAUX010000005.1:167565-202644 GCF_039534165.1 Saccharopolyspora taberi | reverse complement strand
CGCAGCGGGCGCGGCGCACCGGGCCGCTGGCGCTGCCGCCGGTGCCCGCGGGCGAGGCCGCGGCGCCGGAGTGCGCGGCGGTGCTCGCGGCGCTGCCGCAGGCGCTGCGGATCGGCGGAGCCGACGTGCCGCGGCGGGAGATCGCCGACCCGGTCCCGCCCGCGACCGTCGTCTGGGGCGACGCCGGGCACGACCCGGTCACCGCGCGCTGCGGCATCGACGCCCCCGCCGAGCTGACCCCGACCTCGAAGCTGGTCGACATCTCGGGCGTGAGCTGGCTGGAGATCAGCGAGGGCGGCCGGACCTCCTGGCTGGCCGTCGACCGCCCGGTCTACGTCGCGCTCACGCTGTCGGAGGACTCCGGCAGCGGCCCGGTCCAGGACCTGTCGGCCATCCTGAGGGACACCCTGCCGAAGCAGGACGTCTTCCCCTGATCGTGCGGAACCCGCCGCCGGTGAGCTCCGGCGGCGGGTTCGTCGCGCCGTTTCAGCGCAGGCCGGTACCCCGGGCGACGGCGGTCTCGATCAGCGTGGTCAGCAGCTTCGGGTAGTCCACTCCGGACTCGGCCCACATCCGCGGGTACAGCGAGATCGCGGTGAAGCCCGGCATGGTGTTGACCTCGTTGACGATCAGCTCGCCGTCCTCGGACAGGAAGAAGTCGACCCGCGCGAGGCCCTGGCACTCCAGCGCGCGGAACGCGGCGACCGCCTGCTCGCGCAGCTGCTCGATCGCCTCGTCACCGACCTTGGCCGGGATGTCGAACTCGGTGACGTCGTCGAGGTACTTCGACTCGTAGTCGTACCAGGTGGAATCGCCGGTGACGCGCAGCTCGGCGGGCAGCGAGGCCTCGATCCGGCCGTCCGGGAACTCCAGCACCCCGCACTCGATCTCGCGGCCGACCACCGCCGACTCGATGATCACCTTCGGGTCGGTGCGCCGGGCCTCGGCGATCGCGGCGTCCAGGTCGGCGTAGTCGGTGACCTTGGTGATGCCCAGCGACGAACCGGCGCGCGCGGGCTTGACGAACACCGGCAGCCCGAGCCGCTCCCGCTGTGCCCCGGTCAGCGTCTCCTGGTCGCGGCGCAGCACCTCGTAGGTCCCGACCGACAGGCCCTCGGCCGCGAGCAGCTTCTTGGTGTACTCCTTGTCCATCGACACAGCGCTGGAGAGCACGCCCGCCCCGGCGTAGGGAACCCCGGCCATCTCCAGCAGGCCCTGGATGGTGCCGTCCTCGCCGAAAGCGCCGTGCAGCACCGGGAAGACCACGTCCACCGACGACAGCACCTCGCCCCCGCGGCCCGGCTCGACCACCATCAGGTCGCGGGTCGGGTCACCGGGCAGCGCCACCGCGGTTCCGCCGGTGACCTCGGGCGTCGCGCGGTCGCGGATCTCCAGTTCCTTCGGGTTGCCGTCGGACAGCACCCAGGCGCCCTCGCGGGTGATTCCCACGGGCACGATCTCGAAGCGTTCGGCGTCCAGGTGCGCGAGCACGCTACCGGCCGAAACGCAGGAAATGCCGTGTTCGGTGCTGCGTCCGCCGAAGACGACCGCGACCCGGGTCTTGCGCTGTGTCATGGGCGCAGACCCTACCTGCTCAACGCGAACGCCCCGTTCGCGTGTCACCGCACAATCGGGCCAACACCGGAAGCGCCACGTCCAGGTCGGCGCGCGAACAGGCGGCGTAGCCGAGCGCCAGCCCGAACCACTGCTGCGGACCGCAGTGGTGGCGTCGCAGCCCGTCGAGCAGCACGCCCTCGTCCCGCGCGAGGTCGACCACGCGCTGCTCGGTCGCGGCGTCGGGCAGCGGCAGCACGACGTGCGCGCCCGCCTGGTCCCCGAACACCTCGATGCCCGCCGCCGACAGGCGCTCGACGATGAGCGCCCGGCGCTGGGACAGCTCGCGGCGCAGCCGCCGCAGGTGCCTGCCGAGGTCGCCGTTGCGGGCGAACTCGACCAGCACCCGCTGGCCCGCCGGGGAGGGGCCGGTTCCGGTGCGCAGCCGGTGCTCGCGGATGTCGGCGGCGACCTGCTCGGGCGCCAGCATCCAGCCGACGCCCAGCGTCGGGGTGAGGATCTTGCTGGTGGTGCCCAGGTGGACCACGACGTCCGGCGCCATCGACGCCAGCACCGGCAGCGGGGCGACGTCGTAGCGGAGTTCGCCGTCGTAGTCGTCCTCGACGATCAGCCAGCCCTCGGCGCGGGCCCGCTCCACCAGCGCGATCCGCCGGTCCGCGGGCAGCCTGCCGCCGATCGGGAACTGGTGCGCGGGCGAGCAGAACACCGCGCGCACCCCGGACGGGATCGCGTCGACGACGATCCCGGCGTGGTCGACCGGCGCGGGCACGACCCGGACGCCCGCCGCCTCCAGCGCGCCGACCGCGCGCTGGTAGCCGGGTTCCTCGACGGCGATCGCGTCGCCCCTGTCCAGCACGGTGCTCGCGAGCTCGACGAGCGCCGAGGAGGTGCCGCTGGTGGCCAGGACCGAGTCGAGGTGCGCGGCGTCGAGGGCGAGCCCCCGGTGCCGCAGCAGGTGGTCCACGACCGAGGAGCGGTACTCGTCCAGCCCGGCCCGGTCCGGCCCGCCGGCAGGCGCGGTGTCGGCCGCCGCCCGCCACGCCCGCCGCCAGGCGGCGCGGTCGATCCCGGCCGCCCAGGGCAGGCCGGGGATCAGCGCGATCTCGTCGCTCTCGGCGCGCACGCGGCGGGGTGCCAGGTCCGGCGGAGCGGCTTGGGTGCCGGGCGGTGTGGTGGTGACGTAGGTGCCGGAGCCGTGGCGGCCGACGATCCAGCCCTCGGCGTGCAGCTGCTCGTAGGCCGCGGCGGTCACGGTGCGGCTCACTCCGAGGTGGCGCGCGAAGGCGCGGGTCGACGGCAGCCGGTCGCCGCTGCGCAGCTGGCCCGCGGTCGCGGCCCGGCGCAGCTCGTCGGCCAGCTGGACCGCGAGCGGGCGCGAGTCATCGCGGCGCAGCTCGATCGCGAGCTCCAGCAGCGGCGAGCTCGCCGCCGGCACCGAATGTGGCATTTCAGAAATCTCCCTGATTGGCACTTCGATAATGCCACTTCTTGGAAGATCCTGGTCCACATGGCCCAAGCAACGCTCTCCCCCAGCAGCCGCAGCACCATCCGGCGCGGCAAGGACCGGGCCCGGACCGACCGCGCCGAGCTGCACGAAGTGCTCGACGCCGCGCTGATCTGCCACCTCGGGGTGCTGGTCGACGGCGCTCCCCGGGTCCTGCCCACCGGCTACGGCCGGCTCGGCGACACCCTCTACCTGCACGGCTCCACCGGCGCGCGGAGCCTGCGGGAGGCCGCCGACGGCGAGGTCTGCGTCTCGGTGACCCTGGTCGACGGCGTCGTCTACGCCCGGTCGGCGTTCCACTTCTCGGTCAACTACCGCTCCGCGGTGATCCACGGCCGGCCCCGCCCGGTGACCGACGCGGACGAGAAGTGGGAGGCGCTGCGGGTGCTGACCGAGCACCTGGCACCCGGTTCCTGGGACCACGTCCGGCAGCCGAGCAGGCGGGACCTGGCGGCCACCAGCGTGCTCGCGCTCGACCTCGGCGAAGCCGCGGTCAAGATCCGCAGCGGCAGCCCCCGCGACGAGCCGGAGGACGTCGCGGCGGCAGCGGCGTGGGCCGGAGTGCTGCCGCTGCGCCGGTCCTGGGGCGAGCCCGAACCGAGCGACGACCTGCCGGACACCGTCGAAACTCCCGTGCACGTGACCAACAGGAAGCAGCCGTGACCATCACCGAACTGACCCAGCAAGACGTCGAATCCGCCTACCCCGCGCTGAAGGAGCTCCGCCCGGACCTGACCTCGGCGGCGGACCTGGCCGAGCGGTTCCGCGTGCAGAGCGCGCAGGGCTACCGGCTGGTCGCCTCCATCGTGGACGGGACGGCCGTGGCCGTCGCCGGGTTCCGCGCGGGCAACTCGCTGAGCCGCGGCGCCTACCTCTACATCGACGACCTCAGCACGCTGCCGCAGGCCCGCAGGCAGGGGCACGCCAAGGCGCTGCTGCGCTGGATCGACGAGGAAGCGGCCCGGCTGGGGGTCGACCAGGTCCACCTCGACTCCGGCCCCCAGCGCCACGACGCCCACCGCAGATACCTGACCTTCGGCTTCGACATCGCGGCACTGCACTTCTCGAAGAAGGTCGGCTGACCCGCCGAGCAGGACCCCCGGGGTCAAACTCCCTCGGGGTAGACCCGCATCGGAGCCCGGACCGGGCGGTAGACGTGAATGCTGATCGCCGGGTCCGGGCCCTGGTTGTGCACCTGGTGCACGTAGTTCGGCCCGAACACGCGGGACTGGCCGGTGTCCAGCGAGTGCAGGACCTGGACCCGGCCGCCCGATCCGGAGTGGACCACGCGCTCGGTGAGCTTGCCGGAGACGACGGTGAACGCGCCGGTCGCGCCGCCGTGGTCGTGCAGCTCGGTCTCCTGGCCCGGCAGCCAGGTCAGCAGCCAGGCTTCGTGCTCCTCGGTGCGTTCGAGCAGCCCGAACCAGCGCTCGTCGGGGTCGTAGCGCACGCGGTGCGCCCAGGTGCCGCGCGCGGCGGCGAGCTCGCGCGCGATGCGCACGGGATGCGCGATGGCGCGGTTGGCGGGAACGGCGACGGTGTTCGGCGGAACGGCGAACATGCTTGGGGTGTCCTTAGGAATGCGCGGTGAAGCGGGGACGGCGCGCGACGCGCCGTTCGACCCGCAGGGGTCGGGATGGATCACCGCGAAGGACAGAGCGCGCTGGCGACACGGCGAAGGTCGATGTGACCAGTCCGATCTGCCATTGCGCGCATCAACACGCCGCCAAGGTTCCAGCGAGCCGACCTCCGCGTCAAGCCGACCGCGGCCCATCTCACTCCGTGGACGTCAGCTCATGGGGAACGTCAGCTCATGGGGAACGTCAGCTCAGCGCCTGGAGCACGTCGGCGACCAGGTCGGCGGTGTCCTCGCACCCGGCGGAGAACCGCACGAAGCCCTCCGGCACCGGGTCGCCCCACTGCGCCCGCCGGTCGACGGTGCTGTGCAGCCCGCCGAAGCTGGTCGCGGCGACGACCAGCCTGCTTCGCCGCAGGAACTCCGCCACCGCCGCCGCGTCGGCCAGCTCGAACCGGAAAACCCCGCCCCAGCGGCGCATCTGGCGCTTGGCCGCCTCGTGCGCCGGGTCGCCCGCCGCGCCCGGCCAGCGCAGCCCGGACACCGCCGGATGCCCGCGCAGCCGCTCGACCAGCGCGGCGGCGTTCTCGGCCTGCCGCGCCAACCGCAGGTCGAGCGTGCCGATGCTGCGGTGCACCAGCCACGTCTCGAACGGACCCGGGATGGAACCGGACAGCGTGCGCGCCCGCACGAACCGCTCGGCCAGCTCGTCGTCGCGGACCGAGAGGTGCCCCATCAGCAGGTCGCTGTGCCCGGCGAGCGCCTTGGTGTCGCTGGCGACGACGATGTCGGCGCCGAGTTCGAGCGGACGCTGGCCCAGCGGAGTCGCGGTGGTGTTGTCGACCGCCACCAGCGCGCCCGCGGCGTGCGCCCGCTCGGCGAGCTCGGCGATGTCGCACACGTCGCCGCCGGGGTTCGACGGGGTTTCCAGCAGCACCAGCCGGACGCCGTCGAACACGCCGTCCGGCCACGGGCCCGGCGTCGGGATCTCCCGGACGTCGAGCGCCAGGTCCGCGAACTCGTCGGCGACCAGCTGCCGAGTCGCGTAGTAGCCGTCCGACGGCAGGACCACCGCGTCGCCGTGCCGCAGCACCGACCGCAGCAGCGTGCTGATCGCGGCCATCCCGGACGGCAGCAGCACGCAACGGCCGCCGTCGAGGTCGCCGATCGCGGTCTCCAGCGCCCGCCAGGTCGGGTTGCCCGCGCGGCCGTAGAAGTCACCGCCGCCGAGGTGGTACGGCGCGGCCATCACCATGCCCGGCTGCAACGGAGTTCCCGGCTCAGCCGCAGGGTGCCCCCCGTGCACGCAACGCGTGCCGTCTCCGAGTTCCACAGTCTTCCCTCTCAAGCAAGTTCGCTGGCGAAAACAGTCCCGTTCGCTTGTACGGGCTCCGAAGCTCAGGACCGCTCCGGTTGTATGGGACTCCGAAGCGGCAGGACCGCTTCGGTCACTCCGCCTTGTGCTGGCGGCCCAGCAGCTCCACCGCCGCAGGACCGGGGGCCAATCCCTCGTGGCACACCCGGTGCACGATGTCGGTGATCGGCATCTCCACGCCGTTGCGCGCGGCGAGCTGCCGGATCGACGAGCACGACTTCACGCCCTCGGCGACCTGCCCGTGCGCGGCTTCCTGCGCCTGCGCGAGGGTTTCGCCGCGGCCGAGCCGTTCCCCGAAGGTCCGGTTCCGCGACAGCGGCGACATGCAGGTGGCGACCAGGTCGCCAAGACCGGCGAGCCCGGCGAAGGTCATCGGCTCCGCGCCGAGCGCGACCCCGAGCCGGGTCGTCTCGGCCAGCCCGCGGGTGATCAGCGACGACATCGTGTTGTGCCCGTACCCCAGCCCGACGGCCATCCCGCAGGCCAGCGCGATCACGTTCTTGCACGCCCCGGCCAGCTCGATGCCGACCAGATCGGTGTTGGTGTACGGGCGGAAGTACGGCGTCGAGCACGCGTGCTGCAACGCCACCGCGCGGTCGTGGTCGTTGCAGGCGACCACGGTCGCGGTCGGCTGCTCGGCTGCGATCTCCTTGGCCAGGTTGGGTCCGGAGACCACGGCGACCTGGTCCATCCCGACGTCGGCGACCTCGCTGACGACCTCGCTCATCCGCTTGAGCGTGCTCAGCTCGACGCCCTTGGCCAGGCTCACCAGGGTCGCGTCCGGCGGCAGCAGCGGCTGCCAGCCCGCGAGGTTCTCCCGCAGCGTCTGGCTCGGCACCGCCAGCACGACGGCGTCGGCGCCGTGCATCGCCGCCACCGCGTCGTCGGTGGCCCGCAACCCCGGCGGCAGCGCGATTCCGGGCAGGTAGCCGGAGTTGACCCGGTCCCGGTTGATCTCCTCGGCGACCTCCGGCCGCCGCGCCCACAGGACCACGTCGCTGCCCGCGTCGGCGAGCACCTTCGCGAACGTGGTGCCCCACGACCCCGCGCCGAGCACCGCGACCCGTGCGGGCGCGTCAGGACTTGCCATGGCTGCCCTTGCGCACCGGCGAGTAGTACTCGGCGGGCGGCTGCTCCTCGCGGATCTCGCCGAGCAGGTCGCGCACCCGGTGCATCGCGAGGTCGGTGACCTCGCGCAGCAGCTGGTTGTTGATCTCGCGGCCCCGGTAGGCCGACAGGTCCAGCGGCTCGCCGAAGCGGAACCGCACCGTCTTGCGCGGGAACGGCCGGAACTTCTTGTTGTACTGGTCGTAGATGTCGCGGGTGCCCCAGCGCGCCACCGGGATGACCGGCACGTCGTGGCCCAGCGCCAGCCGCGCGATGCCGACCTTCGGCGTCATCGGCCAGCCGTCCGGGTCCTTGGTGATGGTGCCGTCCGGGTAGATCACGATGACCTTGCCCTTCTCCATCGCCTGGTGCGCGTCCCGCAGCGACTTCTGCGCGTCGGCGGTTCCCCGGTAGACCGGGATCTGCTCGACGCCCACCAGGACGTTGCGCAGCACCGGGACGTTCCACAGGGTGTGCTTGGCGAGGAACCGCGGCACGCGCGCGGAGCGGTGCACGGTCACCGCGTCGAAGACCGGGTCCAGGTGGGACACGTGGTTGAACACCAGCAGCGCGGGCCCCTCGGCGGGGATGTTGTGCAGTCCGGTGACGCTGGTCCGGGCCAGCAGTCCGGTCAGCGGGTAGAACACCCGGCGGGCCAGGCCGAGCCAGAACTTGCCCATCAGGCCATGCGCTCTCTCGCTGGTCGCCCTCCGGCTGCGCCGGAGACTCCTCGGTTCGGTCACGCCCGACTCCTTCTTCCGCGTCACGAGCGGCTGTCAAACTACCTCCCAGCTCGTGGGCGGCTCGCACTCCGGTGACGACCGGGCGGAAGAATGAGGCGGTGAGTTCGCACCTGCTCGTGCCGATCAAACCGCTGCACCTGGCCAAGTCCAGGCTCCGCGGCGCGGTCGGCGACCACACCGCCCTGGTCGCCGCGGTGGCGCACGACACCGTGGCCGCCGCGCGGAACGCGGCCGGTGTCGCCGCGGTCGTGGTCATCACCTCCGACCCGGAACTCGCGGCGAGCTTCGCCGGCGCCGGAGTCGAGGTCCTGCCGGACACCCCGGCCTCCGGCCTGAACGCGGCGCTGCGCCACGGCGACGAGCTGCTGCGCGAGCGCGGCGTCCGCCGCGTCGGCGCGCTGCAGGCGGATCTGCCCGCGCTGAAGCCGGAGGCGCTGGCCGCGGCGCTGCGCGCGGCGGGCGACGACCGCTCGTTCTGCCCCGACCGCCACGGCACGGGCACGACGCTGCTGCTCGCCGAACCCGGCCGCCCGCTCGATCCGCGGTTCGGCGCCGGCTCCGCGGACGCGCACGCGGATTCTGGAGCCAAGGCGCTGCACGGGCCGTGGGAGTCGCTGCGTTGCGACGTGGACACCGAAGGTGATCTCGCCGCCGCGACCGCGCTCGGGCTCGGCCCGCGCACCCGCTCGCGGCTGCTGCCGGGGTGATGATCAGCGCAGCTCGCAGAGGTCGAGCGAACCCCCACTGATGAGTGACAATGGCCTCGTGAGTACGGACAGCAGCGACCGGGCGAAGAGGCCGCGAAGGACCCCCGCGACCGCCAACGGCAGAACGGGCACCACCCGTCGTGCCCGCCGGAACGGAGCGCCACCCGACGCCGATCCTGCCGCCGCGAACGAATCGCGGGTTCCCTCCGCGCCGCCGGCGGCGACCCCGTCGGCCGCGACCAACGACCTGCCGGAGGACCGGTACCTCAACCGCGAACTGTCCTGGCTGGATTTCAACGCCAGGGTGCTCGCGGTCGCCGAGGACTCCTCGCAGCCGCTGCTGGAGCGGGCGAAGTTCCTGGCGATCTTCGCGTCCAACCTGGACGAGTTCTACATGGTCCGCGTCGCCGGGCTCAAGCGCCGCGAGGAGACCGGGCTGTCGGTGCGCAGCGCCGACGGGCTCACCCCGCACGAGCAGCTGACCCGGATCGCCGCGCGCAACCAGGACCTCACCGAGAAGCAGGGCCGGATCTTCCAGGACAAGCTGCTGCCGGAGCTGGAGGCCAACGGCGTCCGCATCCGGTCCTGGGACCAGCTGGCCGAGGCCGACCAGGTGAGCCTGAGCCGCTACTTCGACGACCAGATCTTCCCCGTGCTCACCCCGCTGGCGGTCGACCCGGCGCACCCGTTCCCCTACATCTCGGGACTGTCGCTGAACCTCGCGGTCACCGTCGCCGACCCGGACGCCGGGCTCCGCCGCTTCGCCAGGGTCAAGGTGCCCGACAACGTCCCGCGGCTGATCCGGGTGGAGGCCGACCGGGAGAACGACCTGGCGACGTTCCTGCCGCTGGAGGACCTCATCGCGGCGCACCTGGACAAGCTGTTCCCCGGCATGGAGGTCACCGAGCACCACATCTTCCGGGTCACCCGCAACGCGGACCTGGAGGTCGAGGAGGACCGCGACGAGGACCTGCTGCAGGCGATGGAGCGGGAGCTCGCGCGCCGGAGGTTCGGCCCGCCGGTGCGGCTCGAGGTCACCGAGACCATGAGCGAGACGATGCTGGAGCTGCTGCTGCGGGAGCTGGAGGTGGACCAGCACGACGTGGTCGAGGTTCCCGGACTGCTCGACCTGTCCTGCCTGTTCCTGCTCGACAAGCTCCAGCGGCCGGACCTCAAGGAGTCGCCGTTCGTCCCGGCCACCCACCCGGCCTTCGCGGAGGGGCAGACGCCCAAGAGCATCTTCTCCACGCTGCGCGAGGGCGACGTGCTGGTGCACCACCCCTACGACGCGTTCTCCACCTCGGTGCAGCGGTTCATCGAGCAGGCCGCCGCCGACCCGCACGTGCTGGCGATCAAGCAGACGCTGTACCGGACTTCCGGTGACTCGCCGATCGTCAACGCGCTCATCGACGCCGCCGAGGCGGGCAAGCAGGTGGTGGCGCTGGTCGAGCTGAAGGCGCGGTTCGACGAGCAGGCCAACATCCAGTGGGCGCGGACGCTGGAGCGCGCGGGCGTGCACGTCGTCTACGGGCTCGTCGGGCTGAAGACGCACTGCAAGACCGCGCTCGTGGTGCGGCAGGAGGGTTCGACGATCCGCCGGTACTGCCACGTCGGCACCGGCAACTACAACCCGAAGACCGCGCGGCTCTACGAGGATCTGGGGCTGCTGACGGCGTCCTCGGAGATCGGCGCCGACCTCACCGACCTGTTCAACGTCCTCACCGGCTATGCCCGGCACGGCGAGTACCGCCGGATCCTGGTGTCGCCGCAGGGCATCCGCAACGGCATCAGGCAGCGCATCGAGGCCGAGGCCGCGCGCGCCGCGCAGGGGCTGCCGTGCGGGATCCGGATGAAGATCAACTCGTTGGTGGACGAGCAGATCATCGACGCGCTGTACCGGGCGTCGCAGGCGGGGGTGCCGATCAGCGTCGTGGTGCGCGGCATCTGCGCGCTGCGGCCCGGGGTGGAGGGCCTGAGCGAGAACATCGAGGTGCGCTCGATCCTGGGCCGCTTCCTGGAGCACTCCCGGGTGTTCCACTTCGTCGGCGCGGAGGAGCACTGGTTCGGCAGCGCGGACATGATGCACCGCAACCTGGACCGCCGGATCGAGACCCAGGTCCAGGTCACCGACCCCAAGCTCACCGCGCAGCTGGACGCGATGCTCGACTCGGCGCTGCACCCGGCGACGCGGTGCTGGGTGCTGAACTCCAAGGGCGACTGGGAGGCGTCACCGCGCAGCGGCGAGGAGGTCCGCGACCACCAGGTGGAGATGCTGCGGCAGCACGGCGCGAAGGTCTCCTGACGATGGGGTCGCCTGCGAACGCGGGGGTGTCGGCGGAAAGCGCGCCCGCGGTGGTCCGCGCGGCGGGCGCGGTGCTGTGGCGCCCGGGGCCCGGCGGGCGCCCGGAGGTGGCCGTCGTGCACCGGCCGCGTTACGACGACTGGTCGCTGCCCAAGGGAAAGCTCGATTCCGGTGAGCTCGCCGCGCACGCGGCGGTGCGCGAGGTGGCCGAGGAGACCGGCTTCTCCTGCACGCTTTCCCGGTTCCTCACCCGCATCGGCTACACGGTCGCGAACCGCCAGGGCGGCCGGGACGAGAAAGTGGTGGACTACTTCGCGGCGTCGGCGGGACGGGGTTCGTTCGTGCCGGGTGACGAAGTGGACGAACTCCGGTGGATGAGCACCGAATCCGCCCGAGAACGGGTCAGTTACCCACACGACGTGGTCGTGCTCGACGCATTCGAGGCATTGCCCGCGGAGACCACGACGCTCCTTCTGGTCCGCCACGCGAAAGCCGGAAAGCGAGCCGACTGGGCGGGTGACGACGTGCTCCGCCCGCTCAGCGAATCGGGACTGCGCCAGCGGGACGCGCTGCATTCGCTGCTGCCGCTGTTCGGACCCGAACGCGTCCATTCGGCGCCCCGCACCCGCTGCGAGCAAACCGTCGAACCGGTGGCCGCGGATCTGGGCGTCGGAATCGGACCGGAACCGCTGCTGTCCGAGGAAGGTTACGTGGCCGCGCCGGAAGCGGGGGTGGACCGCCTGCTGCGGATCGCCGCGGCGGGCGGCACGGCGGTCGTGTGCAGCCAGGGCGGGGTGATCCCGGACCTGCTCACCCGGCTGGCCGACGCGGGCGGCCTGGACCTCGGCGAGGTGCACAGCCGCAAGGGCAGCGTGTGGACGCTCGTCTTCCGCCGCGATCCCGCCCACCCGGACCGGATCGCGGGCAACGGCAGCGGTCCCGCGCTGCGGCTGGCGGCGGCGAGCTACCTGGACGATCCCGAGCCCTGACGCCCGCCTGCCCCGAACATCCTTCCGGGGGCCGCAGAAGCTCGCTGCGGCTGCCGGAATCCCTGCCGGGACCGGAAAGGCCCAGGCGCGGTGAGCGGGCGTGCGGGAAGGAATGCGCGCCCGGGCAAGACGGCCGGGCGTCCCGGTCCGACCCGGAAGCGGTACAGGAGTCCCACATTCGGGAGTCCCAGCCGGGCTGAAGGCCGGTCCGGCACAGCGCACGGGCTGTCCGGAATCCAGCCGGCGCCTGGAAGCTGCTCCGGCACGGCGCACGCGCCCGGGTCCAGGAATCCCCCACCACAACCGGAAGCCGCCCGGGCACAACTACCGAACACCGCGGCCTGGAATCCCGCCGCGACCGGAACCAACTCCGAACCCCGCGCCGGGAATCCCCCGGCGGAGCCGGAACCGCCTCCGCCGCCACGGCCCGGCGGCCCCGGAAAAGCCGAAAGCGGGCGGCGGTCCTGCTCCCGTTCGTGGGATCAGGCCACCACCCGCTCAGGCCCGGAAGTCGACTCGCTGGGGCAGCGAGTCCTCACTTCTTGGTGGTCTTGCGCGTAGTCGTGGACTTCCGGGTCGACGGACGCGTGGTCTTGGCGGTCGAGGCCTTGGCCGTCGTCTTGGCCGCGGTCTTCGGCGCCGCCTTGGCCGTCGTCGTCTTCTTCGGAGCCGCCTTGGTGGTGGCCGCCTTCGTGGTGGCCGCCTTGGTGGTCCGCGCCTTGGTCGTGGTCGCCTTCGTGGTGGCGGCCTTGGTGGCGGTGGCCTTGGTCGCGCGGGTGCCCGCCGCCTTCGGGGCGGCCTTCGCCGCGGTGGCACGGGTGGTGGTCGCCTTGGCGGCGGTCCGCGTGCCGGCGGCCTTCGTGGTGCTGGTGCGCGAGGCACCGGCCTTGGCACCGGTCAGCCTCGGCAGTTTCCGGGTGCCGCCGATGACTTCCTTGAACTGGGTGCCTGCGCGGAAGGCGGGAACGTTGGTCTTCTTCACCTTCACGGCCTCACCGGTGCGCGGGTTGCGCGCGGTGCGGGCTGCGCGGGCCCGCTTCTCGAAAACGCCGAAGCCGGTGATGTTGACCTTTTCGCCCTTGTTGACCTGGCGGACGATGATGTCCACCACGTCCTCCACCGCCTTGCTCGCGGTCTTCTTGTCTCCGAGGCGTTCCGCCAGAGCCTCGATGAGTTGGGCCTTGTTCACTTCAGTCCCTCCCAGGACAACAACGGCCCCGTCGGGCCGACTCAAGCCCACGGTAAAGCCCCGAACAAACAAATGCCATTCGCCACGCCTCATTTTTTCGTTGGGGCATGGGGCATTCGAGTCTGTCCGGGGCCGTCCGCGGGGCCCGCCCGAGTGTGTTCGGTTATCCCTTATGGGTCGCGTTTTTCCTTTCATGCCAGGAAGAACGCGACCCGGCGAGGGGGTGTTGTCAGCCCGCGCGGGCGGGCAGGGTGACCGGCTTGAAGGCCGGCCGGGTCTTCTCAAAAGTGTCGATCGTCTCGGCCTGGCGGAGGGTCAGGCCGATGTCGTCGAGACCTTCCAGCAACCGCCAGCGGGTGTAGTCGTCGATCTGGAACGGCACGGTGAGGTCCTTGGCGTGCACGGTGCGTGCCTCCAGATCGACCGTCACCGCGGTCCCGGGCTCGTTCTCCAGCAGCTTCCAGAGCAGTTCCACATCGGACTGCTCGCACTGGGCGGCCAGCAGCCCCTGCTTGCCCGAGTTGCCGCGGAAGATGTCGGCGAAACGGGAGGAGATGACCACCCGGAAGCCGTAGTCCTTGAGCGCCCAAACGGCGTGCTCCCGGGAGGAGCCGGTGCCGAAGTCGGGTCCGGCGACCAGAACGCTGCCGTTGCGGAAGGGCTCGCTGTTGAGCACGAAGTCCTCGTCGGCTCGCCAGGCGGCGAACAGGGCGTCCTCGAAGCCGGTCCGCGAGACCCGCTTGAGGTAGACCGCCGGGATGATCTGGTCGGTGTCCACGTTGGACCGGCGCAGCGGGACGCCGACCCCGGTGTGCGTCTTGAACGGTTCCATCGTCGTAGCTCCTGGTGGGTTGGCTGCGTCAGTCGAGGTCTTCGGGTGAGGACAGGGTTCCGCGCACGGCGGTCGCCGCGGCCACCAGCGGCGAGACCAGGTGGGTGCGGCCGCCCTTTCCTTGCCTGCCTTCGAAGTTCCGGTTGGAGGTCGAGGCGCTGCGCTCGCCCGGGGTCAGCTGGTCCGGGTTCATGCCCAGGCACATCGAACAACCGGCCGAACGCCATTCCGCGCCCGCGGCGGTGAAAACCTCGTTGAGCCCCTCGGCCTCGGCCTGCTTGCGGACCTTCATCGATCCCGGCACGACCAGCATCCGCACGTCCGAGGCGACCTTGCGGCCCTTCAGAACCTCCGCTGCGGCCCGGAGATCTTCGATCCGCCCGTTGGTGCAGGACCCGAGGAAAACGGTGTCCACGGCGACCTCGCGCAGCGGAGTGCCCGCCTGGAGCCCCATGTAGTCCAACGCCTTCTCGGTGGCGAAGCGCTCGCCCTCGTCGGCGATGGCGGCCGGGTCCGGCACCCGCTCCCCCAGCGGCAGGCCCTGCCCCGGGTTGGTGCCCCACGTGACGAACGGGGTGAGCTCGTCGGCGTTCAGCGTCACCTCGGCGTCGAACTCCGCGTCCTCGTCGGTGCGCAGCGTCTTCCAGTACTCGACCGCGGCGTCCCAGTCCGCGCCCTCCGGCGCGTGCGGACGGCCCCGCAGGTAGGCGAAAGTCGTCTCGTCCGGGGCGATCATGCCGGCCCGGGCGCCCGCCTCGATCGACATGTTGCACATCGTCATGCGGGCTTCCATCGACATCTGCTCGACGGCGCTGCCCCGGTACTCCAGCACGTAGCCCTGCCCGCCGCCGGTGCCGATCTTGGCGATGACGGCCAGGATCACGTCCTTGCTCGTGACGCCCGGGCGCAGCGTTCCCTCGATGTTGATGGCCATGGTCCGGAACGGGCGCAGCGGAAGCGTCTGCGTCGCCAGGACGTGCTCGACCTCGGAGGTGCCGATCCCGAACGCCAGCGCGCCGAACGCGCCGTGCGTGGAGGTGTGGCTGTCCCCGCAGACGACCGTGGTGCCCGGCTGGGTCAGGCCGAGCTGCGGTCCCACCACGTGCACGATGCCCTGCTCGGCGTCGCCCATCGGGTGCAGGCGGATGCCGAACTCCTCGCAGTTGCGCCGCAGGGTGTCGACCTGGGTCCGCGACACCGGGTCCGCGATCGGCAGGTCGATGCCGGTGGTCGGCACGTTGTGGTCCTCGGTGGCCAGCGTCAGGTCGGGGCGGCGGACGGGCCGTCCCGCCAGCCGGAGCCCTTCGAACGCCTGCGGGCTGGTGACTTCGTGCACGAGGTGGAGGTCGATGTAGAGCAGGTCGGGCTCGTAGCCCTCGCCGCGGCGCACGATGTGCGCCTCCCACACCTTCTCCGCGAGCGTTTTGCCCATCGCTCCTCCTTGACCGCACCGGTCGCGATCCCAAAGAGTGGACTTCCCAGATGACGAGAAGTTAGTATCGGTACGTGGGACAGCATAGCGGTATCGGAGTACTGGACAAGGCGGTGGCCGTCATGCAGGCCGTCGCGGGCGAACCGTGCGGCCTCGCCGAGCTGTGCAGCCGGACGGGGTTGCCGCGGGCGACGGCGCACCGGCTGGCCGTGGGCCTGGAGGTGCACCGCCTGCTGCGGCGGGATTCCGACGGCCGCTGGCGGCCGGGTGCCGCGCTCGCGGAGCTCGCGGGCGGGGCGGTGGACCCGTTGCTGGAGGCGGCTGCCGCGATCCTGCCCAAACTGCGGGAAGTCACCGGGGAGAGTGTGCAG
Organism: Saccharopolyspora taberi; assembly: GCF_039534165.1. Classification (NCBI taxonomy): domain Bacteria; kingdom Bacillati; phylum Actinomycetota; class Actinomycetes; order Pseudonocardiales; family Pseudonocardiaceae; genus Saccharopolyspora; species Saccharopolyspora taberi. The sequence goes on along the minus strand of NZ_BAAAUX010000005.1, from coordinate 186,942 downwards.
CTCTACCGCCGGGACGGCATGCAGCGCCTGTGCATCGCGGCGGCGGAACCGCCGAGCGGCCTGCGCGACACGGTCCCGGTGGGTACGTCGCTGCCGATGGCCTCGGGCTCGGGCGCGAAGGTCCTGGCGGCCTGGGCGGATCCGGCGACGCAGCGCGCGGTCCTGGCGGAGGCGGTCTTCGGCGAACGGACGCTGATGGAGGTCCGCCGCCGGGGCTGGGCCCAGAGCGTCGCGGAGCGCGAGTCCGGCGTGGCGAGCGTCTCGGCCCCGGTCCGCGACTCGACGGGCAACGTGGTCGCGGCCATCTCGGTCTCGGGCCCGATCGACCGCATGGGCCGCCGCCCGGGAGCCCGCTGGGCAGCGGACCTCCTGGCAGCGGCCGACGGCCTCCAAAACCGCCTCTGACCCCCGACCACGGCGGTGTGCGGCTCCCCCAGCAGCACACCGCCCCCGGGCCACCCCGCCGGACCGGTTGGCCCGCTGGACAGTTGCCATGCCGGAGCCTCAGACCGTTGCGACCGGCCACCCCCAAACACAAAGAAGCGGCCCCCACCCCCCGCAATCGGAGAGTGGAGACCGCTCCAACGAGTAGTCCCGACGGGATTTGAACCCGCGCTACCGCCTTGAGAGGGCGGCGTCCTAGGCCGCTAGACGACGGGACCTCGCAACGACAGTAACCCTACAACACCCCCAAAGCCCCCCAACACACACCCCCCACAACACCCCTTAAAGACCCGCCAAGCTCAAAGGTCCGCAGAGCTCATCACCCAAGCCCCAAAGGGTGCCGAGCGAAGCAAAGGCAAGTCCGAGAGCAGGCCGAAACAAGAGCAAAGCAAGGAGCACTCCCCAAAGCGCCCAGCCGCACCGTGGGGGGTCCCGGGGGGTTCGACCCCCCGACCAGCACAACGAAACGGCCCCCCACTCGCAAAGCGAGTGAGGGGCCGCTCCAACGAGTAGTCCCGACGGGATTTGAACCCGCGCTACCGCCTTGAGAGGGCGGCGTCCTAGGCCGCTAGACGACGGGACCAGGTGAGATCTCCGCCCGGATCGGTCACCCGATCCGAATCGGATCTTCTCGCTGGGGTACCAGGACTCGAACCTAGACTAACTGAACCAGAATCAGTCGTGCTGCCGATTACACCATACCCCATCGGCTGCGGCTTTCAGTTATTCCCGATTTCCGGTCTCCTGGAAGGAAGTCCGACTCCCGGGCCGCTGTCCGCCGCGTTGGTAAGAATATTAGACCATCACCGGAAGGGGCCGTGAAACACCCCCCTCCCAACGCTGTTTTCGCAGGTGAGCGCGGCTGCGGCGGCCCGGGGGCCGGACTCGGCGGACAGGGACCGTCAGGCGCCGGCGGGCTCCAGATCGCACACCAGCAGTTCGGGGAGCTGGCGGAGGCTGGTGATCACGTGCACGCCCTCGGGCGCGGGCCGGCGCTTCCCGGCGCGGTTGAGCCAGATGCCGCGCAGGCCCGCGTCGCGGGCGCCGACGGCGTCGGTGTCGAGCCGGTCGCCGACGTGGGCGACCTCGTGCGGTTCCAGGCCGAGCCGCGCGCAGGCGGCGGCGAAGATGCCCGCGTCGGGCTTGGCCACCCCGACCTCGCCGGAGATCACCACGGCGTCGAAGGCGTCGGCGAGGCCGATCGCGGCGATCTTCTTGCGCTGGTAGTCGCTCGGGGCGTTGGTGATGACCGCCAGGCGGAGTCCGGCCGCCCGCAGCCAGTCCAGGCAGGGCCGCGCGTCGTCGAACAGGCCCCACGCGCGCTGCATTGCCGCCATCCGGACGTCCTCGCGGCGGGCCGCCTCGGTGTCGCTGAGGTGTTCGCCGAAGGCGGCGAAGAACGCGCGGGTGCGTTCGGTGCACATCACGTCGAAGTCGATCTCGCCCTCGACGAACCGCGCGTAGTGCTCCTCCGTCGTGCGCCGCCAGACCGGCCAGGCGCCGTCGTTGCCGACCAGCGCGCGCAGTGCCTGCCTCGACGACGCCTCGTTGTCCAGCAGCGTGTCGTCGATGTCCAGGCACACCGCGCGAACGCGGCCCGCCTTCGTCTCTGCGGGTGGATGTGCTGCCGAAATCTCAAGCGCCGATGTCACTCCGAGAGGCTAGGCGCTCACCTGTCGTATCCGACTCGTCCAAGTCGGTGATAGTGGAGGGCCTGATTCGGTTGAGTACGAAAGCAGGCCCTCCGGCGTCCGTTCAGCCCAGCGCGGCGCGCAGGCGGCGCAACGAGACCTCTCGGCCGAGCAGCTCCATCGACTCGTACAGCGGCGGGGACACGGTACGCCCGGTGACCGCCACCCGGACGGGTGCGAACGCCTTGCGGGGCTTGATCCCCAGGCCGTCGACGACCGACTCCTTGAGCGCGGACTCGATCGCCTCGGTGCGCCACTCCGGCAGCGCGTCGAGGGCGGCGACGGCCGCCTCCAGCACCGGCCTGGCGTCCTCGCCGAGCGCCTTCTCCGCCGAGGCCGGGTCCGGCTGGAAGTCGTCCCCGGCGAACAGGAAGCGCATCATGCCGACGGCGTCGGAGAGCACGATCAGCCGCTCCTGCACCAGCGGGGCCGCCGCGCGGACGATCTCCAGCTGCGCCTCGGTCGGCTCGGCCGGGAGCACCCCGCCGTCGACCAGGTACGGCACCACGCGGTCGACGAAGTCGTCCGGCGCCAGCGCGCGCAGGTGCGCGGAGTTGATCGCGTCGGCCTTCTTCTGGTCGAAGCGCGCCGGGTTGGAGCTGACCCGGCCGATGTCGAACGCCTCGACCATCTCGTCGAGGCCGAACACGTCCCGGTCCTCCGAGATCGACCAGCCCAGCAGCGCCAGGTAGTTCAGCAGGCCCTCCGGCAGGAAACCCCGGTCCCGGTGGTGGAACAGGTTGGACTGCGGGTCGCGCTTGGAGAGCTTCTTGTTGCCCTCCCCCATGACGAACGGCAGGTGGCCGAACTCCGGGGTGAAGTCGGTGACGCCGATGCGCCGCAGCGCGTCGTAGAGCGCGATCTGGCGCGGGGTCGAGGACAGCAGGTCCTCGCCGCGCAGCACGTGGGTGATGCGCATCAGCGCGTCGTCGACCGGGTTGGTCAGCGTGTAGAGCGGATCGCCGTTGCCGCGCACCAGGACCGGGTCGGGCACCGAGCCCGCCGGGAAGGTGATCTCGCCGCGCACCAGGTCGGTGAAAGTGATGTCGTGCTCGGGCATCCGCAGGCGCAGCACTGCGTTGCGGCCCTCGGCGCGGAACGCGGCCTTCTGCTCGTCGGTGAGGTCGCGGTCGAAGTTGTCGTAGCCGAGCTTGGGGTCGCGGCCCGCGGCCCGGTGCCTGGCCTCGACCTCCTCGTTCGTGGAGAACGACTCGTAGAGCTCGCCCGCCTCCAGCAGCCGCCGCGCGATGTCGGCGTAGATGTCGCGCCGCTGGCTCTGCCGGTACGGGCCGTACTCGCCGCCGACCTCGGGGCCCTCGTCCCAGTCCAGGCCCAGCCAGCGCAGAGCGTCGAGGATGGCCTCGTAGGACTCCTCGCTGTCGCGGCTGGCGTCGGTGTCCTCGATGCGGAAGACCAGCTTGCCCTGGTTGTGCCGGGCGAAGGCCCAGTTGTACAGGGCGGTGCGGATGAGGCCGACGTGCGGCGTCCCGGTCGGCGACGGGCAGAACCTGGCCCGCACGGAACGGTTCCCGACGGCTTCGGCTGGCCCGACGGCTTCGGCTGGGGAGGTGACATCTGGCGCGCTCATAACAGGTCAAGCCTATCCAGTCGACCGAGGTGGTTGACGGCCCCGTCCCGGGGGTGCATCCTGAGGATATTCAACACGCGTTGAAATAGGAGGGATCGCAATGGAGCGAACCACCTGCTGCATCGTCGGCGGCGGACCCGCGGGCATGGTCCTCGGCCTGCTGCTGGCCAGGTCCGGCGTCGAGGTCACCGTCCTGGAGAAGCACGACGACTTCCTGCGCGACTTCCGCGGCGACACCGTGCACCCGACGACGCTGCAGCTCATCGACGACCTGGGGCTGGCCGAGACCTTCGAAGAACTCCCCCAGCGCAGGCTGAACCAGGTGCGCGTGCCGGTCGGCCCGGAGGGGCAGTTCCTCACGCTCGGCGACTTCGGCACGCTGTCGATCAAGTACAACTACATCGCCATGGTTCCGCAGTGGGACTTCCTGGACATGCTGGCCGACGCGGGCAAGCAGGAGCCGACGTTCACGCTGCGGATGAACACCGAGGCGACCGAGCTGATCCGGGAAGGCGGCCGGGTCAACGGCGTGCGCTACCGCACCGCCGACGGCCGGACCGGCGAACTGCGCGCGACCATCACCGTCGCCTGCGACGGGCGCAAGTCGTTCGTGCGGGACCTGCCCGAGCTGGGGCTCCGGGACTTCTCCACGCCGATGGACGTGCGGTGGTTCCGGATCCCGCGCCTGCCCGGCGATCCGGCGGGCGCGGTCGCGATGATCCACAAAGGATCGTTCACCGCGCTGATCGACCGCGGGGACTACTTCCAGGTCGCCTCGATCATCGCCAAGGGCACGGACCCGAAGGACCGCACCGGCTCGGTCGAACAGCTCAACGACGCGCTGCGCGCGAACCTGCCCTGGTTGCGGGGGCGGGAACTCGTGCGCGACTGGGACGAGGTCAAGCTGCTGCACGTCTCCCTGGACCGGCTGCGCAAGTGGCAGATCCCGGGACTGCTGTGCATCGGCGACGCCGCGCACGCGATGTCGCCGGTCGGCGGCGTCGGCATCAACCTCGCGGTCCAGGACGCGGTCGCCGCCGCCAGGCACCTCGCCGGACCGCTGCGCGACGGGCGGTTGCGGCGCGCGGACGTGGTGGCCGTGCAGCGGCGGCGGTGGCTGACCACCGTGCTGATCCAGCGGGTGCAGCGGATCATCCACGACAACGTCGTCGGCCCCGCGCTGCGGGGCAGCATCGACTTCGCCGACGAGGTCCACGTCCCGCTCCCGCTGCGGCTGGTGACGAGGATGCCGTGGCTGCGCCGGATTCCGGCGTACCTGCTCGCCTACGGCGCGATGCGGGAGAAGCCGCCGAAGTCGGCGCTGCGCTGAGGCGGCGGTGCCGACCGGCACCGCCGCGCTTTCAGCCCTGCTGGACGGGATTCGTCAGGGTGCCGAGCCCGTCGATGGACACCGACACCTTCTGCCCCGGCCGCATCGGGCCCACGCCCGCCGGGGTTCCGGTGAGGATCACGTCTCCCGGCAGCAGCGTCATGATCCGCGAGATCCACGACACCAGCGCCGAGATGTCGTGGATCTGCAAGGAGGTCCGGGACTCCTGCTTGACCTCGCCGTCGAGTTCGGTGCGCAGGGCCAGGTCCGACGGGTCGACCGAGGTGTCGATCCACGGGCCCAGCGGGCAGAACGTGTCGTAGCCCTTGGCCCGGGTCCACTGCCCGTCGGCCTGCTGCTGGTCGCGCGCGGTGACGTCGTTGGCGATCGTGTAGCCCAGCAGGACGTCGGTGCCGCGCGCCTCGGGCACGTCCTTGCAGGGCTGGCCGACCACCGCGGCCAACTCGCCCTCGAAGTCGACCCGCTCGGAGTTGGCGGGCAGCTTGATCGGCGAGTTCGGCCCGATGACCGAGGTGGACGGCTTCATGAAGATCACCGGGTTGGCCGGCGGTTCGCCGCCCATCTCGCGGGCGTGGTCGGCGTAGTTCTTGCCGACGCAGATCACCTTCGTCGGCAGGATCGGCGCCAGCAGCCGGACGTCGGCCATCGGCCAGCGGCGTCCGGTGAAGGTCGGGTCGCCGAAGGGGTGCTGGTCGATCTCGACCGCGAGCACCTTCTCCTTCGGCGCCGACGGATCGGGTTCGAGCGCGACGAACGACACGCCGTCGGCGTGGGCAACACGGGCCAGGCGCAAGGCAGGACCTCCGCGAGCGGGGTGGATCAGGAACACCCAAGGATCGCATGTGCTGCTCGTCGGCTCGTCTTGCGTGGCGGAACCTCGACGCCGCGTCAGGGCGTGGTGGCGGTGTGGCGCATCGCCTTGAAGGCCAGGGCATCGCACATCGCCAGCCAGCTCGCTTCGACGATGTTGCCGTGCACGCCCACCGTGGTCCACTCCTCCTCGCCGTCGCGGGACTCGATGAGCACCCGGGTCACCGCGTCGGTTCCCGGTGCGTCCACGAGGATCCGGACCTTGTAGTCGGCCAGTTCCACCGTCTCCAGCCACGGCAGCTGCGGTACGAGCGCCTTGCGCAGCGCGGCGTCGAGCGCGTTGACCGGGCCGTTGCCCTCCGCGGTGGCGATGACCCGCTCGTCTCCGACGTGGACCTTCACCGTCGCCTCCGACACCACGGCGCCGTCCTGGCCGTGGTCGAGCAGAACCCGGTACGACTCCAGCTCGAACGGCGCGTCGTGGCCGCGCTCGCGGCCGTCGGCGGCCTCGACCTCGCGGCGCAGCAGCAGTTCCAGCGAAGCGTCCGCGGCCTCGAAGGACCAGCCGCGCGCCTCCAGCTCCTTCACCCGCCGCACCGCGCCGGTGACCGCCGCGGGCGACTCGCTGAGGTCGAGCCCGAACTCGGCGCCCTTGAGCTCCAGGCTCGCCCGGCCCGCCATCTCGGTGACCAGGACCCGCATCCCGTTGCCCACCAACGCCGGATCGATGTGGTTGTACAGCTCGGGGTCCACTTTGATCGCGCTCGCGTGCAGCCCCGCCTTGTGCGCGAAGGTCGAGGTGCCCACGTACGCCTGGTGCGTGTCGGGCGCGAGGTTGGCGATCTCGGCGATCGCGTGCGAAACCCGGGTGAGGTCGGACAGCCTGCCCTCGGGCAGCACCGGCATGTCCAGCTTGGTCGCGAGGTTCCCGATCACCGCGAACAGGTCCGCGTTGCCCGCGCGCTCGCCGTAGCCGTTCGCCGTGCACTGCACGTGGGTCGCGCCGGCCTGCGCGGCGGCGACGGTGTTGGCGACCGCGCAGCCGGTGTCGTCCTGGCAGTGGATGCCGACCCGGAAACCGGTGCGCGCGATGACCTCGGTGACCGTTTCGGCGAGCTGCGTCGGCAGCTGTCCGCCGTTGGTGTCGCACAGGACGGCGACGTCGGCTCCCGCGCCGACGGCGGCTTCCAGCACGCGCAGCGAGGTGTCCGGGTCGAAGGCGTAACCGTCGAAGAAGTGCTCGGCGTCGAGGAAGACCCGCCTGCCCTCCCCCACCAGGAAGCGGACCGTGTCGGCGACCATCGCGCAGTTCTCGTCGACGTCGGTGCGCAGGGCGCGCTCGATGTGCCTGCGGTCGGACTTGGCCACCAGCGTCACCACCGGGGCCTGGGAGTCCAGCAGCGCTCGCACCTGCTGGTCCTCGTGCGCCCGCGCGCCGGCGCGGCGGGTGGCGCCGAAGGCGACCAGCGCGGCGTGGCGGAGCTGTAGCTCGCCCGCGGCGGCGCGGTGGAAGAACTCGGTGTCCTTCGGCAGCGCCCCAGGCCAGCCGCCCTCGATGAACCCGACCCCCAGCGAGTCCAGCGACCTGGCCACCGCGATCTTGTCGGTGACCGAGTAGGAGATGCCCTCGCGCTGGGCGCCGTCGCGCAGGGTGGTGTCGTAGACGTGGAACTCGTCGCCCAGAGGGGTTCCGGCCGGGCTGGTGCGGGTCACTGGTTTCTCCCGTCGGCTTGGATGGGGGCGTTTCTAGGCACAAAAAAGACCCCCCGCGAATGCGAGAGGTCTGCGCGCCGGGGATGCGGAGTCGTCACCCGGCGCGCTTGCCAATAATCATCGTGCTGCGGAAAGCCACGCCCGTATGCTGCCACATCCCGGATCCACCTCAGCAGCTGGGCTACGGCTCCCACGAAGTGGGACGCTGCACGTGCCTGCGGAGATCGTCGAGCACCATCGCCCAGGCTTCGGTGTTGTCGTCCCACGCCTGGCGGCGGCCCTGCTCCGGCAGGTCCAGCGCGGCGAAGCCGCTCTCGACCAGGCGCAGCCGCGTCGACGTGCCTTCCGGGGTCAGGCTGAGCTCGACCCGCGTCGAGTTGCCCGCGACCGGCTCCGCGCCCGGGAAGGCGTTCGCCCAGCGGTACGCGAGGTGCCGTTGCGGCTCCACCCGCTCGATGCGCTGCGGGAAGCTGCCGTACTCGTGGTGCTCGGAGACCAGCCGGGCGCCCTCGCGCACCAGCACGCGCTCCGCGTCGGCCTCGCCGAGCCAGAACCCGGGTTCCAGCAGCGCCGCCCACACGCGTTCCACCGGCGCGGCGATGACGATCTCGCGCTCGACCCGGTCAGCGACCATCGGTTCCTCCTCCCCGGAAAACAGCGTGCACCCCGGAAACGACGAAGCGCCTCCCCGGGCTGCCGGGGAGGCGCTTCGCCGAACGTCCGTCACGCCTGCTGGGCGACCTCGCGCGAGGAGACCAGCGCCGCCAGGCGGTCGCCGATCGCGAAGGTCGCGCCCGGGGCGGAGTGGTCCCGGGTCGCCAGGTCGAAGGCCACCGACGCCTCGACCCGCCGCGCGGCCTCGGTCTGGCCGACGTGGTCGAGCAGCAGCGCCACCGACAGCACCGCCGCGGTCGGGTCCGCCGTGCCCTGGCCCGCGATGTCCGGCGCGCTGCCGTGCACCGGCTCGAACATGCTCGGGTTGCGGCGGGTGGCGTCGATGTTGCCGCTGGCCGCCAGCCCGATGCCGCCGGTGATCGCGCCCGCCAGGTCGGTGATGATGTCGCCGAACAGGTTGTCGGTGACGATCACGTCGAACCGGCCCGGGTCGGTGATCATGTGGATCGTGGTCGCGTCCACGTGCTGGTAGGCGACCGTGACGTCCGGGTGCTGGAGCGAGACCTCCTCCACCACCCGCGACCACAGCGAACCGGCGTGGGTGAGCACGTTGGTCTTGTGCACCAGGGTCAGGTGCTTGCGCGGGCGCGCCGCCGCGCGCGCGAAGGCGTCCCGCACGACGCGCTCCACGCCGAAGGCGGTGTTGATGCTGACCTCGGTGGCGATCTCGTGCGTGGTGTCCTTGCGCAGCAGACCGCCGTTGCCCGCGTACGGGCCCTCGGTGCCCTCGCGGACGACGACCATGTCGATCTCGCCCGGGTCGGCCACCGGGCTCTTCACCCCGGGGTAGAGCCGCGCGGGGCGCAGGTTCACGTGGTGGTCGAGCTCGAAGCGCAGTCGCAGCAGCAGACCGCGTTCGAGGATGCCGCTGGGCACCGACGGGTCGCCGACCGCGCCGAGCAGGATCGCGTCGTGCTGCCGGAGCTCGCCCAGCACGGACTCGGGCAGCAGTTCCCCGGTCGCGTGCCAGCGAGCGGCGCCGAGGTCGTAACGAGTGATCTCGGTGTCGGGGACGACCTCACCGAGGACCTTGAGCGCCTCGGCCACCACCTCCGGCCCGATCCCGTCACCGGGGATCACAGCGAGCCGCATGTACACACCTCCCGAGTACCACCCCGACCTACGGGGCTTGAACCATTGCGCCGAAGGCTACCGGCAAGAGTGCGTCGCCAGGCACGCCGCACCCACCAAGTGGTTGATCTGTCCCGGTTGGCGGGACACCCGGATGGGGCAACATCCACCCCTTCGAGCTGTACCCAACGCACAGAACGGGGCCGCCGCACGGTGTGCGACGGCCCCGTTTCCCTCGAACGGACCCCTTGCGGGCAACAGACCCGAAACAGTTTCAGGTCCGGCCCGTGTTGATCACTCGAACGTGACGGCGCGAACGGTGGTCGCTCCCACGGCCGCGCCGATCGGCTCCAGCACCGCGGTGTCGACCGGCCGGTCCACCCGCAGCAGCATGATCGCCTCGGAGCGCTCGGTGGTCTGGCTGACCGTGGCCGCCTCGATGTTGACCCCGACCTCGCCGAGCAGCGTGCCGACCCGGCCCATCACGCCCGGCCGGTCCGGGTACTCCAGCAGCAGCAGGTTGCCCTCGGCGCGCAGGTCGAAGTGCCTGCCGTTGACCTCGACGATCTTCTCGACCAGGTTGCGCCCGGACAGCGCGCCGGAGACCACCGCGCGGCGGCCGTCGGGCAGGCCGGCGCGGACCGACACCACGCTGCGGTGGTTCGGGCTTTCCGAGGAGGTCTTCACCTCGACGTCGACCCCGAGGTCCTCGGCCAGCTGCGGGGCGTTGACGAAGGTGACCTGGTTCTCGACCGCACCGGCGAACACGCCGCGCAGCGCCGCGAGCTGGAGCACCGAGACGTCCTCGTCGGCGAGCTCGCCGCGGGCCTCCACGGTCACCGAGCTCGGCGTGCTGCCGACCAGCGCGGCCAGCACCTGGCCGAGCTTCTGGGTCAGCGGCAGGTACGGCCGGACCTCCTCGCCGACCGCACCGCCCTGGACGTTGACCGCGTCCGGCACGAAGTCGCCGCGCAGCGCCAGCAGCACCGAGCGCGCCACGTCGGTGCCCGCCCGGTCCTGGGCCTCCGCGGTGGAGGCGCCCAGGTGCGGGGTGACGACCACGTTCTGCAGCTCGAACAGCGGGCTGGAGGTGGTGGGCTCGGTCTTGTAGACGTCGATGCCCGCGCCGCCGATGTGGCCGCTGCGGACGGCGTCGGCCAGCGCGTCCTCGTCGATCAGGCCGCCGCGGGCGGCGTTGACGACGAGCATGCCCTTCTTGGCCTTCTTCAGCTCCTCCACGCCGATGAGGCCGAGGGTCTCGGCCGTCTTGGGCAGGTGGATGGAGATCGCGTCGGAGCGCTCCAGCAGCTCGTCCAGGCTGACCAGCTCGATGCCCAGCTGCGCGGCGCGGCCCGCCGAGACGTAGGGGTCGTAGGCGATCAGCTTGGTGCCGAAGGCGGCGATGCGCTGCGCGAACAGCTGGCCGATCTTGCCCAGGCCGACCACGCCGACGGTCTTGCCGTTGAGCTCGACACCGCTGAAGGAGCTGCGCTTCCACTCGCCGGCGCGCAGGCTCGCGTCGGCGGCGGCGACGTTGCGCGCCACCGCCAGCAGCAGGGCGAGCGCGTGCTCGGCGGCGGAGACGATGTTGGAGGTGGGGGCGTTGACCACCATCACGCCGCGCTCGGTGGCGGCGGGCACCTCGACGTTGTCCAGGCCGACGCCTGCGCGGGCGACCACCTTGAGCTTGCTGGTCGCGGCGAGCACCTCGGCGTCGACCTTGGTCGCCGACCGGACCAGCAGCGCGTCGGCGTCGCGGACGGCGTCGAGCAGCGCCGGGCGGTCGGTGCCGTCGACGTGGCGGATCTCGACCTCGTCGCCCAGCGCGTCCAGCACGGACGGAGCCAGCTTCTCGGCGATCAGGACGACAGGACGGCTTGCGTTGGTCACGGGCGCGCTCCAAAGAGAGATCACGGTCGAAGCAGGGCACCACGTTGTGCCCGGACGGATGGGAAGTTTAACGGGGGATTGAGAATCCGTTCACAAGGGTGTAGCCCGGATCACCGGTGCGGTGTATCGGCACGCCTGGGCCGATCGGCGGATTCTCCCGGCACCGCACCGGAATCCCTCACGGCTCGTCGAACTCGCCGTCCTTGGCGCCCGCCACGAACGCGTCCCACTCCTCGGGAGTGAAGACCAGCACGGGACCCTCCGGATCGGCACCGTTGCGCATGCCGACGTAGCCGTCGACGAAGGCCACCTCCACACCGGGTTCCTCGTCGTCCTCGGTGCTGGTGATCCATTCCGCGCGCGTGAAGTCCAACTTGTGCCTGATGTGCGCTTTGTCGTCGACGATTTCGTTCTGTTCGTTCACGGTCCGCACTCTATCGCCGACGGCGATCGAGTTGCGCTACCTCCGTTCGGGGCTATTTTTCATGAAAATTCTCCACAATTCGCGGTTCTCTCGGGGTGGGGATGCCACGATCTGGTGAAGGTGGGAAATGCCACCGGGCCCGGCGATCCTCGTGGGGATCGCCGGGCCCGGTCGTGGAAAGTGCTGCGGCTGCGGGAAAAGACCTCCGGCCGGAGGCGCTTGCGCGCCGCTCAGCGACGAATCAGCGCTGAGTCCAGCTCATGAGAGCCCGCAGCTTCTTGCCGACCTCTTCGATCTGGTGGGCGTTGCCCGCTTCCTGGAGCTTGGTGAAGTTCGGGCGGCCCGCCTCGTCCTCGGCCACCCACTCCTTGGCGAAGGTGCCGTCCTGGATCTCGGCCAGGATCTTGCGCATCGACTCCTTGACGTGGGCGTCGATCACCCGCGGGCCGCGGCTGAGGTCGCCGTACTCCGCGGTGTCGCTGATGGAGTAGCGCTGGCCCGCGATGCCGCCCTCCCACATCAGGTCCACGATCAGCTTGAGCTCGTGCAGCACCTCGAAGTAGGCGATCTCCGGCTGGTAACCGGCCTCCACCAGCACCTCGAAGCCGGTCTGCACCAGCGCGCTGGCACCGCCGCAGAGCACCGCCTGCTCGCCGAACAGGTCGGTCTCGGTCTCCTCGGTGAAGGTGGTCTTGATGACGCCCGCGCGCGCACCGCCGATGCCCGCGGCGTAGGACAGCGCCAACGCCTGGGCGCCGCCGGTGGCGTCCTGCTCGACCGCGATCAGGCACGGCACGCCCTTGCCGTCGACGAACTGGCGGCGCACCAGGTGGCCCGGGCCCTTCGGCGCGACCATCGCGACGTCCACATCGGACGGCGGCTGGATCAGGCCGTAGCGGATGTTGAAGCCGTGGCCGAAGAACAGCGCGTCCCCGCTGTTGAGGTTCGGGGCGATGTCGTCGGCGTAGATCTGGCGCTGCTTGGTGTCCGGCGCCAGGATCATGATCAGGTCGGCCTCGGCGGCTGCCTCCGCCGGGGTGAGCACGCGCAGGCCCTCCTCCTCGGCCTTGGCGCGCGACTTCGAGCCCTCCGGCAGTCCGATCCGGACGTCCACACCGGAGTCCCGCAGGCTCAGGGCGTGCGCGTGGCCCTGGCTGCCGTAGCCGATGACCGCGACCTTGCGGCCCTGCACGATGCCCAGGTCGGCGTCGGCGTCGTAGAAGATCTCAGTTGCCATGGTGCTTCCTTGTTCCTTTCAGGGAAATCTCTTGCCTGTGGCGGAGTCGCTCAGCGGACCGCGGTCGCGGTGATGGAACGCGGGCCGCGGCCTATCGCGATCGTCCCCGACTGGACCATCTCCCGGACCCCGTAGGGCTCCAGCATGCGCAGCAGCGCGTCCAGCTTGTCGGCGTCACCGGTCGCCTCGATGGTCAGCGCCTCCGGCGAGACGTCGACCACCTTGGCCCGGAACAGCTGCACGGTCTCCAGGACCTGGCTGCGCACCGAGGCGTCGGCGCGGACCTTGACCAGCAGCAGTTCCCGCTGCACCGCGGAGCCGGTCTCCAGCTCCACGATCTTGATCACGTTGACCAGCTTGTTGAGCTGCTTGGTGACCTGCTCCAGCGGCTGGTCGGAGACCGCGACCACGATGGTCATCCGGGAGATGTCCGGGTGCTCGGTCGGCCCCACCGCCAGGGACTCGATGTTGAAGCTGCGCCGGGAGAACAGCCCGGAGACCCTGGCCAGCACGCCGGGGACGTTCTCCACCAAGACGCTGAGCGTGTGTCGGCTCATCGGCGCGCTCACCCCTCGTCCTCGTCGAACAGCGGGCGGATGCCGCGCGCCGCCATGATCTCGTCGTTTCCGGTTCCCGCGGCCACCATCGGCCACACCTGCGCGTCCTTGCCCACCACGAAGTCGACCACGACGGGTCGGTCGTTGATCTCCATCGCCCGCTGGATGACGCTGTCGACGTCCTCTTTGGACTCGCACCGCAGGCCGACGCCGCCGAGCGCCTCGGCCAGCAGCTTGAAGTCCGGGATGCGGTGCTTGTGGGTGCCGAGGTCACTGTGTGAGTAGCGCTCGGCGTAGAACAGGTTCTGCCACTGACGGACCATACCCAGGTTGCCGTTGTTGATGAGCGCCACCTTGATGGGCAGGTCCTCGATGGCGCAGGTGGCGAGCTCCTGGTTGGTCATCTGGAAGCAGCCGTCGCCGTCGATGGCCCAGACGGTCTTGTCGGGCATCCCGGCCTTGGCGCCCATCGCGGCGGGCACCGCGTAGCCCATCGTGCCCAGGCCGCCGGAGTTGAGCCAGGTGCGCGGGTTCTCGTAGCTGACGAACTGCGCGGCCCACATCTGGTGCTGCCCGACGCCGGCGGTGTAGATCGCGTCCGGGCCGACCAGCTTGCCCAGCCGCTCGATGACGTACTCCGGCGACAGGCTGCCGTCCGACGGCCACTCGTAGCCCAGCGGGTAGGTGTCGCGCCAGTCGCGCAGCAGCTCCCACCAGGGTTCGAGGTCGGCGGTGCCGTGCTCCTCGGTGGCGGTCCGGACGGCGTCGATCAGCTCGGTGATGACGTCCTTGCAGTCCCCGACGATCGGGACGTCGGCGGTGCGGTTCTTGGAGATCTCGGCCGGGTCGATGTCGGCGTGCACGACCTTGGCCTCGGGCGCGAACGACGACAGCTGGCCGGTGACCCGGTCGTCGAACCGGGTGCCCAGCGCGATCAGCAGGTCGGCGCGCTGCATCGCGGCGACGGCGGCGACGGTGCCGTGCATGCCCGGCATGCCCAGGTGCTGCGGGTGCGAGTCGGGGAAGCCGCCGCGCGCCATCAGGGTCGTCACGACCGGGATGCCGGTCTTCTCGGCGAGCGCGCGCAGCTCCGCGGTGGCCTCGGCCTTGAGCACGCCGCCGCCGACGTAGAGGACCGGCCGCCGCGCGGCGGTGATCAGCTTGGCCGCCTCGCGGACCTGCTTGCCGTGCGGCTTGCTGGTCGGGCGGTAGCCGGGCAGCTTCATCTCCGGCGGCCAGGCGAACGAGGTGGTGGCCTGCTGGACGTCCTTGGGGATGTCGACCAGCACCGGACCGGGCCTGCCGCTGCCCGCGATGTAGAACGCCTCGGCGATCGTCCGCGGGATGTCGTCGGGGTCGGTGACCAGGAAGTTGTGCTTGGTGATCGGCAGCGTGATGCCGCAGATGTCGGCTTCCTGGAACGCGTCGGTGCCGATCAGGCCGGTGCTCTGCTGCCCGGTGATCGCCACCACCGGCACCGAGTCCATGTGCGCGTCGGCCAGCGGGGTGACCAGGTTGGTCGCGCCCGGCCCGGAGGTGGCCATGCAGACCCCGACCTTGCCGGTGGCCTGGGCGTACCCGGTCGCGGCGTGCCCGGCGCCCTGCTCGTGGCGGACCAGCACGTGCCGGACCTTGGTGGAGTCCAGGAGCGGGTCGTAGGAGGGAAGGATCGTGCCACCCGGAATGCCGAAGACGACCTCGCAGCCCACGGCCTCCAGCGAGCGCACGAGCGACTGCGCGCCGGTGACCTTCACGGGGGCTCCGCCGGGCGGTGCGGGCTTGGGACGTTGCCCCGGCGGGGGTGCCGGGACCGGACTCTGCCTGGTGTTGGCGCTGGTCATCGGATCTGCCTCTGAGTCGGAGGGCGGGGGTTGGATTGGAGCCGGGCACGAAAAAACCCCCGCAGACCACAGGTGGTCCAACGAGGGTTGGCGCGTCGACGAACGAAACTTCCTAGGCGTCGACGCGCCAGGAAATTACGAGAAGGTCGTTCAGTCGCTGCATGCCAGCGACGTTAACGGCAAGGACATCATCGCGTCAAACCATGCGGGACGATCTTCCCAGATCCTGGACGCTCGGCCGGGGGTGGCAGTACCCGCGAGGGGGACGGAAACCGCAGGTGGGAACATCGGACCGTGAGCGAAACCCCGGACAATCCCGAGCCCGAGAACGCTGCGAACGAGGACACGAGAGCTGCGTCACAGCCGTCCGCGCTGACCTTCCGGATCACCCCGGTCGCGCTGCTGGCCGCGGTGACCCTGGTCGCGGGCGCGACCCCGGTGGCCTGGTCCGCGGGCCCGTGGGCGCTGTCGATCTACCTCGTC
Source organism: Saccharopolyspora taberi (assembly GCF_039534165.1). Taxonomy (NCBI): domain Bacteria; kingdom Bacillati; phylum Actinomycetota; class Actinomycetes; order Pseudonocardiales; family Pseudonocardiaceae; genus Saccharopolyspora; species Saccharopolyspora taberi. Next base: position 171,167 of record NZ_BAAAUX010000005.1, on the reverse strand, counting down.
CCGCTGGCGATCGCGGTGTGGGTGCTGCGCACCCGGACCACGGTCAACGCCGAGGGCGTGACCGCCCGCCGGGTGCTGGGCAGCACCAGGTTCGGCTGGGACGAGCTGGCCTCGCTGCGGCTGGACCAGAAGCGCTGGCTCAGGGCGGTGCTGTCCTCGGGCAAGGAGGTCGAGCTGCCCGCCGTGCGGGTGCGGGACCTGCCCCGGCTGGCCGCGCTCAGCGGCGGCAGGCTGGCGGACCCGACGGCACCGTCCCGAGATGCGGACACCGGGGAGTCCGAGCGCCCGGATTCGGCGGAGTAGCCTCGGATCCACCGCGCTCGCCCCCGCTCGCGCCCGGCACCCCGAACGCGCACCACGGCGGGGATGTCCCCCGGGCCGGAACATGCCCCGGGGCGCCGCACCCATCCGCCACCGGCCAGGTGGCGGTCTCCCAGGAACTGAGATGTGAAATGCCCCAGCTGCGTTCTCGCACCACCACCCACGGCCGGAATGCCGCAGGCGCTCGGTCGCTGTGGCGGGCCACCGGGATGACCGACGACGACTTCGGCAAGCCGATCGTGGCGATCGCCAACTCCTACACCCAGTTCGTGCCGGGTCACGTGCACCTCCGGGACCTCGGCGACGTGGTGGCCGAGACCATCCGCGAGGCGGGCGGGGTGCCGCGCGAGTTCCACACGATCGCCGTGGACGACGGCATCGCCATGGGCCACGGCGGCATGCTGTACTCGCTGCCCTCCCGCGAGCTGATCGCCGACTCGGTGGAGTACATGGTCAACGCGCACCAGGCCGACGCGCTGGTGTGCATCTCGAACTGCGACAAGATCACGCCGGGCATGCTCAACGCGGCGATGCGGCTCAACATCCCGGCCGTGTTCGTCTCCGGCGGTCCGATGGAGGCGGGCAAGGCGGTCGTGGTCGAGGGCGTGGCGCACGCGCCGACCGACCTGATCACCACCATCGCCGCGTCGGCCAGCTCCGAGGTCGACGACGACGGGCTCAGCGAGGTCGAGCGGTCGGCGTGCCCGACCTGCGGCTCGTGCTCGGGCATGTTCACCGCGAACTCGATGAACTGCCTCACCGAGGCGCTGGGCCTGGCGCTGCCCGGCAACGGCTCCACGCTGGCCACCCACGCCGCCCGCCGCGCGCTGTTCCAGGAGGCCGGCCGCACCGTGGTGCGGATCGCCAAGCGCTGGTACCAGGACGACGACGAGTCGGTGCTGCCGCGCTCGGTGGCCAACAAGCAGGCGTTCGAGAACGCGATGGCGCTGGACATGGCGATGGGCGGGTCGACCAACACCGTCCTGCACACGCTGGCCGCCGCCCGCGAGGGCGAGATCGACTTCACCCTGGAGGACATCGAGGCGATCAGCCGCCGGGTGCCGTGCCTGTCGAAGGTCAGCCCGAACTCCGACTACCACATGGAGGACGTGCACCGGGCGGGCGGCATCACCGCGATCCTCGGCGAGCTGGACCGGGCCGGGATGCTGCACCGCGACGTCGCCTCGGTGCACAGCGCGAGCCTCACCGAGTGGCTGTCCACCTGGGACATCCGCGGTGCGTCGCCGTCGGCGGAGGCGCTGGAGCTGTTCCACGCCGCGCCGGGCGGGGTGCGCACCACGAAGGCGTTCTCCACCGACAACCGGTGGTCCTCTTTGGACACCGACGCCGCAGGCGGCTGCATCCGCGACGTCGAGCACGCCTACACCGCCGACGGCGGGCTGGCGGTGCTGCGCGGCAACCTCGCCGAGGACGGCGCGGTGGTCAAGACCGCGGGCGTCGAGGAGGAGCTCTGGACGTTCCAGGGCCCGGCGCGGGTGCTGGAGAGCCAGGAGCAGGCGGTCTCGGCGATCCTCAAGCGCGAGATCCAGCCCGGCGAGGTGCTGGTCATCCGCTACGAGGGCCCGGCGGGCGGTCCCGGCATGCAGGAGATGCTGCACCCGACGGCGTTCCTGAAGGGCTCCGGCCTGGGCAAGAAGTGCGCGCTGATCACCGACGGCCGGTTCTCCGGCGGATCCTCCGGGCTCTCGATCGGGCACATCTCCCCCGAGGCCGCCAACGGCGGCGCGATCGGGCTGGTGCGGGACGGCGACCAGATCCGCATCGACGTCCGGGAGCGCAGGCTGGAACTGCTGGTGGACGACGAGGTGCTGGCCGAGCGCCGGGCGAAGATGGAGGCGAGCGAGCACCCGTGGCAGCCCGCCGACCGCGAGCGCCCGGTGACCGCCGCGCTGCGCGCCTACGCGCGGCTGGCCACGTCGGCCTCCCACGGCGCGGTCCGCGACGTCAACAAATGACTTTGAAGGCTGGCGGCTGCGCCGCTTGAGGACGATGGTCGGCTTGGGAAAGCGAGAACGGGCACCCGCACGGGGTGCCCGTTCTCGTTCTTCCGCTCGTTCAGCGCAGCAGCAGGATCACCGCGACGGAGGCGCCCGCGGCGATGATCAGCGCGATGAAGCCGAAGGTCAGCGGGCGGCGGAACCACACCCGGCCGTAGTCCAGCGCGACGCGTCCGGGGCCGGTGAACATCAGGCCCAGCGCCAGCGCGCCGAGGGTGGACTCGAACTCGTACCCGCCGTCGGTGTTGAAGAACGGGCCGCCGAACTTCACCGCGACCGCGTTGGCCATGACCCCGACGATGCCCGCCGCTGCGAGCGGGGTGAACAGGCCGAGCACGAGGAGCGCGCCCGCGCCCAGCTCGGTCCCGCCGGTGATCAGCGCGAGCGTGGCGCTCTGCTGGAAGCCCATCTCGGTCAGCGCCTGCGCGAAGCCCTCCGGGCCCGGACCGCCGAAGGCGCCGAACAGCTTCTGCGCGCCGTGGACCGCGAACAGGCCGCCGAGCGCCAGCCGCAGGATCAGCAGCCCCAGGTCGGCGCCCGCGTTCCAGCCGAACGGCTTGCGCTCGGCGGGCAGCTCGTCGTAGTAGACGTCGTCGCCTGCGGGGTTGCGGACCAGCGAAGTCGCGTCGGCGTCGCTGTAGCCGTCATCGTCGTCGTAGTAGTTGTGCTTCTGAACGCCGAGGCCCTGGGTACCCGCGGGACCCTGGAAGCCAGCCCCGGCCGGGGCGTTGCTGCCTTGATTGCGATCGTCTGGGTAGCCGCCCGCGCTACCGGGGCGATCGTCGTGGATCCTCACGCGGGCAAAGGCTAGGGCATGGTCACCCCATGGGGCGAGCAGTGCTCCCAACACGTGACAGCTTCGAGACTGCGCCCCGGGGTGCGGCAGAATAGTCCGATGGTCGACCACGCCGTCCGGGAATTCGACGTCCGCGCAGGTGACGACCTCCTGCGCGGATGGCGCGCGGACGTCCCGGCCGACCTTCCGCCGTTGCTGCTGTGCCCGGGTCTCGGATCGCTGCCGGGCCCGTGGCGCGAGCTCCCGGTGAGCACGCTGAGCTGGCGCGCCCGGGACTCGCTGACCGCAGGCGTGACCAGGCACGTCGACGACGCCCTCGCCGTGCTCGACGCCGCCGGGGTCAAGACGTGCGCCGTCGCGGGCTGGTCTGCCGGGACGGCGGTCGCCGCCGAACTCGCCCGCCGCTGCCCGGACCGGGTGCGCGGGCTGGTGCTGGTCGGCGGGATCCCCGGCAGCAGCGCCGATTC
>NZ_BAAAUX010000005.1:114417-167493 GCF_039534165.1 Saccharopolyspora taberi | reverse complement strand
AGCGCGCGGTCGTCACCGGCGCGGGCAGCGGCATCGGCGCCGCGGTGTCGCGGCGGCTGGCCGCCGCGGGCGCGGCGGAGTCGCTGCGGCTCGGGGCGTCGCTGCTCGCGCCGCTGCTGCCGTGGCTCCCGGTGCCCGCCCGGCTGCTCCAGCACAGCGGGCTCATGCGGCCCGGCGGCGACCCGGAGGCGGTGACCGCCGCGGTCCGGCGGTTCCTGGAGCAGGAGTGGCGCTGGTACCTGGGGCTGGCGGGGCGGACGACGCGCTGGGAGCTCGGCGGCCTGGACTGCCCGGTGACCGTCCTCACCGGACGCCACGACCTGCTGGCGGACCTGCCCGCGGTCAACCGCGCGGTCGCGTCGCTGCCGCAGGCCCGGCTGCGGATCCTGCCGACCTCGCACTTCATCCCGTTCGAAGCGCCAGCGGACCTGCGCGACGAGCTGCTGTTGCTGCTGCACCGGGTGCAGACCGTCGAGTGCGCTCGGCTGGGCCTGGAGCCGCCGCCACCTCGGATGCCCCGGATCCGCTGGCGCGTCCCCGAGGTCGGGTTTCCCCGGCGACCTGTGCCTTACCGGTCTTGAGGCGGCACACTCACCCGGCGTTCACGGACGGCCGATTACCCTCGGGCGGCGTGGCAGCTTCGGTGCGCAGGACTCGACTCGTGGTGGGCGCGATCATGGCGGTCGGCGCGCTGCTGACCGGGTGCGCGCAGTTCCCGGACGAGCATCCCAGCGCGTGGAGCGAGCAGCCGTCGCTGGAGCCGCAGGCCGGGCCGCAGCCGTCGATCGAGGGCGAGCAGCCGCCGCCGGAGACCGGCGGGCCGCAGCAGCCCCCAGAACGCACCCCCTGCCACGACCCGGACCCGGCCGTGGTGGCGACCTGCCTTGATCCGGTCGGGGCGATCGCGGTGCTGCCGGACGGGCAGGGCGCGCTGGTCGGCGAGCGCGCGACCGGCCGGGTGCTGCGCGTGCAGCGCGGTTCGGCACCGGTGGAGCTGGCCCGGATCCCGGTCAACACCGCGGGCGGTGGCGGGCTCACCGGGCTCGCGCTGTCGCCGAGCTACCACGAGGACGAGCTGTTCTACGCCTACGTCACGACCGGCGGTGACAACCAGGTCGTGCGCGTCGCGCCCGGTGACCGGCCCAAGCCGGTGCTCACCGGCATCCCGAAGGGCGGCAGCGGCAACGGGGGCGCGCTGATCGACGACGGCAAGGGCGCGCTGCTGGTGGCGACCGGCAACGCGGGCAACCCGGGCAACGCCGCGAACCCGGCCTCCCTGGCGGGCAAGATCCTGCGCATCGACACCTTCGGCAAGCCCGCGCCGGGGAACCCGGACCCCGCGTCCCCGGTGCTGGCCTCCGGCCTGGCGGCTCCGGGCGGACTGTGCGCGGTCGCGGCGACCGGGACCTACTGGGTGACCGACCGGGGCGGGCCGCAGGACGCGCTGTTCCAGGTCCGGCCCGGCCAGCCGCTCGGCGCCCCGGCCTGGACCTGGCCGGACCGCCCCGGCGTCGCCGGCTGCGTGGCCTCCCCCGAACTGGTCGTGGTCGCGCTCGCCGACGCGCGGGCGATGTTCACGCTCAGCCCGACCCCGGAGGGTGCGTTCACCGGTCAGCCCGCGAAGGTGCTGGAGAACCGCTACGGCAGGCTGTCGGCCGCCGCACTCGGGCCGGACGGGCTGCTGTGGGCCGGGACCACGAACAAGGCGGGCGGTCAGCCCGGCCCCACCGACGACCGCGTGCTGCGCATCGAGCCACCGACCGGCGGGACCGCGGGCAAGGACTGACTCAGGGCCGGAGGGCTCGCGGGTCCGGTGATGCCGGCCTCTGGCGCGCTGATCCGGGCGGTGTTTTCCGAAGATCTCGCGCACGGACCCGGCTCTCGCCGACGGCGGTTCCACCGCGCCCTCGGCGCCGATCCCCCGTGTGCGACCGGCCGGAACTGGTTCCGGTGACGGTCCACAGTGCGGCGTACCGGCCGCATCGCCGCCGCACGTGGTGAACTCGATGTGCCATGAGCCTGCACCAGCTCTACCTCGCGCTGCTCGCCGGCGGCCTCGTGCTGCTGGCGAGCATCATCGCGACCCGGATGGCCTCGCGCGCCGGGCTGCCCAGCCTGCTGGTGTTCCTGGCGCTGGGCGTCGTGCTCGGCGAGGACGGGCTGGGCATCGAGTTCGACGACGCCCAGCTCGCGCAGAACCTCGGCATCGCGGCGCTGGCGGTGATCCTCGTCGAAGGCGGGCTGGCCACCAGGTGGAGCGACGTGCGCAGGCTGCTCGCCCCGGCGTCGGTGCTGGCCACGGTCGGCGTGGTGGTCAGCGTGCTGGTGACCGCGAGCGGGGCGCACCTGCTGCTCGGCCTCGAATGGCAGCTGGCGCTGCTGCTCGGGGCGATCGTGTCGCCCACCGACGCGGCGGCGGTGTTCTCGGTGCTGCGGACCCTGCCGCTGCCGCGGCGGCTGCGCGGGCTGCTCGAAGCCGAGTCCGGCTTCAACGACGCGCCGACGGTGATCCTGGTGCTGCTGTTCAGCGCCATCCCGTTCGAACCGGACGTCCAGCACACCGCGAGCGATGTCGGCTACCAGCTGGCGGCGGGCGCCGCGATCGGACTCGTGGTCGGCAGGCTGGGCGCGATCGCCCTGCACCGCATCGCCCTGCCCGCCTCCGGGCTGTACCCGCTGGCGACCTTCGGGCTGGGCTTCGTCGCGTTCGCGGCGGGCGGCGCCGTGCACGCCAGCGGGTTCCTCGCCGCCTACCTCTCAGGCGTGGTGCTGGCCAACTCCGGGCTCCAGCACCGGGCCGCCACCAAGTCGTTCGCCGAAGGGCTCGGCTGGCTGGCGCAGATCGGGCTGTTCGTGCTGCTCGGCCTGCTCGTGACTCCCAGCGAACTGCCCCGCGCGCTGCTGCCCGCGCTCGTCGTCGGCCTGGTCCTGCTGCTGCTCAGCCGACCGCTGTCGGTGCTGGTGTCGGTCGCGTGGTTCCGGATTCCCTGGCGGGAGCAGCTGTTCCTGTCGTGGGCGGGGCTGCGCGGCGCGGTCCCGATCGTGCTGGCGACCGTCCCGGTGGTGCAGGGCGTCGCGGGCAGCGACCGCTTGCTGGACATCGTGTTCGTGCTGGTGGTGACCTTCACCCTGGTCCAGGGGCCGAGCCTGCCCGCGCTGGCCCGCAGGCTCGGGCTGGTCCGCGCGGACGCGACCAGGGAGGTCCACGTCGAGTCCGCCCCGCTGGACGTGCTCGACGCGGAGATGCTGACCGTCGCGATCCCGCGCGGCTCCGGACTGCACTACGTCGCGGTGCTGGAGCTGCAACTGCCGGATCCGGGCGTGATCACCCTGATCATCCGGGAGGGCTCGGCGTTCGTCCCGCAACCGGACACCCTCCTGCGCACCGGCGACGAGCTGATCATCGTCACCACCAGCGCCCGCCGCGAGGAAACCGAACGCCGCCTAAGAGCCGTGAGCCGCCGCGGCAAGCTGGCCCGCTGGTTCGGCGAACACGGCGAACCAGACTAGAAACCCAACCACCAACCCCGGAAACCCGACCATCGTCCTCAAGCGGCGCAGCCGCTTAGCCCAAGCACGCAACCGGCACCGCCGCGGGTTCTCAGGCGTCGCCTCGCGAGGACAGCTTTTTCCGTCGTATTGGACATACGTCGGAAAAAGATCCCGCAGCGAGGCGGCGCCTGAGGTTCCGCCACCCGCACCGCCACGCAAGGCGAGCGAGTGCAAACCAAAAATCAAAGGCCGCAGGCGGCCAGGACCAGCTCCCGTACACGCCTCGCGTCGGCCTGCCCCTTGGTCGCCTTCATGACCGCGCCGACGATCGCGCCCGCGGCCTGCACCTTGCCGCCGCGGATCTTGTCCGCGACGTCCGGCTGCGCCGCCAGCGCCTCGTCGATCGCCGCCTGCAGCGCCGAGTCGTCGGAGACGACCGCCAGGCCCTTGGCCGCGACGACCTCGTCCGGCTCGCCCTCGCCGTCGAGCACGCCGTCGACGACCTGCCGGGCCAGCTTGTTGGTCAGCTTGCCCTCGGCGATCAGCGCGATCACCCTGGCGACCTGCTTCGGCGCGATCGTCAGCTCCGGCAGCTCCACGCCGCGGGTGTTGGCCTGCTGCGTCAGGTAGGCGACCCACCAGGACCGGGCCTCGGCGGGCGGCGCGCCCGCGTCGACGGTCTCCGCGACCAGCTCCAGCGCCCCGGCGTTGACCAGGTCGCGCAGCTCCTCGTCGGAGAGCTGCCACTCCTCCTGCGCCCGCTTGCGGCGCTCCCACGGCAGCTCCGGCAGGGTCTTGGACAGCTCCTCGACCCACGCCCGCGACGGCGCGATCGGCACCAGGTCGGGCTCCGGGAAGTACCGGTAGTCCTCCGAGGTCTCCTTCTTGCGCCCGGCCGAGGTGCTCGCGGTGGACTCGTCGAAGTGCCGGGTCTCCTGCAGGATCGAACCCCCGGCGGTGAGCACCGCGGCGTGCCGCCGCATCTCGTAGCGCACGGCGCGCTCGACGCTGCGCAGCGAGTTGACGTTCTTGGTCTCGGTGCGGGTGCCGAACTCGGTGCTGCCCTTGGGCATCAGCGAGACGTTCGCGTCGCAGCGCAGCGAGCCCTGGTCCATCCGCACGTCCGAGACGCCCAGCGAGCGCAGCAGGTCGCGCAGGGCGGTGACGTAGGCGCGGGCCACCTCGGGCGCGCGCTCGCCCGCGCCGACGATCGGCTTGGTGACGATCTCGATCAGCGGAACGCCAGCGCGGTTGTAGTCCAGCAGCGAGTGCTCGGCGCCGTGGATCCGGCCGGTCGCGCCGCCGACGTGCAGCGACTTGCCGGTGTCCTCCTCCATGTGCGCGCGCTCGATGTCGACGCGGAAGGTGTCGCCGTCATCGAGCACCACGTCGAGGTGGCCGTCGAAGACGATCGGCTCGTCGTACTGCGAGGTCTGGAAGTTCTTCGGCATGTCCGGGTAGAAGTAGTTCTTCCGGGCGAACCGGCACCACTCCGCGACCTGGCAGTTCAGCGCCAGGCCGATCCGGATGGCCGCCTCCACGGCCTTGGCGTTGACCACCGGCAGCGCACCCGGCAGGCCCAGGCACACCGGGCAGACCTGGGTGTTGGGCTCGGCGCCGAAGGCGTTGGCGCAGCCGCAGAACATCTTCGTCGCCGTGGACAGCTCCACGTGCACCTCGAGGCCCAGCACCGGATCGAACCGGGCCACGACCTCGTCGTAGTCCATGATCTCGGCCACCGCGGTCACTTCTGCTCCTCCCCACGGCGCAGCGTGCGCACGGCGAGCGCGGTGCCGGTGACCAGACCGAGGGTGGTGATGATCAGGTCGGCCAGCGCCAGCTTGTCCTTGTTCGCCCGGGCGTCGCGGAAGCTCGCCCGCAGGCCGAACACGGCCGAGAGCGTGGAGACGAGCTGCAGCGCGGCCTTCAGCTTCGGGTTCAACATCACGCGACCCCTTCCGGGACGGGAACACGGTTGATCAGCGCGCCGCCCTGCGCGGCGTCGCGGGCGGTCTCGTAGGCGGCGCCGACCCGGTAGAGCCGGTCGTCGGCCAGGGCCGGGGCCATGATCTGCAGACCGACCGGCAGACCGTCCTCATCGGACAGTCCGCTGGGGACGCTCATGGCGGCGTTGCCCGCCAGGTTGGACGGGATGGTGCACAGGTCGGCGAGGTACATCGCCATCGGGTCGTCCACCCGCTCGCCGATCTTGAACGCGGTCGTCGGCGTGGTCGGCGAGACCAGCACGTCGACCTGCCCGAACGCGGCGTCGAAGTCGCGGGTGATCAGCGTGCGGACCTTCTGCGCCTGGCCGTAGTAGGCGTCGTAGTAGCCCGACGACAGCGCATAGGTGCCGAGCATGATCCGCCGCTTGACCTCCGGACCGAACCCGGCCTCGCGGGTCAGCGACATGACCTCCTCGGCGCTGCGGCTGCCGTCGTCGCCGACGCGCAGGCCGTAGCGCATCGCGTCGAACCGGGCCAGGTTCGACGAGCACTCGCTCGGCGCGATCAGGTAGTAGGCGGGCAGCGCGTAGTCGAAGTGCGGGCAGGAGACCTCGACGACCTCCGCGCCCAGCGCCGCGAGCTGGTCGACCGCGGCCTGGAACGAGCGCTGCACGCCGGGCTGGTACCCGTCGCCGCCGAGCTCGCGGACCACGCCGACGCGCACGCCCCTGAGGTCACCGCTCGCTCCCTCGCGGGCGGCGGCCACCACCGGCGGCACCGGCTGGTCGATCGAGGTGGAGTCCATCGGGTCGTGCCCGGCGATGGCCTCGTGCAGCAGCGCGGCGTCGAGCACCGTCCGCGCGCACGGGCCGGGCTGGTCCAGCGACGACGAGAACGCGACCAGGCCGTAGCGGGAAACCCCGCCGTAGGTGGGCTTCACGCCGACCGTGCCGGTCACCGCGCCGGGCTGGCGGATCGAGCCGCCGGTGTCGGTGCCGATGGCCAGCGGCGCCTCGAACGCGGCCAGCGCGGCCGACGAACCGCCACCGGAACCGCCGGGGATCCGCTCCGGATCCCACGGGTTGCGGGTCGGACCGTAGGCGGAGTTCTCGGTCGAGGACCCCATGGCGAACTCGTCCATGTTGGTCTTGCCGAGGATGACGATGCCTGCCTCGCGCAGTCTGCGGGTGACCGTGGCGTCGTACGGCGGCGTCCAGTTCTCCAAGATCTTCGAGCCGCAGGTGGTGGGCATGTCGCTGGTGGCGAGCACGTCCTTGAGCGCCAGCGGCACCCCGGCCAGCGGCGACGCGGCGCCGCCCGCGGCGCGGTCCTCGTCGGCCCTGCGGGCGGCGGCCAGCGCACCCTCGGCGTCGACGTGCAGGAACGCGTGCACGGTTCCGTCGACGGCGGCGATGCGGTCCAGGTGCGCCTGGGTCGCCTCCACCGACGAGACCTCGCCGGCCTGCAACTTCGCGGCCAGCTCCGCCGCGGTGAGCCCGGTCAGCTCCGTGCCGGTCATCACGCCTCCTCGCTGAGAATCCGCGGGACGCGGAAGCGGTTCTCCTCCGCCGCGGGCGCGCCGGAGAGCGCCTGCTCGCGCGACAGCCCCGGCCGCACCTCGTCCGCGCGGAACACGTTGGTCACCGGCACGGCGTGCGAGGTCGGCGGGATGTCCTCGGCGGCGACCTGACCCACCTTGGCCACGGCGTCCAGAATCTGGTCGAGCTGCCCGGCGAAGGTGTCGAGTTCCTGCTCGGTGACCGCCAGCCTGGCCAGGCCGGCGAGGTGCGCGACCTCGTCGCGGGAGATCTTGGGCACTGCGAAGGCTCCCTGGTCATGTCCGGTTCACGGGTGTCCCCCGTCATCAGAGCTCAAGTCTATGGCCGCGGTCGCAGGCGGCCCCGGAGGGGGCTTTCGCGGAACGACAACGGTCTTGCGGGAGTTGTTGAACGCTGCATAAGCTCGCCGCTCCGCCTGCCGGACCAGGGCGCCGCGACCCGGTCCGCGGTCCGATGGCATTGAGCGTCGCGCGACGCCGCACGTCGCGTGTCTGACACAATTTCATCGCCTGCGCCTCGCACGGTGGCGGCTTGAGTGCGACTTGAACGCGGCCCGGATGGGTATCGCGAGGAGCGCGGACGGCAAGGTGCCGCGCACGAAGCTGGAGGCGTTGAGTCCGGTGTCCTTCCTGATCCGGGTTCAGATCCCGGACCGCCCGGGGACGCTCGGCGCGGTGGCGACCGCGCTGGGCGAGATCGGAGCCGACATCCTCAGCGTGGATGTCGTCGAGCGCGGTAGCGACGTGGCCATCGACGACATGGTGGTGGAGCTGCCCTCCGGCCGGCTTCCGGACGTGCTGATCACCGCGGCGGAGTCGGTCGCGGGGGTCGAGGTGGACGCCGTCCGGCCCTACGCCGGGGTGCTGGACACCCACCGCGAGCTGGAGCTGGTCGAGGAGATCGCCGCCGAGCCCGGCCGCGGGCTGCAGATCTTCGCCGAGGGCGTGCCGCGGATCATCCGCTCCGGGTGGGCGATGGTGTTCGCGCACCGCTCCGGCGGCGCCGAGCAGCTGGCGGCGAGCACGTCGGCCCCGCAGGAGGGGTACCTCGAACTGCCGTGGCTGCCGCTGCCGCGGGCGACCATACTCGACAGCGACGAGGAGTGGGTGCCCGAGACCTGGCAGGAGCTGGGCACCGAGCTGGCGGCCACGCCGATCGGCAAGCCGGACCGGGTGCTGCTGGCGGGCCGCCCCGGCGGCCCGATGTTCCGAGCGTCGGAAGTAGCCCGGCTGGCACACCTAGCAGGCATAGTCGCAGTCGTCCTCGACGGCTAGGGGATTCTGCCCGGCCATCGTCCTCAAGCGGCGCAGCCGCTTAGCCCACCATGCCAACCGGCACCGCCGCGGGTTCTCAGGCGTTCGCTGGCGAGGACAGCTTTTTCCGTCGTATTGGACATACGTCGGAAAAAGTTACCGCAGCCAGCGGGCGCCTGAGGTTCCGCCAAGCGACCCGCTACGCAGGACGAGCCCTGTCAATCAATTCCAAACCGAAGGTGACCAGGCGTAGGTGCGGTACGGGCTCCCAGTCCCGTTTCGGCGTCCGTTCGAAGCCGAACCTCCGGTACAGGCCGTGCGCGATGGTCATCGACTGCTGGCTGCTCAGCACGACTCGTTCGCGCCCCAGCGTCCGGGCGCGGGCGATCACCGCCCGGACCAGGGCCGTTCCGACGCCCTTGCCTGCCGCCTCCGGCGCGACCGCCAGCATCCGGAACTCCAGCTCGCCGGGCGCGGCGATGTCGGCGTAGGCGGTGCCCCCGTCGGCGACGGTGACGGTGCCCAGCACCTTGTCGCCCTCCACGGACACCAGCACCTCGGCCTCGGCCGCTCGGGCCGCGACGTCGAGCAGCGTCTGCCGGTACTCCGAGGCCGCACTCAGGTGGCCGCCGTCGAGGAAGGCCCGGACGGTCACCTCGCCGACCGCCTCGAACTCCTCCGGCCGTGCCGTGCGGATCACCCTTCCTCCCCCTCGGTGGGCGCCTCCCCCTCGGCGGACGCCTCCCCCTCGGCGGACGCCTCCCCCTCGGCGGACGCTTCCCCCTCGGTGGGCGCTTCCTCCTCGGTCGACAGCGCCGCCTCGGCCGCGGCGTCCGGACCCTGCTCCAGCAGCACCCGGAACCCGTCCTCGTCCAACACCGGCACCTTCAGCTGCACGGCCTTGTCGTACTTCGACCCCGGCGCCTCACCGACCACGACGAACGCGGTCTTCTTCGACACCGAACCCGCGGCCCGGCCGCCGCGGTTCATGATCAGCTCCTTGGCCTCGTCCCGGGAGAAGCCCTCCAGCGAGCCGGTGACCACGATGGACAGACCCGTGAGGTTGCGCTCGACGGACTCGTCCCGCTCGTCGGCCATCCGCACCCCGGCCTCGCGCCACTTGCGCACGATCTCGCGGTGCCAGTCGACGTCGAACCACTCCCGCACGGCGGTGGCGATCGTCGGCCCGACCCCTTCGGCCGCGGCCAGCTCCTCCTCCGAGGCGTGCTCGATCCGGTCCAGCGAGCCGAACTCCCTGGCCAGCACCCGCGCCGCGATCGGCCCGACGTGCCGGATCGACAGCGCCACCAGCACCCGCCACAGCGGCTGCTGCTTGGCCGCCTCCAGGTTCGCGAGCAGCTTGCCGCCGTTGACCGACAGGTTGCCGTCGTCGGTGCGGAACAGCGTGGTCTTGAGCAGCTTGTCCTCGTCGAGGGAGAACAGGTCGCCCTCGTCGAAGACCACCCCGGCCGACAGCAGCGCCACCGCGCCCTCGTACCCGAGCACCTCGATGTCGAACGCCTTGCGCCCGGCGAGCTGGAACAGCCGCTCGCGGCGCTGCCCGATGCAGGAGCGGGAGTTCGGGCAGCGCAGGTCGACGTCGCCCTCCTTCTGGCGGGCCAGCTCGGTCCCGCAGTCGGGGCACTCGGTGGGCATCTCGAACTCGCGCTCGCTGCCGTCCCGGACGTCGACCACCGGGCCGAGCACCTCGGGGATGACGTCGCCCGCCTTGCGGATGACCACCCGGTCGCCGATCAGGATTCCCTTGTGCCGCACCTGGTCCGCGTTGTGCAGGGTCGCGCGCGCGACCGTGGAACCGGCGACCTTGACCGGCTCCATCACCGCGTACGGGGTGACCCGGCCGGTGCGGCCGACGGCGACCTGGATGTCCAGCAGCCTCGTCGTGGCCTGCTCCGGCGGGTACTTGTAGGCGATCGACCAGCGCGGCGCGCGCGAGGTGGCGCCCAGCCTGCGCTGCAACGACACCTCGTCGACCTTGACGACCACGCCGTCGATCTCGTGCTCGGCGGAGTTGCGGTGCCTGCCCCAGTAGTCGATGTGCGCCAGCAGTTCATCCACTGTGGACAGGACCTTGGTGTGCTCGGACACCGGCAGCCCCCACGCCTTGAGCGCGGCGTAGGACTCCGACTGCATGCGCGGCTCGAAGCCGTCGCGCTTGCCGAGCCCGTGGCAGATCAGCCGCAGCGGGCGGGTCTTGGTCACCCGCGGGTCCTTCTGCCGCAGCGACCCGGCAGCGGAGTTGCGCGGGTTGGCGAACGGCGGCTTGCCCGCCTCCACCAGCGCGGCGTTGAGCTCGGCGAACTCGGAGACCCGGAAGAACACCTCGCCGCGGATCTCCACCAGCGCGGGCACCGGGTACTCGTCGGTGCCGGTCAGCTCGTCCGGGACGTCCTCCATGGTGCGCACGTTGAGCGTGACGTCCTCGCCCGTGCGGCCGTCGCCCCTGGTCAGCGCGCGCTCCAGCTTGCCGTCGCGGTAGAGCAGGTTGATCGCCAGCCCGTCGATCTTGAGCTCGCACAGGTAGTGCGCGTCCGAGCCGACCTCGCGCTCGACCCGGTCCACCCACGCGCTCAGCTCGTCGGCGTCGAAGGCGTTGTCCAGGCTGAGCATCCGCTCCAGGTGGTCCACCGCGGTGAAGTCGGTGGAGAACGAACCGCCGACCACCTGGGTCGGCGAGTCCGGGGTGCGCAGCGCCGGGTGCTCCTCCTCCATCCGCTGGAGCTCGGCGAACAGCTCGTCGAACTCGCCGTCGGAGATCGTCGGCGAGTCCAGCACGTAGTAGCGGAACTGGTGGCCGCGAACCTCGTCGGCGAGGTCGGCGTAGCGGTCGCGCACCTCGGCGGGAACGTCCTCGACGCCTTCGGCCTGGCGGCCCGCGCCGCCCAGCCCGGCGGCGGTGGCGTCGTCGAGCTCGGCTGCGTCGCCGCGGTCGTTGCCGCCGAGCGGGGCGTCGCGGTCTGCCGAGTCGCTGCCGACAGCCGAGTCGCTGCGGTCGGCCGAGTCGCTGCGGTCGGCTGGGTCGCTGCCGACAGCCGAGTCGCCGCGGTCGGCCGAGTCGCCGTGGTCGGCTGGGTCGCTGCCAACGGCTGGGTCGCTGCGGTCGGAGGGGTCCTTGCTGGTCACCCCCCGAGCCTAACCAGCCGCCCCGACATCAGCGCGCATCAGGCGCCGCCCGGCGCTGCTCCCTCGCCGCTGCCGAGGCCGCGGACGAGCTCCCGGAACTCCAGCAGGCCGATGGCGCCCTGCGGTTCGGCCTCGGCGGTCTCGACCCGGCCGATGCGGTCGGCGGCGAGCCGCTCACCGAGGGTGGCGTCCAGCGGCAGGAAGGTCAGCGCGGCCTTGGCCTCGTCCTCCAGCCCGGCGAACCCCGGGTGGTAGACGGCGACGTCGACCAGGCCCTCCGCCTCGTCGACCTGCGGGGCGACCCGGACGTCGGACAGCGCGTACTTCTCGCCGCGCAGGTTGACGGTGACCTGGGTCGGGTCCGGGACCGGCGGGATGGCGTCGTGGTACTCGAACAGCGAGTCGGCGGCGGGCGCGGCGGCCTTCCAGGCGTCGGTGTAGACCCGCAGCTCGGGGTCGGCCTGGCTGGTGAGCACCAGCGCGTAGACGGCGGTCTCGCCGCGCTCGATGGAGATGGCCAGGTTCGGGTGGACCGCGGCGGCGGCCGCGGCGAGCTGGTGGTCGACGCGGTGCGGCACGTTGTCGCCCAGCGCGGCGCTGATCTCGGGAAGCATGTCGTCCCAGCGCTGCCAGAACGCCCGGGCGCGGGCGGCGGCGTCGGCCTCGACGTCGGCGGGCTCGGTGTTGACCGGCTCGGTGTCGACCGGCTTCGGGGAGGTCTCCTCGGCACGGCCACGGCGGCGCAGGAACTTCATCATCACCCCATTGTGCAGGCCGCCGAGATGGTCGTGGGCGGGAACGCGGAACTCACGCGCCCGCCGAGCCGGCTGCGGCCGGGGTGCCCTCGGCACCCGCGCCGAGGACGGTCCGGATGCCTTCCGCACTCGCGCCGAGGA
Organism: Saccharopolyspora taberi; assembly: GCF_039534165.1. Lineage (NCBI taxonomy): Bacteria > Bacillati > Actinomycetota > Actinomycetes > Pseudonocardiales > Pseudonocardiaceae > Saccharopolyspora > Saccharopolyspora taberi. The sequence goes on along the minus strand of NZ_BAAAUX010000005.1, from coordinate 155,203 downwards.
TGGCCGGGACGCCGTTCAGCCGCACCGAGGACGGCCGGGACACCGCCCGCACCCACGCCAAAGACAGCCGGGACACCGCCCGCACCCACGCCAAAGACAGCCGGACACCGTCCGCACCCACACCTAGGACAGCCGGGACACCGCCCGCACCCACACCGAAGACAGCCGGACACCGTCCGCACCCACACCGAAGAGCCGGACACCGCCCGCACCCACACCTAGGACAGCCGGGACACCGCCCGCACCCACGCCAAAGACGGCTGGGACGCCGTTCGCACCCACGCCCGAGGACGGCCGGGATGCCGTCCGCAGCCACCGAAGACAGCCGGGACACCGGCCGTACCCACGCCAAAGACGGCACGGATACCGTCCGCATCCGCACCGAGGACAGCCAGGAAACCTTCCGCACCCGCATCGAAGACAGCCCGGACACCGTCCGCACCCTCGCCGACGGCGGCCGGGACACCTTTCCACACCCCCGCCGAGGATCCGCAGTCGACGTTCAGGCCCGCCCGAGCGCGTCCTCCACCACGCCGGACAGCTCGGCCGCGTCCAGCCCCCGGATGCCGATGGCCGCCGAGAGGCTCGCGCAGACGGCCGCGAGCGGGTCGTCGTGGGTGGCCTGCCGCAGCACCTCGGCCGCGCGCACCTGGTTGCGGACCTTGCTGGTCGCGCGGTGCCGGTGCAGCAGCCAGGTCCACTCCCGCACGGCCTCGCTGATCGCCTCGCGGTCCATGACCGGGTCGTCGGCGGAGGCCAGCACCGCGCTGATCACCGGGTGGTCGGCGCACTCGGCGAGCTCGGCCGCCCGGCGGGCCACCGCCACCGCGGCCCGGCGCCGGGCCCGGTCGTCTGCCGCGCGCAGCGCGTCGATCACGCCGGGCGGGCACCGGTCGGCCAGCCGCTCCAGCGCGTCCGGGTCCGCCCGCAGGTCCTCCGGCCACGCGGCGACCGGGAAGGTGAGGAACTGCCCCTCCTCCCACGTCGGGGTGAGCGGCTGCCCGGTGATCCGCGCGGCCAGCGCCAGCATCAGCTCGACGCCCTCGGCCTGGTTGCCGGAGTCCAGCGCGGACCATGGCAGTCCCTCGCGCAGCTCCTCCAGCGCGTCCGGCCGGGTGCCCTCGCGGAACTCCGGCAGCAGCGCCTCGAACGTCGTGCGCACCTCACCGCCCACCGCGTAGGAGAACCTGGTGCTGAGGTTGGTGTTCCAGAACACCGACAGGGCTTCGGTGCGCGCGCTGACCCGGGTCAGCACCTCGGGCCGGGTGCCCTGGAGTCCGTTGTCCTCCACGACCAGCACCCAGTCGCCGACGATCCGCAGTCCGATCACCGGATACGGCTGCGCGTACGCCTCCTCGCAGAACTCGCCGAAGTCCAGCGCGCGGGCGTGACCGGACACGGCGCCGAAACCCGCGGCGACCGGATCGACGCCGGTCGCCCGCACGAAGGTCAGGCAGGCGGCTTCCTGGACGGTGCTGTCACGAATCCAGCCGAACCGCTCGACCTCTTGGCACCGGGCGTTGCTGCGCACGGGATTTTCTTACCACCGCGGCACACCACCCCGGGCCGAAACGGCGAAACTTGATCTTGATAACTCCCGCACAACCTATCGGGGGCCTTGTGAATTCGCCCGATTCGGGCGGGGATTCCTCCGGCGCTCCAAGCACTCCAGCGCCCCAATCGCTTCAGCCCTCGGACTCGTCCGCGAACAGCCGCGCGAGATCCCGGGTCAGTGAGAGAGCGCGCCGCGCCCACTGCGGCGAAGCCCCCGCCAGCCCACAAACGGGCGTCGGCACGCTCCGCTCGGACAGCGTCCGGCGGGCGAAGCCCAGCCGGGACGCGAGGCCGAAGGCCGACTGCGCGAGCTCGCGCAGCTCGGTCCGGCGCTCCAGCGCCGGGACGAGCCCGAGGAACAGGGTGGTCCCTTCCTCCCACGCCTCGCCGAGTTCGTCGGCGAGCGCGCCGCTGACGTCGCCGAGGCCGGTCGCGTCGAGGGAGATCGCGCCCGCGCCCGCGCGGCGGAGAAGCGCGACCGGAGGGCGCGCGGCGCAGCAGTGCACCACGACCGGCGAGCCGGTGGCGGTGGTGAGGCGTTCGATCACGTCGCCGAGGAGGCGCTGGGCGTCCGGCTCGGGGACGGCGGGCACGTTGCCGTAGCCGGACGGCGTCGGGATGCGGCCCGCCAGCACCGCGGGGAGGGACGGTTCGTCGAGCTGGACCACGACCCGCGAGCCGGTGCGTTCGGCGACCTGGGCGGCGTGCCGGACGAGTCCCTCGGTCAGCGACTCGGTGAAGTCGCGCAGCGCCCCGTGGTCGGTGAGGATCCGGTGGCCGCGTTCCAGCTCGATCCCGGCGCCCAGCGTCCACGGCCCGGCGGCCTGGACCTTGATCGCGCGCGGCGCTCCCGCCTCGGCCGCCGCCTGCTCGACCGCGTCGAGGTCCCAGCGGAGCAGGTCGACGGCGCGCCGCTGGTCGTGGCCGGGACGGCCGGTGACCCGGTAGCCGGAGGGCACCACCTGCACGGCCAGGTCGACCAGCAAACCCGCGGTGCGGCCGAGGATGTCCGCGCCGACGCCGCGGGCGGGCAGTTCCGGGAACGGGGTCAGCCCGGGCAGTTCCCCGACGACCGTGCGGGCGGCTTCGACCGGGTCGCCGCCGGGCATGGAGCCGATCGCGGTGGCGGTGCCGGGTTCCCACGCTGCTTCGCTCACCGGGCCATTATTCAGTCGGCGGCGAACTGTTCCCGAAGCACCCGCTTGAGCAGCTTGCCGGAGCTGTTGCGCGGCAGGTCGTCGACGAACCGGATCCGCTTGGGCACCTTGAACCCTGCGAGGCTGCGGCGGGCGTGGGCGACCAGCTCGTCCTCGGTCACGTCGGCCTTGGCGACCACGACGGCGGCGACGGCCTCCACCCACTTCGGATCGGGCACCGCGACGACCGCGACCTCGGCGACGGCCGGGTGCGCGTACAGCGCGTCCTCGACCTCCCTGGACGCGACCAGCACGCCGCCGGTGTTGATCACGTCCTTGATCCGGTCGACGACGTAGTAGTAGCCCTCCTCGTCCCTGCGGACCAGGTCACCGGAGTGGAACCAGCCGTCCCGGAACGCTTCGGCGGTCTCCTCGGGCTTGTCCCAGTAGCCCTCGCACAGCTGCGGCGAGCGGTACACGATCTCGCCCGGCTCGCCAGGAGGAACTTCCGCTCCGGTCTCGTCGACGACCTTGGCCTCGACGAACAGCACCGGCCGCCCTGCCGAGTCCGGCCGGTCCCGGTGCTCCTCCGGCCGCAGCACCGTCGCGAGCGGAGCGATCTCGGACTGCCCGAAGCAGTTGTAGAAACCCAGTTCCGGCAAGGAATCCCGCAGCCTCTGCAACACCGGACCGGGCATGATGGACGCGCCGTAGTACGCCTTGCGCAGCGAACTCAGGTCGCGGGCGGCGAAATCGGCGTGGTTGGCCAGCGCGACCCACACCGTGGGAGCGGCGAAGAAGGCACCGATGCGCTCGTTCTCTACGCGCCGCAGCACGTCCCCGGGATCGGGTGCTTCGACCAGCCGGTTGGTGGAGCCGATCATCAAGTGCGGCAACAGGAAGACGTGCATTTGCGCCGAGTGGTAGAGCGGCATCGCGTGCAGCGGGTCGTCATCTTCGGTGAAGTCCAGCGCCACCACGCACGACAGGTACTCGTGCAGCAGCGCGCGGTGCGTCATCATCGCGCCCTTGGGGTGGGACGTGGTGCCCGAGGTGTAGAGCAGCTGCACCAGATCGCCGTCGGAGACCTCCACCGGCAGCTCCGGGACTTCGCCGTCCGAGCACCTCGCGAGCAACGACTTCTCGTTGTCCCGCAACGGGATCACCTGGTCCACACCGGACACCCGGTCCGCCAGCGCGGGGTCGGCGAGCGCGATGGTGCTGCCGGACTGCCGGATCAGGTAGTCCAGTTCCCCGCCGGTGAGGTTGTAGTTGATCGGCACGTGCACCAGACCCGCCCTGGCACAGGCCAGGAAACCGATCAAGTAGGCGTCGGAGTTCTTGCCGTAAGCGGCAATCCGGTCCCCCTTGACCGCGCCGGCGGCGAGCAGCGCGGCGGCGGCCCGGGTCACCGCGGCGTCCAGTTCCGCGTAGGTCCACGAGCGCTCGGCGCCCGCCGCGTCGACGAAGCGCAATGCCGTCCGCCCGGGGACTCGCGCCGCGCTCCGGCGGAGCAGGTCGCCCACCGTGCTCGTCCGCGGACCAGGCATCGCGACCCCTCTCAGCCACCGTGACCGCCGACACTATCGGGTGGCCGCACCCCGGCGCCAGATCGGGGCGACAGGGAACGGTGCGTTTCGAATTTTTCGCCGGAACCCTTGTGGTACCGGCGGGTAACCAGCAATCTTCATAATCCATCGAGGTCGAGTGGGAAAACCGGTAACACGTCGGGGGGCGCCTGCCGCGGAGTCGGGGCCGGGGCAGGACGGGAGGCGGGCGGCTGCCGGGGCGCCGCCCGCCTCCCCCGAACCTCGAACGACCCCGAACGCTCGAACGAGAGGGGCACGAGGATGCACGGCCGACCGATCGAATCCCAGCAGTCCCACGGTGTTCGCATTTCCGGCCGGGCCGCGCTGAGCCCGTGGCGGCTGCTGCTCGTCGCCGTCTGGGTGGAGCTGCGGGCGTTGCTGCCCTGAGCTAGCGCGATCCGGAACCGAGAGCGGCCAGGGCCGCATCCACCGCGGCGGCGCGGAAGTCCGCGACCTCGCCCTCGTTGGTCACGCAGTCCTGCAGCCCGCCGACCGCGACGGTGGCGCGCGCCCAGTCGGCGGGCGTCGCCGGCTCGCCGACGAGCAGCGCGTTGAGCCGGGCCCGCCAGCCGAGCATGGCCTCCATCAGGTTCAGGTGCCCGAGGACGCCGATGTCGCGGAAGATCATCCAGAACACCTCGCGGTGCTTGGCGACCACGTCGAAATAGCCTTCGAGCAGCGCCCGCGGCGCGACCGGCGCGGCCTCGCTGACCCGCAGCAGTTCCTCGACCTCGTCGAACATCGGCTGGACGATGCCGCGCGCGAGGTCCGCCTTGGACTGGAAGTGGTAGTACAGCGCGGCTTTCGTGATGCCCAGCCGCTCGGCGACCTCGCGCAGGCTGGTCTTCTCGAACCCCTGGCGCGCGAACAACTCGGCGGCGACCACCCGGATCTCGGTCCTGGTGTCGACGCGTTCCCTGGGCATGCCCGCCGCCTCCTCCGCTCGGTTCCGAGCAGTCTAGCTGCTTGCCGCACGGTAAATTACTTGCCGCACGGTTAGTTGCGGCCGTACCGTCGCGGCGTGGACAACACCAACATCCTCATCTCCGGCGCGAGCGTCGCCGGTCCCGCGCTCGCCTACTGGCTGCGCCGCCACGGCTTCAGCCCGACGGTCGTCGAGCGCGCTCCCGCGGTCCGGTCCGGCGGCTACCCCGTCGACCTCCGGGGCGTCGCCGTCGACGTCGCCGAACGGGCCGGGGTCTACAACGAGATCCGCGAGTGCCGCACCGGGATGCGCGGCATGACCTTCGTCGACGCCGCCAACCGACCGCTGACCAGTTCCGACATGAACACCTTCGACGGCAGGGGGAACCGGCGCGACGTGGAGGTCCCGCGCGGCGACGTCGCCCGGGTCCTGCACGCGGCCACCCGGGACGACGTCGAGTACGTCTTCGGCGACTCGATCACCGGGATCGACCAGCGGGCGGACGGGGTCCGGGTCACCTTCGAACGCGGTGAACCCCGCGACTTCGACCTGGTGATCGGCGCCGACGGCCTGCACTCCCGGGTGCGGTCGCTGGCGTTCGGCCCGGAGGAGCGGTTCCGCAGGCACCTCGGCTACTACGTCTCGATCTTCACCACCGAGAACCACCTGCGGCTCGACCACTGGACCCTGCTGCACAACGCCCCGGGCAGGCTGGCCGGGATCTACTCCGCCCGCGACCGCACCAGGGCCAACGCGATCCTCGGCTTCGCCTCGCCGGAGTTCCGCTTCGACCATCGCGACCCCGACCAGCAGCGGGCGGTGCTGCGCAGCGCCTTCGCCGGGATCGGCTGGGAGGTCCCGCGCCTGCTCGACGCCGCCGACGAGGCCCCGGACTTCTACTTCGACGCGGTCGCCCAGATCCACCTGGACAGCTGGTCGCGCGACCGGGTCGCGCTGGTCGGCGACGCGGGCTACGGGCCGTCGCCGATGTCCGGGCAGGGCACCAGCCTCGCGGTGGTCGGCGCGTACGTGCTGGCCGGAGAGCTCAAGGCCGCGGGCGGGAACCACCGGATCGCGTTCGCCCGCTACGAGGAGCTGCTGCGCGACTTCGTCGCGCGGAACCAGGAGATCGCGGGCACGGGCGGCAAAACGCTGATGCCCAGCTCCCGCGCCCAGATCTGGCTCCGCAACCAGATCATGCGCCTGGCATCCCTGGCCCCACGCTTCTCCAAGGTGGCCGAAGGCATCCAGAAAGCCGCGAACTCCCTAGAACTGCCGGTGTACTAACCAGCCATCGTCCTCAAGCGGCGAAGCCGCTTAGCCCACCAGAGCCCCGATCTACCGCGTCCCAGAGATCAAGGCACTACCCAGCACCAGGTCACCCCCGGCCTCCGGCCGGTACAGCACCACCGCCTGCCCCGGCGCAACGCCGCGCAGCGGCTGCCGCAGGCGGATCCGCATGCCCTCGCCCGCCGGCTCGGCCACCGCGTCCGCGGTGCCGCCGTGGGCGCGGACCTGCACGACGCACTCCGTGGGCCCGTCGAGCTCCCGCTCCGACGGCCAGATCGGGCGCTTCGCGTCGATCTCGGTGATGCCGAGGTGGTCGGCGGAGCCGACCTTGACCGTGCCCGACACCGGTTCCAGCGACAGCACGTAGCGGGGCCTGCCGTCGGGCGCGGGCGCGTCGATGCCCAGGCCCTTGCGCTGGCCGACGGTGAAGCCGTGCACACCGGTGTGCTCGCCGAGCACCGCGCCGGTCTCGGCGTCCACCAGCTGCCCCGGGCGCTGGCCGAGCCGGTTCTCCAGGAACTTCTTCGTGTCGCCGTCCGGGATGAAGCAGATGTCGTGGCTGTCGGGCTTGCGCGCGACCGCCAGGCCGCGTTCGGCCGCCTCGTCGCGGACCTCGGACTTCAGCGAGTCGCCGAGCGGGAACATCGAGTGCCGCAGCTGCTCGGCGGTCAGCGACGCGAGGACGTAGGACTGGTCCTTGCCCTCGTCGCGGCTGCGCCGCAGCACCGGAACCCCGTCCGCGGTGGACAGCCGGGCGTAGTGCCCGGTGCACACCGCGTCGAAGCCCAGCGCCATCGCCTTCTCCAGCAGCGCCTCGAACTTGATCTTCTCGTTGCAGGTCAGGCACGGGTTCGGGGTGCGGCCCGCGGCGTACTCGCCGACGAAGGTCTCGATGACCTCCTCGGTGAACCGCTCGGCGAAGTCCCAGACGTAGAACGGGATTCCCAGGATGTCGGCGGCGCGCCGGGCGTCGTGGGAGTCCTCGATCGTGCAGCAGCCGCGCGCGCCGGTGCGCAGCGTGCCGGGTTTGGCCGACAGCGCCAGGTGCACGCCGGTCACGTCGTGCCCGGCGGCGACCGCTCGCGCGGCGGCCACGGCCGAGTCGACCCCGCCGCTCATGGCTGCCAGTACTCGCACGCCTCACACCTCCGTCGGCGCGGCCGACCGCACCGAAGTCCGGCGCAACCCGGCCATCCCGGCGTTGCGCGCCCGGTCCACCACCGGGCCGATCGCGGCGGTCAGCGCCGCGACGTCGGCCGCGGTGGAGTTGTGCCCGAGGGAGAACCGCAGCGAGCCGCGCGCGGTCTCCGGTTCCGCCCCCATCGCCAGCAGCACGTGGCTCGGTTCGGCCACGCCCGCGGTGCAGGCGGAGCCGGTCGAGCACTCGATCCCCTTGGCGTCCAGCAGCATCAGCAGGCTGTCGCCCTCGCAGCCGGGGAACGCGAAGTGCGCGTTGCCCGGCAGCCGCGACGGCCCGCCCGCGACGACGCCGGTGCCCGGGTCGCCGTTGAGCACCGCGTCCGGCACCACCGAGAGCACCCCGGCGACCAGCTCGTCGCGCAGCGCCGCGAGCTGCGGCGCGTGGGTGGCGCGGGCGTCGACGGCTTCGCGCACCGCGCGGGCGAAGCCCAGCACGCCGGGCACGTCGAGCGTTCCGGAGCGCACCTCGCGCTCCTGCCCGCCGCCGTGCAGCAGCGGCGTGCACCCGACATCGCGGGAAAGCACCAGCGCGCCGACGCCGTAGGGGCCGCCGACCTTGTGCCCGGTCATCGTCAGCGCCGACACCCCGGACTCGGCGAACGACACCGGCAGCGTCTCGATCGCCTGCACCGCGTCGGTGTGCATCGGCACCCCGTGGCTCCCGGCGATCGCGGCGAGCTCGGCGATCGGGTTGACCGTGCCGACCTCGTTGTTCGCCCACATCACCGTGACCAGGGCGTTCTCGTCCGGCGTGGCCGCCAGGGCGGCCTCCAGCACCTCCGGCCGCACCCGGCCGACCGCGTCGGTCTCCAGCCACGTGACGTCCGCGCCGTCGTGCTCGACCAGCCATTCGACGGCGTCGAGCACCGCGTGGTGCTCGACCGTCGAGGCCAGGATGCGGCGCCGCGCCGGGTCGGCCGCGCGGCGGGCCCAGTAGATGCCCTTCACCGCGAGGTTGTCGCTTTCGGTGCCGCCCGCGGTGAACAGGACTTCGGACGGCCGGGCGCCGAGGGCGGCGGCGATGTCCTCGCGGGACTCCTCGACCGCGCGCCGCGCCTGCCGTCCCGAGGTGTGCAGGGAGGAGGCGTTGCCCAGCCGGGCCAACGCCTCGCTCATCACCGCGACCGCCCCCGGACGCATCGGGGTGGTGGCGGCGTGGTCAAGGTAAGTCATCGCCGTTCCAGGGTAATGCAGGCAGACCGGTGATCAGCCTGTGGTCCGGAAGCGGAACGCGCAGGTCAGGCCGTTTGTTCCCGGCCGGAGCGCAGGACCAGCAGCGCACCGAGCCCGGCGAGGGCCGCCAGCAGCAGGTCGAGCGGGACCACGCCCGCCGCGGGAGCGCTGGTCGAGGCCAGCGCGGTCACCACGACACCGCCGAGCCCGACCATGGTGGCCTGGCCCAGCATGTCCGAGATCTGCAGCGCTGAGGAGTTGAACCCGCGCTCCTGCTCCGGCGACAGCGCCAGCACCCGCACCGACGTGCTCGCGGTCCCGATGCCCATGCCGGTCCCCGCGACGAACCACAGCACGAAGACCAGCCAGTGCGGCCCCCACGCCGGCGCGATCAGCGACAGCCCGCACACGCCGGTGCCGACCAGCGCGAGCCCGGCGGCCACGATCGGCTCCCTGCGCCGCTCCCGCTGCCTGCTCTGCCACAGCGCGCCGACCGTCCAGCCCAGCGAGCCGACGGTCAGCGGCACCCCGGCCATCGACGGCGTGTAGTGGTGCACGACCGACAGCACCAGCGGGACGAACGCCTGCGCGGTGAAGAACGCGCCCGCGGCCAGCCCGCGCGCGAACACCATCGCCGGAATTCCCGGCCGGACCAGCAGAGTTCCCGGAGGCACCAGCAACCGGACCGAGATCACGAGCACCACGAGGGCTGCTGCTCCCAGGAACAGCGAGTACAGCGACGGGTTCTGCGCGGACCAGGTCAGCGCCACCACGCCCGCGGAGGCGCCGACCGCGGCCAGTGGAAGGCCGGGCCGGCCTGGCGCCGCGGCTCCCTCCCGCCGGGCTCCGTGCCGCCGGACGGTCGGCACCAGCAGTGCCGCCCCGAGCACCACCAGCGGGGCCAGGCCGAGGAAAACCCAGCGCCAGCTCAGGTATTCGGTGAGGAACCCGGCGACCGCGGGCCCGATCAGCGACGGGACCACCCACGCCGACGACAGCGCGCCGAAGGCCGCCGGCCGGTCCTGCTCCGGGTAGACGCGGGCGATCATCACGTACAGGGCGACGATCTGCGCGCCACCGCCGAGCCCCTGGAAGACCCGCGCGACCAGCAGCGTCGGCATGTCCGGCGCGACCCCGGCGATCACCAGCCCCAGCGCGAACGACGGCAGGCCCAGCAGCAACAGCAGTCCCGGGCCGCGCCGGTCGGCCAGCTGCCCGGCCAGCACGGTGGCGATCGCGCTCGCGGCCATGAACACCGTGAACGGCCACGAGTAGTAGTCCTCGCCCCGGAGTTCGGCGACGATCGTCGGCAACGCGGTGCCGAGCCCCATCGCCTCGAACGCGGCGAGGGTGACGACCAGGATCATTCCGACGGTGAAGTTCCGCCGCTGCGGCGCCCAAAGGGCGCTGGGGGCTCTCGTCTCGGTGCTCACTCCCGCGAGCCTGCTACCTGAACCCAGGTGGAAGTCCAGTGGTTTTCCGCTCCCGCCCCGAACGGCGGAAGCTCAGGCCGCCAGGGCGTGCCGCTGCGGCGAGGCCCCCGCGGTCGCGGAGGCGACCGCCGCCTGCGCCCGCCGGGCGAGGACCCGCCGGTCGGCGATCGCCGCGGAGTCCAGCTCCGGCAGCAGCGACAGCTCGACCACCAGCCCGCGCAGCCGCGCCACGGCCAGCACGGACTCGAAAAGCGTTGCCTCGCCGACGAAAGCCGCGGCGGTGGTCGCCTCGCCGTCCTCGGTGCGGAACCGCAGCGCGATCGGCCGCACCGGCGCACCGGCGTCGATCGCGGCCTGGAACACCGCGGGCCGGTAGCGCCCGGACTCCGACCCGCACCAGGTGGTGCCCTCCGGGAACGCGCCGACCACGGCGTCCTCCCGCAGCGCGGCGGCGATGGTGCCGACCGCGGCGGGCAGACCGGCCAGCCGGTCGCGGTCGATGTAGAGGGTGCCCGCCCGGCCTGCCAGCGCGCCGATCAGCGGCCAGGACTTCACCTCGGTCTTGGCGAGCAGCCGCATCGGGCACACCGCCTGCATGGCCACCACGTCCAGCCACGACACGTGGTTGCTGACCACGAGCCCGCCGCCGGTCCGCGGGGTGCCGTGCACGACCAGCCGGACGCCGAAGGCGCGCAGCAGCGCCCGGAACCACTTGCGGATCATCCGCTGCCCGGCCCGGCCGGGGACCACCGAGATCACCGCCGCGAGCCCGATCCCGGCGACCAGCACGCACGACGCCGAACCGAGCCGGAGCGCGACGCGCGAGGGCGCGACCCGCTCCGGCCGCGGCGGCAGGCAGTCCGGACCGCACGGCGACCACGGCATCCAGGGGTGGGTCATGCCGCTGCGCCCAGGAAGAAGCGCAGGTAGCGCTGGTCGACGCAGTTGAGGTCGAGCAGGACGAAGAAGTCGGCCACCCCGAAGTCGGGGTCGTGCGCGGGCCTGCCGCACACCCAGGCGCCCAGCCGGAGGTAGCCCTTCAGCAGCGGCGGCAGCGGTCCGCGCGCGGTGCGCTTGACCGGCTCGGGGTTCCACGGCTGGTAGGGGCGCACCCGGTACTCCTCGGGCGCGTAGTGCTTGGTCGACACGGTGTCCCACACCCGCGCGGCCATCGGGCCGCCGTCCTCCAGCGACACCGACGCGCAGCCTGCCAGCCAGGAGTGCCCGTACAGCAGCATGTACCGGGCGATGCCGGCCCACACCAGGCTGACCACGGCGCCGCTGCGGTGGTCCCGGTGGACGCAGGAGCGGCCGGTCTCCACCAGCGCCGGGCGCAGCGAGGTCAGGGCGGACAGGTCGAACTCGGTCTCGGAGTAGAGCTTGCCCGCGGCCTTGGCCCGCTCGGGCGGGAGCATCCGGTAGGTGCCGACGATCTCGCCGGTGCGGTCGTCGCGGACGATGAGGTGATCGCAGTAGTCGTCGAACGCGTCGCTGTCGACGCCGGGACGATCACCGGTGACGGTGGCGCCCATCTCCTCGGCGAACACCTGGTAGCGCAGGCGCTGCGCGGCGCGCACTTCGTCGGTGTCCCTGGCCACGAGCAGGGAGTAGTGGGCGACATCGCTGGACTCCGACGTCCCCGTGGGCGCGGTGCTGACAAGCAGCTGCGACTCGGACATGCTGCCTTGTGTATCCCCGTGCGGCGAACGTCCAGAAGGCCGGAGGGTGACACGAAGCAGGAACTTTCGGTTAATGCCAGGTGTTTCGCGGAATTCCGGTGCGCGCGGCGGGGTTGTCCGAGCGGAGCAGCCGCAACGGGGAGGCGTTGGATGGACATCGCACTGCTGGTCGCGTTCGCCGGGGCCGTGACGGTCATCAGCATCGTTCCGGGGCCGGACATGCTGTTCATCATGGCCAACGGCATGGCGTCGGGTGCCCGAGCCGGGCTCGTCGCGGCGGTGGGGATGTCGACCGGCATCGCGGTGCACACGCTGGCCGCGGCGCTCGGGCTGAGCGCCCTGCTCCAGGCCGCCCCGGTCACGCTGGAGGTCGTCCGGATCTTCGGAATCCTGTTCCTGATCTACCTGGCGATCGACGCGCTCCGCGCACCGAGCCCGGCGACCGCCCGGCGGGCACCGGTCCGCTCGCTGCGCCGGGTCTTCGGGATGGCGGTGCTGACCAACCTGGCGAACCCGAAGGTCATCCTGTTCTTCCTGGCGTTCTTCCCGCAGTTCGTCGACCACGGCGCGGCCCTGCCGGTCCCGCTGCAGTTCCTGGTGCTGGGCGCGGTGTTCATCGCCATCGGCCTCACCGTGGACGGAGTCGCGGGCTTCGCCTCGGGACGCCTGTCGGACGCGCTGATCAGCCGCCGCCGCGTGCGCCGCTGGCTGGACCGCCTCTCGGCCGCGGTGTACGCGGGACTGGCGGTGCGGCTGGCCGTGGACGACCCCGCCGCTTCGCGGTAGGCGCGGACCGGAAGGTCAGGCTCCTCGCAGCGGACGGCGCGGGCAGTCGTCAGAGGAACGTCACGCGGGGCGCTTCCTGCTTGCCTTGGGCGAAACCGGCGCGGGCGGCGGGGATGCGGGTTGCCGGATCCATCTGGTTCGTGCCCATCGCGGCCAGGGAACCGGCGTCCGGGGTGATCACCTCGACGCGGCTTCCCCGCTCGCGCAGGGCCTCGACCTGGCTTGCCAGGTCCGTGCCCCATTCCGGTTCCCTGCGCAGACCCTCGAACTGACCTTCCGGCAGCGTGCCGCTCCGCCCGCCGAACGGCGAGAGCACCACGACGTTCGCATAGCCGGAGGCGAGGTCGGCGTTCTCGGCGGAGCGCACGCCGCCGTTGATGTAGTGAGTGCCGTTGATGCTGTGTGTGGGAGCCCCACCGGGCAGCGCGGTGCTCGCGGTGACCGCGTCCACCAGGTCGACGCCGGAATCGCGGTCGAACGCGGCCAACTCGCCGGTATGCGCGTTGACGGCCACCACGATCATCGGCCGGTCCGGCCATTCAGCGCGGGGCAACCTGGCAGCGACCACTGCGCGCCGCTGTCGCGCCGCCTCAGGTCCGAGCACGGAGTCGCTCTCCAACCCGAACGCGCCCATGGCACGTCGCAGATCGGCTGCCGAGGTGGCGGCGGCGCCGATGGCCCGCATCCGCTCGAACACCTCGGCCATCGACAGGGACGGCGGCCGTTCCGGGGGCCGTCCGACCGGTTGAGCAGGCTCGGACAGCACCGAGGCCAGCAGTCCGGCCGCTGGTACACCGCTGCGCACGTACGCCGCCGTGGTGGAACCGGACGAGGTGCCGATCACCAGATCGGCGGCCTCTGTCAGATCGGGACCAGGTTCGGCCAGACCGGCGATGACACCGATCTGCCACGCCTGTCCGGCAGCCCCACCACCACCGAGGACCAGTGCAACGTTGTGAACCATCCGCCCACGATTTCAGCCCTTGGACACTCCAGGCCACCGAAATACCAAGAGCACTAGCCCTCCAGCAGTGCCCCGAGGTGCCCACCGCGCCCCTCGGCGAGCGCGGTCAACAACCGATGCGGCTCGGGCTCGGAAGGATCCCGCTCGCAAAGCCAAAGCTCCAACATCACCGAGTACCCCAGAAGCACATCAACCCCACCGGAAAGCGCGGACCGCGCGATGTCCAACGCCGCTCGCCGCGCACGCGATTCCCCGGTGCAGAACTTGAGAAGCTCGTTCAGGTCGACCTCGACAGGCGCGACAACGCCGAACTCGAAGTCGAAGATCGACACCACCCGCCCGTCGTCCCAAAGCACGTTGCACATGCCCAGATCGCCGTGGTTGAGCACCCGCGGCGCGCCGGGCAACGCCGCCCAGAACCGGTCCATCACCGCACCCAGCTCGCGCTGCTGCCGCTCGGTGAGCAGCCCGGCCGCGCCGAGCCGCACCAACGCGGCCTTCACTTCGCCTGCGGACTCGGAGAAGAACGGCGACCGCGCCCGCGCGTGCGGCGCGACGGCAGCGATGTCGAGCCGGTGGACGTGCTCCGCCCTCGCCCACACCTGCTCGACGGCGGACGCGCGCTGCCGGTCGTCCAGCTCCGGCCAGACGTCTTCGAGGTTCCGCGCGGGAATCCGGCGGCTGAGGACCCACTCGTGGCCGTCGAGCACCCCGGCGTCGACGACCTCCGGGTAGCCGACCTCCGGCGGGAACAGCGCCGCGAGCGCCGCCTCCCGGACGAGGTCCGCCTGCCCCGGCTGCCGCGCCACCCGGACGACGAGGTCACCGCAGAACCAGGTCTCGTTGGTCCACCCGTCGGCCCGCGCCGCCGCGGCGAAGTCCAGGCCGCGCCCGGACAGCACCTGTTCGGCAACCCGGGCCGCGGTCACAACGCGGCCTCCACCCGGGCGACGACGGCCGAAGGGCTCGGCTGGGTCGCCATCTCCGCGGCGACATCCCGTGCCGCGGAAGTGAAAGCCGGCTCGTCGAGCAGCCTGCGCACCGACTCCCTGACCATCGCTACATCCACAGTGGACGGATCGTGCGAGAGTCCCACGCCCCGGTCCACCACCCGCTGCGCCGACATCGGGTTGTCCGCGAATGCGGGCAGCACCAGCTGCGGAACGCCGTAGTGCAACGGCGCGGCGGTCGTGCCGGAACCACCGTGGTGCACGATCAGCGAGCAGCTCGGCAGGAACGACGACAGCGGCAGGAACCCGGCCGAACGCACGTTCTCCGGCAGCTCTCCCAGATCGCTCAGGTCCGTCTTCCCCGCCGCGAGCACGACCTCGACGTCCATCCCGCCCAGCGCCTCGACCACCACCGACAGGCTGCTGGTGCCCGCGACGATCGGCACGACCGTCCCGAGCGTCACGCAGACCCTCGGCCGCTCCGGCTTGCGCAGCGCCCATTCCGGCACCACCGAGCCGCCGTTGAACGGCACGTACCGCATCGACCACCACGGAACCCCGTCCCTGGAGTCCGGCTCGTCGTCCTTGAGACCGCCCATGCTCGGCGCGCGGGGGTCGATGCGGGCGACGATCTCGGGATTGCCCTCCGGGATGCCGAGCTTGTCCTGCAGCGCGGTCTCGATCCCGCCGTCGAAGGTGTTGTGGCTCTCCAGGAACTCCGCGTCCCGCAGCGACCAGGACACGCGGTTGCCGACCTCCAGCGCGGGAACCCCGAGCGCACGGGCCGCAAGCCGTCCCGCCGCGTGGTCCGAGGTGTGGACGACCAGGTCCGCGCCGAAGTCCCGGCCCGCGCGGATCGTCCCCTCCGTCATGGTCAGGGTGAACAGCCCGAACGGATTGCCCGCCCCGGCGGCCCTGCGGTACTCCTCGGACAGCTCTTCCTCGTCGCCGCCGACGACCCCGCGCATCAGGTCCTGCCAGACGTCGCGGTCCGGGAACACGTCGTAGACCGGCAGCCCGGCGCGGGCGCCCGCCTCGTTCATCTCCGACGAGGTGGCGAGCAGGATCTCGTGACCGGCGGCGCGCGCGGCCCAGAGCAGCGGCACGACCGGAAGCATCAGCCCGTAACCCGGGGCTGCGGTGAACAGGATTCGCACCGCGCCAGCCTCGCAGAACCGCCGGAAGCGACGCAGTAGATTTTCCGGCATGCAGCAGACTCCGGTCGACCTCTTCACCGACGGCGCGTGCAGCGGCAACCCCGGCCCCGGCGGCTGGGGCGCGGTGCTGCGCTACGGAGCGCACGAGCGGGAGCTGCACGGCAGCGATCCGGCCACGACCAACAACAAGATGGAGCTGACCGCGGTCATCGAGGGTCTTGCCGCGCTGACCCGCCCGGTCCCGCTGGTGCGCATCCACACGGACAGCACCTACGTGCTCAACGGCATCACGAAGTGGATGCACGGCTGGAAGCGCAACGGCTGGGTGACCTCGGCCAAGCAGCCGGTGAAGAACGCCGAGCTGTGGCAGCGGCTCGACGAGGAGTGCCGCAGGCACGGCCAGATCGAGTGGGAGTGGGTCAAGGGCCACGCCGGGCACCCGGAGAACGAGCGCGCCGACAAGCTCGCCTGCAAGGGCAGGGACGAAGCGAAGAAGCCGTGAGCCTCCTTCCGGAGACCCACGGCTTCTTCGTCGAGTTCGGTCAGCCCTTGCGCTTGCTGATCTCCTCGGTCAGCTGGGGTGCGACCTGGAAGAGGTCGCCCACCACGCCGTAGTCGGCGATCTCGAAGATCGGGGCCTCGGGGTCCTTGTTGACCGCCACGATCGTCTTCGAGGTCTGCATACCCGCCCGGTGCTGGATCGCACCCGAGATGCCCAGGGCGATGTAGAGCTGCGGCGACACGGTCTTACCGGTCTGACCGACCTGGAACTGGTGCGGGTAGTAGCCCGAGTCGACCGCCGCACGCGAGGCACCCACCGCAGCACCCAGGCTGTCGGCCAGCTTCTCGACGACCTCGAACGACTCCGCCGAGCCGACACCACGGCCACCGGAGACGACCACGGACGCCTCGGTCAGCTCCGGACGGTCGCCACCGACGACCGGCTCCCGGCCGGTGATCTTCGCGCTCTTGGCCGCGTCCTGAGCCGGAACCTCCACCGCCTGCTCGACAGCAGCGCCCTCGGCCTGCTCGGCCTCGACCGCACCCGGCAGCACCGTGATCACCGGCGTACCGGCCACGACCTTGGCCTTGGCGTCGTAGGTGCCACCGAACAGCGAGTGGCTGCCCACACCCTCGGCGTCCAGATCCACAACCTCCGACAGCAGACCCGAGCCGGTCCGCACCGCGAGCCGCCCGGCGATCTCCTTGCCGTCCACCGACGCCGGTACCAGCACCGCCGCCGGCGAGGTCGAACCCACCAGCGACGCGAGCACGTCCACGGCGGGGGTGACCAGAACCTGGGTGGCCTCGGCCGACTCGGCGGCGTAGACCTTGGCCGCACCGTAGGACTTCAGCGCGTCGGTGAGCTTGGCGGCCGTGCCCGGCTCGCCGACGACCACCGCCGACGGCTCGCCCAGCCGGCGCGCCGCGGTCAACAGCTCGAACGTGACCTTCTTGACCTCGCCGTCCACGTGATCGACGAGGACCAACACCTCAGACATGACTTGAATCTCCTCGCGAAACCAGTGGACTCAGACCAGCTTCTGACCGGCCAGGAACTCGACGATCTTCGTGCCGCCGTCGCCTTCGTCGGTCACCCGCTGACCGGCCTGCTTCGGCGGCTTCGGCGCGGACTCGGTGACCTGCGAACCGGCGTTGGCCAGACCGACCTCGGCGGCGTCGATCCCGGCATCGGCCAGGGTGAGCACCTGCACGGGCTTCTTCTTGGCGGCCATGATGCCCTTGAACGACGGGTACCGCGGCTCGTTGATCTTCTCGGTCACCGACACCACGGCGGGCAGGTTCGCCTCGACGTGCACGATCCCCGCGTCGGTCTCGCGCTCCACCTTGATCGTCGAGCCGTCGGTTTCCACCTTGCGCGCATACGTCAGCTGCGGCAGGCCCAGCACCTCGGCCACCATCGCAGGCACCGCACCCGAGCGACCGTCCGTCGCCTCGTTGCCCGCGATCACCAGGTCGACCGAGTCGATCGTGCCGATCACCTTGGCCAGCGCCCGCGCCGTGGCCGGGGCGTCCGAACCGTGCAGCGCCTCGTCGGACAGGTGGATCGCCTTGTCCGCACCCATCGACAGCGCCTTGCGAATCGCATCCGTGGCGCGGTCCGGGCCCATGGCCACGACCGTCACCTCGCCGCCCTGGGCCTCCTTGACCAGCAAGGCTTCCTCGACGGCACGCTCATTGATCTCATCCAGCACAGCGTCCGCCGACTCGCGGTCGAGAGTGTGGTCCGAGTCGGTGAGCTTGCGCTCGGACCACGTGTCGGGCACCTGCTTGACCAGGACGACGATGTTCATGGGTCCTCTTCGACCTCCTGCGGACTGACGGCTCGTGTGTTCCCAAAATGTTCCGGTTCCGGCGATTGCACCGGATGGTTGACCTTGCCACGTCGTCGTGCCGATAGCACAGTGACTCCAACCACCCACGATGTTACCGGTCGGTAGCCCAAGTGCAACCAGGGCATGCGCGTGACAGTACTCACTGCCACCGATCCCGGAACCGGAACCGACGCACCGGTCCACATGGGAAATACGGGTGAGTAGCCTGACCGCATGAGCCAACGCGTCGCCATCGTGACGGACTCGACCGCCTCGATCCCGCTCGACGTCGCCGACCGGCTGGGCATCGCGATCGTCCAGCTGGAGCTCAAGGTCGGCGAGGAGTACAACGACGAGCGCCGGGTACCGCATCCCCAAGTGGCGCAGGCGATGCGCGACGGCGTACCGGTCGCGACCGCGGAACCGCCGGCGCCCGCCTTCTTCTGGAACTACATGGACGCCGCCGCCTCCGGCGCGGAGGCGATCATCTCCATCCACATCTCCGAGGGCCTGTCCCGGACCTGCGCCTCGGCCCGCAAGGCCGCCGAGGAGATCGGAATCCCGGTCTACGTGGTCGATTCCCGCCTGGTCGGGCTCGGCCTCGGCTACCCGGTGATGGCCGCCGCCGAGGCCGCCAGGGCGGGCGCGACCGTGCAGGGCGTGATGGGCGTGCTCGACCGCCGCCTGCGCACCACGACCCAGCTGCTCTACGTCGACACCCTCGAATACCTCCAGCGCGGGGGCCGGATCGGGCGCGCGCAGGCGTGGCTCGGGCAGACGCTGTCGATCAAACCGGTGCTGGAGCTGCGGGACGGCGTGATCGACCAGAACAGCAAGGCGATCGGCGCCGACCGCGCGCTGAAGAAGGCGGTCGGCTACGCGGTCAAGCGCGCGGGCGGCGGACCGGTCGACGTCGGCGTCGAGCACTTCCAGTTCGCCGACCGCGCGGGCCGGGTCCTGGAGCAGCTGCGCGGCGAGCTCCCGCAGGCGCGGCGGGTCACGCTGGAGGAGACCAGCGCGATCCTGGGCGCCCACGCCGGGCCGGGTGCGCTCGGCGTGACCGTCTCCCCCGCCACGTGAACGAGCCGGTCGGCAGCTTCGCGCTGGTGCTGCACAGCCACCTGCCCTGGCTGGCCGGGCACGGCCGGTGGCCGGTCGGCGAGGAGTGGCTGTACCAGGCGTGGGCCGGCTCGTACCTGCCGCTGGTGCGGGTGCTGGAACGACTGGCCGACGAGGGGCGTCGCGACGTGCTCACCCTCGGCCTCACCCCGGTTCTCGCCGCACAGCTGGACGATCCGCGCTGCCTGCGCGGGTTCCACCACTGGCTCGGCAACTGGCGGCTGCGCGCCGAGCAGGCCGCCGCGCGCTGGCGCGGAAGCGACCTGTCGACCGCGGAGTTCCGCGCCGCGGCACGCGGTCTCGACGACTTCGAGCAGCGCTGGCTGCACGGCGGTTCGCCGGTCCTGCGCCCGCTGATCGACTCCGGCGTGGTCGAGCTGATCGGCGGCCCCGCGACCCACCCGTTCCAGCCGCTGCTCGACCCGAGGTTGCGCGCCTTCGCGCTGGAGGTCGGGCTGTCCGACGCGAAGCTGCGGTTCGGCACCCGCCCCGAAGGCATCTGGGCGCCGGAGTGCGCGTACGGGCCGGGCGTGGCCGACACCTACGCGGCGACCGGCGTGCGCCGGTTCCTGGTCGACGGAAGCGCGCTCGACGACGTCTCGACGGCGCACCCCGTCGGCGAGGCCGTCTGCTTCGGGCGCGACGTCACGATCAGCGACCGGGTCTGGTCCGACCACGGCTACCCCTCGCACCCCGCGTACCGGGACTTCCACACCTTCGACCACGCGGTGGGGCTGAAACCGTCCCGGATCACCGGCAAGGACGTCGCGCCCGAGGACAAGCAGCCCTACCTGGCCGAGCCCGCGATGGCCGCTGTCGACGAGCACGTCGAGGACTTCGTCGCGGCCGTGCGGCGGCGGCTCGACGGGCACCGCGGCCGCGACGGCCGTCCCGGCCTGGTCGTGGCGGCCTTCGACACCGAACTGTTCGGGCACTGGTGGTTCGAGGGTCCGGTGTGGCTGGAGCGGGTGCTGCGCGCGCTGCCCGAGGCCGGGATCCGGGTGACGACGCTGCGCGGCGCGCTCGACGCCGGGCACCTCGGCGACCCGGTCGAGCTGCCGGTCACCTCCTGGGGCGTCGGCGGCGACTGGCGGGTGTGGTCGGGCGAGGCGGTCGCCGACATCGCCGCCGCCAACGAACGGCTCCAGGAGCGGGTGCTGCGGCTGGGCCCGCCCGCGGGACCGGGGCGGGACCGGACCCGCGACCAACTGCTGCGCGAGACGCTGCTGGCGCTGGCCAGCGACTGGGCTTTCATGATCAGCCACGACGCCGGCGCCGGGTACGCGCGGGACCGCGCGCACGAGCACGGCTCGCGCGCGCACCGCATGCTGGACCTGCTGGAGTCGGGCCGTTCGGCCGAGGCCGAGGAGCTGGCGGCCGGGCTCCGGGAGCGCGACGCCGCCTTCGGACACCTCGACGCGCGCCTGCTGAACCGCTGACCAGCACGAGCCCGTCCCCCGTCGAAAACGTACCGGGCGGTAACCTCGACCGGAGCCGTTGGAAGGATTCGCCTCCTATGCGCGTGTTGATGCTGTCCTGGGAATACCCGCCGGTGGTGGTCGGCGGGCTCGGCCGCCACGTCCACGCGCTGGCCCGCACGCTGGCCGGGCAGGGCCACGAGGTGGTCGTGCTGTGCCGCCAGCCCGCCGGAACCGATCCGGAGACGCACCCGGCCAGCGACACCGTCGTCGACGGCGTCCGGCTGGTCCGCGTCGCCGAGGACCCGCCGCACCTGACCTTCGAGCGCGACCTGGTCGCCTGGACGCTGGCGATGGGCCACGCCATGGCCCGCGCCGGGCACCGGCTGCTGCGCGACTGGCGCCCCGACGTCGTGCACGCCCACGACTGGCTGGTCACCCACCCCGCGATCGCGCTGGCCGAAGCCGCCGAGGTGCCGCTGGTGGCGACCATCCACGCGACCGAGGCGGGCAGGCACAGCGGCTGGCTCTCGCACACCCACAGCCAGCAGATCCACTCGGTGGAATGGTGGCTGGCCAACCGGGCGGACGCGCTGATCACCTGCTCGGCCGCGATGCGCGCCGAAGCGGCCGAGCTCTTCGAGGTCGAACCGGAGTCGATCACCGTGCTGCACAACGGGATCGAGGCGGACACCTGGCAGGCGCGGGCCACCGGCGCCGCCGCTCGCGGCAGCGGCGGCGCACCGCTGCTGCTGTACTTCGGCAGGCTGGAGTGGGAGAAGGGCGTCCAGGACCTGCTGGCCGCGCTGCCGCGCATCCGCGAGCGCCACCCCGGCACGACGGTGGCCATCGCGGGCTGCGGCACCCACCAGGACTGGCTGGTCGAGCAGGCCGCCGAGCACGGCGTGTCCGACGTGGCCCGCTTCGTCGGCCACCTGCCCGACCCGGAGCTGCAATCGTTGCTGTCGACCGCCGACGCCGTGGTGCTGCCCAGCAGGTACGAGCCGTTCGGCATCGTCGCGCTGGAAGCCGCGGCGGCGGGCGCTCCGCTGGTCGCCTCCACCGCGGGCGGCCTCGGCGAGATCGTCCACGATGGACGGACCGGTCTCGCCTTCGCGCCAGGGGACGTCGAAGGGCTCGCCGACGCCGTCGACGCGGTGCTGCGCGACCCGCGGGCGGCGGCGCAGCGCGCCGAAGCCGCACGGGCGCGCCTGGGCAGTGACTTCAACTGGGAGCGCATCGCTTCCGACACCGCTGCCGTCTACGCCGCTGCGGAGTGCGGCGAGCACCCGCCGCTGGCGCGGCCGAAGATCGCCACCGGCAACGTCCTCGGCCGGGGCGAGTAGGCACCCGCAGACCCGCTTTCCCTTGCCCCGCAACGGCTTTCCGCCGCCCTGGACTACGGCTGACCGAGCTTGTCCATGGCGCGGTTGATGCGCTTGACCGAAACCGGGTGCGGGGTGCCGAGGGTCTGCGCGAACAGGCTCACCCGCAGCTCCTCGATCATCCAGCCGACCCGTTGCAGATCCTCGGGCACCGGGCGGGACTCCGGCACCGCGTCCACCAGGTCGCGGTACCGCTCCTGCACCTCGTCGACCTGGTACATCCAGTCGCGGTCGCGCTGCGGGTGGAACTGGAGCTTGTCCACCCGCTGCTCGACCGCCCGCAGGTAGCGGGTGAGGTCCGGCAGCCGCGACCAGCCGGTGTCGGTGACGAAACCCGGGTAGAGCAGCCCGGAGAGCTGTTCCTTGATGTCGGCCATCGCCTCGGCCGGGATCGTCCGCGCCCGGTCCGCCAGCAGCGCGTCGACCTGCTGCGCCGCCGCGAGCACCCGCTCGACCTTGGCCACCGTGTCGGCGGTCGCGCTGCCCAGCTGCGAGCGCACCTTCGCCTCCAGCGCGGCGAAGGCGGACTCCTCCCACACCGGCCCGCCGTGGTCGGCGATCAGCTTGTCCACCGCGCAGCTCAGGCAGTCCTCCAGCACCCCGGCGACGTCGCCGTGCGGGCTGGCGCCGAAGACCAGCCGGGTCGTTCCGGTCATGCCGCGCTGGAGGGACTTCAGCGGTGACGGCAGGTTCAGCAGCAGCAACCGGCGGGTGCCGCGCCACAGCGCCTCGCGCTGCTCCCGCTCGGTGTCGAACATGCGCACGGCCACGCTGTCGCCCTCGTCGACCAGCGCCGGGTACGCCTTGACCGCGTGGCCGGAGCGCTGCTTCTCGAAGGTCCGCGGCAGCTTCCCGAAGTCCCAGCTGCGCAGGCCGCGCTTCTCGACGTCGTCGGCGGCCCTGGAGATCTCCGCCCGCAGCTTGGGTTTCAGGCGCTGCTTCAGCGACTCCAGGTCCTTGGACTCGGCCAGCTTGCGGCCCTTGCCGTCCACCACCCGGAACGTCATCTTCAGGTGGTCCGGAACCGAGTCGAGGTCCCACGACTCGCGCGGCACGGTGACCCCGGTCATCCGGCGCAGTTCCGCGCCCAGCGCCTCCAGCAGGTCGCCGTCCGCGCTCATCCGCGCCAGCGCCGCCCGCGCGTGGTCGGGCACCGGGACGAAGTTGCGCCGCAACGACTTCGGCAGCGACTTGATCAGGGCCGTCACCAGTTCCTCGCGCAGACCGGGGATCTGGCGGTCGAAGCCCTCCGGGGTGATCTGGTTGAGCACCGCCAGCGGGATGTGCGCGGTGACGCCGTCGGCGTCGGCGCCCGGCTCGAACTGGTAGGTCAGCGGCAGCCGGTGGCCGCCCTGCTGCCAGGTGTCGGGGTAGTCGGTGTCGCTGACCGCCGCCGAGTCCTGGTTGATCAGCATCGACTTCTCGAAGTTGAGCAGGTCCGGCTGCTCCCGGCGCACCTTCTTCCACCAGGAGTCGAAGTGCCGCCCGGACACGACCTCGGCGCCGACCCGCTTGTCGTAGAAGTCGAACAGCGTCTCGTCGTCGACCAGGATGTCGCGCCGCCGCGCCCGCTGTTCGAGGTCCTCGACCTCGTCCAGCAGCGCGCGGTTGGCGTGGAAGAACTCGTGCCGGGTGTCCCAGTCGCCCTCGACCAGCGCGTGCCGGATGAACAGCTCCCGGCACAGCTCCGGCTCGATCCGCCCGTACTGGACCTTGCGCCCCGCCACCAGCGGAACCCCGTAGAGCGTGACCCGCTCCATGGCCACCACCGCGGCCCGGTCCTTCTCCCAGTGCGGTTCGCTGTAGTTGCGCTTGACCAGGTGCTGGGCCAGCTTCTCGATCCAGTCCGGCTCGACCTTGGCCGCGATCCTGGCCCACAGCCGCGAAGTCTCCACCAGCTCGGCGGCCATCACCCACCGCGGCGGCTTCTTGAACAGCGCCGATCCGGGGAACACCGCGAACTTCGCGTTGCGCGCGCCCAGGTACTCGCCGCCGCGGTTCTGCTTCTCGGTGTCCTTGAGGCCGATGTGCGAGAGCAGGCCGGAAAGCAGCGACTGGTGGATCCGCACCGGATCCGCGTCGTTGCTGTTGAGCGTGATGTCCATCTGCCTGGTCAGCTGCCGCAGCTGCGCGTAGAGGTCCTGCCACTCGCGGACCCGCAGGTAGTTGAGGAACTCCGCCTTGCACAGCTTGCGGAACTGGTTGCCGGACAGCTCCTTCTGCTGCTCGCGCAGGTAGCGCCACAGGTTCAGGTAGGACAGGAAGTCCGATTCCTTGTCGGTGAACCGCGCGTGCTTGTCCCCCGCCGCCTGCTGCTGGTCGCTCGGCCGCTCGCGCGGGTCCTGGATGGACAGCGCGGAGGCGATCACCAGCGTCTCCCGCACGCAGCCGTTGCGCTCGGCCTCCAGCACCATCCGCGCCAGCCGCGGATCGATCGGCAGCTGCGCGATCCGGCGGCCGGTGTGGGTCAGCCGCTTGTGCACGTCCTTCTGCGCCGGGTCGATCGCGCCGAGCTCGTGCAGCAGGTTGACGCCGTCGGTGACCTGCCTGCGGTCCGGCGGTTCGACGAACGGGAACGACTCGATGTCGCCCAGCCCCAGCGAGATCATCTGCAGGATGACCGACGCGAGGTTGGTGCGCAGGATCTCCGGATCGGTGAACTCCGGCCGCGCCTCGAAGTCCTGCTCGGAGTACAGCCGGACGCAGATGCCCTCCGACACCCGGCCGCAGCGGCCCTTGCGCTGGTTCGCCGACGCCTGCGACACCGGCTCGATCGGCAGCCGCTGCACCTTGGTGCGGAAGCTGTAGCGGGAGATGCGCGCGGTGCCCGGGTCGATCACGTACTTGATGCCCGGCACCGTCAGCGACGTCTCGGCGACGTTCGTGGCGAGCACGATCCGCCTGCCCGCGTGCGGTTGGAACGCGCGGTGCTGCTCGGCGGCGGAAAGCCGCGCGTACAGCGGGAGGATCTCGGTGTTGCGCAGGTTCTGCGCCTGCAACGCCTCGGCGGTGTCGCGGATCTCCCGCTCGCCGCTGAGGAACACCAGGATGTCCCCGGGACCTTCGGCGGAGAGCTCGTCCACCGCGTCGCAGATCGCCTGGACCTGGTCGCGCTCGACGTCCTCCTCCCCGGAGTCGTCGACCAGCGGCCGGTACCGGACCTCGACCGGGTAGGTGCGGCCGGAGACCTCGACCACCGGGGCGTCGTCGAAGTGCCGGGAGAACCGCTCCGGGTCGATCGTGGCCGAGGTGATGATCACCTTCAGGTCGGGGCGGCGCGGCAGCAGCTGCTTGAGGTAGCCGAGGATGAAGTCGATGTTGAGGCTGCGCTCGTGGGCCTCGTCGATGATCAGCGTGTCGTAGCGGCGCAGCAGCCGGTCCTGCTGGATCTCGGCCAGCAGGATGCCGTCGGTCATCAGCTTGACCAGCGTGTCCTGCCCGGCCCGCTCGGTGAACCGGACCTGGTAGCCGATGGCCTCGCCGAGCTCGGTGCCCAGCTCCTCGGCGACCCGCTCGGCCACCGTCCGGGCGGCGAGCCTGCGCGGCTGGGTGTGGCCGATCATGCCCTGCACGCCGCGCCCGAGTTCGAGGCACATCTTGGGGATCTGGGTCGTCTTGCCCGAACCGGTCTCGCCAGCCACGATCACGACCTGGTTGTCCCGGATCGCGGCCAGCAGGTCGTCCCGCCGCTGGCTGACCGGCAGCTGCTCGGGGTAGCCGATCTCCGGCACGGCGGCCCTGCGCCGCTCGATCCGCTGCTCGGCTGCCGCGACCTCGGAGCCGATCTCGGCGACCACCGACTCCAGCGCGCCCGCGTCCCGGATCTTGCGGGCGCCCTCGATGCGCCTGCGCAGCCTGCGCTGGTCGTGCAGCATCAGCTCCGGCAACCGGGAGCGCAGGTCGGCGAGGGGTGAACTCACAGGTGACGTGCCCATACTCCGTCCAGGATAGGTAACGCGCGGCGGTGGTCGCCTCCGGTTTTCGCGGTCCTCACACCCGGCGCCGGACGACGCGCGCGGGCGACCCGACGGCGATCGAGTAGTCCGGGATCTCCCCGCGCACCACCGCGTTGGCCCCGAGCACCGAACCGCGCCCGACGCGGGTCCCGCGCAGCACCGTCACCTTCGCCCCCAGCCAGCAGTCCGGCCCGATCCGGACCGGCGTCTTGACGATGCCCTGGTCCTTGATCGGCGTGCCGACGTCGGTGGTGACGTGGTCGAAGTCGCAGAGGTAGATCCAGTCGGCGACCAGCGTCGACGCGCCGATCTCGACGTCGAGCCAGCAGTTCACGGTGTTGTCCTGGCCGAAGACGACCTTGTCCCCGATCCGCACCGAACCCTCGTGGCAGCGCAGCGCGGTGCCGTCGCCGATGTGGGTCCAGCGGCCGATCTCCATCCGGCCGAACCCGGGCCGGCAGGTGACCTCGACGTCGCGCCCCAGGAACACCATCCCGCGCAGCACGATGTGCGGCTGCGTCACCCGCAGCTTCAGCAACCGCCAGTAGCGGAGCAGGTACCAGGGCGTGAACGCGCGGTTGCGCAGCACCCAGCGCAGCGTGTCCGCGGTCAGGAACCTGGCCTGACGCGGATCAGGACGCATCCACGCGCGCAGCCATGTCCACATGGCGCCGAAGCCTATGCAGTGCCGCGCGGCCCTCGGCGGTCAGGGTTGCTCGGCCGCGATGGCCTCGAACACCGCCATGTCCATGTCCCACTCGCTGTCCGGACGCGGCCAGTGCAACGTCACGTCGGTGATCCCCATTTCCGCGTAGCGGCCTGCCAGGTCCCGGAAGGACTCCACCGATTCGCGCCACGGCTCGTCGCCGACCCTGGGAAACAGCATGCGCCTGATGCCAGCCGGATCACGGCCCTCCGCCGCGCATGCCTCGTCGAGGAGCCCGAGCTGCTTCCGGACGGTCTGCTCGTCGCCGCCGACAGTGATCCACATGGCCCCGTGCCTGGCGGCGAGCCTTGTCCCGCGCCGCCCGGTGGCCGCGATCCCGAACGGAACCCTCGGCTTCTGCACGCAACCGGGAGAGGTGACCATCTCCCGCGCCGAGTAATAGGTGCCCTCGTAGGTCGTCTCGGGGCCGCGCAACAACCGGTCCAGCAAGTCGGTCCACTCCGCGAACCGGTCGGCGCGCTCGCGCGGCGACCACTCGGGGCCTCCGAGAACCCCGGCGTCCGAACGCGGGCTGCCGGCCCCGATGCCCAGGGTCAGTCGCCCGCCGCTGATGTCGTCGATGGTCCTGACCGCGGTCGCGGTGGGCACCGGATGCCGGAAATTGGGCGACGTGACCAGGGTCCCGAGCCGGATGCGGGAGGTCACGACCGCCGCGGCGGTGAGCGTGGCGTACCCGTCGTGCCAGGGCGTGATGCCGCGCCACGAGACGTGGTCGAAAACCCAGGCGGTGTCGAATCCGAGTTCCTCGGCCCGCTGCCACGCCTTCCCCGCTCCGGGCCAGGATTCCATCGGCCACATCAACGTGCTGATCCGTGGTGCAGTCATGAGGCGTCCTCCCGCGGTCCGGCAACGACGGGACAATACTGGGAAGTCAGGTCCGCACGGCCCGGGTGAGGATCATCGTCGGCGCGTCCCCGATGCGGGTCAGCACGACCGTCGCCTCCTGCCCGCCCTTCGGCTTGAGCCGCTTGCGCAGCGCGTCGGGATCGACGTCCATGCCGCGCACCAGGATCTCCAGCCGCCCGACCTCGTGCTCGCGAAGCAGCGCACGCAGGGCTTTCTCGCTGTAGTGGCCGTGATCGACCACCTGGAACGCGCGGATCCCGGACGGCGGCTCGTCTCCGGTCAGGTACGCGATGCGGTGGTCGAGCTGCCCGAGGCCGTGCCGCGCGGCGTAGTGCCGCACCAGCCCGGCGCGCACCACCGCCCCGTCCGGGTCGACGATCCACCGCCCGACCTCGCGGACCGGGCAGTCGTCCGGGTCGGCGTCGGTGATCGTCTCCTGCCTGCTCAGCACGGTCGCCCGCCGCCGCACCGCACCGGCGAGCCCGCCGAGCCACAGCGACGCCTCCCGCACCTGCCCGGCCAGCGACACGACCTCGACCTCGGCGTCCTCGGGCACCAGGTCGAAGTCCAGCCCGGGAGCGCACTTGACCACCAGGTCCCGGCCCGCGTAGACGTCGAGCAGCAGATCCAGCCGCGGCACCAGGTCGGCCGGGTTCCAGCGGCGCCTGCCGCTGTCGTCCCGGCGCGCCGGGTCGGCCACGACCACCGCGTCCCTGGTCACCGGCCGCAGCGCGTCCGCGCGCACCAGGCCCACGCGGCCACCGAGGTTGTGCTGCGCCATCGCGAGCCGCACCGGGTCGAGGTCCGAGCCGACGCAACGCCCGGCGACCCGCGCGATCTCGTGCAGGTCCGCGCCGATCGAGCAGGTCACGTCGTGCACGTCCCGCCCGGCCAGCCTGCCCGCGCGGTGGCGGCCCACCGCGCTCGCGGTCGCCTGCTGGAGCGCGTCGGCGGTGAACAGCCACCCCGACGGATCGTCCAGCTTGGACTCCGCCTTGCGCCGCAGCACGGCGGTTTCCAGCGCCGCCGCGGCGAAGCGCTCGCCGACGAGCCTGCGCGCGGCGGCGACGTCGGCCAGCCGCGACGACGCGGTCAGCGGCAGCCGCGAGAGCTCGGCCACCGCCGCACCGCCCTCGGCCGACCGCAGGAAGCCGACGTCGTCGAGGTCGAAGGCGTACCCCAACTACAGGCGCTCCGGGTCCGCCGGCTTCGAGCCCGTGACCAGCACGTTGTAGAACAGGTCACGCGGCAGCACCTTCGACAGCACGTCCTGGTCGAACTTCGCCAGCCGCTGCCAGGTGCGGTAGGCGAACATGCCCCAGCCGAAACCGAGCTTTTCCCTGGGCACCGCGGCCTCGAAAGTCCGCACCGGCCAGCCGAACAGCGCGGCGGAGAACTCCTCGGTCACCGCGCGCACGTCGACCGCGCCCGCGCCAAGCGCCATGCCCTCCAGCTTCGCCGGGTCGAAGGTGTGCAGGTCGACGACCGCCTCCAGCGCCGCGGCCCGCGAGGACTCGTCGAGCTCCTCCTGCGGGCGCCGCCACGCCGACAGCGGGCTGAGCTTGGTGACGTTGGTGGTCAGCCACCAGGTCAGCTGCCCGAGCTTGCGCGCGTAGAGGTCGCCGACGCGGGTCGGGTCACCGGCGAAGACGAACCGCCCGCCCGGCTTGAGCACCCGCAGCACCTCGCGCATCGCGGCCGGGACGTCCGGGATGTGGTGCAGCACCGCGTGCCCCACCACGATGTCGAAGCTGTTGTCGTCGTAGGGGATCCGCTCGGCGTCGCTGACCCGGCCGTCGACGTCCAGGCCCAGCGACTTCGCGTTGCGCTTGGCGACCTCGACCATGCCCGGCGACAGGTCGGTGACCGAACCGCGCTCGATCACCCCGCCCTGCATCAGGTTCAGCAGGAAGAACCCGGTCCCGCAGCCCAGCTCCAGGGCGGTCGGGTACGGGCCGGTGCCACCGGTCGCGACCCGGAACCGGTCCACCGCGTAGTCGATGCAGCGCTGGTCGTAGGAGATGGACCACTTCTCGTCGTAGGTGTCGGCTTCCCAGTCGTGGTAGAGGACGTTGGCGAGCTTGGGGTCCTGGTACGCCGCCTGCACCTGCTCTTCGGTCGCGTGCGGGTTGGGGGCCGGGTCACGGGTCACGATGGTTCCTGTCGGTTCGGGTGGACTACTTGCCGGTGAACTCGGCCTTGCCGGGGCCGTTCTCGATGAACGAGCGCATCCCGATCTTCTGGTCCTCGGTGGCGAAGGTGCCTGCGAACAGGTGGGTCTCCAGCTTCAGGCCGCTGTCCAGGTCGACGTCCAGACCGCCGTCGATGGCGGCCTTGGCCGCGGCCAGCGCGCGGGCGGGACCGTTGGCGAACTGCTCGGCCCAGCGCAGCGCCGCGGCGTAGACGTCGTCGGGCGCGACGACCTCGTCGACCATGCCCAGCGCCAGCGCCTCCTGGGCGTCGACGAACCGTCCGGAGTAGACGACGTCCTTGGCCTTGCTCGGGCCGATCAGGCGGGCCAGCCGCTGCGTGCCGCCCGCGCCGGGGATCACGCCGAGCAGGATCTCGGGCTGGCCGACCTTGACGTTGTCGCCCGCGATCCGGCGGTCGCAGGTCAGCGCCAGCTCGAAGCCGCCGCCGAGCGCGTAGCCGGTGAGCGCGGCGACCGTCGGTTTCGGGATCGCCGCGACCGCGCTCATCGCGGCGGACAGCCCGTGCTCCTCCTTGGCCGCCATGTCCCCGTAGGACATCTCGGCCATCTCCTTGATGTCGGCCCCGGCGGCGAAGACCTTCTCGCCGCCGTAGACGATCACGGCGCGGACGTCGGCGCGCTGGGTGGCCTCGATCGCGACGTCGTGCAGTTCCCGCTCGATCTGCCGGTTCAGCGCGTTCATCGGCGGCCGGTCCAGCCGGATCGTGCCGATCGCGCCTTCCACCTCAAGCCTGACGAACTCGCCCACGCCGCAACCTCCTCGTCGAAATGCCGCTTGCGCGGCAGGTTATCGCGAGGCCGGCCGAACCGTCAGGGTCGCGCCAACCGAAACGCCCGTGTTCTGCATCTCAGCGGCGGCGGCTGGCGTTCAGCGCCTGCGCGCGAAGAAGCGGTCGCCGTTGCGGGTGAGTTCGAGGTCCTGGTCGAAGGTCTTCGACAGGTTGTCCTCGGTCAGCACGTCGTCCAGCAGGCCCTGCGCGACCACCGCGCCGTCGCGGAGCAGCAGCCCGTGGGTGAAGCCCGGCGGGATCTCCTCGACGTGGTGCGTGACCAGCACCGACGCCGGAGCGTCCGGGTCCATCGCCAGCGCCGAGAGGCGGGCCACCAGGTCCTCCCGGCCGCCCAGGTCCAGGCCCGCCGCGGGCTCGTCGAGCAGCAGCAGCTCGGGGTCGGTCATCAGGGCGCGGGCGATGAGCGTCCGCTTGCGCTCGCCCTCCGACAGCGTGCCGAACTCGCGGTCGGCGAGATCGGCCATCCCGAGCAGGTCCAGCAGCTCGTCGGCGCGGTCGGTGTCCATCTCGTCGTACTCCTCGCGCCAGCGGCCGATCACCGACCAGCCCGCGCTGACCACGACGTCGCGCACCCGCTCCTCGCCCGGCACCCGCGCGGCCAGGGCCGCCGAGCACAGCCCGATCCGCGGACGCAGCTCGAACACGTTGGTGCGGCCCATCCGCTCCCCGAGCACGTCGACGTCGCCCGTGGTCGGGTGCAGTTCGGCGCCCGCCAGCCGGAGCAGGGTCGTCTTCCCGGCCCCGTTCGGGCCGAGCACGACCCACCGCTCATCGAGTTCGACCGACCAGTTCACGTCGGACACCAGCGTGGTGCTCCCCCGCCTGACACCGACGCCATCCAACCGGATGACCAGGTCGTCCACGTCTACCTCCCAGCCGTGCGGCTCGCACTGCCGTCGATTCGCGCTGTCGTCGATGCGGACCGCCGCGGGTTGCGCGGGCGGGCCCCTCCAGCGGCCATTCTTCCGTCTCGACGCCCGGGCCCGGCGTCGGGGTTTCGCCCGCCCGGGTGATCTCGGTCGCAGCCGCGCCCAGATGCCGGGACGAGCGGATCGGCGCTGGCCACCCGGCCGCGGCCCGTGCCAGGATCGACGCGTGTCCGATTCGTTGCTCACACGTGATCGCGTGGTCGACCTGCTGAGGGTCGTCACCACCGCGTGTCGTTGACGCGCCCTTCTCGCTGACCCGTTCCCGGGTCCTCCACGCGCGGCACAACGAATCCCTCGCACACTCACCCACCGCGTCCCGGTGGGTCGTTCGTGTCGCGTCGATTCCCCTGGTCTGACACGAACTCTGGAGACGCCCATGACTTCTGCGCCGATTTCGCAGTACACGCCCACCGAGCCGCTGCCGGCTCCGGGCGAGGTCGAGCTGCACAGCCGCCTCGACGTGCGGCTGCTGCGCGACCTGATCCACCCCGACCGTCCCCTGTGGACTCCGAAGCAGCTGCGCGACCTGACCTCCCTGGTCAGCTCGGAGCTGACCGGCCTGCTGCTCGACGTGGTCGAGATCAACGACGACGAGCGCTGGTGGGCCCGCCTCGGCCTGACCTCGGGGGTCGAGCTGTGGCTGCTTTCCTGGGCCCCGGGCCAGGGCACCAAGCCGCACGACCACGGCGGCGCGTCGGGCTCGTTCTCGGTGCTGTTCGGGGAACTGCGCGAGGACTACCGGTATCCGGCGGGACCGGTCCGCACGCGGCAGCATGAGATGGGTTCGGCGATCGGTTTCGGCAGCGGGCGCGCCCACCAGGTCCGCAACGTCAGTTCGCTGAACGCGGCGAGCGTGCACGCGTACTCGCCGCCGCTGCTGCCGGTGCGCCACTACACGGACCTCTCGGACGTGCCGCCGATCCCGCCGCAGCGGTTCTCCGCCCACGACGAAGAGGTCTGACGGGCCGCGCCGCCCGTCCCCTCGCAAGGCCCAGAGGAGGCCCGATGAGCTCACCCACGACCGGCCCGTTCGGCATCGAGCACCTGCTGGCCGAGTCCCGCGCGAAGTTCGAGCGCGTCGACCCGGAGCAGGCCGCCGAGCTGCAACGGGAAGGCGGCCTGATCATCGACATCCGCCCGGAGTCGAACCGCCTCGCCGAGGGCGCCATCCCGGGCGCGCTGACGGTCGAGCGGATCGTCCTGGAATGGCGGCTCGACCCGTCCGGGCAGCACCGGCTGGCCGGGATCCGGCCGCACCAGCCGGTGGTCATCGTCTGCAACGAGGGCTACGCGTCGAGCCTGGCCGCGGCCCAGGCCCGCGAGCTCGGCCTGACCCGCGCGACCGACCTGATCGGCGGTTTCCGGGCCTGGAAGGCCGCCGGACTGCCGGTGGAGACGGCCGTCGCGGCGTGACTCCGCACGAGAACCCCGCTGCTTTCGCCGGCAGCGGGGTTCTTTCGGCATGTCACCCGATCGAATAATTCCCTCGAACTGCTGTTCAGTTGGCTCGGGCTGCGGCCGATGCAGTGATCAAGGGGCTTTTCGGAGTCCCACGTGGTTTCCGGAGTCCCATGTGGTTTTGGAGTCCCACGTGGACAGTCCCGACCGATCAACAGCACGAGGGAGTCAACGATGAGCGAGGAAAGCGGTTCCGTGCTTCAGGCCGAAGCGTACGCCCGTTGCCTTTTTGAGGATTCGCACGCCGGCCGAAGTCCCGGATGGATCGACAACCAGGTCGCGATGCGTTCACGCCGCCACGAACGGCTGCGAGATCCGACTGGACACGCCCTCGGAGCTATTCGTTCCGCCAAGGAAACGGAGGGGCGCGACTGTACGGTGAGATTCGCGCACCTGCGTTCCACCGCGCTCTCCCATGTGGAGCCGGTGGTTGTTGTCAGGCAGGTGATGGATGCCATGTGATCGAGAGAAGGTGGGTGGACCGTGTCCGTGGATCTCTCCCGAACCCGCTGGCGCAAGAGCAGCCGGAGCAACACCGGCAGCAGCGGAAACTGCGTGGAGGTGAGCTTCGCCGCGACCATGACGGCGGTGCGCGACTCCAAGCAGCCGGAAGGTCCGGTCCTGGTGTTCAGCACTGCCCAGTGGCGGCGTTTCCTCGACGCCGCCCGCCGCGGCGCCCTCGGCTGACCCGGCGGCGTTCTCGGCTGGCTTCGCGGCGATCTCGGCTGACCGTTACGGGCGTCCTCAGCCGACCCCCGCGGCGTCCACGGCCGACCGCCGCCGCGCCCCCGGCTGCCCTCGCCACGTCCCGGGCCGCCCGAGGATGCCCTCGGCTGAACCAGCGCGCGTACCACCCGCACACCCTTCACCTCGCCGCGCGCACCGCGCGGCCCCGGCGAAAGGTTGTGTCACACCTGGTCGGAACGACCGTCGCCGCACCGCACGATCCTCTAGGTTCCGTCTCGTGCGAAAGCTGCGTCAGTTCGTCCGGCCGTGGATGGTGATCGCCCTCGCGGGGTTGCTCGTCGTCGGTGCCGTGGAGGCCGTCCTGGGCACCGGTGCCGGTGGCATCGGACTCGGGGCGCTGGGCGCTCTGGCCGGGGTCGTGCTGCTGCCGATGGCGACCCAGCTCGGGCTGCTGCTCGGCTCCGCGGTCTTCGGGCTGCGGGTGCGGCACATCGTCCTCGGGGCGATGCGGGCGCTGGGTTCGTGGACCATCGGCCGCGTCACCTTCACGCTTCGCGCGCTGCCGGTGACGATCGGCTCGGAGATCGGGCCGTGGCGCAAACCGGTCATCCTGCGCTGCTGGCTGGCCGGTCTGACGTCCGCGCTCACCGGGGTCGCGGTGGTGACCGCGTCGTGGCTGCTGGCCGGCGGCCCGTTCGGTCGCGGGTTCGCGCTCGCGGCGACCGCCACCATGCTCTACAAGCTGTGGCCGAGGCGCGTGCCGCTGGCGACGTCGACAGGCTGGCTGCTGTTCGGGCTGCCGCGGATGCCGGAGCCCCGGCGCACCGAGTTCTGCGCCGGTCCGATGGCGGCTCGCGCGTACGAGGCGCTGCGCGACGGCGATCTCGACCGCGCGCAGGCGCACACCGACGAGCTGGTCGGCGAGCACCCGGAGCTCAACGCTGCCGTCTCCTGCCAGGTGTCGATGCACGAGGCCCGGGGCGAGTACGCGCAGGCGGTGATGATGCTGCTCCAGCACATCTCGTCGGCCGACATCCCGCAGCGCGAGATGTCCTACACGCTTGCGGGCATGGCGGGACTGGGGTTCGCGGCGGTCGAGGCCGGCCAGCTGCCGTCCGACGACCTCATGCCGCTGGCGAAGAAGGCGCTCGACGACGCGATCAAGCTGGGCTTCCCGCCCTTCGACCTCAGTGGCACGCGCGGGCTGCTCGCCCTGGTCGAAGGCGACGCGGACGAAGCCGCGCGACTGGCTGCGGTCGGTGCCGACCACAACACCTCGCCGCTGGCCCGCGCGGACTGCTTCGCGACGCTCGCCCGCGCGCGAATGGCGCTGCACGACAACGCGGCGGCGCGTGAAGCCCTCGCCCGGGCCGAGGAGAACGCGGCCTGGTGGCCGCGCGTCCGCGAAACCCGGGAGCGCCTCCAGATCGCCTGAACCGAAACCGGGCGCTCGTGTGGCCAAACCCGGGCGCCTTGCGTGGCCAAACCCCGGGCCCTCGCGTGCCCGGCCGATCCCGGGCGCTCGCAACTACGTCTTGCTGGGGTCGGCGGCGAGCCAGTGGTCGGCCCAGTCGTTGAGCGCACGAACCGCTCGCTCCAGGTCACGGCCCTTGTCGCTGAGGTGGTACTCGATCCGCACCGGCGACTCGGGGATGACCGTGCGTACGACGCTCAGCCGCGTGTGTGTAGCGCGGGCAGAACGCCGCGTTGTAGTCGTACCCGCCAATCACCGCCGCGGGAAGTACGTCGCGGAAGGGCTGGTTCGGCGTTGTCGCGGTGGCGGTCGGGATCTTCTCCATGGTGACCGCCGAACAACTGCCGGTCGGCCTGCTGACCCCGATCAGCGAACAGCTGGGGACCTCGGCGGGCAGGACCGGACTGCTGGTGACCGTGCCGGGCATCGTCGCCGCGATCGCCGCGCCGGTGATCCCGGTCGCCGTCGGCAAGCTTGATCGGCGCGTCCTCCTGGTGAGCCTGATGGCGCTGATGACGCTGGCCAGCCTGGTCTCCGTGCTGACCCCGGACTTCACCGTTCTGCTGGCGGCGCGGGTCCTGGTCGCCCTGGTGGTGCTGTTGCCCGCACTGCCCGCCGGCGAACCCGTCCGCCCCCGCCAACTCGCCCGGCAGCTGCGCCACGGCGCGGTGGTGGCCGGCGCGGTCGCCACCTTCCTCCTCGTCACGGGCCACTTCGCCGCCTACACCTTCGTCAGCCCTGTGCTCCAGCACCTTTCGAGTGTCCACACTGGACTGACCGGTGTTCTGCTGCTGGGCTACGGGCTCGCCGGGATCGTCGGCAACTTCGCCGCCGGGACCTGCGCCGGACGCGACGTGCGCCGCACGGTGCTTGGCATCAGCCTCGGCCTCGGCGCCGTGCTCGCGCTGTTCCCGCTGCTCGGCGGCTCGGCCATCGGCGGGATCACCCTGCTGCTGTTGTGAGGGCTGGCCTTCGGGGGCGTATCGGTCAGCCTGCAAACGTGGATGATCAAAGCCGCACCGCACGACACCGAAGCCGCGTCCGCACGCCCACCGGGCGTGACAAAGTTTCGCGTGAAACAACCCAAGATCGAGTTGCTAAACGGCCACTTCCGCCGCACCCGCGACCGCTGAGGCACCCGGGACCGCCACACCAGCGACCACTGACGCACCCGCGACCGCTGAGACACCCGCGACCGACGCACCCGCGACCGCTCCCGCAGCCGCGACGACCGCCCCGCCCGCGAAGCCTCAGGAAGTCGCGAGCACGACCTTGCCCAGCTCCGCCGGGCCGGACAGCAGCGGGTGCTTGGGCAGCACGCGGACGGTGTACCCGGCCGGTCCGGCGTGCGGCAGCGTCACGGTCGCCTCGTAGCCGCCCGCCTCGGTCGGGTGCATCGACTCGCGGACGAAGTCGTGCAG
Organism: Saccharopolyspora taberi; assembly: GCF_039534165.1. Classification (NCBI taxonomy): domain Bacteria; kingdom Bacillati; phylum Actinomycetota; class Actinomycetes; order Pseudonocardiales; family Pseudonocardiaceae; genus Saccharopolyspora; species Saccharopolyspora taberi. Next base: position 118,608 of record NZ_BAAAUX010000005.1, on the reverse strand, counting down.
CACGTCGGAGTCGTCGACCCGGCCCACCACCACCTCGACGTCCACATCGGACGGATCGAGCCCGGCCAGGTCCACCTGCGCGCGGACCACGACCTGCCCGCCCAGCAGCGGAGTCCCCCCGCCCTGGACCGACATCTCGGTGTCGCTGATCTTCACCCAGGTCCAGGCCGCGGACAGCCGCGCCCGGTAGTCGGCGATCTCCTTCGCCCCCTGGTAGTCCGCGGTCGCCACCGCCTTGGCCGAGCGGGCCGCGGGCGCGTAGTGGTGGTCGACGTACTCGCGGACCATGCGCGAGGACTGCACGCGCGGGCCGAGCGTCGCGAGGGTGTGGCGGACCATCGACATCCACTTGCCCGGGACACCATCTGTGTTGCGCTCGTAGAACGTCGGCGCGACCTGCGTGGAGATCAGCTCGTACAGCGCCGCGGCCTCCAGGTCGTCGCGCCGGTTCGGGTCGGTGACCCCGTCCGCGTTCGGGATCGCCCAGCCGTTGTGGCCGTCGAACATCTCGTCCCACCAGCCGTCGCGGACCGACAGGTTCAGGCCGCCGTTGAGCGCTGCCTTCATGCCCGACGTGCCGCACGCCTCCAGCGGGCGGACCGGGTTGTTCAGCCACACGTCGCAGCCCGACACCAGGTACCGGGCCAGCGACATGTCGTAGTCCGGCAGGAAGACGATGCGGTGGCGCACGTCGGCCTGGTCGGCGAACTGGACGATCTTCTGGATCATCACCTTCCCGCCCTCGTCGGCCGGGTGGGACTTGCCCGCGACCACGACCTGCACCGGGCGTTCCGCGTCGAGCAGCAGGGCGCGCAGCCGCTCGGTGTCGCGCAGCATCAGCGTCACCCGCTTGTAGGTGGGGACGCGGCGGGCGAAACCGATCGTGAGCACGTCGGGGTCGAAGACCGAGTCGCACCAGCCCAGTTCCAGGTCCGAGGCGCCGCGCTGCCGCCAGGCGTGGCGCAGGCGGCGGCGGACCTCGTCGACCAGCCGCTGCCGCAGCGAGCAGCGCAGCTCCCACAGCAGCGAGTCGCTGACCGGCTCCATCCCGCGCAGCCCGGCACCGCTGTCCATTTCGGACTCGCCGAGCAGCTTGCCCAGTTCGCGGGCCGACCAGGTCGGGCCGTGCACGCCGTTGGTGACCGAGCCGATCGGGATCTCCTCGGTGCCGAACCCCGGCCACAGGCCGCGGAACATCTTCCGGCTGACCCCGCCGTGCAGCTCCGAGACGCCGTTGGCGCGCTGCGCCAGCCGCAGTCCCATGTGCGCCATGTTGAACATGCCGGGGTTGTCCTCGGCCCCCAGCGCGAGGACCCGGTTGGTCGGCACCCCTGGCACCAGGTCGCGGGCCGTTCCTTCCCCGAAGTAGTGGCGCACCAGGTCCACCGGGAACCGGTCGATACCGGCGGGCACCGGGGTGTGGGTGGTGAACACCGTGCCCGCGCGGACCGCGACCACCGCCTCGTCGAACTGCAGCCCGTGGTCCTGGTGCAGCTCGCGGATGCGCTCCAGCCCGAGGAACCCGGCGTGGCCTTCGTTGGTGTGGAACACCTCCGGCTGCGGGTGCCCGGTCAGCGCGCAGTAGGCGCGGACCGCGCGCATGCCGCCGACCCCGGCCAGGATCTCCTGGCGGATGCGGTGGTCGGCGTCGCCTCCGTACAGGCGGTCGGTGGTGCCGCGCAGGTCGTCGTCGTTGTCCGGCAGGTCCGTGTCGAGCAGCAGCAGCGGTACCCGGCCGACCTGCGCTTTCCAGATCCGCGCGCGCAGCGTGCGGCCCGCGGGCATCCCGACCCGGACCAGCAGCGGCTCGCCGGACGGCTCGGTCAGCATCTCCAGCGGCAGGCCGCGCGGGTCGAGCACCGGGTAGTGCTCCACCTGCCAGCCCTCGCTCGACAGCGCCTGCCGGAAGTAGCCGGACCGGTACAGCAGGCCGACGCCGATCATCGGCACCCCGAGGTCGGAGGCCGACTTCAGGTGGTCGCCCGCGAGCACGCCCAGACCGCCCGAGTAGTTCGGCAGCGCCTCGGTGACCCCGAACTCCATCGAGAAGTACGCCACCGAGGCGGGCAGCAGCCCGCCCTCGTCCTGCCGCTGCTGGTACCAGCGCGGCACCGTCAGGTAGCGGCGCAGGTCGTCGTCGACCGCGCGGGTGCGGGCCAGGAAGTCCTCGTCCTTTGCGAGCCTGCTCAACCGCCCGGCCGGGACCTCGGCCAGCAGCCGCAGCGGGTCGCCGCCGACCGCCGCCCACACCTCCGGGTCGACCGACGCGAACAGGTCCTGCGTCGGCGGATGCCACGTCCAGCGGAGGTTGGTGGCCAGGGTGCCCAGCGCGGACAACGCCTCCGGGAGGTGGGCGCGGACGGTGAAGCGGTGGACGGCTCGCATGGGAGCGGACCATATCTCGCGAGGCGGCGGGGCGTGCGGCGATGCCGTCGCGATCACATCGCCCCGCGATGCGAGGCTGGGGACGTGCGGCGACACCTGGCTTCCCCGACCGCGGTGCTCATGATGCTGACCGCGGCGCTCGCGGTCCTGGCCGCCTGCGCGCCGCCGCCGGGCGTGGATCCGGCCTTCGTGCACGGCACCGACCGGGGCGACTCCGACCGCCTCGCCGCCGCGGTGGTGACCGACGCTCAGTCCTACTGGGAGTCGGCGTTCCCCAAGACCTTCGGCCGCCCCTGGCGCCCGCTGGACGGCGGCTTCTTCTCCGTCGACACCAACGACCAGCGGGCCAAGCCGCCGCCGTGCTCCGGTGATGTCAAGGACGTCGAGGGCAACGCCTATTACTGCGCGACCGTCGACGCGGTGGCGTGGGACCGCGCCGCGCTGCTGCCGGTGCTCCGCGAGAAGTACGGGGACGCCGCGGTCGCCGTGGTGCTGGCGCACGAACTCGGCCACGCGGTGCAGCAGCGGGCCCGCATCGAGTCCGACGACCAGTCCCGCCTGGAGGCTGGGGCCGACTGCTACGCGGGCGCGTTCCTGCGGTGGGTCACCGACGGCCGGTCCGAACACCTGCGCTTCGAACCGGAAGCACTCGACGGAGCGATGCGGGCACTCATCGTCTTCCGCGATCCGATCAGCGCCGACCAGCCGACGGACCCGCACGGGACCGCGTTCGACCGCGTCGGGGCCTTCCAGGACGGCTATCGCGAGGGGCCGGGCCGGTGCACGCAGCTGCCGGACCTGGAGGCGGCTGCGCCGGAGGAGCCGAACCGCCCGGTGTACGAGCTGTTGGGCGACAGGAGCATCGAGGCGTACTTCGCCGATCTGGTGACCCGGCGCGGCGGCCGGTGGACGCCTCCGGCCCCGCCCACCGACCGGAACGCGCTCGACGCCCTCGACCACGACATCGGCGACCAGGCCGTCGTCACCCTGCTCGCCGCGCGCCACGCCGAAGCCGCCCGCGACGCGCTGCGGCTGCCCACCAGCGCGGCCTGCCTGACCGGCGCCTACACCCGCAGCGCGTCGCTTTCGCCGGGCGATCTCGACGAAGCGGTGGAGTACCTGCTCACCGCTGGTGATCCGCCGCTCGACGCCCAACCGGCGTTCGAGCGGATCGCCGCGTTCCGCGCCGGGGCGCTCGGCGGCGAGCAGTCCTGCGGGTGACCTCAGCCGTCGAGGTCGACCACCGCCCCGTCGTAGAAGCCGCCGTGGCACTTGGCGATGTGGGTCGCGAGATCGACCGCCACCCCGCCTCCGCCGTCGTAGCACTCCTGGTCGGTGACGACCTGCTGCGCGTGCGCGTTGGCCGCACCGAGCAGGGCCAGGCCGCCAAGCAGGGCGGCGGTGAACAGACGTCGCATCGATCTGCCTCCAGTTCCGTGATCGTTCCGTCGGGCGTTCTCAACCTGGCCGCACCGAGCGCGACCGGCTAGCCCGGTCACCGCACAGGCGGACACCCGGTCGCGCTCCGGCAAATCCGACGATCGGCAGTTGCGCCTCCCCTCACCCGATAGGCTCTCCCAGGCACGCGTTCGGGGAACGCGACAGCGGCGACGGACGGATGGGAAACAGTGGTAGCGGTATCGGCAGGAAACCGGCGGCGCGGCGGCATCATCGGCATGACCACCGCCGTGATCACGTGCACCGCGCTGGTCGCGGGGTGCTCGCAGGTGATCAGCGGCACCCCGACCACACCCGGCACCTCCGAGACCAACTCGGTGGCCGGGCTGCCCGCGACAAACGGGCCCA
>NZ_BAAAUX010000005.1:60953-114359 GCF_039534165.1 Saccharopolyspora taberi | reverse complement strand
GATGGACCGGCTCGCCCAGGCCGCCGTCGCCGACGTCGACGCCTACTGGGAGAAGGCGTTCCCGGAGACCTTCGGCGGCAGGAAGTTCGAACCGGTCAAGCGGCTGATGTCCTACGACTCGCGCGGGCCCGGCGTGCAGGTCTGCGGCGAGAGCACGCAGGGCCTGGTCAACGCCTTCTACTGCCCCACAGAGGACTCCATCGCCTGGGACCGCGGCGAGCTGCTGCCGGAGCTGAACTCCACGTTCGGGCCGATGTCGGCGGTCGCGGTGATCGCGCACGAGATGGGGCACGCGGTGCAGCACCGCGCGGGCACCGTGTCGGGCAACGACGCGACCATCGTTCTTGAGCAGCAGGCCGACTGCTTCGCGGGCGCGTACATGCGCCACGTCGCGGAGAAGAACTCCGAGTACTTCCAGGTCTCCACCGGCAACGGCCTCAACAGCGTGATGGGCGTGCTCAACAACATCCGCGACGGCGTCGGCACCGACTTCGCCAAGGAAGGCGCGCACGGCAGCGCGTTCGACCGGGTCACCGCGTTCCAGTACGGGTTCGGCGAGGGGCCCAAGCGCTGCGCGAAGATGGACGCCGCCGACGTCAAGCAGCGCACCACGGCCTTCAAGTTCTGGAAGGAAGGCCAGGAGCAGGACCTGCCGGTGACCGCCGAGACCGTCGCCGCGGTGGAGCAGAGCCTCCAGGACGTCTTCCACGACACCGGAGCCGAGCCGCCGACCGTCACCACCGAGCCCGCGTCCTGCCCGGGGACCAAGCCGACCTCCCCTGCCTCCTACTGCCCGGACACCAACACGGTGTCGGTGGACATGGCGGCGTTGCAGAAGATCGGCAAGCAGCCCGACCCCGCCAACCCCGATCCCGCCTACGGCGACTTCGCCGCCTACGCCCAGGTCGCGTCCCGGTACGTGATGTCGATCCAGAAGGCGGCCGGGATGTCCCTCGACGACGAGGCCGCGGGCCTGCGCACGGCCTGCCTGGTCGGGTCGTGGACCGGGCTGCTGGTGGAGGACCCGATCGGCCAGCGCAACCCGGTCGGCAAGGTGCGGATCGCACCCGGCGACGTCGACGAGGGCGTCTCGGCGCTGCTCGGCGAGGACAGCCTGATCGCGGCGAACCTCGGCGGCCAGCAGGTGCCCGCCGGCTTCGCCCGGGTCGACGCGTTCCGGGTCGGGTTCCAGGAGGGAACCGCCCCGTGCAGCGCCAGGTACGGTGGCTGACCGGCCTCGCGCACGAACCGGAAAGGGCCCCTTCCTCGCGCGAGGAAGGGGCCCTTGGACGTCGGGATCAGAACAGGGCGCTGGCCAGCTTGCGGCGGGCGGCGGTGACCCGCTCGTCGCCGTCCGGGAACAGGTCGAACATCTCGACCAGGTGCTCTCGGACCCGGTTGCGCTCGTCGCCGCCGGTGTTCTTCACCGTGCGCACCAGCCGGTCGAACGCCTCCTCGACCCGCTGCACCGCGAGCTCGGCGTCAGCCGCCGCGAGCTGGGCGTCCACGTCCTCCGGCGCGGCGTCGCCGCGCTCGATCGCCGACGGGTCGGCGTTCTCGGCGCGGGCGCTGAAGCGCACCTGCACCAGCGCGGCCTTGGCCAGCTCGTTGTTCGGCTCGGCGTCGAGGATCTGCTGGTAGGCGGCCTCGGCGGCGGCGAAGTCACCACGTTCGAGGGCGTCCTCGGCCGCGGTGAACCTGGGGTCCTCCGGCTCCTCGGCCGGTTCCTCGGCGGCAGCGGCGCCCTGCTCGGCGGCCCGGATGCCGGGCAGCTGGTCGCGCAGCGCGTCCAGCAGCGCGCCGATCCACTGCCGGATCTGCGGCTCGGGCTGGGCGCCCGCGAACGCCTCGACCGGCTGGCCGCCCGCGATCGCGATCACCGTGGGAACCGACTGCACCTGGAACAGCTGCGCGATCCTGGGGTTGGCGTCCACGTCGATCTTGGCCAGCACCCAGGCGCCGCCCGCCTCGGCGGCCAGCTTCTCCAGCACCGGGGACAGCTGCTTGCACGGACCGCACCAGGTGGCCCACAGGTCGACCACCACCGGGACCTGCAGGGAGCGTTCGACGACCTCGGCCTGGAAGGTCGCCTCGGTCACGTCGATGACCGCGGGGTTCTGCTGCCCGGCGGTCCCGCCGTCACCGTTGGCGGGGGCGGGCTGGGACGCGGCGCGGCCGGCGGCGTCCGCCCTGCTCTTCAGCGCCGACAGGTCGACTGCGCCCGCCATCGCGGCGGACATTGCTGCGTTCTGGCGTGGATCGGGCCTCGTCACACCTCCATCCTGACACGGCTCGCGCACCGCACGACGGCAGGGCGCCCGAATTCCGGGACGGTCGGCACGCCGCGACACGCCCGCAAACCGAAGATCAAGACGATGAGATGAACACCGTCACCCGAATGGACGGCATGAGCCGATCAGCCCTCAGGCCCGGCGGAACCCATCGCCGAAACAGGGACCGAGTTCGCGAGGGATCGTCATCTCCTCGCGGGCCGTGCGGGGGTCTCCAGCGCGGGATCCCAAGCCCGAAGTTCGACGAGAGGTACGAAACAGTGCGTATTGCTACCCGCGTCGCCGGTGTCGCCGGTGCCGCTGCCCTCGGCGTGATCGCCCTGGGCTCCACCGCCTTCGCCGACTCCGCAGACAACGAAGGCGTCAACCTGCTGGACGACAACAACCTGAGCGTGCTGCCGATCCAGGCCTGCGGCAACGACGTCGGCGCCCTGATCGGCATCCCGGTCAAGATCCTGTCGGGGAGCCACACCGAATGCGTCAACGCTCCGCTCGTGGACCACCCGAAGCAGGGGAGCTGAGCACCGCGAGCGCGAGGGGCGGCACCGGGCGACCGGTGCCGCCCCCTTTTTCACGGCTGCTCGGAGAGGTGCTCGTCCACCCGCTCGACCTTCTCGCGCAGCTGGTTGGTGTATCCCGGCCGGATGTCGGCCTTCAGGACCAGGCTGGTCCGGGGCGAGCGCGCGGAGACCGCTTCCGTGGCCCGCTTGACCACGTCCATCACCTCGTCCCACTCGCCTTCGATCGTGGTGAACATCGCGGTCGTCTCGTGCGGCAGCCCGGACTCCCGGACCACCCTGACCGCCGCCGCCACCGCTTCGCTCACGCCCTCGGCCGAGTTCCCCGGGGCCACGCTGAACGCCACCAGCACGTCGTTCCTCCTCCGCTGAAATCCCACCTGGATCACCGACGGTTCCATCCTCCGAGAGCCCACTGTCACCAACAAGGTGGGTCCGCGCTGCTAGCGTCGAAACATGAGCACTCGTAGTCCGCTGCCCTTCGACCCCATCGGCCGCGCCGCGGAGATCTGGTCCGAGCGGATCGGGCCGTCCACCACCATGGCCGCGGTGACCAGCGTGATGCGAGTCCAGCAGATCCTGCAGTCGGCGGTGGACACCGCGCTGCGCCCGCACAACCTGACCTTCGCCCGCTACGAGGCGCTGGTGCTGCTGACCTTCTCCAGGCGGGGCAGCCTGCCGATGCGGGTGATGGGCGACCGGCTCCAGCTGCACCCGACCAGCGTCACCAACATCGTCGACCGGCTGGAGCAGGACGAGCTGGTGCGGCGGGTGCCGCACCCGACCGACCGCCGGACCACGCTGGTGGAGATCACCGACGAAGGCCGGGACCTGATGAAGCGGGCGACCGAGTCGGTGACCGAGATCGACTTCGGGCTGCGCGGGGTCACCGAGCGCCAGACCCAGCAGCTGACCGAGCTGCTGGGCAGGGTCCGGCACGCGGCCGGCGACTTCTGAGTCAGTTCAGCGTCTTGAGCGCGTAGCCGACCTTCGCCCAGAACGTGGGCTCGTCGGCCTCGCGGAGATCCAGCAGGCCACGGCGGCGCGCCCACCACTCGAACCACACCGAGGCCAGCGGCGGCACCGACGACACGAGCGCGAGCACCAGCACCCGGAACCGCCACCGCAGCGGGCTGAAGACCACCAGGCAGGTCACCACGTAGGCGGTGAAGACCAGGCCGTGGATCCAGCCCATGACGGTCACGCCCAGCGGCTGGCCCAGGCCGTACTTGGCGGCCATCGCCAGCAGCAGGCCCGCCCACGAGATCGCTTCGGCGATCGCCACGACCCGGAACCACCCGGCATGCGTAGTCGGCACGCTGCACCCACCTTCTCCGAGGACTTCCCCCTCGCAGTGTGCCGGGTGCCGCGGCTCACACCGGGTGCCGGGTCTCCTCGTCGACCCAGGCCAGGTAGTCCGGATTCCCCGCGGTGATCGGGGTCGCGATGATCTCCGGGACGTCGTAGGTGTGCGCGGCCCGGATGTGCTCGACCAGCGCCTCCAGCCTGGCCGCCGAGGTCTTGATCTGGAGCTGCCACTCCGGGTCGTCCTGGGCCGTGCCCTCCCAGATGTAGAAGCTGCGGATCGGCACCACCTGCACGCAGGCGCCGAGGCGGGCCTCGACGATCCCGCGGGCCAGGTCCGCGGCGGCCTGCTCGGAATCGGTGGTCGTCACGACCTGCACGTGCTCAGCCATGCCGGTCAGCCTAGAGGGCGCGCCCGAGGGCGGAAAGCGCCCGGGATCACCGGATCGCCCCGCGCAGCACGTTGGCCTCTGTGGACAGGTAGTTCCGCCGGTAGTCGAAGCGCGGTGTGTCCGAGAACAGCAGCCAGTAGTACTTCATCTGCTCCGACCACCAGTATCCCGGACAGGTGTCCTCCTGCACGGGCGGTTTCGCGGTCACGTCGGTCAGGCTCGCGAAGCCGTAGTCCGCTTTGGACGCCGAAACCATGTTGCGGAAGTGGGTGTGCGCGCGTTCGCGGAAGATCTCGTCGCCGGTGGCGAGCCAAAGCATCAGCGCGGAGTCGGCGAATTCCGGGCGCAGCGCGTTGCTCGGGTCCGGTGCCGACATCGACGTGTAGTCCAATGAGGTCGGAAGGACACCGAAGCGGTCCTGCGCCGCGTTCCAGGCGTCGTGGTAGCGCCGTCCTTGTTCGACGCGACCGGATTCGCCGAGCAGTCCGGCGTAGAAGGACGCCAGCACGCTCTGGCTCCTGTCCGCGACCTCGCCGGTGAAGGCGTCCACCTGCGGGAACCACAGCAGTCCATCATGGACTTCGGCCTGGTGGTCCAGGATCGCTCCGGTCAGGACTTCGTACCAGTGCCGCAGTTCCTCGTCGCCGAAGAGCACGAAGCCGTCCCACAGGTACTCGTAGTACGAGTCCCCCGGCGGGCCGACGGTGGCGGTCCGGTTGCGCCACTCGCCGGTCTCGGCGTGGATGTCGTGCGGCAGCAGGCCGAGTTCCGTGCGCTTGTCGAACACCACCCGCATCGCCTGCTTGGCCACGTCGAAGTAGCGGCGGTCGCCGGTCCACTCCGACAGCACGCCGAACTCGGCGACGTAGGTGCCGACCTCGACGATGTTGGTCTCCGGGCCGCTCACCGCGCCGGTCGCGAGGTTGACGTAGCGGTACGGCAGTCCGGTCGGCGAGGCGGTGAACGCGGGCAGCAGCCGGTCCGCGATGTCGACCGCGAGCTCCAGCAGCCGCGGGTCACCGGTGCAGTGGTGGGCGGCGGCGAGCCCGCCGACCATGCGGATGTTGGTCTCGAACACCTGGAACGGCGCGTCGATGCCGAAGTCCAGGTTGTTCTTGATCCACTCCACCGCCTGCCCGGCCTCGTCGTCCGCACCCATCAGCCACAGCGTGTCCACCGCTTCCACCGCGCTGAGCCCGACGGAGTGGCCGGGCACGAAGAAGTCCTCGCGCCCGCCCGAGATCGGCTTGATGTGGTCGGCGCCCAGCGCGTGCTCGACGTAGTTCCGCCACGCCCACAGGAACTCGCCCCTGACCTCCTCGGCGACCGCCTTCCAGTCCCGGCGCACCGGGGCGGAACCCGCCGGCGTGCCAGCCACCGCTCCCGCGGCGCCCAGCGCGCCCGCCATCATCAGCACGGTCCTCCTGGGCAGCTGCATCGCTTTCTCCCGTCGGGTCGCGAACCGGACGACCCACCGTTGCCGGAGCCGACCCCCAGGTCAACTCCGGTGCGGGGATCCTGTCCCGTTCCGACCGGACCGATGCGCCGATCAGCCGCAGCAGCAGGCGGCAACGGCCGGATTGACCGGGCTCAGGCGGCGACCACGTCCGATGTGGACCCCATCCGCCGCTTCCCGCGGCGGGAGTACCAGACCGTCCACCCGATCAGCGCGGCGAAGACACCGGTCCGCATCACCGGTGAGATCCCGGCCATGACGTCCACCGGGAGCGCGTAGACCAGCACCAGCCGCAGCAGCCCCTCGCCGAGCAGCACCGCCGGGTCGGCGCCTACTACCTGCTCCACACGCTTGGGTTCAGCGAGTGGACGTCGCTGCTCGCGTCGACGATCGGCCTGCATGCCGTGCTCTGGTTCGTCTCCAGCGAGCGGCGACTGGAGCCGTACGGACGTTCATGCTCGCTGCGGCGGGAAGGCGGCCTGGTGCTGTTGCCGGGTCAGCCGCGACGCGAGGTTCCTGCTGGCCAAGGACTCCTTCAGCACTGCGGTGGCGGGTGCGGTCCTCCTGTCCCAGCACAGCGAGAGCACTTTCCTCACTCGGTGTCCCCGATCCACGAGCCGTGGAAGCCGGACGGAACGCGGCGCGGCAGCGCCACGGACGCGACCGGCTCGACCGAAGTCGCGTCGAGCACCAGCAGTTCCGACGAGTCCGCGGCGGTGTCGGTGACCACCGACAGCAGCCAGCCCTCGTCCTCGCCGCCACCGGAAGGCACGAAGACCGCTTCTCCCGCGACCTGGTGCGGAGCCAGGTCGTGCACCGCAGGCGAACCGGAGCGGGTGTCGTACTTGACCACCGAGCCGCTTCCGCCCGCGGCGTAGACGTACCGGTGGCCCAGGCCGACGCGATCCTCGTTGATCGTGGGGAACTCCACCGCGAGGTCGTCCAGGGCCTGCTCCCGCGCGACACCGGTCGCCGGGTCCAGCGTCCAGCGGTGCAGCGACCCCCCGGAATCCCCGGACTCCGCGGCGGAACCGCTCATGCCGCTCCACACCGACCGGAACGCCGTGCGGCTGTAGCGGACCGCGTCGAGCACGATCCGGCCCGCCGCGTCCTCGTGCGCGTTGCCGACGTGGAACACGAAGCAGGGGTCGATCTCGAACCACTGGACCCGGGTGCCGCCGTCGCGGTCCATCACGCCGAGGCGGGTCGGGTGCTCGTCGTTCCAGCGGAACGGTATGCCGCTGCCGACCAGGCCGAGGTCGAAGGTCAGCGGCAGGTCGAGCCAGACCACGTGCCGCTCGGTGATCGCGAAGTCGTGCATCATGATCGGCGCGGGCAGGTCGACCTCCACGCTGCGCTCCAGCTCACCCGCGGCCGAGAGCCGGTGGTAGGTCAGGAACGGCGGCTGGAACGAGTAGCCGAAGAAGTAAAGCTTGCCGCTGACCGGGTCCTGCTTGGGGTGCGCGGTCATCGGGGTCAGCAGCTTCCCGCCGAAGTCGTGCGGGCCGAGCGTGTCCAGTTCTCCGGTGACCTCGTAGGGCAGGCCGGCCTCGCACAGCGCGAGCAGCCGGTCGGCGTGCCCGACGATGTGCGTGTTGGCGGAGTGGACCGACATGTCGAGCGTCCCGTCGGGGCGGAACCTGCGCTCCCCCGCCAGCTGCCCGGTCCGCACCCAGCGGTTCCGGTACCACTCGGCGCGCCCGCCGCGGAGCCGGATCCCGTGCAGCATGCCGTCGCCGCCGAACCAGTGCCCCGGGTCGGCGCCCGGCCGCGGGTTGGGGCCGTTGCGCAGGTAGCGGCCGGTCAGTTCCGGCGGCAACGCGCCGGTCACCGGCAGGTCGAAGCTCTCGATCTCGTCGGGCACTGGCGCCAGGTGGCCTTCCAGGTATGCGGTCATCGCTGTCCCCTCTCGTCGATCATGAGACTGACATCGACAACAGGGACATGTCAAACAGTTACATGTCGATTCAGGACATGTCAGAGCGACAAGTAGGCTCGCGGCCATGTCGTTGCGGTACGCGCTGCTCGGCCACCTCGCCTACGAGGCGGCGAGCGGCTACGAGCTGACCAAGCGGTTCGAGCAGGAATTCGGGCATTACGCCTGGTACGCCAGGCACACCCAGATCTATCCGGAGCTCAACCGGCTCGCGGCCGAGGGCCTGATCGAAGTCGTCGCCGAGGGAGCGCGCGGCAGCCGCACCTACGCGATCACCGCCGAAGGCCGCGACCAGCTCCGCCACTGGCTCACCAACCCACCGCAGGAGCAGCACGCCCGCAACGAGGGGGTCCTGCGGCTGTTCCTGCTGTCCTCGCTGGAGAAGGAGGACGCGCTGGAGCTGCTGCGCGCCAAGGCCGAGGAGTGCGAGCGGGAGGCCAAGCAGCTCCGGGCGATCAGCGAGGAGATCGACCGGCACGCCGAACCCGGCGGGAAGCTGCCGTTCGGCCGGATCGCCTCCGAGTTCGGCTGGCGCAGCTACGAGGCGACCCGCGAATGGGCGCTCTGGGCGATCAAGCGCATCGAGGAGACCTGACGACAACCTTGTCAGGCCGAGCCGGACGAGTCTGCGCGAGGACCGGCCGCGGGTCAAGGTTCCTGTCCGGTCGATGACAACCGGCGTACGCCGTTCAGCAGCACCTATGCCCGCCACCGGCGGCATCGACCCGGACCGGGGTTGACACCCGCTGACCGCGTGGGATGGAATTCCGCGCACTATGACAACGTTGTCCGAGTCCGGGAGCGCCCGCCGCGCCACCATGAACGACGTGGCCCGGCTGGCCGGGGTGAGCATCAAGACCGTCTCCCGCGTGGTCAACGACGAGAGCGGCGTGCACCCGGCGACCGCCGAGCGCGTGCTCGCCGCCATCGACCAGCTCGGCTTCCGGCGCAACCTCGGCGCCCGGAACCTGCGCCGGGGCACCGAGACCGGAACCATCGGCATGGTCCTGGAGGACCTGGCCAACCCGTTCTACTCGGTGCTGACCAGGGCCGCCGAGGAGGTCGCCCGCGCCAACGGCAAGCAGGTGCTCACCGGCTCGTCCGACGAGGACCCGGCCCGCGAGCGGGAGCTGGTGCTGGAGTTCTGCTCCCGCCGGGTCGACGGACTGCTCGTCGTCCCCGCAGGCCACCAGCACGGCTACATCGCGCACGAGATCAACTCCGGCACACCGGTGGTCTTCATGGACCGCCCCGGCGGCAACGTCTCCGCCGACACCGTGCTCGTGGACAACGCGGGCGGCACCGCGCACGCGGTGCGCCACCTCGCCGAACACGGCCACCGCGCCATCGCCTTCCTCGGCGACGCCCCCGACATCCACACCGCCGCCGAGCGCCTGCGCGGGTTCCGCGAGGGCTGCGCGCAGGCGGGCGTGCCGTTCGAACCCGGCCTCGTGCAGATGGGCCCGCACACCACCGAGTCCGTCGCCGCGACCCTGGACCGGATGCTGCCCCGCGCGACCGCGCTGGTCACCGGCAACAACCGGATCACCGTCGAGGCGCTGCGCGCCCTGTCCGGCCGCGCGCACCGGCCCGCGCTGGTGGGCTTCGACGACTTCGAACTCGCCGATCTCCTCGACCCGCCGATCACGGTGATCACGCACGACACCAGGGAACTGGGGCGGTCGGCGGCCGAGTTGTTGTTCGCGCGGCTCGACGGTGACCCCGCACCGCCGCGCCGCCACGTCCTGCCCACGCGGCTGCTGCCGCGCGGCTCCGGAGAGGTGTCCCCTTGATTTCCAGCGTTCCCCGGCCGGTGGTGCTCCCGGCGAACCAGCCCCGGCAGTTCTACCGGGGCGGCTCGGCGATCGCCGAGCTGCGCGGTGTCGGCGACGACCGGGACAGCGACGACCGGGACTGGGGCCCGGAGGACTGGGTCGCGTCCACGACCACCCGCTTCGGCCAGCAGGAGGCCGGGCTGTCCCGGCTGCCCGACGGCAGCCTGCTGCGCGACGCCGTGCGGGCCGCTCCGCAGGAGTGGCTGGGCGCCGAGCACGTCGCGGATTTCGGTGACAGCACGGCACTTCTGGTCAAGCTGCTCGACGCCGGGCAGCGGCTTCCGGTGCACTGCCACCCCTCGGACGCCTTCGCCCAGCAGCACCTGGGTTCCCGGTTCGGCAAGACCGAGGCGTGGATCGTGGTCGGCACCAGCGGGGCGAATCCCGTGGTGTACCTGGGTTTCCGGGAAGATGTCGCGCCGGAGGCCGTGGCGCACTGGGTGCGGACCCAGGACTCCTCGGCGCTGTTGGGGTCGCTGAACGAGATCCCGGTCCGGGCCGGTGACACCGTGCACGTCCCGGCCGGAACCCCGCACGCGATCGGCGCCGGGGTGTTCATCGTCGAGTTGCAGCAGCCGACGGACTTCTCGGTCACGCTGGAGTGGCAGGGATTCCTCGCCGACGCGGAGAGCGCGTTCCTCGGGATGGACCGGGAAACCGCGCTGCGCACGGTGAACCGCAGCGGTTTCGGCGACAGCGCGCTGGCGTCGCTGGTCAAGCACACCGCCGAGCAGAGCGGCCCGCGGGTTCCGCTGCTCGCCGAGGAAGCCGCCGAGTTCTTCCTGGCCGACCGCCTGCACGGCTCGGTCGAGCTGGAGCCGTCGTTCGGAGTATTGGTCGTGCTCGACGGTTCGGGAAGGCTGACCGCGCAAGGAGAATCCCTCGGTCTGCGCCGGGGCCAGACGGTCGTGGTGCCGCACTCGGCCGGAGCGCCGGCGCTCGACGGTGATCTGACGGTCGTGCACTGCCGCCCGCCCAAGAAGCCCTGACCCGCGCCCGCCGGAGAAGCCCTGACCGCCAGGAGGTCTGATGACCGAAGCACTGCTGGAGGCCCGAGACCTCGTCAAGCGCTACGGAGGCGTGGAGGCGCTGCGCGGCGCGTCCTTCACCGCGTATCCCGGCGAGGTCGTCGCGCTGATCGGTGACAACGGCGCCGGGAAGTCCACATTGGTCAAGTGCCTGTCCGGTGTGGAGCAGCCGGATTCGGGCAGCATCGAGGTGTCCGGCAAGCCGGTCGTGCTCGACTCCCCGGGCGCGGCCCGCGCGCACGGCATCGAGACCGCCTACCAGGACCTCGCGGTCGCCCCGGACCTCGATCCAGCCGCGAACCTGTTCCTGGGCAGGGAGATCCGCCGCAGGGGAGTGCTCGGGAAGCTGGGGATGCTGGACAAGGCCGCGATGCGCACCCGGGCAGCCGAGCAGTTCGAGAAGTTCGGCGTCACGCTCCAGGACCTCGACGTGCCGATCGGGTCGCTGTCCGGCGGCCAGCGGCAGAGCGTCGCGGTGGCCCGTTCGGTGGCGTGGGCGGACAGGCTGGTGTTCATGGACGAGCCGACCGCGGCGCTTGGCGTGGTGCAGCGGGAGCGGGTGCTCGACGTCATCCGCCGGGTCCGCGACTCCGGGATCGCGGTGGTGCTGATCAGCCACAACATGCCGGAGGTCCTGTCGGTGGCCGACCGGGTGGAGGTGCTGCGGCTGGGGCGCCGGGTGGCCCGGTTGCGCGCCGCCGAGGCCACGCTGGAAGACCTCGTCGGCGCCATGACCGGTGCCCTGTCGCAGGAGGACGCGAGCTGATGGCCACCCCGACCGAGATCCAGTCCACTGTGGAGAACGAACCCAAGGGCGTCGGGGCGCGGCTGGCGGGCTCCAACACGCTCTGGACCGGGCTGGTGCTGGTCGCGCTGTGCGTGCTGTTCAGCGCCATCCGGCCGGACGCCTTCCCCACCCTGTTCAACGTCCAGACCCTGCTGGTGCAGGCCGCGCCGCTGCTGATGCTGGCGGTCGGGATGACGTTCGTGATCATCACGTCCGGGATCGACCTGTCGGTCGGCTCGGTGCTGGTCTTCGCCGGGGTGGTCTCGGCGCAGACGATGGAGGCGCTCAGCGGTGGCGACTCCACGCACGCGGGCTGGGGCGTGATCGCGGCCGGTCTCGTCGTGTCGCTGCTCGGCGGCGCGGCGTGGGGGCTGCTCAACGGGATCCTGGTCGCCGTGGCCAGGGTTCCGGCGCTGATCGTGACGCTCGGTTCGTTCGGGGCGGCGCTGGGCGCGGCGCAGCTGCTCACCAACGGCATCGACGTGCGGACCGTGCCCGCCGTCCTGCGCACGACGCTGGGCACCGGCACCTCCTTCGGCGTGGTGCCGAACCTGGTGATCCTCGCGGTGGTGATCACGCTGCTGGCCGGGTGGCTGCTGCACACCACGGCGTTCGGCCGCCACACCTACGCGATCGGCTCCAACGCCGAGGCGGCCCGGCGGTCGGGGATCCGGGTCACCCGGCACCTGGTCGCGGTCTACGCGCTGACCGGGGTGCTGGCGGGACTGGCCGGGTTCATGTCCCTGGCCTACTTCGGCACCACCACGATCAGCGGGCACAGCAACGACAACCTGAACGCGATCGCCGCGGTGGTGCTCGGCGGCACCAGCCTGTTCGGCGGCATCGGCACGGTCCTGGGCAGCGTGATCGGCGTGTTCATCCCGGCCGTGCTCGACACCGGGTTCGTGATGGCCGGGGTCCGGCCGTTCTGGCAGCCCATCGCGGTCGGTGCGGTCCTGGTCGCCGCGGTCTGGATGGACCAGCGACGGCGGCGGGCGCGCAACAGCCGGTGATCAGCGGCTGACGACTTTCGGCACAACGGCGTGTGGAGGTAGTGATGAAGAAGCAGGTCCTGGCGGTCGCGGCCGCGCTGCTGCTGGCAGGCTGCGGTTCGGGTCAGATCGGCGACACCGGTGGCGGCGGCACCGACCCGAACAACAAGAACCTGGCTCTGCTGACCGGGATGCGCGGTGAGCCGTTCTACGTGTCGCTGGAGTGCGCGGCCAAGGCGGAGGCCGCGGCGGCGGGCTACCAGCTCAACGCCCAGGCGCCGGAGAAGTTCGAGCAGGCCGAGCAGTCCCAGATGCTCACCGGCATCATCGGCACCAAGCCCGGCGCGGTGATCATCGCGCCGGCCGACGACAAGGCCCTGGCCGCGCCGTTGCAGCAGGCCAAGAACAACGGGGTGAAGGTCGTCGAGGTCGACACGGCGCTGGAGGACCGCTCGATCGCCTCGGCCTCGCTGTCGTCGTCGAACTACGCGGGCGGCAAGCTGGCGGCCGAGACGCTGTCGAAGCTGGTCGGCGACCGGCCGGGCTCGGTGCTGGCGCTGAACACCAAGGCGGGCACCTCCACCACCGACGAGCGCGCGCAGGGCTTCGAGGAGGAGATCGCCAAGCACCCGAACCTGCGGCTGCTGCCGACCCAGTACACCGAGAACGAGCCCGCCACGGCGGCCCAGATCGTCTCGGCCACCCTCGCGGCGAACCCGGACCTGGTGGGCGTCTTCGGCACGAACCTCAACACCGGCGAGGGCGCGGGCACCGCGCTGGACAACGCCGGCCGCTCCGGCCAGGTTCAGCTGGTGGGCTTCGACGCCAGCCCGAAGCAGGTCGAAGACCTGCGCAACGGGCGCGTGCAGGCGCTGATCGCCCAGGACCCGGCAGGCATCGGCCGGGAGGGCGTGAAGAACGCCATCGCGGCCATCAAGGGCGAGCCGGTGCAGCGCGAGACCAAGACCGGCACCATCGCGATCACGCGGGAGTCGATGGACGCTCAGCAGCACTACTTCTACAGGTCCGAGTGCTGAGCTTTTCTGAACGTCGGGTCGTCTTGCACAGCGGTGCCGGTGGCGGAACCTCAGGTGCCCGCTGGCTGCGGTAACTTTTTCCGACGTATGTCCATACGACGGAAAAAGCTGTCCTCGCCAGCGAACACCTGAGAACCCGCGGCGGTGCCAGTTGCGTGCGTGGGCTAAGCGGCCGCGCCGCTTCCGGCAACCCCTAGCCCAGCCGGAAAGGCTTCAGCGCCGCCTCCGCGCCGTCGACCTCCCGCGCCTGCGCCTGGAGCGACGCCGAGCAGCGCGCCAGCAGGTCGCGCAGCGCGTCGCGCTCCTCGGCGCTGAAGGCGTCGCCGAGCGTCCGCTCGATCGTCACCGCCGCGCGGTCGGCGATCTTGAGCGCCCGCCGACCCTCCGGCGTGATCTCCACCTGCGTCGAGTTCAGGTGGTACGGGTCCGGCTTGCGCGTGACCAGGCCCTTGGACTCCAGGTTGGCGAGCGTGGTCGCCATCGTCTGCGGTGTGACCTTGCCGAACCGGGCGAGCGCGGCGGCGGTCGCACCCGGGTGCGCGGCCAGCGCGACCAGGGCCGAGTACTGCGGAACGGTCAGCCCGCTCGGTTTGATCGCCGCGGTCTTCAGCGCGATCAGCTCCTGCTCGACGCGCTTGAGGTGGAAGCCGAGACGTTCCTCCGGGGGCATTTCCATACCAGGATTTTACTCCTCTATCGAATACTGGCCTTTGACAGAACTCTGTCAAGGAGGCGAGCATTGACCCCGAGAAAGCACACCTCATCGCACCTCCCGAGCCGCCGGGCGTTCCTCGCCGGTGGCCTGTCGGCGGGTGCGGGGCTGGCGGGCGCGTCCGCGCTGGGGAGCGCGAGCGCCGCCCCACCGGCTCCCCCGCCCGAGACGAGCAAGATCACCTTGACGATCAACGGCGTCGCCCGCACCACCGACGTCGACACCCGGGCGAGCCTGCTCGACGTGCTGCGCGAGCGGATCGGCCTGACCGGCACCAAGAAGGGCTGCAACCAGGGCGCCTGCGGGGCCTGCACGGTCCTCGTCGACGGCCGCAGGTCGCTGTCCTGCCTGACCATCGCGACCCGCTACGAGGGCCGCGAGATCACCACCATCGAAGGGCTCGCCGACGGTGACCAGCTGCACCCGGTGCAGCGCGCGTTCGTCGAGCACGACGGTTTCCAGTGCGGCTTCTGCACTTCCGGCCAGATCGTCTCGGCGGTGGGGCTGCTCGCGGAGAACCCCGCCGTGCCGGACGCCGAGATCCCCGAGCTGATGAGCGGCAACCTGTGCCGCTGCGCGGCCTACCCGAACATCACCGCCGCCATCCGCGACGCCCGCGGGCAGGTGTGAGATGCGGACCTTCCACCTGGACCGGCCCGAGAGCATCCCCGCCGCCGTGCGGGCGCTGCGCGACCCGGACGCGCAGGTCATCGCGGGCGGCACCGACCTGATCACGCTGATGCGCGACGGAGTGCGCACACCCTCCCGGCTGGTCGACGTCAGCGGCCTCGGGCTCGACCGCGTCGACTGGCTGCCCGGCGGCGGGGTGCGCATCGGCGCGCTGCACCCGAACTCGGCGGACGACCCGCGGCTGCGCGCCGAGTACCCGGTGCTCGTCGAGGCGCTGCGGTCGGGTGCCTCGCCGCAGATCCGCAACATGGCTTCGTTCGGCGGAAACCTGCTCCAGCAGACCCGCTGCACCTACTACCGGCTCCCGGAATTCCCCTGCAACAGGCGGAATCCGGGCAGCGGGTGCGCGTCCATCGACGGGGACAGCAGCAAGCAGGCGATCTTCGGCACGTCCGGCTCGTGCGTCGCGGTGCACCCCTCCGACCTCGCGGTCGCTCTCCAGGCGCTGGACGCCGTCGTGCTGGTCGCGGGGCCGGACGGCGACCGGCGGATCCCGATCGACGAGTTCCACCGCCTGCCCGGCGACACCCCGCACCGGGACAGCGCGCTGCGGCCCGGCGAACTCGTCGTCGCGGTCGAACTCCCGGCCGTCCCGTTCGCCCGCCGGTCGCACTACCTGAAGTTCCGCGACCGCGCCTCCTTCGCGTTCGCGCTGGTGTCCGCCGCGGTGGCGGTCGACCAGCGGGACGGTGTCGTGCGGACGGCGAGGATCGCGCTGGGCGGGGTCGCGCCGAAGCCGTGGCGCGCCACGCACGCGGAGCAGGCGCTGACCGGCAGGCGCCTGGACTCCGCCGGGATCGACGCGGCGGCGGAAGCCGCGGTGCTCGGCGCAGCGCCGCGGCCGGACAACCACTACAAGGTCCAGCTGGTGCGGCGGGTGGTCCGGCGCGCCCTGAACGAGTTGGGGGAATCGTGACGCAGGGCGCCGGGATCACCCGGGTGGAAGCGATCGAGAAGGTCACCGGGCGCGCGGTCTACACCGCGGACGTCCGCGCGGACGGCAGCGCGCACGCGGTGATGGTTCCCAGCGCCATCTCCGCAGGGCGGGTTCGCGGGATCGACACCGCTCAGGCCGAGCGGGCTCCCGGCGTGCTGGCGGTGCTGACCCACCTCAATCGTCCACAGTGGAAGGGGAAGCCGAGCATCCCGTACTACGCGGAAAGCAGGCTGCCGCTGGCCGACGACCAGATCCACTACGGCGGCCAGTGCCTCGCGCTGGTCGTCGCCGACACGCTGCACCAGGCCGAGCACGCGGCGTCGCTGGTGCGCGTCGACTACGAGTGGCGGCGGCCGGTGCCGACCCTCGACGCGGCGCTGCCGAACGCGTACGTGCCGACCGGGCCCTACCCCGCGCGCTTCCCGGTCGAGTACCGGCGCGGCGACGCCGAGGCGGCGCTGTCGGCCGCACCGGTCCGGGTGGACCAGGAGTACCGCACGTCCAACCTCTCGCACGCGCCGATGGAACCGTCGTCGACGCTGGCTTCCTGGGAGGGCGGGCGGCTGGTCCTGCACGACTCCAGCCAGGCGGTGCACGCGCACCGGCCCGCCGTCGCCGCCGCGTTCGGGATTCCGGTCGAGTCGATCCGGATGATCTCGTCGCTGGTCGGCGGCGGTTTCGGGAACAAGTCGTTCATGTGGGGCCACACCCTGCTCGCGCCGCTGGCGGCGCAGGTCGTGCGCAGGCCGGTGCGGCTGACCATCACCCGCAAGCAGGTGTTCACCGGCACCGGCCACATGCCGGCGATGGTCCAGCGGGTCCGGCTCGGCGCGGAGCGGGACGGCAGGCTGACCGCGATCACGCACGACACGACCAACCCCACCTCGCACACCGACGACCGGAACGAACCGGCCATCCAGTCCACGCCCGCGCTGTACGCGGTGCCGAACCTGCACGCGCGGGCCCGGGTCGCGAAGGTCAGCATCGGGACCTCGGGGGCGATGCGCACGCCCGGCGACACGCCCGGTCAGTTCGCCGTGGAGTGCGCCATGGACGAGCTGGCGCACGAACTCGGAATCGATCCGGTGGAACTGCGCCGCAGGAACCACTCGGAGCGGCACCCGCACACCGGAAAACCGTTCAGCGGCAAGCGTTTGCTGCGCTGCTACGAGGTCGGCGCGCGGGAGTTCGGCTGGGACCGGAGGAATCCGGAGCCGCGATCGATGACCGACGGCGACGACCTGATCGGCTACGGGATGGCGTCCGGCATCCGGGCCGAGCACTCCGCACCGGCGGCAGCGCGCATCTCGCTCGCTTCGGACGGCACGGCCGCGGTGCGCACCTCCACACAGGAGATCGGTGGTGGATCGCTCACCACGATGGTGCAGGTCGCGGCGTCCGGGCTGGGGGTCCGGACGGACCGGGTGACCATCGAGGCGGGCGACACCGACCTTCCGCAGGGCGCCCCGACCTTCGGCTCCATGACCTCCGGCAGCACGGGGAGCGCGGTGCACCTCGGCGCGCTCCAGGTGCGCGCGTCGGCGATCCGGCTGGCGGTCAACGACCCGCGCTCACCGCTGCACGGAGTCGCCGAGGACGCGGTGGACGTGGCCGACGGCCGACTGTTCGCGCGGGACGAGCCGGGGCGTGGCGACACCTACGCCGAACTGCTCGGGCGGCACGGCATCGGGGCGCTGTCGGAGGAGGGGCGCTACTCGCCGCCCGAGGAGAGCCCGTTCGCCCTGGCGACGTTCTGTGCGCACTTCGTGGAGGTGCGCATCGACCGCGAGCTGTGCCGGGTGCGGGTGACCAGGCACGTCGGCGCGTTCGACTGCGGCCGGGTCCTGAACATCAGGACCGCGACCAACCAGGCCCGCGGCGGGATGATCTTCGCGACGGGCGGAGCGCTGACCGAGCGGCTGGTGCCCGACCCGGTCTCCGGCAGGCTGATCACGCCCGCCCTGACCGACTACCACGTGCCGGTGCACGCGGACGTCGGCGACGTGCGGGCGCTGTTCGTCGGGGAGGACGAGCCGGACGCGCACCCCGTCGGCGCGAAGGGCCTCGGCGAGATCTGCGCGATCGGCATCGCCCCGGCGATCGCCAACGCCGTTTTCCACGCCACCGGGACGCGGGTGCGGTCGCTGCCGATCACACCGGAGAAGCTGGTGGGTTGAGGTCCTCGAGCGTCACCCCGCGCTTGGCGAGCGCGGCGCGGATCCACCGGCGCTGCGCGTCGGTGCGGGTGTCCCAGGTGTACTGAAGTGCAGCGGCGGCGTTGGTGCCCGGTTTCAGGCCGGGCACCAACGTGTCGCACAGGTCGGCCAGCAGGCGGATCTGCTCTTGGTAGTCCGTTCCCGGGAAGTCCACGTCGCACAGGGCTTCGCGGCGGAAGGCCATCGTGCGCATCAGCACGACCGCTTCGTGGACGACTTCGGCTATCGCTTCTGGGGCTTTGCGCATCAGTCCGGATCTCCCGCGTCCAGGGCGTTGAGGTGCGCGCGGACGACTTCGGCGTCGGGATGGCCGAGGCGCTCGAAGATGGCGAGGGCCGACTGCCAGGTTTCCCTGGCCGCCTCGGCGTCGCCGCTGGCTTGGAGGGCTTCGCCGAGTTTGGTGAGGGAGGTGGCTTCGCCCAAGGCGTGACCCAAGTTCCGGCGGTGCTCGACCGCGCGGTGGTATGCGTTCACCGCGTTTTCGGTATCCCCGGAAAGGAGGTAGGCAGAGCCCAAGTTGGTCAAGGTGTAGCCCATCAAGAACTGATCGGAACTGTTCTCGATGGATCGGTGCAGATGAGCGAATGCTGCGGTGAAATCGCCCAGGTGGGCCAAGGCGAGTCCAAGAACCGTGTCCGCAAACCCGTGGTCCAAGGCTTGGATCGCAGGGGCTCCGTCCTGCATTCGTAGTGAGCGCCGGGCCGAGTCCGCCGCCTCTGCATAGCGCCCCACCGTAACGAGAACCTCTCCGACCGCAGTGTGGTTGAGGGCCACCCAACGGTGTTCGCCCAAGTCCGCGAACAGTTCGGCGGAAGCTTGCCAACATCGGACAGCCGCATCCCATTCTCCGAGGAACCGGTGCGCCGTAGCGAGGTCTGCAAGCAGCCGCGCCTGCGCGGGGCGGTCTCCGCTTTCCTGCGCGCCTCTGATCGCATCGGTACTGCTGGCCTTCAGCTCGTCGATCAGACCTCGCAGTTTCAATGGATAGGACGCGGCGTGCGCGAGCCATGGCCCGCGGGACATCCGGAGCGCCACCGCCTGCCGGATGATAGCCAGCACGCTCGCGTATTCAGCGTCCCACCAAGCCAAAGCCTTCTCGTAGCTGGCAAATTCCTTCGACAGCTGCCGATCCACGTACTCCAGGTCAGGCAGATCCCGACCTGGCGCCAACTGTCGGTTCGCCGCATAAGTCGCATACAGATAGTGATCCAAAAGCCGCTCAACCGCCGCGACCCGCTCGGCCTCGTCATCATCCGCCTGAGCGCGCTCGCGCGCATAAGCCCGCAGCAGATCGTGAAAGACGTACCGATCCCCGGCCCGCCGCGTCACCAGGTGCGCCCGCGACAGCTCCGCCAGCACTCGCCGGATCCGCCGCCGGTCCACCCCCGCCAGCGCCGCAGCCGCGCCGGCACTGATGTCCGGCGAGTTCGGCAACCCGAGCAGCCGGAACAACCGCGCGGCCTCCGCGGAAAGTGTGCGGTATGACCAGGAAAACACCGCCCGTATGCCCGTCCGCCCACCCGCGTCCAGCGCATCGAGCCGGTCGCGCTCGTCGCGGAGATCCGTCGCGAGGTCGTCCAGCGGCACGTCCGGCTCAGCCGCTGCCTGAACAGCGACCAGCGTCAGCGCCAGCGGCAGTCCTGCGCAGTGGTCCAGCAGCGCCGCGACCGCCTCCGGCTCGGAGGCCAGGCGGTCCGCGCCGACGTAGCTCGCCAGCAGCTGACGCCCCTCATCGCGGGTGAGCGTGGCGAGCGCGACCCGCTGCGCCCCGTGGTGCGCGATGAGCCCGTCCAGCCGCTGGCGGCTCGTCACGACGACCAGGCACCCGGCCGACCCCGGCAACAACGGCAGCACCTGCTCGGTGTCGCGCGCGTTGTCCAGCACAAGCAACATCCGGCGCCCGTGCAGCAACGTGCGGAACTGCGCGGCGCGGGCGTCCTCGGAAACCGGCAGTGCCTCGGGCGCCACCCCCAACGCCGTGAGGAATCCGGCCAGCGCTTCCGCCGGAGTCATCGGCTCGGCGGCCGGGTCGAAACCCCGCAGGTTGACGTACAACTCGCCGTCGGCGAACCGCTCGCGCATCTGGTGGGCCCACTGGACCACCAACGTCGATTTGCCCACTCCAGCAAGGCCGTCGACGGTCGACACCAGGACCGTGTGGTCGTCGCCGGCACCCTTGAGCAACGTGGTCAGCGCGTCCTGCTCGACCGTGCGATTGATGAAATGGCGCACCGTCGCAGGCAATTGACGCGGCACCACGTGGCGGCCCCGGCCGTGGATGTGCACGTCCCCATGCACGTTCTGCGCCTGGACGACGTTTTCCGCCGACGACGCGCTGTTGTGCGTTCCCCCAGTCGGATCTCCCACGGTATCCCTTCCCAGCACGAGTGATCAGCTCGAAGACTGGCACGGGAACCACCGAACCTGCACCACCATCCGCGTCACCGAGACCGGCCCGGGGTGTGCCCGAAAGCCCGCCGGAAGGTGTCGATGAAAGCGCTCGCGGACGCCCACCCGCTCCGGTGCGCCACGGCGGTCACGGGCGTCCCCTCCGCGAGCAGCCGCAGGGCGTGGTGCAGGCGCAGCTGGGTTCGCCACTGCGGGAACGTCATGCCCATCTCCGCGCGGAACAGGCGGCTCAGCGTCCGGGAGCTGGCACCTACCTCCGCTCCGAGCGCCGCCAGCGGGCGCTGGTCGGCCGGGTCTTCGTCGAGCAGCGCGCACGCCGCCGCCAGGCGGGGATCGCGCGCGGCGGGCAGGCGGATCGGCTGCTGCGGCGCGTGGCGGAGCTGGTCCAGCAGTACCGCGCGCATCCGGAGGCGCTCCGCGCCGGGCATCCTTTCCTTGGTGTAAGCCAGGATCAGCTCGCGCAGCAGCGGTCCGACCGCGAGGACCGCCGGTGTGCTCAGGCCGAGCGGGTTGTCCGTCGTGGGCAGGCCGACGGTGTGCAGGTCGGTTTCACCGTAGGCGCGGTGCTGGTGCACGGTCCCCGCCGGAACCCACACCGCTCGGGTGGCCGGGGCGATCCAGCTCCCCGCATCCGTCGTGACCGACAGGACTCCCCTGCCCGCGTAGACGATCTGGTGGTCGTCGTGGCGGTGCGCGTCCACCTCGGTGCCCGGCGGCAGGTACCGCAGCGCGGTCGGCGCCTTCGGGGAGTGGCGGACTTTCGACACGAGTTGGCAGTTTATCGGAAGCCGGACAGCTCTTCCCTGCTCAAGGATTCCGATGTGCAGAAGAGCAACGTGCGGTTGACGCTCGGCCACTCCTGCGTCGACGTCTACCAGGGAGCCGTCCCCGCCCTGGTCCCCTTCCTCGTCCTCGAACGGCAGTACGGCTACGTCGCCGTGTCCGGCGTGGTGCTCGCCGCCACCCTCCTGTCGTCGGTGGTGCAGCCGCTGTTCGGCGTGCTCGCCGACCGCTACCGGATGACCTGGCTGATCCCGGTCGCCACCACCGCCGCCGGGCTCGGCGTGGCGCTGGCCGGCCCCGCCGGCTCCTACCCGCTGACCTGGCTCGCGATCGCGCTGTCGGGTCTCGGCGTCGCCGCCTACCACCCCGAGGCCGCCCGGCTGATGCGCACCGTCTCCGGCGGCGACCACGTCGCGATGAGCTGGTTCTCCGTCGGCGGCAACGCCGGTTTCGCGCTCGCCCCGCTCATCGTCGCCCCGCTGCTGTCGACAGGCGGGCTGGCGGCCACGCCGTGGCTGGTCGTGCCCGCGCTGGCCGGCGCGGTCATCAGCGGCAGCGTGCTCCGCTCGGCCGCCAGGGCCGGGGCGGGCACCCGCGGGACCACCGGCCGGGGCCGGGACGACTGGCCGATGTTCCTGCGGCTCACCGCGATCGTGCTCATCCGCTCGATCGTCTACATCGGACTCAGCTCGTTCGCCGGGCTGTGGATCCAGCAGCAGGTCGGTGGCGGGGCCGTCGCCGGGGCCGCCGCGCTGTTCGTGCTTTTCGCCGGTGGTGCGGTCGGAACCCTGCTCGGCGGCAGGCTGGTCGCGCGGTGGGGCCGGGTCCCGACCCTGCGGACGGCCTACGCCGCGTCGGTTCCCGCCGTGGCCGGGGTGGTGTTCGTGCCCGGCCCCGCCGCGTACCTGTTCGTCGCGGCGAGCTCGATCCTGCTCTACATCCCGTTCTCGCTGCACGTCACGCTCGGCCAGGACTACCTGCCGAACCGGGTCGGCACCGCGGGCGGCGTCACCCTCGGGCTGGCGGTCGGCGTCGGTGGGATCGCCACTCCGGCGATCGGCGCGATCGCCGAGGCCACCTCGCTCCAGGTGGCGCTGGCGGTGCTGATCGCCCTGCCGGTGCTGGCGTTCCTGCTGGCCCGCACACTGCGGGAGCCGGCCTCACTGGAGTCGGCCGGACCCGAGTCGGCCGGTCCGGTCAGCGCTTCGGCGAGCCCACCTGGAACCGAGCCCCGAACGGATCGGTGATGTCGGCGAGGCGGCCGTAGATCATGTCGAACGGCTCGCCCGCGATCCCGCCCGCGTCGGCCGCGCGCCGCGCCACCGCGTCGACGTCGTCCACCTGGAACAGGGTCGTCCAGCGGGAGGCCCCGGCCTCGGGATCGCCGACGATGCCGCCGATCTCGTGCCCGTCCGGCCTGCGCAGGAACGTGAAGTCGACGTCGGGCAGATCCGGGTTGGAGTCCTGCGTGTAGCCGAAGACCGCGGTGTAGAAGTCGCGCGCCGCCCGGGGGTCCGCGGTGATCAGGTCGTTGCGGAGCAGGGCGTTCGGCTCGTTGACGATCTCGCTGCCGAGGTGCGCGTCCGCCTGCCACAGCCCGAACTGGGCGCCGGTGACGTCGGTGACGATCGCCATCCGGCCCTTGTCCATCACGTCCATCGGGGCGACCAGGACCGATCCGCCCGCCCGCTCGACCGCGGCCGCGCTCGCGTCGCAGTCCTCGGTCGCGAAGTAGACGTTCCACCAGACGT
Organism: Saccharopolyspora taberi; assembly: GCF_039534165.1. Lineage (NCBI taxonomy): Bacteria > Bacillati > Actinomycetota > Actinomycetes > Pseudonocardiales > Pseudonocardiaceae > Saccharopolyspora > Saccharopolyspora taberi. Next base: position 91,284 of record NZ_BAAAUX010000005.1, on the reverse strand, counting down.
CGGTGGCTTCCGGGTTCGGCGCGATCGCCGCGACCGGCTTCCCGCGCAGCAGGCACATCGTGTAGCGGCCCGCCATCTCCGGCCCCACGTCGAACTCCCAGCCGAACAGCGCACCGTAGAACTCGATCGCGCGGTCGAGGTCCGGGACGCCCAGGTCGATCCAGGTCGGGGTGCCCGCGGGTGGGGCACTGGTCAGCTCGCTCATCGGTTCCTCCCGTCGTCGCGTGCGGCGACGGTAACCGCGGGGACCGACGCGCACCGGCCGATCAGCGCAGGCGGGCCCAGGCGTAGGCGGTCATCGCGTCCCGCATGTAGGCGGCCATGCCGCGCGGCTTCTTGCGCTCGATGCGGCGGCGGAACTTCGGCTGGCTGACGTAGAGCGCGGCCAGCCGCAGGTAGGAGTCCCGGTCCGGCACCCAGAAGTTGCAGATCCAGCGGTAGTGGTCGTGGATCGCCTGCTGGGTGCGGGGGTCGTTGTCCGGCACCCCGGTGCTGAACAGCTCGGCGATGCGACCGCTGATCCGGTTCCAGTCCTGGCCGATCTGCTCGGGCGTCGGTCCCACCGGCCTGCCGTCGACGACCCGCGTCCGCGGGGTCATGTGGCCGATCAGCGCGGTGCCGTCCTCCACCGCCTCGGCCCGGTCCAGGCCGGAGTTCCCATACACCTTGTCCGGCTGCACGGCTTACCTTCCTCTGCTCACCGCTGGTGCGGGCGCACGACTGCCAGGCACGCTGCGTGAGCATTCGGCGTGCCTGTCTAGCCCCAGTCGTCACCTGTTCCGGGGAACAGTAACGGAGAGGTTCGGGAGGTTGCGCTGATTCGACCGATCCGAGTCCCGGCTGTGATGACTCAGCCGTCGGACTCCGGTGCCGGGTCCTCCGCTTCCTGCTCCTGCTCGCGCGGGTGCTCCGGCGGCGCGAGGTAGACCACGCCCTTGTCCAGGTCCAGCGGGCCGCCGGGATCGTGCAGGCGTCCCGGCGCGCCCTGGTCGCCCTCGTGCTGGAGCTTGCGCCCGGGCAGCAGCTCGCGGAAAACGCTCATCGCCAGATCAGCTCCGTGGGTCGGACATCACACGATCGAGACTTCCATGCTACGGCGGCCCGAACGCCCCCGGCCAGCGCGCCGAGTCCGGCGGGATGCGCACCCGATGTCGGGCGAACATCGTTCAATGGGCACATGCGACGGTGGGTGCTGCACATGGACATGGACGCGTTCTTCGCGTCCGTGGAGCAACTCACCCGTCCCACGGTCCGCGGGCGTCCCGTGCTGGTCGGCGGCCTCGGCCCGCGCGGCACCGTCGCGGGCGCGAGCTACGAGGCCCGCGAGTACGGCGCCCGTTCCGCGATGCCGATGTCCGAGGCCCGGCGGCGATGCCCGGTGGCGGTGGTGCTGCCGCCGCGGTTCCGGGTGTACGGGGAGGTCAGCAGGCGGGTGCTGGGGATCGTGCGGGAGGTCTCCGACGCCGTGCAGCAGCTGTCGGTCGACGAGGCGTTCATGGAGCCCGGCGAGCTCGCGGGGGCCGAGACCGGGACGGTCGAGCGCTTCGCCGCGCAGCTGCGCGCGCGGGTCGCGCGGGAGACCGGGGTGACCGCGTCGATCGGCGCGGGATCGGGCAAGCAGATCGCCAAGATCGCCTCCGGCCTGGCCAAACCGGACGGCGCGCTGATCGTGCCGCCGGAGCAGGAGACCGAGCTGCTGTGGTCGCTGCCGGTGCGCAAGCTGTGGGGCGTCGGCCCGGTGTCGGAGTCGAAGCTGCACCGCATCGGCGTGCAGACCATCGGCGAGCTCGCCGCCCTGCGCCTCGGCGACGTGGTCTCGCTGCTCGGGCAGGCCCACGGCAGCGAACTGCACCGGCTGGCCAGCGGCATCGACGACCACCCCGTGGAGGAGCGGGCGGAGGCCAAGCAGGTCAGCGCCGAGACCACGTTCGACGTCGACATCACCGAGCCCGGCAGGCTCCAGGCCGAGGTCGCCGGGATGGCCGACAACGCGCACCGCAGGTTGGTGTCCTCCGGCCGCGCGGCGCGCACGGTGACGGTGAAGGTGCGGGACTCGGACTTCACCACGATCAGCCGCGCGGAGACCTTCTCCAGCGCCACCAGCGACCTGCCCACACTCGCCGCGGCGGCGCGCAGGCTCACCGCGGTGGCGGTCCCGCCGGGCACGCCGATCCGGCTGGTGGGGGTCTCGTTCTCCGGGCTGGCGACCTCCGAGCAGGAGGCGCTGTTCGACAACCCCGCCGACGAACCGGTCGCCGAGCCCGGCCCGCAACCGGAACCGGAGCCGGAGGAGCAGGTGGCCCGGCAGTGGCGGGCGGGCGACGACGTGCGGCACGACGAGCACGGCCACGGCTGGGTCCAGGGCGCCGGGCTCGGCCGGGTCACGGTGCGGTTCGAGACCGCCGCGACCGGGCGCGGCGTGGCCCGCACGTTCGCCGTGGACGACCCGATGCTGCACGCGGGAGATCCGCTGGACAGCCTCGGCTGGTCATGACGCGGGCGGGAGCTCCCGCTTGTAGTGACCGACCCACTTGCGCGGCGCGACGGCCTGCACGCCGTGCTCCAGCGAGCGGGGCAGCCTGCTGAACGGCGGCAGGTGGAAGCGGTAGCGCTCGGCGGGCAGCCCCGGCATCGACGGCGGCTCCTCGACCCGCCACCGCTCGAACTCCGGGTGCCGCGCGGCGAAACCGCGGTCGGCCGGGTAGAACTCCAGCGCGTGCCTGCGGTCGGGCGGGATCGGCCGGTTGTGCTGGATCCACGGCAGCGACCCGACGCCGACCGCCGCGATCTCGTCCCACGACACGCCGACCACCTCACCGCGGGTGCGAGCGTAGAAACCGCTGCGGTCCAACAGGAATCCGCGACTGCTGAGCATCCCGCGGGAACTGCTGAGGAACCACAGGAAGATCACGCCGAAGACCAGCTGCCAGACCCACATCCCGACGGTCGCTCCGCGGTTCACCAGCGTCGCCGCGCAGAGCACGGTGAACAACCCGCTGATACCGCCGCCGATCAGCAGCGTGCGGAAGGTGCTCGCGCTGACGTCGACGTCCTGCGCCTCGCCGCTGAGCACCGTCGGCGCCGGAGGCCGATCCTGCTGCCGCGGCTGGGCGCGGACGGTCTCGTCATCGGCGGCGGTGTAGCGCGCGGTACCGCGCTGGTTCTGCCCGGCGGGAACCGTGCCCCGCTCCGGGTCGACGCGATCGGCCCGCGCCCATCCCCCTGGAAGCCACTTCATGGCACCCAAGGGTAACCGCGGGTCATCCTGTTGATCATGGATGTCCGGGTGATTCCGGGGAACTCCCAGGGTTCCCCGGAGCCTGGCTTGATCCAAGCCACCGACAACGTCCCCACCTACGAGGGCGGGGTTTGGTTCTCATCCCGGAGACCTGGCGGGGTCTGGGGTCGACGAGGACCCCAGAACCACGAGCCCTACCGGACTCCGAACCGGCAGAGCCGCTTCGGTCCCGGAGACCTGCCGGGGGTCCGGGGTCGGCGAGAGCCCCGGAAAGCCCCACGAAACCGCAGCCGAACCGGCAGAGCCGCTTCGGCCCCCAGCTCAGGAAACCCGAACCACCAGAGCGTCCCCCTGCCCGCCGCCGCCGCAGAGCGCGGCGGCGCCGGTGCCGCCGCCCCGCCGCTTGAGCTCCAGCGCGAGGTGCAGCGCGAGCCGGGCGCCGGACATGCCGATCGGGTGGCCGAGCGCGATCGCCCCGCCGTTGACGTTGACCTTCTCCTCGTCGACGCCCAGGGCGCGCGCCGAGACGATGCCGACCGCGGCGAACGCCTCGTTGATCTCGACCAGGTCCAGGTCGCCGGGCTCGATGCCCTCCTTGGCGCAGGCCGCCTTGATCGCGTTCGACGGCTGCTCGTGCAGGCTCGCGTCCGGGCCGGCCACCACGCCGTGGGCGCCGATCTCGGCCAGCCAGGTCAGCCCCAGCTCCTCGGCCTTGGCCTTGCTCATCACGACCACCGCCGCCGCGCCGTCGGAGATCTGCGACGCCGAACCCGCCGTGATCGTGCCGTCCGGGGCGAAGGCCGGGCGCAGCTTGGCCAGGCCCTCGGCGGTGGTGTCGGCGCGGATGCCCTCGTCGGCGTCGACCACGACCGGGTCGCCCTTGCGCTGCGGCACCGTCACCGGCGCGATCTCCTCGGCGAACACGCCCGCGGCGGCAGCCGCGCCCGCGCGCTGGTGGGAGCGGGCGGAGAACGCGTCCTGCTCCTCCCGGGTCAGGCCGTGGCGGGCGTTGTACTTCTCGGTGGAGGCACCCATCGCGACCTGGTCGAACGCGCAGAACAGCCCGTCGTGGGCCATGTGGTCGAGCAGCTGCACGTCGCCGTACTTGAAGCCCTCGCGGGACTTGCCGAGCAGGTGCGGCGCCTGGGTCATCGACTCCTGGCCACCGGCCACCACGATCTCGAACTCACCGGCCCGGATCAGCTGGTCGGCCAGCGCGATGGCGTCCAGCCCGGACAGGCAGACCTTGTTGATCGTCAGCGCAGGCACGTCCATCGGGATGCCCGCGGCGACCGCGGCCTGCCGGGCCGGGATCTGGCCCGCGCCCGCGGTGAGCACCTGGCCCATGATCGTGTACTGCACCTGCTCCGGCGCGACCCCGGCGCGCTCCAGCGCGGCCTTGATCGCGACGCCGCCGAGCTGGGCGCCGGAGAAGTCCTTGAGCGAGCCCAGCAGGCGTCCCATCGGGGTCCGCGCCCCCGCCACGATCACCGAAGTCCCCACCGCTGCCTCCCGATCCGCATCGACGACGTGCCTCGTTGCGCGCCGCACGACCATCATGCGGCCTCCGACGCCGCCGCGACCATACCCAGGGTGGCACGCAGTGCCGCCTGTGATGACGCACACAGGCCGCTCACGTGCGCAGACCCGCCAGCTCGCGGCGGGAAGCGACGCCGAGCTTCGGATACGCCTTGTACAGGTGGTAGCCGACGGTCCGCGGGCTGAGGAACAGCTGCGCACCGATGTCGCGGTTGCTCAGGCCCCGCGAAGCCAGCCGCACGACCTGGAGTTCCTGCGGTGTCAGCCTGCTCAGCGGATCCGGCTCCGGGTCCCGCGTCCGCAGCGTCTCGCCCGTCGCGCGCAGCTCGGTCCGAGCCCGCTCCGCCCAGGGCGTGGCGCCGAGCCGCTCGAACTCCTCGGCGGCGGACCGCAGCAACGGTCGCGCGTCGGCCCGGCGCCGACGCCTGCGCAGCCACTCGCCGTACAGCAACTCGCTGCGCGCGAGCTCGAACGGCCGCCCACCGGTCCGCCGCCCGAGTTCCACCGCCGCCGAAAACCGCTGCTCGGCAACATCATCCGGGCTCAGCAGAGCGCGGCAGCGCTGCGCGACCCCCTGCGCCCACGGCTGCTCGACGAGCTCGGCCCACCGCGCGTAGCGCTCCACGGGCGCACGCACCCGCCTCCCCAGCCGTGCCGCCGCCTCGACCAGGTCCGGAACCGCCGACAGCGCGTCCATCCGGTTCGCGCCGTCGACCAAGCTGCTCAACCGGTCCCAAGCCGCCTCGTGCCTGCCGAGACCGAGGTCGAGCAGGCCGAGCGCGCAGGCCGCCCGCACGTAGCTGTGCCCGGTGCCCGGCCGCCGCGCCTCGGTGGCCAGGTCGGCGCAGCGCTGCTCGTCGCCGTCCATCGCGGCGAGATGGGCAAGCACGGTCGAGACGTACGTGATCGCCTGGCCCTGCCCGATGTCCCGAGCGATGCGAAGCGCTTCCATGCCACCGGCCAGGGCGTCGTAGCGCTGCCCCTGGTGGAGTTGGGCTCGGGTGAGCACGCCGAGCACGTGGAGCAGTGAACCGACCGCACCCCGCGTGCGGGCCTCGCGCTCGGCGGTCAGGGCCCAGTCGTGGGCGGCCCGGTGATCGCCGAGCAGCAACCGCCACCACGCGACCGTGGCGCTCGGCATTGCCGTGCCGATCAGCTCTCGCAGTGCCGCCACACCGTCGGCGAGGTCATCGGGTTCCGCTCCGTTCAGCCCGACCGCGGCCCGCGCGAGCAGTCGCACACCGGAGTCCTGGGTGTGTTGAGCAGTCCTTGCCACAGCGTCGAAATCTCCCGCCGCCCAGGCGGTTTCGACCGCGCGGAACAGCATGCCGTCGTCGTGCGCGTCCACGAGGATCCGGTGCGCTTCCAGCGGCCGGTTGTCCTCCTCCGCCAAAACCGCTCGCAGCGCTTGGCATTCGGCCCTCGAACCGGGGTCTTCGAGGCATGGCTCGGCCTCGTCCACGAGAGCGCGCACGCGTTCGGGCTGCCCGGCTTCGCGGGCCGCGCGGGCGGCGGCGAGCAGCCGGGTGCCGCGCGCCTCCAGGTCCGGGGTCAGCTCGCCGGCCCGTTCGTAGGCGGCGGCGACCGATGCGTGACCGCCGAGCGAGCGGTCCGACTCCGCCGCTTCGACCAGCGCAGCCGCCACCGACTCGTCGGGCCCGGTGCTCGCCGCCGCCAGATGCCACGCGCGCTGGCAGATGTTGCGCCGCCGGCCGAAAACCGCGGCGAGTCCGGTGTGGACGGCGATCTTCTCGCCCAGCGTGGCCGACTGGTAGACCACCGACCTGATCATCGGGTGGCGGAAGTCCAGCCTGCCGTCCACGTGCCGCACGACGCGGCGGTGTTCGGCGGCCTCCAGGTCCGCCAAGCCGATGCCGAACTGCCGCGCGGCGGCGAGCACGACGTCCGGCTCTCCGGTGTTTTCCGCCGCCGTGATCAGCAGCAGGGTGCGCGTGGCGGGCGGGAGTTCGTCGATCAGGTCCGCGAAGGTCTGCTGGATCCGGCTGTGCGGCGGCAGCGGCGCGACGCCGCGCGGCTGCCTGCCCGCGCGCTGCGCAGCGGGGAACTCGTGCAACGCGAGCGGATTGCCTTGCGCTGCCTCGACTATCCCTTCGCGGACGTGCCGTGGCAGATCTGGCGCGTTCTCTTCGAGCAGCGCGTGAGCGGCCGATCCCGCAAGCGGCGACAACCGCAGTTCGGGCACGCCGTCCGCGGCGAACGGCGGCGCGTGCAGGTCGCGGGCGGCGAACAGGAGGGCGATCGGCTCGGCTTCCAGGCGGCACGCGGCGAAGAGCAGGGCTTCGTTCGACGCGTGGTCGAGCCAGTGCGCATCGTCCACAACGCACAGCAGCGGGGTTTCTTCGGCCAGTTCCGCGAGCAGCGTCAGCAGCGCTGCTCCGACGAGGAACCTGTCGCCGTCGCGGGCGGGCGCGAGCGAGAGCGCTGCGCGCAGCGCTGCCGACTGCGGTTCGGGGAGGTCGCCGATGCGGTCGGTCAGGCCGTTGAGCAGGAGGTGGAGGCCGGCGAACGGGAGGGAGGCTTCGGACTCGATGCCGGTTCCGCGCAGCACCCGCATCCCGGTCGCCTGGTCCGCCGCGTGATCGAGGACGGCCGACTTGCCGATTCCGGCTTCGCCGCGAAGGACCAGCGCACCGCTGCGGCCCTGCCTGGCGCGGCGGAGGAGTTCTTCGACCGCGGCTGTCTCTTCTTCCCGGCCGTGGAGCACCCGTTCAGGGTAGGTCGTGCCCGGGGCGGACCAGTCACGTGACTGATGCCGCGCACCGGGCCCGCTGCCTAGCGTGACGGCATGAACGAGCAGAACCCGGTGCTGGTCACCGGCGCGACGGGCAATGTGGGGCGGCAGGTCGTGCGGGAGCTGGTGCGGGCCGGGGTGCCGGTCCGCGCCGTGACCCGCGATCCGGGGACAGCGCGGATGCCGGGCGGCGTCGAGGTCGTCTCCGGGGATCACACGGACCCGGACTCCCTGCGCCCTCATCTGGACGGCGTACGGGCGGCCTTCCTGGTCTGGCCGCGGCTCGACGACACCGCTGCGGCCCACGAGGTGGTCGAACTGCTCGCCAAGCAGGTCGACCGGATCGTGTTCCTGTCGTCCGGGGCGGTGCGCGACGGCGTTGCCGAGCAGTCGGAGCCGATCGCCCGGCCGCATCGCGACATCGAGGTGGCGATCGAGCGCTCCGGCGCGCGGTGGACGTTCCTGCGGCCGTGGTCGTTCGCGGCGAACACCCTGGAGTGGGCCGATGCCGTCCGCACGGGCGGCGTCGTGCGCGGTGCGCTCGGCGGGAACAAGGTCACGCTGATCGACGAGCGGGACATCGCCGCCGTCGCCGTCCGGGCGCTGACCGAGGACGGGCACGCCGGGACGGCCTACGAGCTGACCGGGCCCGAGCGGCTGAGCCCGGTCGAACAGGTCTGGTCGATCGGTGAGCTGATCGGCAAGCCGTTGCGGTGGGCCGAGCTCTCCGACGACGAGTGGCACGAGCGCCTGCTCGACAGGGGCTTCGACGCCGAGAGCGCAAAGGCGTTCCGCGAGTCCGTCCGGGAGGCGGTGGACACTCCGCAACCGATCACCAACGCGGTGCAGCAGGTGACCGGGCGACCCGCGCGCACCTACCGGGAGTGGCTGCGCTGGCGGGCGGTCGAGTTCACCGACCCGCTGCCCGACATCCGGAATCCCGGCTCGGGCGTGGTGCTGATGAGCACCTGGACGCTGGACGGTCCGCGGCGGCAGCGCGCGGCGGCCGATGCGGTGCTGGCGGCGTGGTCGGACAGCCCGTGGCCACAAGGGTTGCTGCGGCACAGCGTGTTCCTCGGCACGGACGGGAAAACCGTCCTCCACTACTCACAGTGGACGGACGAGGACGCGGTCGCCGCGTCCCGCGATTCCGATCCGCCGGAGCGTGTCGCGCACATCGACGCCGAGGTTCCCGGCATCCAGCGCAACGGCGTCACCAGCTACCAGCTCTACCGCAGCGTGGTCCCGGGCGGCTCGCTCCAGCCGGGTTGCATCGTGCTGGTTTCCTTCCGCACCGACACAGCCGAAACCGGTCGGTCCTTCGTGGACGAACTGCTGTCCTGGCAGGAATCCGAACTGGACGGAGGCAGTGCCGTCGGCGGGATGGCCTCGAACCACTTCCACGTCAGCACCGACGGCACCAGCCTGGTCAACTACGCGGAGTTCGAGGACGAAGCCGCGCACCAAGCCGTGGTGGAGAGCATGCTCGGCGGGGACGACACGGTTCCGCGGATGATCGAGCGGACACCCGGACTGACCGGCCTCGGCTTCCAGCGGTTCCTCCCCTACCGAGGTCTCACCCGGCACTGATCGCGGACGCGCGGGCGACCTCGCGAGAAGCCGCCCGCGCACCGTTCAGCAGTTGCCGCGACCCTTGGTGGTGTCGCAGAGCCCGTTCTCGTCCGCCCACGACAACTTCGTGCGGGCGTTGACCCCCAGTTCCCGTGAAGCCGAGACGTCGCCCTTCGCTCCGGAGTCGTCCTTCAGCCAGTAGCGGACCTCGTAGTCGGTGCCGCTCTTGGTGTAGGTGAAGACGTAGAACGGCGCGGGCACCGGCGCGGGGCCGAAGTCCGGCGAGGTCCACGCGTCCTCGCCCTGCGCCTTGCTCGGGTCGACGAACAGGCAGTCGTACTCGGCACCTTCGAAGGTGCACTTGCGCATCTCGGCCCCGCCGTAGCGGTTGACGCCGCTGTCCTCGGTGACGCCTTCAGATTCCAGGCGGTCGAAGATCTTCTCGCACGCGCCGTCGTCGCAGGCGTGCCAGTCCTTCCACGCGCTCGCCCTGGCCGAGCTCGCCGAGGAGCCGCCGTTCACCGCGTCGCAGTACTTGCCGAGCATGTACGGCACCATCTTCCCGGCCGCGGTGACCGAGTCGATGGCGGTCGCGGCGGTCTCCTTCGCGCCCAGCCCCGCCGAGTCCAGCTGCCAGATCCCCACACCGGGGTTGAAGAACAGCCCCTCGGCCCGCTGCTCGGGGTCGGCCAGCGAAGCCTGGTCGTCGTAGCGGGACAGCGTCATCGGCGACGGCGCCTCACCGGAACCGGCCACCTCGGGCCAGGTCGTGGACAGCGCCAGGTTCGCGGCGGCGTCCGCGCTGACCTCGCAGCCCGCCTCCCCGACCGCCTTGGCCGCGGCGTCCTTGACCGCCCGGTAGGGCTCGGCGCCGAAGGTGAGCGGTGCGTTCTCGACGACCCAGGCCCGTTCCCGCTTGAGCCGGATCTCCTCGGGGTTCTCCCCACCGCCCCCGGAGATGACCCCGTCGTCGCCCGCGGCCAGCGCCGGCGGTGCGCCGAACACCGCGACCGCGCCGAACATCGCCGCCAGGGCCAACCGCACAGGTTGCTTGCTGACCATAACCACCCCTTCCCGGTGAATTATCGACATGCTCGTGTGCGGCACGCTCATCGAACTCCACCGTTCGGGGCAATGCGATCAAGGTGCGGCGAGATTCATTTGCCGCATTTCCCCGATTTCCCCGGGGTCGAACGCGAGTTAGGCTCACGCTCATGAAGGAGCTGAACGAGCTGGTCGTCGCGATCGACCACGTCGGAATCGCGGTGGCCGATCTGGACGCCGCGATCGAGTTCCAGCGGGAGACCTTCGGCCTGGAGGTCGGTCACCGCGAGGTCAACGAGCAGGAAGGCGTCCAGGAAGCGATGCTGCGCGCACCTGGCGACACCACGGGCGCGACGCAGGTCCAGCTGCTCGCACCGCTGCGAGAGGACTCGTCGCTCGCGAAGTTCCTGGACCGCAGCGGGCCGGGCCTGCAGCAGCTCGCCTACCGCGTCACCGACGTCGAGGCGGCGTCGGAGGCGTTGCGCGCCAAGGGTTTGCGGCTGCTCTACGACGAGCCGCGGCGCGGCACCGCGAACAGCCGCATCAACTTCGTCCACCCCAAGGACGCCGGCGGCGTCCTCGTCGAACTGGTCGAACCGGCGTCCTGATCAGACGATCCGCAACAGCGCGGCGGCCACGTCCGCCGCGCTGTCCTCCGCGATGAAATGCCCCGCCCCGGCAACGGTTTCCCGCCGGGCGCCGGGAATCGCGGCGGCGAGCCGGTCACCGACGGTCCCGTCCAGCCACTCGTCGTGCTCGCCCCACAGCACCAGCGCGGGCGCGGTGATCCGGTCCAGCCGCGCCACCACCTCGCGGGTGTCCTCGAAGGTCACCGCGGAGACCTGGTCGATCCACCGCTGCTGCCCGTCCGCACCCGCCCACGGCGCGAGGTAGGCGTCGGCGACCTCTTCGGACATCCCGCGGTGCGTGGCCGTGCGCATCCGCGCCGCGATGATGTCGGCGAAGACATGCGGCGGCATCGTGCGGTAGGCGTCTTCGTGGCGCTGCATGTGTTCGGTGAACGGCGTGTTCCACGGCCCGAGGACGGCGGCGTCGAGCAGCGCCAGGCTGCGGACCGCAACCCCCTCGACGAGGTGCGCGCGCAGCACGACCCCGCCGCCGATGTCGTGCCCGACCAGGCTCGGCGCGTCCAGTCCCCAGTGCTCGACGAGCTCGGCCAGCGTGCGCGCCTGCCGCGCGATCGACGGCGCGACGCCGGGATCCGGGCGGGAGCTGCCGTAACCGAGCATGTCCCACAGGTGGACGGTGTGCGTGCGCGCCAGCACCCGCGCGACCTCGCGCCACAGGAACGAGGACGCCGGTGTGCCGTGCACCAGGACCACCGGCGGCCCGGACCCCAGGACGTCGGTGGCGACTTCGCCGCCGGACACGCGGACGCGGTGCGGGAGCTCCCACTGCATTCGAACGACCTCCACTAAGGCTTATAATCCGTTTTCTCCGGTTACCTTAGCAGGAGGTAAGACTTGAAACTACTTTTCAACGATTACGTCAGCGGGGCGGGGATGGCGACCGACCTCGTCAACACCTCCCCCGTCGTGCGCAGCGCGGGCGAGGTCCTGACCGATCCGGCGGCGCTGACGCGGTTCCTCGCCGAACACGGCATCGAGTCCGAGGCGGTGCCGGCCGACCTCGACGAAGTTCTTGCGCTGCGCGGGAAAGTCCGCGATCTGCTGGAAGCCGACGAGGACCGGGCCGCCGCCGGAGCCAACGCGCTGATCGCGAACGCCACCCCGGTGCTGCACCGCGACGGCGAGGGGGACTGGCAGTGGTACGTCACGACCTCGCCGGGCGCCTCGCTTGCCGACCAGCTCGGCGTGCTGATCGGCGTGGGCCTGCTCGGCGTGCTCCGCGCGCTGAGCCACGACCGGTTCCGGCACTGCGCTTCCCCGGTCTGCGAGGGAATGTTCGTCGACACCAGCAAGGCGGGCAGGCGCCGCTACTGCATGCCGGAGCTGTGCGGCAACCGGGTCAACGTCGCCCGGCACCGCGCCCGGCAGCGCGAGTCCTGAGCGCGCGGGATCAGGCGGGCCGGGCCCGCTTCCCCCGCCCGGCCCCCAGTTCGAGAGCGCGAGCGATGAACCCGATCTCGCGCTCCAGCTCGTCGTCGTGCTCGCCGTGCCGGGCCACCGAGTGCCGGTGGTTGACCACCCGGGCCAGCAGCATCGCCGCGGCGTCGACGTCACCGCCCCGGCCCGCGGGCAGCGAGGACTCGATGACCCGGCGGATCAGCTCCACCACGGCCTGGAACCGCGCCTGCAACGCCTCGCGCACCGCCACGTGCGTGTCGGCCTCCCGCCACAGCAGGTGGCTGAGCAGCAGCGACGACTCCAGCCGGGCGTCCAGCTCGCGCACCAGCCTGCGCAGGCTGCCCGCCACGTCCCCGCGCACCACGACCCGCTCGGACTCGACCGCCTCGTCCGGCAGCCGGTCCACCAGCGCCGTCAGCAGGTCCTGCTTGCGGCGGAAGTAGTAGTGGATCAGCCCCTTGGGCACCTCGGCCCGCTCCGCGATCCGCGATGTCGGCGTGGCGTCGAAACCGTGCTCGGCGAACAGCTCACCGGCCGCGACCAGGATCCGCTCCCGCGCGGTCACGCCGTCCTCGGCCTCGGCCCCGGGCCGAGCACCCACGTCCGCCTGTTCCATCGGGGCGACCTCCAGCCTCCGAACCGCTTCCCGGCTTCGATCACCGGTGACCGGTCCAGAAAATACAGCGCGGCCCGGATCCGCTCCGGTTCCGAGCCGCGCTGGGTGTCACCACCGAACGGTCAGTGCTGTCCGGCGACTCCCCGCTGGTGCGCCGCGTTGGCCTCCGGCAGCGCCGCGGCCCCGGCGATCACGGCGAGCACGCCGACCACCCAGGAGGTCCACGCGGCACCCATGAACTCGGTGTAGCCGAGGGCCCATGGCGAGACGAACAGCAGCACGCCCAGCAGCATGTGGGAGTACTCGCTGGTCATCGAACCCGGCATGGCCAGCGACCACACGCTGGCGATCACCAGCAGCGCTCCGAGAACGATCATCGCCGACATCGCGTTGCCGTTGGTGGCAGTCCACAACGTCGCGAGCACGAGGTAGGCACCCAGCACCACAGCGACCCAGTCCTGCCAGCGCATCCACGGCTTCGCAGTCGCGCCTTCCGACCTACTGGCCACGTCGATCACCTCCACTGACCCCGACGGCCTTTTCTTATCATCTTCTTGGTTGGCCAGCCGGTCAAGAGTGTCCCGAGCCTGTTTCGGATGTGGCAGGCGGGGCGCGCCACGAATTCCGGTCATCAAGCCCACACCTCCCACAACGCCGCCGAGTTCCAGGTAGCGTTGGGTGCCATGGGCCTTGCCGACGACCGTGACCTGCTACCCCTGGGATCAGGCTTCGACCTCGCTCGCAAGAACGGCTACGACCGCGCGCAGGTGGACGAGCACCTGGAGCGCATCGACGCCGATCTCCGGATCCTCACCGCCGACCGCGACGCTGCGGTCTCGCAGGCGAACGATCTGTCCAAGCAGCTGGAGTCGGCCCGCTCCGAGATCGAGAACCTGCGCGGCCAGGTCGAGCGGCTGTCCAAGCCGCCGACCACGCTGGAGGGGCTCAGCGAGCGGTTGCAGCGGATGCTGCGGCTGGCCCAGGACGAGGCCAACGACATCCGCTCCCGCGCCGAGAACGACGCCGCCGAGACCCGCTCGCGGTCCGAGGCCGAAGCCACCCAGCTGCGCACCCGCTACGAGAAGCTGATCGCCGAGGTCGACCAGCGCCGCGGCGAGATGGAGACCGAACACCGCGCGCTGATGGACAGGGCCAAGTCCGAGGCGGAGCGGATCACCCGCGAGGCGCAGGAGAACGCGCGGCGCGCCGACCAGGAGTCCGAGGCCCGGCGGACCCAGGTCGAAGAGGACTTCGAGATCGCCATGGCGGCCCGGCGGACCGAGTCCATGCGCACCCTCGCCGAGCAGGAGGCCACCAGCAAGGCCGACGCCGAGCGGCGGGTCCGGGAGGCCACCGAGGAGTCCAACCGGCGGCTCCGGGAGGGCACCAACGAGGCGCACCGCCGCGTCCGCGAGGCCACCGACGAGGCCAAGCGGCTGGTGAGCGAGGCCACCGCGAAGGCGGAGAAGCTCGAACGCGAGTCGACCGCGGCGGCCGAGAAGCTCACCCGGGAGTCCACCGAGGCGGCGGAGAAGCGCGAGCGCGAGTCCATCGAAGCTGCCGAGAAGCGCGAGCGCGAGTCCATCGAGGCCGCCGAGCGCCGGGAGCAGAAGTCCCAGCAGATCGCCGAGCGGATGGTCCGGGAGGCCTCCGACAAGTCCGAGCTCATGGTCAAGGAGTGCACGGACGAGGCGACCCGGCTCGTCGACGACGCGACCCGGGAGAGCAAGCGGCTGGTCGCCGAGGCCCGCGCGGACGCCGAGCGCAGGCTCGGCAACACCACCGAAGAGGTGCAGCGCATGCTCACCAAGGCCGACCAGCAGGTGCACTCGCTCACCGAGCTGCGCGACACCGTCGCGGCGAAGCTGCGCGACGCCGCGAGCCTGCTCGGTCAGACCACTCCGCTGCTGGAGCGGCTGGCCGAGGAGGACACCGAGGAGGCGAAGCTGCGCGAGGCGGCGGCCGAGGCGCGCGAGCGGGCCCGCGAGCTCGCCGAGGCCAACGTCGCGGCCGACCGGCCGGAGCAGGGCGAGGCCGAGGCGGCCCCGGCCGCCGAGGAGCCGAAGCGCGAGCCCGCGGCGGTGGCGGCGAAGCCGGCGGAGGGAGCGGCGAAGCCGGCGACCACCGACGACGGGCCGACGGAGAAGATCAAGCGGGGCGCGATCCAGGGCAACAACCCGCACGATCCGCCGACCCGCCGGATCCAGCTCCCGGTGCCGGACGGCGGCGGGACCAAAGTGGACAGGCACCCGCGCCGTTGAGACGAGGGCCCCGCTCCGGCGGGGCCCTTCGCGTCAGCCCACGCGGTTGATCCAGGGCACGACGACCTCGGCGAAGGCTTCCGGGTTCTCCATCGGCGCGAGGTGACCGGCCGCGGGCAGCCGCACCGGGTCCGTCCCTGGCAGCAGGTCCGCGGCGCCTTCCGGCGGGGTCACGGTGTCCTCCTCGCCCACGACCACCAGCGCCGGACCTCGGAACTCGCGCAGCAGACTGGTGCTGTCCGGCCGGTCGGCCATCGCGCGCTGCGCCCAGGCGACGCCGTCCGGGGGCTGGGTGGCGATCATGTCCCGGACCTCGGCGACCAGCTCGGGACGGTCGGCGCGGGTCGTCGTGCCCAGCACGTTGGGCAGCATGCCCTCGGCGAGCCAGCCGTCGGTGCCCTCACGGACCGCGCGTTCGGCCGCCTGCAACCGGTTCCGCCGCTGCTCCTGTCATCGGCGATCGCCTTGGTGTCGGCCAGCAGCAGCCCGGCCACGCGCTCCGGGGCCGCACGCAGCACGGCCATCGCCACGTAGCCGCCCATCGAGCAGCCGCCGAGCAGGACCCGCGGCAGGTCGAGCGTGTCGAGGAGCGCGATGACGTCGGCGGCGGCTGCGGCCATGCTCGGCGCGTCCACCGGGCGCCGCGTCGGTTCGGCCAGGTTCCGCGCCGAACTCCCGTTCAACGAGCTCTCGCCCAGGCCGCGCTGGTCGGGGGTGATCACCCGCGCGTGCTCCTCCAGCAGCGCCCGCGCCCGGTTCCACATCCGGGCGTCCACGGGGAAGGCGTGCAGCAGCACCAGCGGCGGGCCGACTCCGGATTCGATGAAGTGCACGGGCCCATCGTGCCGGAGGCGGGGACTCCGCGTCGGTCAGGACCCGACGATCGTTACCTGGCGGGTCTCGGACGGCCCGTCCCAGGTGTCCGGCAGCGGCGTCGCGACGTCCGGGGCGACGACCCGCACGATCGCGTCGAGCGCCTCCTCGGCCTTGCCGACCCACAGGTGCTTGGTGTCGGGGAAACCGGTCACCTCGGCCTGCGGGATGGTGGCGAACCGGCGCCTGGCCTCGTCGGGACGCAGGTAGTCGTCGAACTCCGGGATCAGCGCGTGCACCGGTTTGCCCGACTCCGCCCACGCGCGCAGGTGGTCCTCGGTGCTCCAGCGCAGCGGCGGCGAGATCAGGATCGCGCCGCGGACCAGCGGATCCAGGCCGTGCACGAGGGTCAGGTCGGTTCCGAAGGACCAGCCGACCAGCCAGACGTCGGGCAGGTCGTTGAACTCGGCGTACTCCAGCGCGGCGGCGACGTCGTAGCGCTCGGAGTCGCCGCCGTCGAAGCTGCCCTCGCTGCGGCCGGCCTCGCTGGCGGTGCCGCGGGTGTTGAACCGCAACACGGCCAGATCGGCCAGCGCGGGCAGCCGGAACGCGGCCTTGCGGAAGATGTGCGAGTCCATCATCCCGCCGTGCGTGGGCAGCGGGTGCAGGCAGACCAGGGTCGCCTTCGGCGCCCGCTGCTCGGGCAACGCGAGCTCGCCGATCAGCCGCAGGTCGTCGGCGGTGTGCAGGGTGATCGGCTCCCGGCGGGCGGGCAGCACGGTGTTCGCGCGGATCGCAGTGCTCATCGGTCCGATCCTCGCACGGACGGGTGGCGGGGCCGGTGTGATGTCGCCTTCCGGCTTTGGGGGGTGGGGGGTGGACCGGCGGCGGGGACGGGGGTGGGGTGGCGGGTGGTGGAGTGGTGGCGGGGACGGACTGGTGGGGCGGCGGCGGAGCGGGACTGGGCGAACGGCGGCGGGACGGGGCTCCGGCTGTGGCGGGCGGGGCGGGGCTCGGCCTGGCGGGCGGTGGCGGGGCGGAACTGGCGGCAGACGCGGGCATTCCGGCCGCCGCTGCGCCGTGGCCGGTCCTGGTCATCGGCGGTCGGGCTGAGCACGGGCTGCGCCGCGCCGGGTCGTGCTGGGGGCGGGCCGAGCGGGAGCTCCGGTGTTGATCGGGACCGGCATCGGGTCGGCCACGACCGGTGCGGCCGTGGTGCCATCGCTGGTCGGGACCGGCGCCCGGTCAGGCCGCGCCAGGTCGGGCGCAGGAGGTTGGGCCGCGCCCAGTCAGGCCGCGCCCGGTTCGGCCGCGCCGGATTGGGCCGCGCCCGGTCAAGCCGCGCCGGATTGGGCCGCACCCAGTCAGGCCTCGCCAGGTCAGGCCGCGCCAAGTCGGGCCGCGCCAAGTCGGGCCGCGCCGGATCAGGCCGCGCCGGGCCGGGCCACATCGGATTGGGCCGTGCCAGGTCGGGCCGCGCCAGGTTCGGCCGCGCCGGGCCGGGCCGCACCCAGTCAGGCCGCGCCAAGTCGGGCCGCGCCCGATCAGGCCGCGCCGGGTCAGGACCGTTGCGCCGGGGCGGGCCGCCTCGAACCGGGCCGCGGCGGGTGGTGGGTCAGGACCAGCGGCGGGTTGGGCTGCGGCGGGTGCGGGCGGTCCAGCAGCCGTTGTGCCAGTGGCGGCGGTCCTCGACGCTGCCGTGGTCGGCGGCGGGCCAGGCCACGACGTGGCCGATGCCGGGGCGGATCTCGTGGTCGCAGCCCGGGCAGCGGTAGGTCTTGGTCGCTTGCGCGGCGGGCACCGTTCGGACCATCCAGTCGCCGTCCGGGCCTTCCTCCACCCGCGACCAGCCGACGCCAGCGCCCATCGCGCGGGCGCTGAAGTCGCTGGTCAGCCCCTTGGGGCGGGGCGGGCGGTTTCGGCGCGGCATGGCCAACACGGTAACGGCTCGATCAGTGCGCGGGGAGACGCGGCCACGCTTCCCGTGCCAGGCCGCGGGCGAACTCACACGCCTCGATGCCGGTCGCGCCCGGGAAAGCGACGACGAGCATCGCGACCTCGACCTCGCCTGGACCGCCGAACGGGATGTGCCCGGTTTCGGCCGAGCAGAGCGGAACGCTCGGGTCGCCGCCGACGACGCTGACCACGGTCCGCCGCCCGGCGATCTCCTCCTCCACGGCGGCGCCGTGCAGCACGGCGGGTGGTTTCCCCGCGGTGTGCGTGAAGGAGACCCTCGGCGCCTGCGCGTCCTGCTCTCCCCATTGGCACTGGTGTCCGGCGGGAGCCGACTGCGGCTGCGCCTGTTCGAGTCCCGGGATCTGGTGCACGACCGCCGAGTCCAGCACCGCGCAGGGGTCGGTCAGGGCAAGGGAGTTGGGCGGGTACTGGCGGTGGCCGACCCGGTGCTGCTCCATCGCGGCGATCGCGGTGTCCGCGCCCGCCTCGGCCACCGCGCACAGCCCGGCGGCCGGGTCGCCGGTCAGGAGGTCGGCGCTGACCTGCATCGCGGTGCCGTCGTCGAACCGGATGCGGCGGGTGCAGTGCCCGGGCAGCGGCGCTTCCTGGACGAGCCGCAACGACCCTCGCGGCACCACGGGATCTTCGTCTTCGGTCGCGGCGTCCGCGGGCCCCGGCGCTGCGGGAACGAGTTCGCCGACCGCCAGCTGCGCCAGCGATCCGTCGTCCAGTTGCACGTGGAGCAGGCAGTAGTCGAGCGAGACGGTGGCCGCGGGGGTTGCCTTCAGCGCCGCGGGGTCGGTCAGCGTGCAGGGGTCGACCGTGCGCGGATCGCCGAGCATCGCCGCGACCGAGCCGGGAGCGGGCCCCTGCGGACCGGGCGCCGGAGGTTGGCCGACACATCCCGCGGCGAGCACTAGCAAGATCAACAACATGCCTGGGATGCGGGAGCGATGCGGCACCGGTTCAGCCTAAGGGGTCGCAGCGCGCGGGGCGAAGGTCATCGTGCGGGGCGAAGGTCATCGTGAGGGCTGTTCCGGGCTCGGGCGGGGCGGATGGCCGCTGCGGGACCGGGTCGATCAGCTCGGAAGCCGGTCGATCCCCTGTGGTTCCGGTTGATCAACTGCGGGAGCCGGTAGATCCCTGCGCGGCTGGTCGATCAACTGCGGGAGCCGGTCGATCCCCTGCACGGCCGGGCGACCAACCACAGAAGCCAGTCCATCCCCAGCCCGGCCGGGCTGGGAGTTGGCAGCGTCCGGTTGATCGCTTGCGGGCCGGGCTGGGTCCCCTCTGGAACCAGACCGATCGTTGAACGACGGAAGCTCGCGCAGGCGGCCGACGGCGACCGCCTGCGCGAGCGTGGGGCCACGGGCGCGAGCGAGGGGCCACGGGCGCGGCCCGGGCCGGATCACTCGTCGAAGTTGCGGTCGGCCAGGTCGAGGATGCGCTGGACGGCCTGCCGGGCGTCCGGGCCGCTGGCGCGCAGGACGATCCGGTCGCCCTTGCGGGCTCCCAGGCCCATCACGCCCAGCACGCTCGCCGCGTCGGCCTGCTGGTCGCCCAGCGAGACGCTGACGCCGGCCTGCAGCCCCGTCAGGCTGCGCGCCAGCAGCGCCGCCGGTCGCGCGTGCAGCCCAACTTCGTTGGCCAGCACGAGCTCCTCGCGGACCTCCTCCGCCTCGGTCGGCTCCGCCTCCTCCGGCGCGGCTCCGCGCGCGGCCTCCTCGGCCGCTTCGGCGACCTCCTTGAGGTCCTTGCCGCCCTGCGCGGCTACCGCCGCGGCGACGGCGCCCTCGACCAGCGGCGCCTCCGCGACGATCGCGCTGCGCGGATCGCCGAGGGACTCCACCGCCAGCTCCGCGACCATCTGGGCGCTGCCCAGGTCGTAGAGCAGGACCGCACCCGCGCCGGTGTTGGCTTCGGCCAGCGCCGCCGACACCTTCTCGAAGTCGGTGCCGACGGTCCCCTCGGCCAGGCCGCCCGCAGGCAGCACCCGGACCTCCGGCGCCATCTGCGCGGCGAGCTCGACGACGCCTTCGGCGAGCTTGGCGCTGTGCGACACGATCACCAGTCCGACGTTCATCTCGCCCTCGCCGCCTCCGCGAACGCCGACAGCAGCAGCGCCGTCGACCGCGCGCCGGGATCGATGTGCCCCGCGCTGCGCTCCCCGAGGTAGGAGGCGCGGCCCTTGCGGGCGACCAGCGGCTCGGTCGCCCGCACGCCCACGTGCGCGGCCTCCGCCGCGGCGGCCAGCACCTTGCCGGGGCCTTCGCCGGCGTCGGCCGCGGACTTCGCCGCTTCCACCGCCGGGGCCAGCGCGTCGATCATGGTCTTGTCACCCGTGACGGCCTTGCCGCGCGCCGCGACGCCCTCCATGCCCGCCTTCAGCGCCGCCGCGACGGCCGGGCCGTCGAGCTCGTCGGCGTCACCGACGGCGGTGGCCGCGCGCAGGAACGCCGTTCCGTACAGCGGGCCGGACGCACCGCCGACCGTCGAGATCAGCACCGTGGCCACCAGCTTGAGCACCGCGCCCGGTGTCTCCGGCGCCGCCGTGTCCACCTTGGAGACCACGGCGCGGAACCCGCGGTCCATGTTCTCGCCGTGGTCGGCGTCGCCGATCTCGCGGTCGAGCCGGATCAGCTCGTCGCGGTGCGCGGCGACGACGTCGGCACCCGCGCGGAGCGCCGCGACCACGTCATGTGCAGTGCAACCCATCGGTCCACCCATCCCTCGGTCACCAGTGCAGCGCGGCCGTGCGCACCGGTGCGTCCCAGAGCTCGGTCAGCTCGTCGTCCAGTTTGAGCAGGGTCAGGCTCATGCCCTGCATCTCCAGGCTCGTCGTGTAGGGGCCGACCAGCCGCCGCCGGACCTGGATACCGCGCTCGGCGAGCAGGCGCTCGGCGATGCCGTGCGCGAGGTAGAGCTCGATGAGCGGGGTGGCACCCATGGAGTTGGTGAACAGCAGCACCTCGTCGCCCTCGGTGAAGGGCAGGTCCTCCACGACGGCGTCGAGCAGCCTACGGACGATGCCTTCGGCCGACTCCAGCGGCAGGCGCTCGCGGCCCGGTTCGCCGTGGATGCCGATGCCGATCTCCATCTCGTCGGCGGCGAGGTCGAAGCTCGGTTCGCCCGCGTGCGGCACGGTCGGCGCGGTCAGCGCCATCCCCATCGAGCGCACCCGGGACACCACCCGCTTGCCCAGCTCCTCGCAGGTGGCCAGGTCCGAGCCGCGTTCGGCGGCGGCTCCGACGATCTTCTCCACCAGCACCGTGCCGCCGACGCCGCGCCGGCCCGCGGTGTGCGTGGAGTCCTTGACCGCGACGTCGTCGTCGACCAGGACCGTGCGCACCTCGGTCCCCTCGATGCCTGCCAGCTCGGCGGCCGTCTCGAAGTTCAGCACGTCGCCGGTGTAGTTCTTCACGACCAGCAGCGCCCCGGAACCGCCCGCGGTCTCGGTGATGGCGGCCTGCACCGCGTCCGGCGTGGGCGAGGTGAACACCGCCCCCGGGACGGCGGCGGCGAGCATGCCCGGGCCGACGAAACCGCCGTGCAGCGGCTCGTGCCCGGACCCGCCGCCGGAGATCACGGCGACCCGGCCCTGGACCGGGGCGTCCGCCCGGACGATCACGGATGGATCGGTGCGCACCCGCAGCAGGTCGGGGTGGGCCGCGGCCATGCCCCGCAGGGATTCCGCGACCACGTCCGCGGGCTCGTTGATGATCTTCTTCACCGGTGTCCTCCTTGACCGCCGACGCCGGGAACGACGCCGTCCCCGATCAAATGTGCACGGAAGCCTCCCCACTCCGCATCCTCACATGGTCGGGACCCGAGCAACACAAAGAAGGGAACCCCACCGACGAACGGAGGGGTCCCCCACGGCTTCAG
This sequence comes from Saccharopolyspora taberi, assembly GCF_039534165.1. Classification (NCBI taxonomy): domain Bacteria; kingdom Bacillati; phylum Actinomycetota; class Actinomycetes; order Pseudonocardiales; family Pseudonocardiaceae; genus Saccharopolyspora; species Saccharopolyspora taberi. The sequence goes on along the minus strand of NZ_BAAAUX010000005.1, from coordinate 69,560 downwards.
CAGCAGATCAGCGACCGCGGAAGGTCTTCACCAGGCGGATGAGCCTGCGAACGGTGCGGTTGGACCGGCCGAAGGTCATCGGATTGATCGGAATCCGGTACTTCAGGCGGGTCACCGACTGCGGGCGGGCGAACTCCCGCAGGCCGTCCTCGCCGTGGATGCGGCCGAACCCGGAGTCGCCGACCCCGCCGAACGGCAGCGCGGGTACCGCGGCGAAGGCGATCACCGAGTTCACCGCGACCATCCCGACCCGCAGCCGCCGCGCGAGCTCGGTGCCGCGCGACCGCGAGAACACCGTCGCGCCCAGGCCGTAGCGGCTGTCGTTGGCGCGCTCGATGCCCTCCTCCGCGCTGCGCACGCGCTCCACGACCAGCGTCGGGCCGAAGGTCTCCTCGGTGGCCGCGGCGGCGTCCGGCGGGACGTCGGTGAGCACCACCGGCTCGACGAACGGGGGCCGCACCGAGTGGCTGCCGCCGACCAGCGCGCGGGCACCGCGGTCCAGCGCCTCGTCCACGTGCGAGCGGATGACGTCGACCTGCGAGCTCATCGTGATCGGCCCGAAGTGGGCCTTCGGCTCACCGCCCGGCCGCAGCTTCGACGCGCGCTCGGTGACCAGCTCCAGGAACCGGTCCGCGACCGCGTCGACGACGTAGACCCGCTCGACACCGATGCAGGTCTGCCCCGCGTTGGACATCGCTCCCCACACCGCGGCCTCGGCCGCGGCGGGCAGGTCGGCGTCGGAGTCGACGATCAGCGCGTCCTTGCCACCGCACTCGACCAGCACCGGGGTCAGGTTCTCGGCGCAGGCGGCCATCACCCGCTTGCCGGTCGCGGTGGACCCGGTGAACGCGACCTTGTCCACGCCCGACGCGCACAGCGCGGCACCGGTCTCGCCGAACCCGGTGACCACGGTGAACACCGGCTGCTCCGGCACCACCTCGGCGAAGGTCCTGGCCAGCCACTCCCCCACGCCCGGCGTCAGCTCGCTCGGCTTGAACACCACGGCGTTGCCCGCGGCCAGCGCGTAGGCGATCGATCCCATCGGCGTGAACGCCGGGTAGTTCCACGGTCCGATCACGCCGATCACGCCGAGCGGCAGGTACTCCACGGTGGCGGCCTGGTTCATCATCAGCAGGCCCGGGGAGACCTTGCGGCGGCGCAGCACCTTCTCCGAGTTGCCGGCCGCCCAGTGCAGGTGGTCGATGACCAGCACCAGCTCCAGCCTGGCGTCGTCGAGCGGTTTGCCGGTCTCGGCGCACATCACCTGGGCGAGCTCGTCCAGCCTGCGCAGCAGCAGCTTGCGCCAGGCGTCCAGCCGCTGCTTGCGGCCCGCGTAGCCGAGGTCGGCCCACCACTGCTGGGCCTTGCGGGCGCCGGTGACGGCCTCGCCGACCGCGTGCGCGTCGTGGATCGGGTGCCGCCCGACGACCTCACCGGTGCGGGGATCGAGCGATTCGAACGTGGGCTGCGGATCGACGTCCGCCTCGGTCGACGTCTCGACGCTGCCACGGGCGGTCCGGGTCATCGCTGTCCTCCCACCATTTCATTGGTCGTTGTAATCCTGCACCCTACGGAATGCCGGGGCGCGAGGGCGACCGCCGGAGGGGCGCCACCGCGGGAAGATGCCGGTCCGGGAATTTGTCGAGGGTTTTCTCGGTTGTCAGCCCCGCGGCAGCTCGGTTGTCAGCCCCGCGGCAGCTTGGCCTTCACCCCGCGGGCGGCGTTGACCGCGTTCGCGCACGGATCCATCGGGACGTTGTTCGGGTTGTTCACGGTCAGCTGGACCGTCTCGATGCCGTTGATCGAGCCGGGCCTGCGGCGGTGCTCCCACTCCACGGTGCAGAAGCCCGACGACGGGATCACCGAGGCCATCACGCCGCCGAGGTCGGCGGGCGGCAGCCCCTCGGCGCGCGGCTCCATGCTGGAGAACTTGACGTCGACGTTGACGTCGTTGGCCGCGGTCCAGCCGCAGTCGTGCAGACCGCGCGGCGTCGGGTCGGCGGTGGCGCCGCCGAGTGCGTCCCGCACGGCGACCGGGTCGAGCATCGTGCACGGGTCGATGCCCGCGAGCTCGGCGGGCGAGCGGTTGGCGATCGGCGGGTTGGCCCGCAGCTTCTCCACCACGTCGGTCATGATCTGCACCGCCGGGGAGCAGGGGTCGCCCGCCTTCGTGTCGAGCTGGAGCTGCATCGCCTGCGGCTCGCTGAGCAGCCCCTGGCTGCCCTGGTAGGCGACCTGGACGAAGCAGGGGTTGCCGTCGGCGCTGATCGAGGCGGGCAGGCCGCCGATCCGGTGCTGGCTGACGTCGAACGCCTCGGACTGCAGGTACAGCGTGATGTTGAACGGCTTGCCGCCGTGGTCCTTCATGAAGTTCGAGCACGAGCCGAGTTCGCCCGGCGTGTCGGACGCGGGCGCGCCGTACTTGGCGAGATCGGTCGCGTGCAGCAGGGCGCACGGGTCGGCCGCGCGCAGCTTGGCGGGGGTGAAGCCGTCGAAGAACGCGGTGCTCTTCAGGTCGTACTGCGCCACAGGGACGGTCTGGCGCTGCGAGTTGGATTTCTCCGTTCCCGCCGCACAGCCGGCAACCGACAGGACGACGAGCGAAGCTGCGATCAACGAGGCGAACCGGTTCACGGCCGCAACACTATCTAGCGAACCTCGCCGGGCAGGCGGGAACCTGACTTTTCGTCGGGTTCCCGCCCCGCCCAGGTCAACTCTCAGCCGGTCAGCTCTCCGCTGATTCCTCGGGGACCCGGATCGGCCGGATCCTGGCCCACAGGCCGAAAAGGACCGCGAATGCGATCATGCCGACGCCGCTCCACAGGTTGATGTTGAGCCCGGCGGCCTTGTCGATGTCCTCCGGTGCGGTGGCCACCGCACCGGTGACCACCAGCACCAGGCCGTAGATCAGGAACAGCGCGCCGATGATCGTGCGGATGTCGAAGGCACCCGCGGTGTGCCCGGGGCGAGGGGTCTGGGTCGCCATGGGGATACCTCCTGTCAGCCGAAGATGATGTTGAGCAGAACCGTCAGCACCAGCACGATGCCCGCGAGCAAGCCGGGCTTGCGGTACCAGCCCGCGTCCTCACCGCTGGTCGAGGCGGTGCGGGCCGCCTTCGGCGTCAGCGAGTACACCAGCCCGGCCAGCTCCGCCTCCGGCTTGGGCCTGGTCACGGTGCTGACCGCGACGCTGACCACGATGTCGACCACGAACGCCGCACCGGCGCCGATGAAGCTCGCGCCCTGGCCGGGCAGGTCGACCACACCGGACTCGGACAGCCCGAACACCGTCACCGCCGCCAGCGTGCCCAGCACCAGGCCGAGCCAGCCCGCGGTCGGCGTCATCTTCTTCCAGAACATGCCCAGGATGAACGTGGCGAACAGCGGGGCGTTGAAGAACGAGAACAGCTGCTGGAGGTAGTCCATCAGGTTCGCATAGCCGGAGGCGATGAACGCGGTGCCCACGGCGACCAGCGTCGCGCCGACGGTCACCCAGCGGCCCATGCTCAGGTAGTAGTGGTCCGGCTTGTCCTTGACGATGTAGGACTGCCAGATGTCGTAGGTGAACACGGTGTTGAACGAGCTGAGGTTCGCCGCCATGCCCGCCATGAACGACGCCAGCAGACCCGCCAGCGCGATGCCGAGCAGACCGTTGGGCAGCAGGTCCCGCATCAGCAGCAGGATCGCGTCGTTGTAGTCCACGTTGCCCTGGCCGGTCGCCTTGTACCCGGACAGGTCCGGGACCAGCACCGCGGCGATCATGCCGGGGATGATCACCAGGAACGGGATGAACATCTTCGGAAACGCGCCGATGATCGGGGTGCGCTGGGCGGCCGACATCGACTTCGACGCCATCGCGCGCTGCACCTCGACGAAGTTGGTCGTCCAGTAGCCGAAGGACAGCACGAAGCCGAGGCCGAACACCAGGCCCACGACGCTGAGGACGCTGTTGCCGAAGCCGGTCAGCTCGTTGCCGGGCCAGGCCGTCATCTGCTCGGCGCCGCCGGGGCTGGCCGAGACCTTGGCGACCAGGCCCTGCCAGCCGCCGACCTTGGTCAGGCCGACGACGGTCAACGGCAGCAGCGCCGCGACGATGACGAAGAACTGCAGCACCTCGTTGTAGATGGCCGCCGACAGCCCGCCGAGCGCGGTGTAGGAGAGCACGATCGCCGCCGCGATCAGCACCGACACCCACAGCGGCCAGCCCAGCAGCACGTTGACGATGCTGGCCAGCAGGTACAGGTTCACCCCGGCGATCAGCACCTGTGCGACCGCGAAGCTGATGCCGTTGACCAGGTGCGCCGGTTTTCCAAAGCGCCGCAGCATGAATTCGGGAACGCTGCGCACCTTGGAGCCGTAGTAGAACGGCATCATCACGATGCCCAAAAACAGCATCGCCGGCACCGCGCCGATCCAGAAGTAGTGCATGGTCGGCATGCCGTACTCGGCGCCGTTGGCCGACATGCCGATGATCTCGATCGCGCCCAGGTTGGCCGCGATGAACGCCAGACCCGTCACCCACGCGGGCAGCGCCCGCCCGGACAGGAAGAAGTCCAGGCTCGTCGACACCGAGCGCCGCGCCAGGTAACCGATACCAAGCACGAACACGAAATAGACCGCGAGCAGCACGTAATCGACGGCGCTCGCGTCGAGCCGCAGCTCCGCCTGGGCCAGCACCTGCACGCTACCCCACCTCCAGCCCCAACAAATTCAAACGACAATCACCACGAATGCGGCAGCCGGACGCTACCCCACGGTGGGTCGGATCACACGTGCCCGATACCAATTCGTTGGATCCTGACACTAAATCGATCCCGCCCACTCCGCCGGGTAGCCGAAAGCGCAGCGCAGATCGGTGCAGTCCGAGCTGTTCCGGCAGCGCTCCCGACCCAACACAAGCCGACAGCGGCCAACACCCCCGCCGTGCGGGTGAGAGCACGCGGCCATGCGGGTGAGCAGGTGAAAACCCGCTCCCCGCAAGGCAAATCGGGAGGTACCGTCACTTTCCGGGCCCACCGGCCCACTCACGGTTACCAAGGGGGAGGAACTGTGAACGCCCGGATCGATCTGGCGATCATCGCCGGACTCATGGAGGAGCAGCACGACCCGGCCGAGGCCGCGGCGGACGACCGCGGCAGGCAGTCCGCGCGCACGGCCGACGCGCTGAGGAACACGAGCGCGGCGGCGGAGGTCCCGGCGCAGCGCACGCGGTGCCGCGGGTTCCAGCGGCACTGACCGCGCTGGGGATCAGGCGGCGCACTGGGGATCAGACTGGGCTGCGGGAAGCAGGCCGCCAGCACGTTCAGCGAAGAAGCCGGGCACCTACTCCGCGCCGTGACCACCCGCGTCGCCGCCGATATGTCCACAATGGACGGGACGACTGCGGAGCCCGGTGCGCGGTGAACTCCGCATGCCACCCGCGACTTGACTCTGACATCCATGTCAGAGTTTAGGGTCGGCCGCATGATCAAGGACGCCACGATCGACGACAAGGCGCTGTCCCGGACCGGACTCGACGTCCTGGTGCGCGGAAGCGGTCCCGGCCTGCTGCTCGCCCACGGCGCGGGTGGCGGGATCGAGGGCAACTACGGGCTGGTTCTCGACGACCTCGCGCGCGACCACACCGCGATCGGCCCGCACTACCCCGGCGCCGGCCGGACTCCGGTCGCCGATGGGCCGCTCCAGCTCGACGACCTGACCGACCGGCTGGTGGACGCCGCCGTTGAAGCGGGGCACGAGAAGTTCGCCGTCTTCGGCGAGTCGCTGGGCACCACGCTCGCCGTCCGCGCGGCCACCCGGCATCCGGAACGGGTCACGGCGCTGGTGCTCACCGCCGGGTTCGCGGTGGCGGATCCGGTGCTGCGGCTGGCATCCCGGCTCATCCCGGGCCTGACGGCGGCGGGCGACCGGCGGACCGCGGCGCGGTTCGCCTGCATGTCCTGCATGACCGACGAGCAGCTGAGCCGGATCTCGGCCGCCGACCTCGACGAGCTGGTGGAGCAGACCCTCGCGACCATGCCGCCGGGAACTCCGGACCACTTCGACCTCTGCGCCCGGGTGGACGTCCGCGAAGACCTGGCGCGCGTCGCCGTCCCCGCGCTGGTCGTGGTGGCCACCGGCGACCGGCTGGTCCTGCCCGAATCCCAGCGCCGCCTCGCCGCGGGCATCCCCGGCGCCCGGCTCGTCGAACTCCCCGGCGCGGCGCACGTCCTGGGCGAGTCCGACCGCGCGACCTGGCTGCGGCACGTCCGGGAGTTCCTGTCGCAGCAGGGCTGAGTCAGAACAGGCGGAACTCGTCGGGCTCGATGCCGCGCAGCTTGTCGTAGTCGAGGGTGACGCAGCGGATGCCGCGGTCCTCGGCGAGCGTGCGGGCCTGCGGCTTGATCTGCTGCGCGGCGAACACGCCGGTCACCGGCGCGAGCAGCGGGTCGCGGTTGAGCAGCTCCAGGTACCGGGTCAGCTGCTCGACCCCGTCGATCTCGCCGCGGCGCTTGATCTCCACGGCCACGCTGGCGCCTTCGGCGTCCCGGCACATCAGGTCCACCGGCCCGATCGCGGTGGGGAACTCGCGCCGCACCAGCGACCAGCCGTCGCCGAGGGTGGTGACGTGCTCGGCCAGCAGTTCCTGCAGGTGCGCTTCGACGCCGTCCTTGACCAGACCGGGCTCGGCCCCGAGCTCGTGCTTGGAGTCGTGCAGGACCTCGTCGATGGAGATCACCAGCTTCTCGCCGGCCTTGTTCTGCACGGTCCACACACCGGGGTCCTCGATGAGCCAGCACGGCGGGCTCATCCAGTTCAGCGGCTTGTAGGCGCGGTCATCGGAGTGCACCGACACCGAACCGTCGGACTTGACCAGCAGGAGGCGCTGCGCCATCGGCAGGTGGGCGGTGAGGCGCCCGACGTAATCGACCTGGCAGCGGGCAATGACAAGACGCACCCGGCACAGGGTACGGGCGTCGATCACGAGGTCGTGCGCGACCGCCGTTACCGGGTTGCGACACGATCGTGGGCAGCGCTGAGATAGCGTTCCGGCTCGTGTCTTTCGCCCGCAGCCTGCTCCGCGTCAAACCCGCTGAGCAACTCACCGACGACGGTGCGCACACCCAGCTGCGCCGGACGCTCGGCCTGGTACCGCTGGTGGCGCTGTCGGTCGGTGCGACCCTCGGCACCGGCATCTTCGTCGTCCTCGCCGAGGCCGCCCCGGCGGCCGGACCGGCGGTGATCGTCTCGTTCGTGCTGGCCGGGCTGGCCGCGCTGTGCTCGGCGCTGTCCTACGCCGAGCTCGCGGGCAGCGTGCCGGTGTCGGGCTCGGCCTACTCCTACGCCTACGCCACGCTCGGCGAGCTGGTCGCCTGGATCTGCGGGTGGTGCCTGCTGCTGGAGTACGGGGTGTCGGTGGCCGCGGTCGCGGTCGGCTGGGGCGGTTACCTCAACGAGTTCCTGCGGGGCACCGTCGGCGTCACCATCCCGGACGCGCTGGCCGCGCCGCCGGGCGAGGGCGGGGTGGTCAACATCCCGGCGGCGCTGGTGGTGCTGCTGGCGATGAGCGTGCTGCTGATGAACGTCAAGGAGAGCGGCCGGGTCACCACGGTCACGACCGTGCTGAAGCTCGCCGTGCTGGTGTTCTTCGTGGCGGTCGCGATCACCGCGTTCAACTCCGAGAACATGACCCCGTTCGCCCCGGCGGGCATCGCCGGGATCTCGGCGGGCGCGTCGGCGGTGTTCTTCTCGTTCATCGGCTTCGACGCGGCTTCCACCGCGGGCGAGGAGGCCCGCAACCCCAAGCGCGACCTGCCGCGGGCGATCATGCTGTCGCTGGCGATCGTGACCCTGGTCTACGTGCTGGTCGCCTTCGCCGCGGTCGGGGCGGTGGGCACGGAGGTGCTGGGCGGCTCGGACGCCTCGCTGGCGACCGCGCTGCAGGTGGTCACGGGACAGGGCTGGCCGTCGGTGGTGCTGGCGCTGGGCGCGGTGATCGCGATCGCGTCGGTGGTGCTGACCGTGCTGTACGGGCAGACCCGGATCCTGGTGTCGATGTCGCGGGACGGCCTGATGCCGCCGGTGCTGGCGAAGGTCAACCGCCGCGCGGTGCCCGCCCGCAACACGCTGCTGGTCGGGATCGCCGTCGCGGTGCTGGCCGCCGTGGTGCCGCTCAACCAGCTCGCCGAGGCGACCAGCATCGGAACCCTCGTCGCGTTCGGCCTGGTCAACATCGGGGTGCTGATCCTGCGCCGCACCAAGCCGGACCTCGACCGCAGCTTCCGGACCCCGCTCATGCCGTTCACGCCGGTGCTCGGGCTGCTGCTGTGCGCGTACCTGATCCTCGGGCTGGACTGGGTCACCTGGGTGACCTTCGGGATCTGGACCGTCGTCGGGCTGGGCGTGTACTTCGGCTACGGCAGGCGGAAGTCCCGGCTCAACGGGACCTGAGGAGTTGTCCCGGAACGAGCCGCTGTTCAGTCGAGTTCGATCATCATGACCGGGAGCACCCGGCCGGGCGCGACCTCGTTGCCACCGACCCGCTCCGCTCCCATGTGCAGGTAGAACTGCTCCGCGTGGGGGTCGGATTCCCAAGCCAGCATCCGGAATCCGGCCCTGCGGGCGGGT
>NZ_BAAAUX010000005.1:5135-60945 GCF_039534165.1 Saccharopolyspora taberi | reverse complement strand
GGCCCGGTGCCGATCGCGGCGGGGTCGACGAACATGTCCGCGAGTTCGCCGTCCGGCGGCTCGCCGCTGAGCTGGTAGTAACCGGCCACGGCGCCGTCGCGTTCGGCGACCACGACGTGGCCGTCGCGGATCGCGTCGGGGCTGATCGACAGCATTTCCCGCAGGCGGTCCAGGAACTCCCGGGGATAGCCCCAGTGGGCCTTGGAGCGGCGGGTCAGCGCCGTGAGCACTTCCGCCTCTTCGGGCTCCGCGCGGCGGAAGACGGTCTCGTTCACCTCCCGAGTATGGCTCCCCGCGGCGGGCTTCAGTCCTTCCGGCCGGTCAACGCCCGGCGGAAGTTCCCACCCGAAGCCACACCGCGGCGTCCCCGGGCAGCACGTCGCCGAGGCCGATGCTCGACAGCAGCACCTCGCCTGCGGGCAGCGGCACTGCCGAGCCGCCGGTGTTCACCAGCACCAGCACGTCGCCCCGCCAGAACGCCAGGACGTCGCCGATGTTGTGCCGGTCGTCCCAGGCGAAGCTCTCGTCTTCGGCGAACTCGCGCCGCGCCCGCAGGGCCGACCGGTACAGCTCCAGCATCGAACCCGGATCGCCGTCCTGCGCCTGCACCGAGCGCGCTCCCCAGCCGCACGGCTGGGGCAGCCACCCGGGCGCGGTGCTGAACCCCGCCGACACGCCGTCGCGCGTCCACGGCATCGGCACCCGGCAGCCGTCGCGCCCCTTCTCCTTGTGCGAGGTGTGTTCCCACTTCGGGTCGCTCAGCACCTCGACCGGCAGGTCCGGGACCTCCGGAAGCCCCAGCTCCTCGCCCTGGTAGACGTACGCCGAACCGGGCAGTCCCAGCGAGAGCAGGGCCGCCGCCCGCGCCCTCCGGGTGCCCAGCTCCAGGTCCGCGGGCGGGTTCTCGCCGTGCGAGGCGAGCCAGACCTTCGGGTCGATGTCGGCGGGCAGGCCGAGCGTCGTGACCGGGCGGACCACGTCGTGGTTGGACAGCACCCAGGTCGCCGTCGCGCCGACCGACCGCGCGCCCGCGACCGACTCCTGGATGATCCGCCGGTACTCGGCGGCGTTCCAGCGCACCCGGAGGAACTCGAAGTTGAACGCCTGCTGGAGCTCGTCGCCGCGGGTGTAGCGGACGCGGCGGTCGTTGTGCACCCACGCCTCGGCGACGCCGATCCGCGGCGGATCGAACTCGTGGAAGATCCGGTTCCACTCCCGGTAGATGTCGTGCACCTCGGGCCGGTCCAGGAACGGGTGGTCGGGGTTGGCCGCGAGGTCGTCGAGACCGCTCGCGCCCTCGCCCCCGACGACGTCGCGCAGCGGCTCGGTCATGTCCTTGACCAGCGCCGCTGCCACGTCGACCCGGAACCCGTCGACTCCGCGCCGCGCCCAGAACCGCAGGATGTCGGCGAACTCGGCCCGCACCTCGGGGTTGTCCCAGTTCAGGTCGGGCTGCTCCGGCGAGAACAGGTGCAGGTACCACTGCCCGTCCGGCAGCCGGGTCCACGCCCGGCCGCCGAACCGGGACTCCCAGTTGCTCGGCGGCCGGTCGCCCCTGCCGTAGCGGAAGAGGTAGCGGTCCCGCTCCGGCGACCCCGGCGGCGCGGCGAGCGCGCGCTGGAACCACGGGTGCCGGTCGGAGGTGTGGTTGGGGACGATGTCGACCAGGACCCTGATCCCGCGATCGTGCGCGGCGGTGACCAGGCGGTCGAAGTCGGCGAGGGTGCCCAGCTCCGGGTCGACGGCGCGGTGGTCGCACACGTCGTAACCGCCGTCGACCCACGGCGACGGGTAGAACGGGGTCAGCCAGACCGCGTCCACGCCGAGCCCGGCGAGGTGGTCCATTCCGGACACCACACCGCCGAGATCGCCGACGCCGTCCCCGTCTGAGTCGGCGAAGCTGCGCGGATAGATCTGGTAGATCACGGCGTTGCGCCACCAGTTCTCGCCCATGTCCTCCCGCTCCCGTCCGGCTCGGTCCATTTTCGGCCGGGGAACCGGGCTCGGGCAGGATGGAACCCATGGAGACGGTGAGCAGCCGCGAGGTCTACGCCAACGCCTGGATGAAGGTTCGCGAGGACTCGATCCGCCGCCCCGACGGTTCGCGGGGCATCTACGGCGTGATCGACAAGCCCGACTACGCCCTGGTCATCCCGGTCGCCGGCGACCGGCTGCACCTGGTCGAGCAGTACCGCTACCCGCTGGGCCTGCGGCGCTGGGAGTTCCCGATGGGCACCGCGCCCGACCGGCTGGAGGTGGACGCGGCCGAGCTCGCCGCCAGGGAGCTGCGCGAGGAGACGGGCCTGCGCGCGGGGAAGCTGACCGACCTCGGGACGCTCGACGTCGCCTCGGGCATGTCCAGCCAGCGCGGGCGGGTGTTCCTCGCGACCGAGCTGACTGTCGGTGAGCACGAGCGCGAGCTTGAGGAGCAGGACATGCGGACCGCGTGGTTCACCCGCGCGCAGTTCGAACGGATGATCGCCGACGGCGAGGTGACCGACGCCCAGTCCCTCGCCGCCTACGCCCGTCTCCTGCTGCACGAGCGCACCAGCTGAGTCCGATGTGGACGGGTCAGTGCCCGGCAGGCACCGGCCCGGCCTCGCGCCACACCGCACCGCGGCGCTCGTGCGCGAACAGCTGCTCCACGGTGTGCGCGACGCGCGGCCCGACCTCGCGTTCCAGCAGGTAGAGCGCCAGATCGAGGCCGGAGGTCACGCCCGTCCCGGTGACCGGGTCACCGTCGTCGACCAGGCGCGTCCACGGCGAACGCGCCGTTCACGGTCAGCGCCTCCGTTCCCCAGTGGTGGGTGGTCGCACGCCTACCGCCGCGCGTTCCGGGGCCGCTCATGACTCCTCCAGCACCGAGCGCAGGAAGCTGCGGGTCCGCTCGTGCTCCGGCGCCTCGAACAGCTCGGCGGGCGGCTTCGCCTCGATGATCTTCCCGCCGTCGAACATCAGCACCTGGTCGGAGACGTCCCTGGCGAACTTCATCGCGTGCGTCACGCAGAGCATGGTGATGTCGCTGGTCCGCGCGATCTCCCGGAGCACGTCGAGCACCCCGGCCGCCAGCTCCGGGTCCAGCGCGGAGGTGATCTCGTCGAGCAGCAGCACGTCCGGGTCCATCGCCAGCGCCCGCGCGATGGCCACCCGCTGCTGCTGGCCGCCGGACAGCTGCGACGGGTAGGAGTCGAGCTTGCCGCCCAGCCCGACCAGGTCCAGCAGCTCCTCCGCGCGCGCCGCGGCGTCCTCCCGGGACCGGCCGAGCACGTGGATCGGCGCCTCGGTGACGTTGCGCAGCACCTTCATGTTCGGGAACAGGTTGTACTGCTGGAAGACCATCGTGATCCGGCTTCGCACCCGCCGGACGTGCGCGTCCCCCGCGGGCACCAGCTCGCCGTCCCGCTCCTCGTGGAACAGGTAGTCGTCGGCGACCCGGATCGTCCCCGAGTCCGGCCGGGTCAGCGTCATCAGCATCCGCAGGATGGTGGTCTTGCCCGAACCGCTCGGCCCGATCAGCGTCACCCGCCTGCCCTCGCCGACCGAGAACGACAGGTCGTCGAGCACCACGTTCGCGCCGAACCGCTTGCTGATCCGGTCGAACCGGATGAACTCCTCCGAGGTCATGCCGTTCGCACCTCCCCGAACCGCCGCTCGGCCAGCCTGCCCGCGTAGGACATGACCAGCGTGACGGCGAGGTAGAGCAGCCCGGCCAGCGTGATCGCCTCGAACGGCCGGAACGACTCCGCGGTGACCTCCCTGGCCACCGTGAACGGTTCGAGCACGGTGATCGCCACCAGCTGCGGCACGTCCTTGAACAGCGCGATCAGGTAGTTGCCAAGCGCCGGGATGGAACGCGGGATCGCCTGCGGCAGGATCACGTCGGTCCACACCCGCCGGGTGGGCAGGTTCAGCGCGGTCGCCGCCTCCCACTGCCCGGCGGGCACCCCGTCGATGCCCGCGCGGTACACCTCGCCGATGTAGGTCGCGTAGTGGATGCCGAGCCCGACCACGCCGGTCAGCAGCGGCGACATCCGGATCCCGACCTCGGGCAGCACGAAGAACAGGAAGAACAGCTGCACGATCAGCGGGGTGCTGCGGACGAACTCCGCCACCAGTCCCACCGGCACGCTGATCCACAGCACCCGGCTGCGCCGCAGCAGCGCGATGACCAGGCCGAGCACGAGCGCGAGCAGGTAGCCGAGCACGGCCGCCTGGATCGCGACCCACAGACCGTCCAGCAGCATCGGGAAGATCGCCGCCGCGTAGTTCCAGTCCCAGTTCACGCCCTCGCCCCCTGCCGCCACATCCGGGTGAAGATGCCCGGCTCCGGCCGCCGGCCCACCGAGGCCGCGGCGCGGAACTCGACGATCCGCATGATCCCGATGAACACCAGCGCGATCAGGCCGTACCCGATGAGCAGCCCGCCGAACGTGGCCGCCGACGCCTGCGTGCCGTTGCGGACGAGCTGTCCCTGCAAGGTCAGCTCCGGGATCGACACCACCGAGACCACCGCGGACGCCTTCAGCAGCTCGACCAGGTTGTTGGTGAACGGCGGCACCATCGCCACGAACGCCTGCGGCAGCACGACCCGCCGCATCCGCTGCCACCCGGTCATGTTCAGCGCGATCGCCGCCTCCACCTGCGCCCTGGGCACCGCCCTGATCGCACCGCGCACGACCTCCGCGCCGTAAGCGCCGATGTTGAGCGACAGCGCCAGGATCCCGGCCCACAGCGGCTGGAGCTGCCAGCCCAGCGACGGCAGCGCGTAGACGAACCAGAAGGCGAGCACGATCACCGCCGCACCGCGGAAGAACTCGATGTAGACGAACCCGATACCGCGCAGCAGCCGGGACTTCGCCCCGCGCGCCAGCCCGGCGGCGAACGCGAACACCAGTCCCAGCGCGGCCCCGCCGAGGGTCAGGTACAGCGTGTGCAGCGCCCCTTCCAGGAGCCTGCCGATCAGCGCCGCCGACAGCATCGCGTCCCTCCTCTCACGACACCGGGGTGCTGCAGATCTCGGCGCTGGTCAGGGTGGTCATCTCCTCGTGGGAGAACCCGAACGGCGCCAGGATCGGCAGCAGCTGACCGGCGGTCTTGAGCTCACCGAGCTGCTCGTTGAAGGCGTTGACGATGTTCTGCTGGTCCGGCAGGAACGCGAACGCGCCCGCCGTGTACTGCGGGACGCCGTTGACCACCGGGATGAACCCGGGCGTGACCTCCAGCGGGGCGCCTGGCCGCTTGGACAGGGCGTCCCGGAGCGAGATCGTGGTCAGCGCGAACCCGTCGACGCGGCCGGTGAGCACCGCGTCCAGGCCGCTGGGCTGGTCGGCGTAGGGCGTGATCCGGTCCTTCGGGATCCCGGACGCCTCGGCGTAGTCGGACTCGACGGCGCCGATCAGCACGCCGAGCGCGAAGTCGGGCTGCGCGGCCACGTCGGCGAAGGTCCGGATGCCCCGGGGATTGCCAGCGGGCACGAGGAAAGCGGCGGGTGCGATGAACTCGGGGTTGGTGAACAGCACCTCGCGGCAGCGGGTCGGGGTGACCGACATGCCCGCGCCGATCATGTCGAACAGGCCGACCTTCAGCCCGGAGATCAGCGCCCCGAACTCGGACGGGATCGGCACCACCCGGTCGACGCCGAGGCGGCGGTAGATCACCTTCGCCAGCTCCGGCGACTCGCCGGTCAGCTCGGCCTGCGCGTTGATGAACCCGTACGGCGACTCGTTGGCGAACCCGACCCGGACCTCACCGCGCTCCCGCAGCCTGGTGAGCAGCGTGCCGCCACCGGGTTCGGCCCCGAGGCGCACCCGGGAGCACGCCGTCGCGCCGGCCAGCGCGAGGGCTCCGAGCAGGAAGTTCCGCCTGTCCAGCCCCACCGGACCGCCCTCCTCGTCCAACGACAGGAGTGCCCTGGCTCACCGAACGTAGGCCGCCCACCGCCAACCCGCGACCGGAGGAAGAAACAGAACAGGCGACCGCAGCAAAGGCCAAGACCCCAACCCAGCCATCAAACCCAGCCATCGTCCTCAAGCGGCGAAGCCGCTTAGCCCAAGCACGCAACCGGCACCGCCGCGGGTTCTCAGGCGTCGCCTCGCGAGGACAGCTTTTTCCGTCGTATTGGACATACGTCGGAAAAAGATTCCGGAGCGAGGCGGCGCCTGAGGTTCCGCCACCCGCACCGCCACGCAAACCGAGCTCAGAAACAGGCCCTAAGCGCTCACGCGTTCGATGCTGGCGCCCAGACTGCGGAGGTTCTCCACGAAGTTCGGATACCCCCGGTCAATATGGAAGACATCCCAAACCTCGGTGCTCCCGTCCGCGCACAGCCCGGCCAAGACCAGCCCCACGCCTGCGCGAATGTCCGATGCCCACACCGGGGCGCTCGACAGCCGGTCCAGCCCGCGCACCACCGCGTGGTGGCCGTCCGTGCGGGCGTCCGCGCCCATCCGGACCAGCTCCTCGATGAACCGGAACCGCGACTCGAACAGGTTCTCGGTGATCATCGACGTCCCGTCGGCCACCGCCGACAGGGCCAGCGCCATCGGCTGCAGGTCGGTCGGGAAGCCCGGGTACGGCAGCGTCACGTAGTCGACCGCCGTGGGCCGCTTGTCCATCACCACGCGGAAGCTCTGCTCGTCGGTGGTGACCTCCGCGCCCGCGCTGCGCAGCTTCTCCAGCACCAGGTTCACGTGCCGCGGGTCGACCCCGCCGACGCGGATGTCACCCCGCGTCGCGGCGGCGGCGAAGGCCCAGGTCGCGCCCACGATGCGGTCGCCGATCACGCGGTGCTCGACCGCCCTGAGCGAGGTCACGCCGTGCACGGTCAGCGTCGAGGTGCCCGCGCCCTCGATCTTGGCGCCCATCTGCTGGAGCATCACGCACAGGTCGACGATCTCCGGCTCGCGGGCGGCGTTGTCGATCACCGTGGTGCCCTCGGCCAGCACCGAGGCCATCAGGATGTTCTCGGTCGCGCCCACGCTGGGGAAGTCCAGCCAGATCTGCGCGCCGCGCAGGTTCTCCGCCTCGGCCACCACCGCGCCGTGCTCGATGTGGCTGCTCGCGCCGAGCTGGCGCAGGCCGTTCTGGTGCATGTCCAGCGGGCGGGAGCCGATCGCGTCCCCGCCCGGCAGCGTCACCACCGCGCGGCGGCACCGCGCCACCAGCGGCCCGAGCACGCACACCGACGCCCGCAGCTTGCCCATCGACGGCGACACCGCCTCGTGGCTGATCTCGGCCGGGGTGGTGATGCTGGCGGTCCCGCCGTCGATCACGACCTCGCAGCCGAGGCTGCGCAGCACGTCGCCCATCAACGGGACGTCCAGGATCTCCGGGCAGTTCGTGATCGTCGTCGTGCCCTCTGCCAGCAGCGCCGCCGCCATCAGCTTCAGCACGCTGTTCTTCGCACCGACCACGTCGACCTCGCCGACCAGCCGCGCGCCGCCGTGTACACGGAAGTGCTCACTCACGAGCAGCCAGGTTACGGCCAGTCCGGGTACCGCCTCGGGGCGGGTGGTTGACCGCCGCGGGCCACCGCCACACGATCAACGACGTGACGCAGCAGATCCGCGAACGCTACGAGCGGTTCGCGCGGACCGAGGCGCACGGGACCTCCGCGGTGTACGAGGACCTGGCGATGGCGGTCAGCCGGGACGAGCCCGCGCTCGCGATGCTCGCCCGCCTGCCCGCGGCCAAGCGGCAGCCGAACCTGCTGTTCGGCGTGCTGCGCTTGCACGGCGTCCCGGTGGACCGGCCCGCGGACGCCCTGGCGTGGATGCACGAGAACGAGCCGCTGGTCCTCGACGAGATGCGGGCCAGGCGCACGCAGACCAACGAGGTCGCGCGCTGCGCGGTGCTGCTGCCCGCGCTCGCCGCGATCGAGGGCCCGCTGGCGGTGGTCGAGGCCGGCGCCAGCGCGGGCCTGTGCCTGCTCTTCGACGCCTGGCGCTACCACTACGTCGGCGACGGCATCGACCACCACGTCGGCCCTGCGGACGCCGACCTCACGCTGACCTGCTCGGTCGAGGGCCCGGTGCCGCTGCCGGAGCGGATCCCCGAGGTGGGCTGGCGGGCCGGGCTCGACCTCAACCCGCTCGACCCGGGCGATGCGGACAACAGGCGGTGGCTGGAGTGCCTGATCTGGCCCGAGCACGACCACCGCGTCCGCGACCTGCGCAGCGCCCTCGCCACCGCGCAGCGCGTGCGCCCGCGCGTCGAACCGGGCGACATCCTCGGCGACCTGCCCGACCTCGTGCGCCAAGCGCCGGACGGCCTCACGCCGGTCGTCATCCACAGCGCCACCCTCGCCTACCTCGGCAAACGGGACCGCGAACGCTTCCGCGAACAGGTCCGAGCGCTCGGCGCGCACCGGATCGGACTCGACAGCGCGAACGCGTTCCCCGAAGTCGCCGAGCAGCTCCCTGCCGATGTGAACCCGGGCAGGCACTACGCCATCACCCTCGACGACCGGCTCCTCGGGTACGCCGAGGGCCACGGCGGAAGCCTCAGCTGGCTGCCCGATCGCGCCTAGGCTGTGGGCATGGCTGTGCACCTGACCAAGATCTACACCCGGGCCGGCGACGGCGGGAAGACCCGGCTGTCCGACAACTCGCTGGTCAGCAAGACCGATCCGCGCCTGATCGCCTACGCCGAGGTCGACGAGGCGAACTCGGTGATCGGCGTCGCGCTGGCCACCACCGACCTCGCGCCCGACATCGCCGAGGTCCTGCGCAAGGTCCAGAACGACCTGTTCGACGTGGGCGCGGACCTGTCCACCCCGGTCGCCGAAGCCCCGAAGTACCCGCCGCTGCGCATCACCGAGAGCTACGTCGACCGGCTGGAAGGCTGGTGCGACGCCTACAACGAGCGGCTGAGCAAGCTCAACTCGTTCATCCTGCCCGGCGGCACGCCCGCCGGAGCCCTGCTGCACCAGGCGCGCTGCGTGGTCCGGAGGGCCGAGCGGGCGGCGTGGGGGCTGATGGAGGCCGATCCCGAGCGCAGCTCGGTGCTGCCCGCGAAGTACCTGAACCGGCTTTCGGACCTGCTTTTCATCTTGGCTCGGGTGGCTAATCCCGGGGGGGATGTGCTCTGGGAGCCGGGTGGGAATGGGTGAGGGGGTTGGGGGGTTTGGCGGTTGGGGGCCGGAGTGGGTTGGCCGTTCGGCTGCGGTTTGTGGGTGGTTTCCGGGGCTCTCGCCGACCCCGGACCCCCGGCAGGTCTCCGGGATGAGTCTCCGCGGTTCGCTGCGGTTCGGTTGGGGTGGTTCTCATCCCGTCGACCTCCACAAGGGCTATCAGACCGCGTCAAGGGGGCCGTTTTGCTTGGGCGCTGCGGTTTTGCTTTGTGTGCCCCCTTGACACGGTCTGATCGGGCTGGCGCCAGGTCGACGGGATGAGAACCAAACCCCGCCCTTGTAGGTGGGGGCATTTGCTGGGCGCGTTGGGGCGTTGTTGTTCGCGCAGGCCCTAGATCTCTTTCCCAAAACACCTGCTGAGCGGGTCGTCGCGGTATACGCCGAACTTCTGGATCTCGCTGTAGCCCGACGACTCGTACAGTGCGATCGCCTCCGGCTGCCGCGTGCCGGTCTCCAGCACCATCCGTTTCCCTCCTGCCTCGGCGGCCGTGCGCTCCAGTTCCGCGAGCATCCTTCGGGCCAGTCCTCGGCCCTGCATGTCCGGCACGATGTACATCCGCTTGAGCTCGACGTCGCCGGGGCGGAAGCCCAGTTCCTCCGAGTCCTGCTTGCGCCAGCCTCCGGAGGCCACCGCTCTGCCGTCGATGTAGCCGAGCAGGAACAACCCCGACGGGGGCTCGAACTGGGCCGGGTCGACCGGCGTGATGTCCTCGTCGCCGTAGCGGTCGACGTAGATCTGCTGGAGCTCGTCGATCAGTCGCTTCGCGTCGGGGTGTTCGTAGTCGACGATTTCGATGCGCACGTGCGCAGCCTAGATAACCGTGCCTAGGCGATGAACTTCTCGAACCAGTGCTTGGCGTACTGGTTGTCGTTGTAGGCCGGGATCTCGGCATAGCCCGCCGACTCGTACAGCCGCCGGGCCTCGTGCAGCTCCGCCGCGGTGTCCAGCCTGATCCTGGTGCAGCCCAGCTCCCCGGCCCGCCGCTCCAGCTCCGCCAGCAGCGCGCGGCCCGCGCCCTTTCCACGCAGCTCGCCCGAGATCCACATCCGGCGGATCTCGCCCACTCCGTCGCCCTCGGTGCGCAGCGCGCCGCAGCCCAGCGCCCGGCCATCGACACGGACCACCAGGAAGACGCCCACCGGCGGCACGAAGTCGCCCGGCGCGGGCGGGGCCGCGCGGCTGGTGTCGAAGGTTGTGCCGAAGCGCTCCTCCAGCTCCGCGACGTACTGGCCGAGGACGTGCCCGGCGTCGGGGCTGTCGATCGGTTCTGGCTCGATGGTGAACAGGTGCTGGTCAATCACCTGTCCAGTCTCGCCCGGGTAGCCCTTCACTTCCATTTACGCAGCCTTGGGAAGCCTAAAGTGGAGCTTCATGGACCCCGCTCGTCTGCTCGTGCTCCTCGCGGTCCGCGACCAGGGCAGCGTCACCCGCGCCGCCGAGCACCTCGGCCGCACTCCGCCCGCGGTCTCGCAGCAGCTCGCCCGCCTCGAAGCCGAGGCCGGCGCCCAGCTCCTCGACCGCCGGCCGCACGGCGCCCGGCTCACGCCGCTCGGCCAGCGCCTCGCCGACCACGCCGAGCGCATCGCCGACGCCCTCCGGCGCGCGGCCGACGACACCGCCGACTACCTCGACCAGCACCGCGACCGCCTCCGGCTCGGCGCCTTCCCCACCGCCGGACTCGCCCTGCTCCCGGAGGTCCTGGCGGCCCTCCGGCACCGCCATCCCGAAGCCGAGCTCTCGGTCGTCGACCTCGGCCCGGTCGAGGGCCTGGCGCTGGTCGCCGAGCACGAGCTCGACGTCGCGCTCGTCGGCGAGTACGGCATCCCGCTCGAACCGCCCGCCGGAGTCCGGTTGATCCCGCTGATCGACGACCCGATCCACGCCGTCCTGCCGACCGGCCACCCGCTCGCGGACCGGCCCCGGCCGCGGCTGGGCGACTTCGCCACCGACGCCTGGGCCTGCGCCCCTCCGGACCTGCCCAACCGCGCGCAGCTGGAGCGCACGACCCGCGCACAGGGCTTCCTGCCGACCGCCCCGTTCGAGTCCGAGTCCTACGCCGTCGCCGAAGCCGTCGTCTCCGCCGGGGTCGCGGTCTCGTTCATCCCCCGGCTCGCGATCAGCGGAACCGCCGGAACCGTGCACCGCCCGCTCGCCGAACCCGAGCTCTTCCGCCGCATCCACGCCGTCGTGCCCGCCAGCACGCGGCACGCACCGCTGACCTCGGTGTGCCTGCGGCTCCTCGAAGACATCTGCGCCGACCTCACCGCCCGGTTCGGCGCAACAAAAAAGCAGGGCCCGAACGGACCCTGCTGAACCTCACGACGCCCACGGCACCGAACGCCCCGGCGGCGCCGACTCCAACCACGACAGGAACCCGGTGAGCGCGTCGGCCCCCATCGCGAGTTCGAGATCCGGCTCCAGGCCGGTCAGATCCAGCACCGTCGCGCCGTGCGGCATCGCGTACACCTCGGCGGACGAGGGCTTGCGCCGGTTCGCGATCTCCACCTCGTTGCGGTTGAGCACCCAGTTCGGCCCCGACCGCAGGCTCAGCACCCGGTACCAGACGAACTCCTCGCCCCGGTAGTGGCCGACCCCCAGGTGCCAGCCCCGGCCCCGGTCGTCCCTCCTGGTGCGCAGCGCGACGTCGATGCCCCCGGCGCGCAGCTCCCGCACCCGTCGCCACGCGAGCGCGGCAACGCCCAGGGCCACCGCCAGCAGCAGCCCTACGACGACTGCGAACCACACGACCGGGGAGCCCATGCGCGGCGGCCCGTCAGGACGTGTGTCCGGCCGCCCGAAGTCGGCTCAGGGCCCGTGCCCTGGCCTGCTCATCACCGCGCTTGGCATCCTCCTGCGCCTGCGCGACGTCGATCTCGTGCGCCAGCTCCGCGGACTCCGCGAGCACGCTGACGGTGTCGGCGGTGACCGACAGGAACCCGCCGTGAACGGCCGCGGTCACGATCTCGGAGTCGGTCGTCGTGATCTTGACGACGCCACCCTCGATCAGCTGGCCGAGCAGCGGCTCGTGTCCGGGCAGGATGCCGATCTCGCCCTCGGTGGTCTGCGCCACCACGGCGGTCGCCTCACCAGACCACAGGCGGCGCTCGACAGCGACCAATTGGACGGACATGTTGGCCACGTGCGTCTCCTTTGTCGGGTGTGTGCCCGCAGTCTAGCCAATGCCTGCCGGGCGAACGTGAGTGGCCGGGCCCGAAGTCCCGCACCACCGTGCCGAAAAAGGGCCGGGGCCCACCGCTGGACCCCGACCCGCGCGAGCGGCAGTGCCCGCGGTCCGCGACCGCGGGCACTGCCCGTCGCTCACTGCTCGGTGAGCTTCTTGTACGCCTGCTCCAGGTCGTCGAGACCACCGATGGACAGGAACGCCTGCTCCGGGTAGTGGTCGAAGTCGCCCTTGCAGAGCTTGTCGAACGCCTCGATGGTCTCCTTCAGCGGGACGAAGGAGCCCTCCTGGCCGGTGAACTGCTTGGCCACGAAGAAGTTCTGCGACAGGTAGCGCTCGATGCGCCGCGCCCGCGACACCGTCACCTTGTCCTCTTCGGACAGTTCGTCCATACCGAGGATGGCGATGATGTCCTGCAGTTCCTTGTACTTCTGCAGGATCCGCTTGACCTCCTGCGCCACCCGGTAGTGCTCCTCGCCGACGATCGCCGGGTCGAGGATGGTGGAGCTGGACGACAGCGGGTCCACCGCCGGGTAGATGCCCTTCTGGGAGATCGGACGGGAGAGCTCCGTCGTCGCGTCCAGGTGGGCGAAGGTCGTCGCCGGGGCCGGGTCGGTGTAGTCGTCCGCGGGAACGTAGATCGCCTGCATCGAGGTGATCGAACGACCCCGGGTCGAGGTGATCCGCTCCTGCAGCTCACCCATCTCGTCGGCCAGCGTCGGCTGGTAACCCACCGCGGAGGGCATCCGGCCCAGCAGGGTCGAGACCTCCTGGCCGGCCTGGGTGAACCGGAAGATGTTGTCGATGAACAGCAGCACGTCCTGGTTCTGGACGTCGCGGAAGTACTCCGCCATCGTCAGCGCGGACAGCGCGACCCGCATACGGGTGCCCGGGGGCTCGTCCATCTGGCCGAAGACCAGCGCGGTGTCGGCGAGCACGCCGGACTCCGCCATCTCGACCCAGAGGTCGTTGCCCTCACGGGTGCGCTCACCGACACCGGCGAACACCGAGGTACCACCGAAGTTCTTGGCGACCCGGCGGATCATCTCCTGGATCAGCACCGTCTTGCCGACACCGGCACCGCCGAACAGACCGATCTTGCCACCCTGCACGTACGGGGTGAGCAGGTCGATCACCTTGATGCCGGTCTCCAGCATCTCGGTCTTGCCCTCGAGCTGGTCGAAGGCGGGCGCCTTGCGGTGGATGGACCAGCGCTCGGCGTCCGAGCCGTAGCCCGGCTCGTCGAGGCAGTGGCCCAGCGCGTTGAACACGTGGCCCTTGACGACGTCACCGACCGGAACCGAGATGCCGGCACCGGAGTCGGTCACCGTCACGCCGCGGACCAGGCCCTGCGTCGGCTGCATGGAGATCGTGCGCACGACGCTGTCACCCAGGTGCTGGGCGACCTCCAGCGTCAGCGTCTTCGCCATGCCCTCCGCGGTGATGTCCACGGTGAGCGCGTTGAAGAGGTCAGGCACCGAATCCCGCGGGAACTCCACGTCCACGACCGGGCCGAGGACCCGGACGACGCGGCCGGTGCCAGTAGCAGTGCTAGTGGCAGTAGCAGTCATGTCACTCACTTCCTGCTGACGAGAGCGCCTCGACACCACCGACGATCTCGCTGATTTCCTGGGTGATCTGGGCCTGGCGAGCCTGGTTGGCCTCACGGCTGAGCACGCGGATGATCTCGTCCGCGTTGTCCGTGGCCGACTTCATGGCCGTCCGGCGGGCCGCGTGCACGGACGCCGCCGCGTCCAGCAGCCCGGCGAACAGGCGGGTGTTGATGTACTTCGGCAACAGGGCCTTGAACAGGGTCTCCGCGTCCGGCTCGAACTCGTAAACCGACCGCAGGGTCTGCCGAGGCTCCTCCGAGTACTCCACCTCCAGCGGTGCCACCCGCGTGACCTTGGGCTTCTGGGTGATCATGGAGACGAACTCGGTGTGCACCAGGTGCAGCTCATCCACCCCCAGCGTACCGTCCGCGCCGCCGTCGTCGAGGTAGTCGTCGGCGCCCGCCAGGAATGCCTTGACCAGGGTCTCGCCGACGTCGGCGGCGTGGGTGTAGGAGGGGTTGTCGGTGAAGCCGGTCCAGCTGGCCGCGATGTCGCGCCCGCGGAACCGGTAGTACGCCTCGCCCTTGCGGCCGATGACGTAGAGCACCGGGGTCTTGCCCTGCTCGCGCAGCAGGCTCTGCAGCTCCTCCGCGGCGCGGAGGACGTTGGCGTTGTAGCCGCCGCAGAAGCCGCCGTCGCTGGTCACGACCAGCACGCCCGCCCGCTTGGGGTTGCTGCGCTCGGTCAGCAGCGGGTGGTCGAGCGTGCTCGCACCGGCCAGCTCGGACAGGGCCTTGGTGATCTCGTCCGCGTACGGACGCGACGCCTCGACCCTGGCCTGCGCCTTCTTGATGCGGGAGGTCGCGATGAGCTCCTGCGCCTTCGTGATCTTCCGGATCGACTTGACCGACCGGATCCGGTCTCGTAGTTCTCGCAGTTGAGCCATGGCTACCCGGTCACTTCTTCGGTTCCGGGCGGTTGACCTTCACGGTCTCCTGCCCGACCTCGTCGGCGGCCAGCGCCTCGGCGTCCGGCTCGCTCGGCGCGGCCGAGGACCCGTCCGAGGTGGTGAACTGCTTCTTGAACTCCTCGACCGCGTCGACGACGATCTTCTTGCCGTCGTCCGAGAACTTCTTGCTCTCCACGATGTCCTTGAGGACGCTGTCGTGGGTGCGGCGCAGGTAGGCCAGGAACTCCGACTCGAAGCGGCGGATGTCCTCGGTCGGGACCGAGTCGACGTGGCCCTGGGTGCCCAGGAACAGCGACACGACCTCGTCCTCGACCGGCAGCGGCTCGCCCTGGCCCTGCTTGAGCAGCTCCATCAGGCGCGCACCGCGCTCCAGCTGAGCCTTCGACGCGGCGTCGAGGTCCGAGGCGAAGGCGGAGAACGCCTCCAGCTCGCGGAACTGCGCCAGGTCGATCTTGAGCGAACCCACGACCTTGCGCATCGCGTTGATCTGCGCGGAACCACCGACGCGGGACACCGAGATACCGACGTCGATGGCCGGGCGCTGACCCGAGTTGAACAGGTCCGACTGCAGGAAGCACTGGCCGTCGGTGATCGAGATGACGTTGGTCGGGATGTAGGCCGACACGTCGTTGGCCTTGGTCTCGATGATCGGCAGACCGGTCATCGAGCCTGCGCCCAGCTCGTCGGAGAGCTTCGCGCAGCGCTCCAGCAGGCGCGAGTGCAGGTAGAAGACGTCACCCGGGTACGCCTCGCGGCCCGGCGGGCGGCGCAGCAGCAGCGAGATCGCGCGGTAGGCCTCGGCCTGCTTGGTGAGGTCGTCGAAGATGATCAGGACGTGCTTGCCCTGGTACATCCAGTGCTGGCCGATGGCCGAGCCGGCGTACGGAGCCAGCCACTTCAGACCCGGCGAGTCCGAGGCGGGGGCGGCGACGATGGTGGTGTAGTCCATCGCGCCGGCCTCTTCCAGCGACCGCTTCACACCCGCGATCGTCGAGCCCTTCTGGCCGATCGCGACGTAGATGCAGCGGACCTGCTGGGTCGGGTCGCCGCTGTCCCAGTTGCTCTTCTGGTTGATGATCGCGTCGACCGCGACCGTGGTCTTGCCGGTCTTGCGGTCGCCGATGATCAGCTGCCGCTGACCGCGGCCGATCGGCGTCATCGAGTCGATGGCCTTGATGCCGGTCTGCAGCGGCTCGCTGACGCCCTGGCGCTGCACGACCGTGGCGGCCTGCAGCTCCAGCGCGCGGTTCTCCTCGGCGGCGATGTCGCCGAGGCCGTCGATCGGCTCGCCGAGCGGGTTGACCACGCGGCCGAGGAAGCCCTCGCCCACCGGCACCGACAGCACCTTGCCGGTCCGGCGGACCTCCTGGCCCTCCTCGATCTTGTCCGACTCACCCAGGATGACCGCACCGATCTCCTGAGCCTCAAGGTTCATCGCGACGCCGTAGATGCCGCCGGGGAACTCCAGCAGCTCCTCGGTCATGACCGAAGGCAGGCCCTCGACATGGGCGATGCCGTCACCGGTATCGGTGACGACTCCGACCTCCTCGCGGCTGACCTCCGGGGAGTAGCTGGAGACGTACTTCTCGATCGCACTGCGGATCTCGTCCGACGAGATCGTCAGCTCCGCCATGTCTCGTTCCTGCTCTCGGTTCGTTCTTGGAAGGGAGTTCGTGTTCGGGCTCGCGCCGTCCCGGGCGGCCCTAGTCGGCCAGGTCGCGTCGCAGGGACTGCAGGCGTCCCGCGGTCGTACCGTCGATGATCTCGTCACCGATGCGGATCAGCAGCCCACCGCCGACCTCGGGGTCCACCTCCAGGTGGATCGCGATCGGGCGGGAGTAGATCCGCTGCAACGTGTTCGACAGCCGCTGCTGCTGCTCGTCGCTGAGCGGCATGGCGGACCGGACGTGGGCCACCGACCGCTCCCGGCGCTTGGCCGACAGCTCGGCCAGCTCTTCCAGCCCTTCGCTGACGCGCCCGTGCGGGTGCGCGACGAGCTGGCGGACCAGGCTCTGGGTGACCTGCTCGACCTTGCCGCCGACCAGCTGGTCGACCACGGCCGACTTGCCCTCGGCGCCGGTGGTCGGGTCCGACAGCAGCCGTTCCAGGTCGACCTGACCGCCGATGATGCGGCCGAGGCGGAACAGCTCGTCCTCCACCGCGTCCAGCCGGCCCGCCCGCTCGGCCTGCACCAGCAGCGCGGTGCGGGCCATCCGTTCGAGGCCGCCGATCAGGTCCTTGGCGCTCGACCAGCGAGCCCGGACCGCCTCGACCACGACCGGCAGCGCCCGGGCACCGAGCTTGTCCGCCAGGAGCCCGCGGGCCAGGTCCTCCCTGGACCGCGGGTCGGTGGAGGCGTCGGCGAGCGCCCGCCGCAGCGTGGACTCGCGGCCCAGCAGCGCGGCGACGCCGAACAGCTCGTCGGCGAGCCCGGTGATCTCCGCGGCCCCGGCCCCGTCAGTGGCCTGCAGCAGCTGGAGCTCGACGGCTGCCAGTGCGTCCCGGCTCGCGGCGTTCACGAGGGTGCTCAACTCTCAGCGCCTTTCACTCGTCAGGCCTTGGACGCCGGAGCCGAGGTGGCCTCCAGCTCCTCGAGGAACCGGTCGACGGTGCCGCGGCGACGGGCCTCGTCCTCCAGCGACTCGCCGACCACCCGGCTGGCCAGGTCCACGGCCTGCCGACCCAGGTCGGCACGCAGCTCGGCGACGATCTGCGCCCGCTGCGCGGCCAGCGCGGACTGGCCGGCGGCCACGATCCGCTCGGACTCGGCCTGCGCCTGGGTCCGCATCTCCTCCACGATCTGCTGCCCCTCGGCGCGGGCGTCGTCGCGGATCCGAGCCGCCTCCGCCCTGGCCTCGGCCAGCTGCGACTTGTACTGCTCCAGCGTGCGCTGCGCCTCGGCCTGCGCGGCCTCGGCCTTGGCGATGCCGCCCTCGATCCGCTCGCTGCGCTCGGCGTAGACCTTCTCGAAGCGCGGGACCGCGTACTTCCAGAGCACGAACAGCAGGAGCAGGAAGGCGATCAGGCCGACAACGATCTCCACCGGCTCCGGGATGATGGGGTTGTGCCCACCCTCCGCAGCCAGCAGCATCTGCGTCTTCACCACAACGTCTCCCTACGCGTCGAGCGGCTGATCAGGAACCGGCGGCGATGAAGTAGACGACCAGACCGATCAGCGCGAGCACCTCGACCAGAACGAACGAGATCCAGGCGATGCCCTGGAGCTGGCCCTGGGCCTCCGGCTGGCGCGCGGTGCCGTTGATGACCGCGGCCCAGATCAGGCCGACGCCGATGCCCGGGCCGACGGCGCCGAGGCCGTACCCGATCGCGGCGAGACCCGGGTTGATGCTGCCCGCGGCTTCGGCGGCCTGCGCGAGAACGATGTTGCTCACTTTCACTACCTTTCAACTCGGTCCGCTTCAGCGGATCGGAGGTCTTGGTCTGACTCAGTGCTCTTCGGCCATCGCCGCGCCGATGAAGTTGGCGACCAGCAGCGCGAAGATGTATGCCTGAAGCACCTGGATCAAGGCCTCGACAAACGTCAAGGCAATGGCGAAGGCGAAGGCGACGACCGACACCGGCTTGAGCGCCGCGCTCGCCTCCAGGAGCAGGAACTGTCCGCCGATGGTGAACACCAGCAGGATGAGGTGCCCCGCGAACATCGCGGCGAAGACTCGGACCGCCAGCGCGACCGGCTGCGCGATGAACTTCTGGAAGAACTCGATCGGCGAGAGCAGGATGTAGATCGGCTTCGGGACCCCGGGCGGGAACATGACGTGCTTGAGGTAGCCGAGGAAGCCGTGCCGCTTGAAGCCGACGGTGTGGATGACCAGGTACGCCACGAGGAACAGGGCGATCGGGAACCCGATCCGCGACATCGTGGGGAACTGGATCAGCGGGATGATCCCGTAGATGTTGTTCACCAGGATGAACGTGAACAACGCGAAGATCAGCGGCACGAACGGGCGGAAGTCCTTCGCCCCGATCTGCTCCCGGGCGATCTTGTTCCGGCTGAAGTCGTAGATCGACTCCGCCACGAACTGACCCTTGCCCGGCACCACCTTGAGGTTGCGGGTCGCGATCACGAAGTACGCGCCGACGATCACTGCCGACAGCACGACCAGCAGCATTGGCTTGGTCACCACGCCGAACAGCGGCGGAAGTTCAAAACTATCGGCCCCTGGCGGTTGGAACACTCCGCCCTCGGCCAGCACCAGCGCGCCCAACTGGGCTCCTTCCGGTTCTCCCGGTCGGTGTTCACACCGCCGGGGGAATCGTCACGATTTGCACTTAACGTACCCGATACACCCTCGGGCACATCGAGGACCCCACCCTGTGGCGCGGTCCAGCGCCCCATGGCACCGCTCCGCCCGCATCGCCGGGATTGGCGTTCTCGCGGCGGACAATACCAAGGGGTAACTAGGCGTCCTACACACCGCCCATCCAGCGCAGTGCGTGGTCGCGCCGTTGCGCTAACCGCCGGGCACGATGGTAGGAATCTTGGTCTTCTTGAACGCGACGACCTCGGCACCGGCCCACACCAGGATGGTGGCCAGCATGGTGAAGGCCAGGGACTCGCGGTGGATCGCCTCGATCCCGCCGAGCAGGGTCATCACGACGAGCAGCACGACCATCTTGCCGATGTAGCCGCCGAGCGCCGCGACCATCACGAACATCGGGTTCATGCCCCCGGTCGTGCGCATCAGCCAGATCGTGAGCAGCGAGGACGCGAAGGCGACCACACCACCGATCAGCGCGCCGACCAGGCCGGTCACCCCGACCAGCACGGTCGCGACGACCGCGCCGAGCGCGACCGTGACCGCACCCGGGAGAACGGCGGTGCGCAGCATGGCGGCGGCGAGCCGCTGCACCGATTCCGCGTGCGGGTTCTCCGCGGCGGTCCCGGTGGCGGTCTCGGAGGGGTTCGCTTCGCTCATCGGCTCTCTCGTTCGGCTCTCGCCCGCATCCTGGGAATCACCGAGATGATAGCCGCCACCAGCACCCCGAGGCCGATGACCCAGGCGACGACCGCCGCGTTGAACATGGTCAGCGACACCGCGCCGAAGGCGATCACGGTCGCCCACAGGTAGATCAGCAGCACCGCGCGGCGCTGGGAGTGCCCGATTTCCAGCAGCCTGTGGTGCAGGTGCATCTTGTCCGCGTGGAACGGGCTCTTGCCCGCGCGGGTGCGCCGGACCACCGCGAGGATCAGGTCCAGAAGTGGGACGAACAACACAGCCGCGACCACCAGCAGCGGCGAGAGCAGCGCGACGGTGTCCTGCAGCTCGCTGCTAGACAGGTCGAGCTTGCCGGACGCGGTGGTGCTGGCGGTGGCCAGCATCAGGCCGATCAGCATCGAGCCCGAGTCGCCCATGAAGATCTTGGCGGGCTGGAAGTTGTACGGCAGGAAGCCCAGGCAGGCGCCCGCGATGGTCGCCGCGATCAGCGCGGGCGGGTAGGCGGTGACGTCGCCGCCGTGCCGGTCGAGCAGGCCGAGGCAGAACAGGCAGGTGGCGCTGGCCGCGATCAGCCCGATCCCGGAGGCGAGCCCGTCGAGGCCGTCGACGAAGTTCATCGCGTTCACCATCGCCACGATGAGCAGCACGGTCAGCAGCTGGCCCTGGTTGGTGCCGAGCATGACGAACGTCCCCAGCTCGCCCTCGCTGCCACCCCACGGCACCCCGACGATGAACCACTGGACGCCCATCAGCACCAGGATCCCCGCCGCGGTGACCTGCCCGGCCAGCTTGGTCAGCGAGTCCAGCTCGAACCGGTCGTCCAGCGCGCCGACGAGCACGATCAGCCCGCCGGCGGCGACCACCGCGAGCGCGTCGTTGGAGTAGTCGAAGCCCCGCGAGAGCGCGGGCAGGTTGTTCGCCAGGAACATCGCCGCGAGCACGCCGCCGTACATCGCCACGCCGCCCATCCGCGGGATCGGCTTGACGTGCACGTCGCGCTGCCGCGGGTAGGCGACCGCGCCCACCCGGATCGCGAGCAGCCGGACCAGGCCGGTGAGCAGGAACGTCACCGCCGCGGCGGTGAGCAGGACCAGCAGGTACTCACGTGCCGGGAGACCGGCGGGCGCCCACGCGGGTGTGTTCATACCGGCGGCTCACCTCCGCGGTCCGGCGGCCCGCGTGCGGACCCGACCCCAGAACGGCGTGTTCAAGCCAGACGCTCCTCATCCCTGTTCGCGTCGCGTACTGCGCGCTAACGCTATCGGCCGGGCGCAGGGCGGATTTCACCGGTCCGCAGCAGCGATGATCATCTCCGCCCGCGCGCCGCCGTCCACTTCGGACGTGCCGGGTCAGCGCAGCGACTCGACGTGGACGCCGAGCACCTCGGCCAGCTCGTCCAGCGAGACCGCGCCCTCGCGCAGCACCCGCGGGTGCGACTGCGTCAGGTCCACGATCGTGGAGGCCACCGCCGCCTGCGAAGACAGCCCGCTCTCCAGGTAGACCGACACCGAGTCGCCCAGCTGCGCCTCGGCCTCGGCCGCGGTCGACGCGGGCGGCTGACCGGAGCGGTTCGCGCTGGAAACCGCCATCGGGCCGACCTCGCGCAGCAGGTCGAGCGCGACGGGGTGCAGCGGCATCCGCAGGTTGACCGTGCCCCGCGTGTCGCCGAGGTCCCAGGACAGCGACGGCGCCTGCGGCAGCACGATCGACAGCCCGCCGGGCCAGAACGCCTCGATCAGCGCGCGGGCCTGCTGCGGGACCGACATCACCAGTCCGTCCACAGTGGACCAAGACCCGACCAGCACCGGGACCGGCATGTCCCGGCCGCGCCCCTTGGCCGCCAGCAGCGCGGCCACCGCGCTGGAGTCGAACGCGTCCGCTCCGATGCCGTACACGGTGTCGGTGGGCAGCACCACCAGCCCGCCCGCCCGAACCGCGTTCGCGGCGGCGGCGAGACCGGTTTCCCGGCTGTCCGGACGACTGCAGTCATAGGTGCTCACGCACCGATCCTGGCACGCCTGCCGGTGTGCATCTCCGGGTGGTGCGCCCCGGACCGGAATACCCTCGACGGGTAACACCGGCGGGCCCGCCCAAGATCGAACAGGTGTGCCCGGTCCATCGGGCCGAGCCCGGCGCCGCCGGTCCGCCACGCCGACCGCGTCCGCCGACGTCCGACCTCGTGGCGCGGGAGACGCGCCGCTGACGCCGAACCATTCGAGGAGCTACCACATGACCGCCCCGCCGCAGGGTGTCGAGGCCGACCACATCGAGTTCCCCGCGGGCCGGGTCCGGTTCCACCGCGCGGGTGGATCCGGGCCCGCGATCGTCCTGCTGCACGGCGGCGGCCTGGACACCGGTCTGCTCAGCTGGCGGCCGACCATCCCGGTGCTCGCCGCCGACCACCGCGTGTTCATCCCCGACCTGCCGGGTCACGGCGGCAGCCGGCCCTGGCACGGCCGGGCCAACCAGCGCACCTTCGAGGAGGTCCTGCGCTGGCTGCTCGACGCCTGGCGGCTGCCGGACGCGGTCCTGGTCGGGCAGTCCACGGGCGCCAGCATCGCGACCGGCTTCGCCCTCCGGCACCCGCAGCGGGTGCGCGGGCTGGTGCTGGTCGACCCGGCGGGCGTGCAGGCCCGGCTGAAGCGCCACCTGCTCACCTACCTGCTGGTCAAGCTCCGCTTCGTCGGCCCGCTCAGCGCTCGCGCGCTGGGCTGGAGCCGGGCGCTGACCCGGCTGGTGCTGACCCGCGGGGTGTTCACCGGCAGCGCACCGGTGTCCGACCTGGAGGCCATCGTGGACGAAGCGGTCGCCGAGGCGCGCGGCAGGCGCTCGATGTTCTCCGACTGGCTGGTCGACTCGCTGGAGCGGCGGGCGATGCGGGTGAACCACCTGCCGCACCTGGACCGCGTCCAGTGCCCGACCATGATCATCCACGGGGAGAAGGACTCCGTCGTGCCGGAGTCGGCCGCCCGCGAGGCGGCGGGCGCGATCGCGGGCTCGATGCTGCGGGTGCTACCCGACGCCGGGCACTGGCCGAGCCGCGAGCGGCCGACCGAGTTCAACGCGCTGCTGCGCGAGTTCGTCAACACCCACCGCTGATCACGCCCGCCGGGCGGTCGCGAACCTCGGCCGTCCGGCGAGATCGGCGTGGTCCTCGACGTCGGTGAGGACCCGGCGCGCCGACAGCAGCGCCGGAACCGATCCGCCGTGGGTGTCGTCGTGCTCGATGGCGACCCCGCCACCCGGCCTGAGCAGCCGCGCGGCGCAGCCGACCACCTGCCGCACCACGTCGAGCCCGTCCCGCCCGCCGAACACCGCGACGTGCGGGTCGTGGTCGCGCACCTCCGGCGGCACCGGGGTCCCCTCCGGGACGTACGGGGGGTTGCAGAGCACCAGGTCGACGGTGCCGTCGAGGTCCATCAGGACGGTCGGATCGGTGACATCGCCCGCGTGGAGCCGGATCGGCGTGTCTCCCGCCCGCGCCTGCTCGTCGGCGTTGCGCCGGACCCACGGCAGCGCCGCCTGGTCGAGCTCGACCGCGTGCACGACCGCGTCCGGACGCGCGTTGGCCACCGCGAGCGCGAGCGCTCCGGACCCGGTGCACAGGTCGACCACGATCGGGTTCTGGACGCCTTCCAGCACGCCGAGCCCCCAGGCCAGCAGCAGCTCGGTCTCCGGACGCGGCACGAAGACCCCGGGTCCGACGGCCAGCGTGACGCCGCCGAGCGACGCCGTGCCGGTCAGGTGCTGCAACGGCACCCGGGACGCCCGCCTGCGCACGAGCTCGCGCAGCGCCTCCACCACCGGCGGATCGACCAGCGGCACCATCATCAGCTTCATCCGCTCGACCCCGAGCAGGTGCGCGGCCAGCAGCTCGGCATCGGTGCGCGGGCTCGCGACACCCGCGGCGGACAGCGCGCGTTCCGCTTCGAGGATGGCCAGGCGCAGGGACTGTCGGGTCACGATCGCCAGCTTAGGGAATTTCGCGGCTCCGGCTCGCCGGAGCGGATCCGGCTCACGACGCGGACGCGAGGCGCTCCTGGCGGTCGGCGTCGACGAGCGCGGTCAGCACCCCGTCGAGATCGCCGTCCAGGACCTGGTCCAGGTTGTAGGCCTTGTAGTTGACCCGGTGGTCGGAGATCCGGTTCTCCGGGAAGTTGTAGGTCCGGATCCGCTCGGAGCGGTCCACGGTCCGCACCTGGCTGCGGCGGGCCTCCGAAGCCTCCCGCTCGGCCTCCTCCTCGGCCAGCGCCTGCAACCGCGCCTTCAGCACCTGGATCGCGCGGAGCTTGTTCTGCAGCTGCGACTTCTCGTTCTGGCAGGACACCACGACACCGGTCGGCAGGTGGGTGATGCGGACGGCGGAGTCGGTCGTGTTCACGCTCTGCCCGCCCGGCCCCGACGACCGGTACACGTCGATGCGCAGGTCGTTCTCGTTGACCTCGACCTCGACCTCGTCCGGCTCCGGGTAGACCAACACGCCGGCGGCCGAGGTGTGCACCCGGCCCTGCGACTCGGTCACCGGCACCCGCTGCACGCGGTGCACCCCGCCCTCGAACTTCAGCTTCGACCAGACGCCGTCCGGTCCGGTGTCACCCGCCTTGGCCTTGACCGCGACCGTGGCGTCCTTGTAGCCGCCCAGGTCGGACTCGGTGGCGTCCAGGATCTCGGTGCGCCAGCCCTGGCGCTCGGCGAAGCGCAGGTACATCCGCAGCAGGTCGCCCGCGAACAGCGCCGACTCCTCGCCGCCCTCGCCGGACTTGACCTCCAGCAGGACGTCGGAGCCGTCGTGCGGGTCGCGCGGCAGCAGCAGCTCGGTCAGCCGCGACTCCAGCGCGGGGATCGCCGCCGCGAGCTCGTCGGCCTCCTCGGCGAACGCCGCGTCCTCGCCCGCCAGCTCGCGGGCGGTCGCCAGGTCGGAGCGCGTCTGGTCCAGCTCGCGGGCGCAGCGCACGATCGGGGTCAGCTCGGCGTAGCGGCGCCCGAGCTTGCGGGCCCCGGCCTGGTCGGCGTGCACGCCGGGGTCGGCCAGCCGCTGCTCCAGCTCGGCGTACTCGGCGAGCAGACCTTCGAGCTTCGACGTCTCCACTGGCGACCTTCTTCACTGTGTCCGGGGTGGGTCCGGGACGGGCCCGGTGAACGCGACGCGGCGCCCGCCCCGCGGTGCAACGCGGTGACGGGCGCCGTCGGCTCAGCTACTTCTTGCGGCGGCCGTAGCGGGCCTCGAAGCGGGCGACCCGGCCACCGGTGTCCAGGATCTTCTGCTTGCCGGTGTAGAACGGGTGGCAGTTCGAGCAGATCTCGACCGTGATGTTGCCGCTGCTGCGGGTGCTGCGGGTGGTGAAGGTGTTGCCGCAGCCGCAGGTCACCTGGGTCTGCACGTATTCGGGGTGGATGCCAGTCTTCACGCCTCTGTCCTCTCTGTGTGGCCGCCGGGTCCGCACGCCGCCTGAACGATGTCGATGGCATGCGGTGAACCGGTGCCGGAACCAACCTTGCATTCTGCCAGACGAAGGCTGCTGACCTGCAACGCAGGGTGCCCACCCGGATATTCCTGCGCCGTTCGGCCCGTCCCGGCCACCGCCCGGCGCGGGAATCGCACCGCCCGCCGAGCGGGCTCCGCGCACTGCTGCGTCCGGGCCGCCGCCGAAGCATCCTCTACGGGTGATGCTGTGCTCGGCCCTCGGCGGGATGACGGTCAAGGCGTGGATCGCCCTGCCGCTGCTCTGCGTGGGCAGTGCGATCGGGATCGCCGCGATGCTGGAGCTGCTGATCAGCGCCGTCCCGATGCTGGACGGCGAGCTGTCGGTGTCGGCCCCGCTGCTGTTCGGCTTCACCGCGGCGGTGACCTTCGCAGGCAGCGGGCAGGTGCAGTGGCGCTCCCGCCTCCAGCGGCGGTTGCTGCGGGCCGGTTACCCGCTGGCCGTACTCGCCGCGGGACTCCCCGTGGACGCGCTGCGCCTTCCGGTGGTGCTCGCGCTCGCCGTGGGCCCGGTCGCCATCGCGTTGCTCACCGTCGTCCTCGTCCGCGGTTCGGCCCGCCGGACCTCGTGCTCCTGAAACAGCCGAGGGCCCGCACCGGCTGGCGGTGCGGGCCCTCGGCGATGTCCGGCCGGACGCTCAGTCCTCGTCCTTGCCGGGGGTGGTCTTGGCCACCTGCATCAGGAACTCGATGTTGGTGCGCGACTTGCGCAGCCGGTCCTGCAGCAGTTCCAGCGCCTGCTGGGCGTCGAGCGCGGCCAGCACGCGGCGCAGCTTGTGCGTCACGGCCAACTCGTCCGGCGACAGCAGGATCTCGTCCTTGCGGGTGCTGGAGGCGTCCACATCGACCGCGGGGAACAGCCGCTTGTCGGCGAGCTTGCGGTCCAGCTTGAGCTCGGCGTTGCCGGTGCCCTTGAACTCCTCGAAGATGACCGTGTCCATGGTGGACCCGGTCTCCACCAGCGCCGTGGCGAAGATCGTCAGCGAGCCGCCGTTCTCGATGTTGCGCGCCGCGCCCAGGAACCGCTTCGGCGGGTACAGCGCGGTCGAGTCGACACCACCGGACAGGATCCGGCCGGAGGCCGGCGCCGCCAGGTTGTAGGCGCGGCCCAGACGCGTGATCGAGTCGAGCAGGACGACCACGTCGTGTCCCATCTCGACCAGGCGCTTGGCCCGCTCGATGGACAGCTCGGCGACGGTGGTGTGGTCCGACGGCGGGCGGTCGAAGGTGGAGGCGATGACCTCGCCCTTGACCGAGCGCTGCATGTCGGTGACCTCTTCCGGCCGCTCGTCGGCGAGGACGACCATGAGGTGGCACTCGGGGTTGTTCGCGGTGATCGCGTTGGCGATCGCCTGCAGCACCATCGTCTTGCCCGCCTTGGGCGGGGAGACGATGAGCGCCCGCTGCCCCTTGCCGACGGGCATCACCAGGTCGATGATCCGGCCGGTCAGGTTCTGCGGCTCGGTCTCCAGCCGCAGCCGCTCGTTGGGGTAGAGCGGGGTCAGCTTGTGGAACTCCGGACGGCCCTTGGCCGCGTCCGGCTCCAGGCCGTTGATGGCGTCGACCCGCACCAGCGGGTTGAACTTCTGCCGCTGCTGCTCGCCCTCCCGCGGCTGCCGGATGACGCCCTTGATCGCGTCACCGCGGCGCAGCCCGTACTTGCGGACCAGCGAGAGCGAGACGTAGACGTCGTTCGGGCCCGCGAGGTAGCCGGAGGTGCGCACGAAGGCGTAGTTCTCCAGCACGTCGAGGATGCCCGCGACCGGCAGCAGCACGTCGTCCTCGCGGACCTCCGGCTCGCTGCCGCCGCCCTCGCCGCGACCGCGGTTGCGGCGGCGGTCCCGGAACCGGCGGCCCCGGCGGCGCCCGCCGTCCTCGTCGCCCTCGTCCTGCTGGCGGTTGTCCTGCTGCTGCTGTTGCCGAGCGTTCTGCCCGCGCTCCTGGCGCTCGCCGCGCTCCGCGCGCTCGGACCGCTCCGGGCCCTCCTCCTGCTGGCCGGTGGCACGGCCGGAGGAACGGCGGCGGCGGTTGTTGCCGCGGCGGCTCTCGTCGTCGTTGGACGCGTCGGCGGCCTGCTGCCTGCCCCGGCCCCGGCCCCGGGTGGGCGCGGAACCGTTGGCGGACTGCTCCGCCGGCTGCTCGGTCTCGCGCGGCTTGGCCTCGGTCTCGTCGAGCGCTGGCTGGTGCGCCTTGGCGGGCGCGCTCTCCGCGGAGCTCTGGGCCGACTTCTTGGTCGAGCGGGAACGCTGCGGGGTGCCGCTGCCGCCCTGGCGCTCCTTGATCGCCGCGATCAGGTCGCCCTTGCGCAGGCCCCCGGTCTCGATCCCCAGCTCCCCCGCGAGCTGGCGCAGCTCGGCGAGAACCATGCCCGAGAGTCCCCCGCGTCGGCGCGGAGTTCCGTTGGTCTCGGTCGTCCCGGCGCCCGACTGCTCGGCTTCCTGTCGGCCTGCCGGAGCGGCGCCGTTGGCCGCCTCGCTGCTCAACAGTTCGGTGTTGCTCACGAATGTCCTTCCTGACCGGACCGCGCCTCCTACGCGATCCAGCGGATTGCCCGCCCGC
This sequence comes from Saccharopolyspora taberi, assembly GCF_039534165.1. Taxonomy (NCBI): domain Bacteria; kingdom Bacillati; phylum Actinomycetota; class Actinomycetes; order Pseudonocardiales; family Pseudonocardiaceae; genus Saccharopolyspora; species Saccharopolyspora taberi. The sequence continues at coordinate 33,111 of NZ_BAAAUX010000005.1, read as the reverse complement.
TCTCCAATCGCGGACGGCCGTTTTGTGCTACCGGCAACCGATCTGCTGTCCACTGAGGGTGATCGGCTGTCGAGCCGTGGCTCGGGAACCAGCAGCACCGGGCGGTGGGAGGTACCCGGCTCGTACGACCGGAGTCCGATACCAGCGTTGACGGATCCGGCTTCCCGATATCAGTCCGTGGCGCCGGCCAGCGGTGCTGTGGTGCCGCGCTGGACCACGGGTGCGACGCATCCACTCCGATCCACACTCGCCGATGCACGCCCTGCTGCCGCCTCGTTCCAGAAGCAATCGACTCAAACACCGGATATCCCGGCACACCCCGCCTGATGGTTCGGGGACACCTGAAACCCGGTCGAGCAGCTCCGGGTGATCGATCCGGCGTCTCGGCTACCGCAGGGGGCCACGGTGTGAAACCTAGAGCCCCAACCCCGGCAACGGCAACGATTCGCGGAACGATTCGTCCGAAGCGAACCCCATTGAGTTGACAACTCCTGCCTCGGTCACCGCGTCGGGTACCCGCCAATCCTGATCTTCACCCCGGGTCGGGTGGAGCCAATTCACAGCGGGAGATGCGTCCCGGGAATCGATGTCCCGGACACGGCACCGGCGCCCTGCGCGCGGTGACTGATTGACCATGAGGGTAGACGCCCTGTCATCCAGGTGCAACAACCCCCTGGGCGTGTGGCACGCCCTGATGTCGATCACTTTGCCGAACACCGCGATCTCACGGATCTGGTGATTCCCCGGTGCCGACACTTCCTTTGTACCATCCCGCGGACCTCGGCCGCGCACAGGGCCGCCACCAGCGGGTTCTCAGCTCTTGACGGTGGTCCGCACGCCCTCGCCGTCGACCCGCAGCCGCAGGGGGTCGAATCCGTTGTGCTCGATTCCGGTGGGAACTTCCCCACCTTCCGGGAACGCGAGCACCGTCGGCCCGGCGCCGGAGACCGCGGCGGGCACGCCCGCGGCGCGCAGCCGGCGCACCAGGGCGATGGTGTCCGGCCACGCGGGCTCCCGGTAGTCCTGGTGCAGCCGGTCCGCGGTGGCCGCGAGCAGCAGCGACGGGTCGGCGGTCAGGGCGTGCACGAGCAGCGCGGCGCGGCCCGCGGCGAAGGCCGCGTCGGCATGCGGGACCTGCTCCGGCAGCAGCCCGCGGGTGGTGCGGGTCGCCGACTCCACGGCAGGCACGAACGCGACCGGGACGACGTCCGGGAGCGGGCGCAGCGAGGTCGCGCCGAACCGGCCGCCGTCGTTCCAGGCGATCACGAAGCCGCCGAACAGGCTGGCGGCGGCGTTGTCGGCGTGGCCCTCCTCGGCCGCGGCCAGTTGCAGCGCGCGGTCGGTGCTTTCCTTGTCCGCCAGGCTGATCCCGGCCAGGGCGTAGCCCGCCGCGACACCGGCCACGATGGCCGCCGCCGAGGAGCCGAGGCCCCGCGAGTGCGGGATCGCGTTGCGGCACCGCAGGTGCAGCGCGGGCCGCCGCGCTCCGGCGTCCGCCAGCGCGAGGTGCGCCATCCGGGCGACCAGGTGCCGCTCGTCGGCGGGTACCGCCCCGGCGCCGCAGCCCTCGACGTCGACCCGCACCGAGCCCGGCGGGCCGTCCACGACCTCGGCGTGCACGGTGTCGTACAGCGACAGCGCCATGCCCAGCGCGTCGAAGCCCGAACCGAGGTTCGCGGTCGAGGCCGGAACCGTGACCTCGACCGCGGACGGCGCGCTCACGCCAGTTCCAGCGCGGTGGCCACGGCTCCCGGGTCGACCGGCAGCGGCTCGACCTCGACCATGCCCGACAGGGCGGTGTCGGGGTCCTTGAGCCCGTGCCCGGTCACCGTGCACACGACCGTGGAACCAGCCGGGAGGCTGCCGTCGCCGGTGGTCGCGAGCAGACCGGCGACGCTGGAAGCCGAAGCCGGTTCGACGAAAACGCCCTCGCGGGAGGCCAGCAGCCGGTAGGCGGACAGGATCTGCTCGTCGCTGACCGCGGCGAACAGGCCGCCGGAGGCGTCCTTCGCGGCGACCGCGCCGTGCCAGGACGCCGGGCTGCCGACCCGGATCGCGGTCGCGACGGTCTCCGGCTGGGCCACCGGCTGGCCGTGCACCAGCGGCGCCGCACCGGCGGCCTGGAACCCGAACATCCGGGGCGTGCCGGTGATGACGCCGTCGCGGGCGTACTCGTCGTAGCCCTTCCAGTAGGCGGTGATGTTGCCCGCGTTGCCGACGGGCAGGCAGTGCACGTCCGGGGCTCGGCCGAGGACGTCGCAGATCTCGAAGGCCGCGGTCTTCTGGCCCTCCAGCCGGACCGGGTTGACCGAGTTGACCAGGGTGACCGGGTGCTCGGCGGCGGTCTTGCGGGCGAGTTCGAGGCAGTCGTCGAAGTTGCCCTGGACCTGGAGGATCTTCGCACCGTGCACCACGGCCTGGGCGAGCTTGCCCATCGCGATCTTGCCCTGCGGCACCACCACGGCCGAGGTCAGCCCGGCGCGCGAGGCGTAGGCGGCGGCCGATGCCGAGGTGTTGCCGGTGGACGCGCAGATGACGGCCTTGCTGCCCTGGGCGAGCGCGTGCGTGATCGCCACGGTCATGCCGCGGTCCTTGAAGGAGCCGGTCGGGTTGGCGCCCTCCACCTTGAGGTACACCCGGCAGCCGGTGAGCTCGGAGAGGTGGTGCGCCTCCACCAGCGGGGTGTTGCCCTCTTGGAGGGTCACGATCCGCGCGCCGTCCGGTACCGGGACGCGGTCCCGGTACGCCTCGATCAGGCCGGGCCACCCGGCCCGGGCGCTCTGGATGTTCGAAGTCACGACGGTTCACCTTCCACGCGCATCACGCTGACCACCTCGCGCACCACCGGGAGCTGCGCGATCTTGTCCACTGTGGACCTCAATGCCGCGTCGGGCGCGGTGTGGGTGACCACGACGAGGCTCGCCTCGTCTCCCCTGCCCTGCTGGCGGACCACGGAAATGCTCACATCGTGCTCGTTGAACGTGGCCGCGACCTGCGAGAGCACGCCCGGCTTGTCGGCCACGTCGAGGCTGATGTGGTAGCGGGTCGGGGTGTCGCCCATCGGCCGCACCGACAGCTGCGCGTGCGCCGACTCGCGCGGCCCCTTGCCCGCCACGACCAGGTTGCGGGCCACCGCGACGAGGTCGCCGAGCACCGCGCTGGCCGTCGGGGCGCCACCGGCCCCCTGTCCGTAGAACATGAGCTGCCCGGCGGCCTCGGCCTCCACGAAGACCGCGTTGAAGGCGCCGCCGACCCCGGCCAGCGGGTGGCTGCGCGGGATCATCGCCGGGTGCACGCGGGCCGAGACCGACTCGCCGCCCTCGTCGTCGACCACCCGCTCGCAGATCGCCAGCAGCTTGACCGTCCGGTCCAGCGACTTGGCCGCCGCGATGTCTCCGGGGCTGACCCCGGAGATGCCCTCGCGGTGCACGTCGTTGGCGGTGACCCGGGTGTGGAAGGCCAGCGACGCGAGGATCGCGGCCTTGGCCGCGGCGTCGAAGCCGTCGACGTCGGCGGTCGGGTCGGCCTCGGCGTAACCGAGGCGGCCCGCCTCGTCCAGCGTCTCGGAGTAGCCGGCGCCGGTGCTGTCCATCGCGGACAGGATGTAGTTCGTGGTGCCGTTGACGATGCCCATCACGCGGTTGATCCGGTCGCCGGCCAGCGACTCGCGCAGCGGGCGCAGCAGCGGGATCGCCCCGGCGACCGCGGCCTCGAAGTAGATGTCGGCCCCGGCGGCGTCGGCCGCGGAGTAGAGCTCCGAGCCGTGCTCGGCCAGCAGCGCCTTGTTCGCCGTCACCACCGACTTGCCCGACTTCAGCGCGGTCAGCAGCAGCGAGCGGGCGGGCTCGATGCCGCCGATCAGCTCCACCACGACGTCGACGTCGCCCTCCACCAGCGCCTGGGCGTCGGTGGTGAGCAGGTGCTCGGGCACCGCGGGGTGCTTGTGCGGGCGGCGGACGGCGACCCCGGTGACCTGCACCGGCGCCCCGGCCCGCGCCGCGAACTCCTCCGGCTGGTCCTGAAGCAGACGCAGCACCTCGGTACCGACCGTGCCGCAGCCCAGCAGCGCGACCCTGATCGGTTCACGGTCCTCGATCACTCACACCTCCAGCCGCAGCAGGTCGTCCTCGGTCTCCCTGCGCAGCAGCAGTCGCGCCTGACCGTCCCCGACCGCGACCACGGGCGGCTTGGGCAGGCGGTTGTAGTTGCTGGCCATGACGTAGCAGTACGCGCCGGTGGCGGCGACGGCCAGCAGATCTCCCGGAGCAATGTCCTCCGGGAGCCAGCAGTCCCGCACCACTACGTCACCGGATTCACAGTGTTTGCCCACGATGCGGGAAAGCACCGCGGGCGCCTCGGCGCCCCGGGAGACCAGGCGGCAGTCGTACACGGCGTCGTAGAGCGAGGTGCGGATGTTGTCGCTCATGCCGCCGTCGACGCTGACGTACCGGCGCTGCATGCCGCCGTCGAGCGCGACGTCCTTGATGGTGCCGACCTCGTAGACGGTCACCGTGCCGGGACCGGCGATCGCGCGGCCGGGTTCGACGGCGATCCGCGGCGGCGGGAAACCGGCGTTCTCGCACTCCTTGCGGACGATCTCCTGCAGCCGGGTCGCCAGCTCGGCGGGCGGCAGCGGGTCGTCCTCGGCTGTGTAGGCGATCCCCAGTCCGCCACCGAGGTCCACTGTGGACACCGTGGACATCGCGCCGGTGCCGTGCTCCTCGCGCATCCCGGCCAGGAACCGGATCACCCGGTGCGCGGCGAGCTCGAAGCCGTCGTCGTCGAAGATCTGCGAACCGATGTGGCTGTGCAGCCCCACCAGCTCCAGCGAGTCGGCCTTGAGCACCCGGCCCACGGCCTCCGCGGCCTGGCCGGAGGACAGCGAGAACCCGAACTTCTGGTCCTCGTGGGCGGTCGCGATGAACTCGTGGGTGTGCGCCTCCACGCCCACGGTGACGCGGATCATCACCGGCTGCTTCACTCCGCGCTCGTGCGCGATGTGGTCGAGCCGGGCGATCTCGTGGAACGAGTCGAGCACCACGGCACCGACCCCGGCCTCGACCGCCGCCGTCAGCTCGGCGATCGACTTGTTGTTGCCGTGCAAGGTGATCCGCTCCGGCGGGAAGCCCGCGCGCAGCGCGACGCGCAGCTCGCCGCCGCTGCACACGTCGAGGCTCAGCCCCTCCTCTGCGACCCACTTCGCGACCTCGGTGCACAGGAACGCCTTCGAGGCGTAGTGCACCGACTCGGGGTCGCCGAAAGCCGCCGCGTACTCGGCGCAGCGGGAGCGGAAGTCGGCCTCGTCGAGGACGAACAGCGGGGTGCCGTACTCCTCGGCGAGGTCGCGGACGTCGGTGTCCGCGAAGCGGGTGACGCCGTCGGCGCCGCGAACGGCGTTGCGCGGCCACACCTCGGGGTGCAGCCGGTCGAGGTCCTCCGCGGTGGCCGGGACCGGGCCCGCGGTGTTGCCGGGAGGCACGACGTCGGCGTGCCTCGGTCCAGCCGGATGAGCACGCATGGTCACGGCTCCTTCAAAGCTCGTTTCCTCAGCGGCGGCAGCCGCTTGCGCCCGGGCGCCCCCGCCGGGGCGCCGGACCCAAACCGCCTTCCAGACACGCTCTTACAACCTGTTCTCGTTCTCCGAAGCGGCGCAGGACGAGATCACGACAGCCCCTACATCTGCTCCGGTGCGCTGACTCCGAGCAGCCCGAGCCCGTTGGCCAGCACCTGGCGGGCCGCCTCGCACAGCTGGAGGCGGGCGATCGTCAGCGGGCTGGCCTGGTCGTCACCGGGCTGCAGCACGCGGCAGGCGTCGTAGAACTTGTGGTACGCGCTGGCCACTTCTTCCAGGTACCGGGCGATGCGGTGCGGTTCCCGCAGTTCCGCCGCGGAACGCACCACGCGCGGGTACTCGCCCAGGGTGCGGATCAGGTCGCCCTCACGTTCGTGGGTGAGCAGCGACAGGTCTGCGTCGGCCACCGGGCCCCGGTCGATGCCCATGGACGCGGCGTTGCGCTGGAGCGACGCGAGCCGCGCGTGCGCGTACTGGACGTAGAAGACCGGGTTCTCGTTGGTGCGCTTGCTGATCAGGTCGAGGTCGAGGTCGAGGGCGGAGTCCACCGAGGAGCGGATCAGCGAGTACCGCGCGGCGTCCACGCCGACCGCGTCGACCAGGTCCTCCAGCCGCACGACGGTTCCGGCGCGCTTGCTCATCCGCACCGGCCTGCCGTCCTTGACCAGGTTCACCATCTGGCCGATGAGCACCTCGACGACGTCCGGGTCGTCGTCGAGCGCGGCGGCGGCGGCCTTGAGCCGCGGGATGTAGCCGTGGTGGTCGGCGCCGAGCATGTAGATGCACAGGTCGAAGCCGCGGTCGCGCTTGTCCCGCAGGTAGGCGACGTCACCGGCGATGTAGGCGGGATGCCCGTCGCTCTTGATCAGCACCCGGTCCTTGTCGTCGCCGAACTCGGTCGACTTCAGCCACCAGGCGCCGTCGGCGAAGTAGAGGTGGCCGGACTCCTTGAGCTGCTCGACCGCGCGGTCGACCTCGCCCGAGGTGTGCAGCGAGTCCTCGTGGAAGTAGACGTCGAAGTCGACGCCGAACTCGTGCAGGCTGCGCTTGATCTCGTCGAACATCAGGCCGACGCCGATCCGCCGGAAGGTCTCGTGCCGCTCGGCCTCGGGCTGGTCCAGCGCACCGGGCTCGGCGGCGAGGACCTGCGCGGCGATCTCGGCGATGTAGTCGCCGCCGTAGCCGTCCTCCGGGGCGGCCTCACCGCGCGCGGCGGCGAGCAGCGACCGCACGAACCGGTCGATCTGCGCGCCCGCGTCGTTGAAGTAGTACTCGCGGGTGACCTCGGCGGACTGCGCCTCCAGCGTCCGGCCCAGCGCGTCGCCCACCGCGGCCCAGCGGGTGCCGCCGAGGTGGATGGGGCCGGTGGGGTTGGCCGAGACGAACTCGAGGTTGATCTTCAGGCCCTGGTAGCGGTCACCGCGGCCGAACGCGTCGGCGGCGCCCAGCACCTCGCGCACGATCTGGCCCTGGGCGTCGGCGGCCAGCCGCAGGTTCAGGAAGCCCGGGCCCGCGACGTCGACGGCCTCGACGCCGTCCTGCCCGGTCAGCGCCTCGGCGAGCCAGCCTGCCAGGTCGCGCGGGGCCACCCCGGCCTTCTTGGCGACCTGCATCGCGATGTTGGTCGCGTAGTCGCCGTGTTCGGGGTTGCGGGGTCGCTCGACCGTCACCGCGTCCGGGATGACCGAGGTGTCCAGGTCACGGCTGGACAGCACGTCGACGGCGGTGTTGCGGACCAGTTCTGCGAGCGCGGCGGGAGTCACCTTATGCAGTCTAAGGAAGCGTCACCGCTGTTCAGCCAACGGGTTGGCGGACCGCGCCGGGGTCCGCGCACGTCCGGTGACCGGCGGGTGACCGGGCGCACATCCGGGTGTGAGAGCGTGAGGTCGCTGTCGGCAATTCGACGAGCGGCTCGGCGGGAGCGGGAAATCTCTAGACTGGCACGCCGAGTCCCCTGGCGGCGGTTCGCGAGACGAGGTCCGAAGAGCATGGCAAGCGGTAAGAAGAGCAAGGCGCGCAGCTCGGTGGTGCACGAGCGTTCGATCCCGTGGGTGATGATCTCGGCTGTCACCGCGATCCTCGTGATCGCCGTCGCGGTGTTCGGCTACGTCGGCATCGTGTACATGGACAAGAAGGAACTCGCGGTGTTCACGCCGTCGCCGCAGAACCCCGATCCGTCCAAGGCGATCCCCGGTGTGCAGCTCGCCAACTACCCGGCCCAGCAGCACGTGACCCCGCAGCAGCGGGTGGCCTACGACCAGGCGCCGCCGTTCGGCGGTCCGCACGACGGCATCTGGGCCGACTGCACCGGCGTGGTCTACCCGGAGGCGGTGCGCACCGAGAACATGGTCCACTCGCTGGAGCACGGCGCGGTCTGGATCGCCTACAACCCGGACAAGGTCGACGGCGCGGGCAAGGCGGCGCTGGAGAAGCGGGTCGAGGGCAAGCCCTACACGATGATGTCGCCCTACCCCGGCCTGGACAGCCCGATCTCGGTGCAGTCGTGGGGCCACCGGCTCAAGGTCGACAGCGCCGACGACAAGCGGATCGACCAGTTCATCACCGCGCTGCGGCAGAACGGCAACGGCGTCTACCCCGAGATCAACGGGTCCTGCCAGGCGTACCCGGGTGCGTTCGACACGCTGAACCCGCCGCCGTTCGACCCGAGCCCGGCGCCGCCGGACGCGATCCCGATGGACGGCACCGGCAGCCAGCAGGCCAGCGGTGAGATGGGGGCCGGTCAGTGAGTTCCGAGCGGACCCCGCTGACCGTGCGGGTGTTCGTCGCCATCGCCGGGACGGTGGCGCTGCTGCTGCTCGGCGCGGCGGGCGGAATGCTGATCAAGGTCCCGTCCGACCAGCGGGTCGAGACCAATCCCACGCCGGTCGACATCGGGTTCGCCCAGGACATGTCGGTGCACCACGAGCAGGCCGTGACGATGGCGACGCTGGCCCGCGAGCGCGCGGCCGACGTCGCGGTGCGGCAGCTCGCGTTCGACATCGAGACCAACCAGCGCGGCCAGATCGGCCGGATGCAGGGCTGGCTGAGCCTGTGGAACCAGCCGGCGCAGGCCGCGGGCGCGCCGATGGAGTGGATGGCCGACAGCGGTCACGGCGGTCACCACGGCGGTGGGTCCGGCGGCGGGCTGATGCCGGGGATGGCCTCCACCGAGGAGCTGGCCCGGCTCCAGAAGCTCAGCGGCCCGGAGTTCGACGTGGAGTTCCTGCGCCTGATGCTGCGCCACCACGAGGGCGGAGCGCCGATGGCCGAGTTCGGCGCGCAGCGCGCCGCCATCCCGGCCGTGCGCAACCTCGCGGCGAACATGCTCGGCTCGCAGAAGACCGAGAGCGAGCTGATGCGGCGGATGATCGCGGAGCGGGGCTCGACCCCGTTACCGGCGAGCTGACGAGAACGCCCCTGGCCGCGGCCGGGGGCGTTCTCGTTGTCACCAGGTCAGTTCGCGGCAGCGGCGAGCGCACTCGGCGGGCTCGACCTGGAGCGTGGCGTGGTCGATGTGGTAGCGCTCGGAGAGCAGCCGCTGGGCGGCGATCAGCACGCCGCCGTGGTCGGCGCGGCTGCCGGTGGTCAGGTGCGCGGAGGCGACCTCCATGCCGGAGGTGAGCGTCCACACGTGCAGGTCGTGCACCTCGGTGACGCTCGGGAGCCGGTTGAGGTCCTCCCGCATCTGCTGCACGTCGACGCCCTCCGGCGCCTGCTGCACCAGGATCCGCAGCGCCTGCTTGGCCAGCTTGAAGGTCCGCGGCAGCACGAACAGGCCCACCGCGACGGCGATGATCGGGTCGACGAGGTACCAGCCGAAGGCGGTGGTCAGGACGCCGCCGACGAGGACACCGACCGAGCCGAGGGTGTCGGCCAGGACCTCCAGGTAGGCGCCGCGGACGTTGAGGCTGGTGTCGGCGCCCTCCCGCAGCAGCGCGAAGGCGACGAGGTTGGCGACCAGACCGGCGGCGGCGGTGAGCATCATCGGCAGCCCCGCGACCTCCGGCGGGTCCTGGAAGCGGCCGATGGCCTCGTAGAGGATGTACGCGGCGACGCCGAAGAGCAGGACGGCGTTGGCCAGCGCGGCCAGCACCTCCATCCGGTACAGGCCGAAGGTCCGGCCGCCGCGAGCCGGCCTGCGAGCGGCGGAGATGGCGGCCAGCGCCATGCCGACGCCGAGCACGTCGGTGAGCATGTGCCCCGCGTCGGACAACAGCGCCAGCGACGAGCTCAGGTAGCCGACGACCGCTTCCAGCACGAAGAACGCCAGCAGCACGCCGAAGGCCATCGCGAGCCGCCGCACGTAGCGCCCCGAAGCGCTGACCGCGTCCGCGGCGCTACCGTGCCCGTGTCCGTGCCCCATCCGAATCCTCCTCGTGGTCCGCCCCACGAATATATAGTCACATTCGCATAGATTCAGGCAAGGGGAGGCTAGGCTCACTTTCGTGGACATCGGGTGAAACCGGAGGTGAGCGCCCGGCGAACCCCCTGAAGAACCACGATCAGGCGATGCGCTAAGCTGACGAACGTCGGAAACGACAAGCAAGCCGACAAGAAAGCCCTCGTAGCTCAGCGGATAGAGCACTGCCCTCCGGAGGCAGGTGTCGCAGGTTCGAGTCCTGCCGAGGGCGCCATACAATAGCCTTGGAAAACGGCTTCTGATCAGGGGAAATCACCTCTATCGCTGATCTTGCTCGTCTGTCACTGTCTGTCGGTGGTAGTCGTCTTCTGTCGGCCTCCGTGCACAATGCGTGCACAAGCCTCAGCGCCCGTACCCGAAGAACCTGTCGACCTGCCCACGGGCGATCACATCCCGTCCGTGCAGGCACGCGGCGTAGACGTCCATCAGCACCGCCACCGAGTGGCCCGCCCACCGGGCGACCACAGCAGGATCGACGCCAGCTGCGAGCCAGGTGCTCACCGCCGCATGGCGCAGCGAGTACGGCCGCCGGGCCAGACGCGAGACGCGCACCTCCTCGGTGAAGGCGGCGACCCGCGCTTCCCTCCATACCCGCATGTAAGTGATCTTGGGCACGTCTTGTCCCCGGTCTCCGACGAACACCCGGTCCCCGCCCTCGGGGAACGCGGCGAGGTGCCGACGAAAGAGATCGACGAGTTCCGGTGGGCACGGCACTGGCCTGCCCTCCCCCGCATCCCGCGCCTTCACCCCGCGGGTCTCCCGGGCCCGGTCGGTTCCGGTCCAGTGCTTCCCCGCGTGCGGATGCGCTTCGTCGACGTAGATTTCCCCCCAACCGGAGTCGGGGAGCACCAGATCTCGCCGCCGTAGTGCCACCGCTTCTTCGGGCCGCAAGCCTGCAAAGTACATCGCGCCGAAGAACGCTTCCAATCTCGGGCCACTGCGGCGGATTCCGCGCACTGCGGTGAGCAAGGCACGCGCCTGCGCTGGGTTGGGCACAGTGCGAGGATCGATGGTGCGGTTGCCCTTCGGCATAGTGGTCCACTTCGCTGTGTCCAATGGGTTTTTCTCCAGTGCTTCCCTCTCGACTGCGTAGGCGAGCACGCTCGACAGCACCGAGCGGGTCTTGCGCGCGACCGAGGGGGCGTACTTGGATCCAGAAAGTGTTGTGGTGACAGCCTTTTCCAGTACACGGAGCGTCTGCGGGTGCAGCGCATCGCTCACTGGACGGCTGTTCCGAGCACACCAGCGCAGAACTGCGCCTGCTTCGTCAGGGACGTGCCCGGCCCTAGTTCGGGTGTTGAACGCGTAGCCACGGAGGGCGGAGCGGATCGCGCGCTCATCCGGTTTTCCCGGCCCGTTCGGAAGGAAGACAGGTGTGATGCGGATGAGTGCTTCCGCGATGGTCTGGCGTGCGGTCGCAGAGGCAGCTTCCCACTTCATGTCGACGTAGTCGCAGGCGATCTCGAACCACGTAGTCTCGCGGACCGTTCCCGAGGCGGAGATCGGCTTTCCCGACTCGGCGTCGAATGCCTCCCCCCTGTTTTGGGCCGCGATGAGTTCGGCCCTGAAGCGATCCGCTTGCGCCCGTGTCTTGCAGGACTCGTAGAACCGTTTTGCGCCGACGCGCCAGCGGATTCCGTAGCTTGTGACTTTGCCCTGCTGGTTCTTGCGTTGGGCGATCGACCAGATGCGTACATCGAAGGACCGTGGCATCAGGCAGCCTCCTTGTGGTTGTGGAGCCAGGATTCGAAGTCGTCACGGCAGATCCGAAGTTCGCCGTTGGGGAGCTTCGTGCAGAGCGGGGCACGGCCGGTGGAGCGCCATCGGTAGAAGGTGTCGCGGGAGATTTCGAGTTCTTCACAAAGGTCGCGGATGGTGAGGTACTCACGTCGTCCGGACATCACAGCTCCTGTTCTTGGCGGTTGCGGGGACAGCTGGGGTACATGTCCCTGCGAGTCCCCAAAGTTGATGTTTGTATTGCCTGATCAGACCAGGTTTGGGGACATCGGGGACGCCGGGGACACTTCGTGGCCGTTCGTGTCTCTGGGGGTGACTGCGATGGCGGGCAGTCGGTACCGACCGCCTGCGGCGTGGAGATGGCCCTCCTTCGCCAGGCGCTGGCAGGTCTTTTTGACGTTCTCGTACGGCAGGCTGGTCGCATCGGCGATGGCTTTTGGTCCCGCGCCAGGGCTTTCGCGGACGTAGTGCAGGATCGTGGTGCTGGTGTCGTGCATGATGTGGTCGCTGGCGGGTCCGTCGAGGAGTTGCCAGGCACCGGAGTTGGGGTGGAAGGCGAGGGCGTATTCGGCTTCGTCGATGTCGCGGCCGGTGACTTGCAGGACGCCGTCGGCTTTGTTGCGGCCTCGTCGGAGAACGAGGGTGGCATCGGCGGCGCCGGCGATGCCGTTGGAGCCAGAGACGGTTTCAAGGAAGTCTTCGGAGCCCATCTTGCGGACGTGGTGGACGAGGACGAACGCGACGCCGTAATGGTCGGCAAGGCGTTTGGCACGGCCGATCGCGGCGTAGTCGGCGTCGTAGGCGGCCATTCCGGCGGGTGGGGTGCCGCGCATCTTGGCGAACACGTCGAGCACGACCATGCGGGCGTCGGGGTGGTGGTCGAGCCAAGCGGCGATCGCTTCTTCGCCGCCGGCGGGCAGGGTCGGGCAGTTGGTGGCCACGGTGAGCCCGGCCGGTGCGGGGTCGTGGCCGAGGAGTTTGCCCATGCGGGTTTGCAGCCGTCGTGGGGTGTCTTCGAGCGCGAGGTAGAGCACCGGGCCGAGATCGACGTCGATCGTGTCGAGCGCGCGCCCGCCGGAGGCAACGGCGAGTGCGAGTCCGAGGGACATCCAGGACTTGCCGACCTTGGGCGGTCCCGCGAGGACGTTGACACCTTCGGCAAGGATGCCGGGCACGGCCCACCGCGGTTCGGGGAACTCGGCGGCCATGAGCGCCTCGGCGGTCCACGCGCCGATGAGTGCGTCGGCGGGGTTGGTGCGTAGTGCCCGGACGTTGTCGTGCTCGGGGGCAGGTGTGCTCATGCCGTCATCCGTCGTGGTCGGGCTGCTCCGGCTCGCAGGCCGGAGGCGATGGTCCGCCTGGCCTGGGCCCAGGAGTAGGCATCGGCGGCGACGTGACTGTGGGCGGCGGCCAGCAGTTCGTCGGTGACTTCCTGCTCGCCGAGCGCGCCACCGGCGACGAGTTGCCCGAGGGCGTTGGCGGCGCAGTAGAGCGCGAAGTTGCGGCCACCACCCTCGGCCGTGGTGACCCGCCGGATCTCGCCGTCGATGGCCGCGCGCAGGAATCCGGTGCGCCGCCCGGCCGTCGTCGCCACCGCGGTCGGTTGCTGCGGCGGCAGCGGCGTGGGCGTGAGCCGGTCGACGAGCCAGGCCGGGAGCGGCGCGGGCGGCCGGTCGTCGGTGATGGTGTAGGAGCCGTCGCGGCGGATCGAACCGGGCGCGACGACGTAACCGCCCCAGCCGCGGGTGTCGATGCCCCACCCGAGCCCGTGGCCGCGTTCACCCTGGGTGATCCGCAGCCGCGCATCGGCCGGTGCGGTGAAGTACAGGTGGGTTCCGCCGGAAGGCGTCTGCACGGTCATCGTGTCCAGCGGCGGCGGGTGGCCGGCGTCGGCGCAGACGAGCAGGAACACGTCCATGCCGGACTCGGCTCCCTGAGCGGCCCAGCGCTCGGGGACGGGCTTGCCGGGCTTGGGCATGTCGAGGTCGACGACGAGCAGCCCGGCGGGCCCGGTGGCCAGGCCGATGTTGTAGGCGCCGTGGGACCAGCAGCCGCGGACGCGATCAGGGTCGGTGGTGGCGCGCTGTTCCCACTTGCGGTGCCCGGCGGTACAGGGCCCGGTGCCGGGGCAGTCGTCGACGCTGTGCAGTGCGGGGAAACTCCCGCCGGGGTTGAGCGGGAACACCGGCCACCCGCGCCCGGCGATCGCCAGTGCGGCCGTCAGCAGCGTTGTGGATGAGGTGGGCACGGCGAACCTCCTTCGGTGAGAACAGGGGCCTCGCTCGGTTGCCCGGCGCAACCGAGCGAGGCAGGGGCGGACTGGGGCTTAGAACGGGGGTTCGTCGGCGAAGCCGCCGCGAGTGCCTGCGGGGGGTGCCGAGCCCCATCGGTCGGCGTCGTCGCTCGCGGGTGCGGTTCCGTTGTTGCGGCTGGCCTTTTTGACGGTGGCGGTGGCGAACTTCAGTGAGACGGCGACTTCGGTGGCGTCGACCTCGAACACGGTGCGCTTCTCGCCCTCGGGGGTTTCGTAGGAGCGCTGCCGCAGCACGCCGGTGACCAGGACGCGGGTGCCCTTGGTGACGCTCTCGGAGACGTTTTCGGCGGCCTGGCGCCAGATCGAGCACCGCAGGAACGTCGCCCCGGCGTCGATCCACTGGCCCTTGTCGCGGTCGAACCGGCGGTCGTTGGCCGCGACGGTGAAGTTCACGACCCCTGCCCCGGATTGGGTGAAGCGCATCTCGGGGTCGGCGACGACGGTTCCGGCGATGGTGATCTCAGGCAGTCCAGCCATGACTTCCTCCTCGGAATCGGTTGTTACGCGGCTGCGGCGGTCTGGGCGGGGATGGTCATGGGCATGACGAGGTAGCGGAGCTGGTCGTCGGGCCCGGTCGAGGTCAGCGGTCGCAGCGTCCACGGCTTCGGCGCGGCGTTCGCGGTGCGGGGAAGGGTGATGTGGACGAGGTCGCTGTCGAGCGCGTGCAGGGCGGCAGCGACCAGGCTGGTGTTGAGCCGGGCGTGGACCGGGGTGGCGGTGTAGTCGACGGCGAGAGTGTCGACGGTGGTGCCCGCGCTGCTGGTGATCTCCATGCGCAGGGTGTTGTCGGCCAGGGTGATGTCCATGCCGGGGTGCTCGCGGTGCAGCGCGAGTCGCTTGACCGCCGCGGCCAGCTCGCCGACCGGCGCGGTGAACGAACTGCCGGGTGAGGTGGCCAGGACCCGGTCGTAGGGCGGGGCGGGCACGTCGAGGACGGCCAGGGTGATCCGGCGGTGGTCGCTGGCCAGGCCGAGGCGGCGGTGGTCGGGGTCGAGACCGATCCGGATCGTGCCGCCCCGGCTGGCCAGGAGCGTGGCGGCGTCGGTGACCGGTCGTGCCGGAACCAGCACCCGCGCTCGGAGGGCCGGGCCGAGGGCGGGTTGCCAGGTCAGGGTCGCGGTGGCCATCCGTCGTCGGTCGGTGGCATACAACCGCAGCGGCTCACCGCTGTCGGGCAGGTCGATGCCGAGCCCGGTCAGGCCCGGCAGCGCCTCGTCGGTGCCCGCCGCCGAAGCCACCCTTCCCGCGACGGCAGCGAAGTCGGCGGCGTCGACTTCCCCGATGACGTCCGGAGTCTCGGGCAGTGCGGGGTAGTCGTCGATCGGCAGCAGCGGCAGCGTCGCTCGGCTGCCGCCCGCGACGATCGTCAGCTGCCGGTCGTCCGTGACCAGGGTGGTGGTCTGGCGGGGCAGCAGGCGGGCGATCTCGCCGAGCAGGCGCCCCGACACCAGCACCCGCCCCGGCGTCTCCACCTCGACGGTGTCGTCGAGGGTGATGCAGGTGGCGGTCTCCCGGTCGAACCCCGACAACGTCAGGCCACCGGGTTCGGCGTGGAGCACGATCCCGGCCAGCACGGGGTCGATCGGTCCAGACGCGAGCAGCTTGGCGATCCCCCGCGCGGCGTCGGCGAAACCACGCGGATCGGCGAGCGTGATGTGCATGGCGGTGTGTCCTTTCCGGAGAGACGGTTCAGTGGGTTTGCTGGCAGTAGGAGCAGAGCGGCCAGGTCGCGACCTCGGCGTTGTCCACGTCGCGCTCCAGGTAGCCGAAGACGGCGTCGAGGTCGTAGACCGTGACCCGCCGGGTACAGGCGGCGAATCCGCGGTGTCCGCGCAGCGGAGGCGTGGTGTAGATCGGCCACCACCGGTCGCGCTCCAGGTAGTGGCGCACGCGGCCGGTCCGGGAGATGCCCCACGGCCTGTCAGGCATGACGGTGTGTCCTTTCTGGATGGTCGGGTTCAGCGGCGGTTGTTGCGGTTGCGGCGGGCCTGTAAGGACTCGCGGATCGCGGCCAGCGCCCGGGTTCCGGCGCGCAGCTGTAAGCCAGAGGCGTCGCAGTCCAGGCAGACCCGCACCCCGCGCAGGACGCGGGACTGGAAACGCCCCCTCCCCCGGCAGGCGCGGCAGAGCTTGAGCGGCCACAGCACGCACAGCCCGAGGTAGGCGGGGATGACGAGCGCGGCGAGCAGCGTGAGGAACGCAAGGGACGAGCCGGACAGCATGGGTGTTCTCCTTTGAACGAAGGGAATTACTGTGTGTAGTTGGTGGTGGGTAGTGGGCGGTTCAGTGGGTTGGGGGTGAGGTAGTGAAAGGTCACTTTGGGCGCACTGAGCCGGGCCCACTGGCCGTGTGCTGCGGAAATGTGTGTTCAGTGGGCCAGTGGACGTGGGCTGGGTTGTGGGGTGCCGGGGTGGCTGTTCGGGGTGGTGGGGCGGGTCAGTCCTGGTCACTCACTGCGCGTTCGGCGATCGCCGTGGTGACGTGCTGTAGCCGAACGGTGGGGTAGCCGTCGTAGGGCTTGACCGGCACGTCGTACTCGGCGAGCTGGGTAGCGAGGGTGGTGGCGTTGAGCTTGGTGTAGGGCTTGTGGTCGGGGGCCAGTGCGCGCAGGCGGGCGACGAGGTCGCGGGCTTTGACGCGTTCGTCGTCGCCGAAGACCGCGGCGAGGTCGTCGAGCAGGTCGCGCTGCTCGGGTTCGTGCTGGTGGTGGCGGATGCCGGCGCGGAATCGCTTGGCGCGCTCGGCGATGTCGTAGCTCTGTTCGGTGCTGATGAAGTGGGTGCGCACGGTGGTGTGGGTGGCGCCGCCGGGCAGGTCCATGGATTCGCCGGGGGCGAGCACGACGGTGCCGCGGTCCAGGCCGGAGCGCAGGGCGTGGGGTGCGGCGCCGGTGTCGACGGGGGCTTCGCCGAGGGCCATCTTGGCGATGGATTCGGTGCCCACGAACAGGCTGGCGCGGATCATCGCGCCTTCGCGGACGACGACGGGCAGGTTGGCGTCGGTGGGGTTCTGCGCGAACTCCCACAGGTGGATGTTGACCGCGCGTCCCTGGTCGTGGATGGCCTGGGCGGCGCGCACGGCGCGGGACTTCTTGCCTTTGCCGCCGATGTCGCCACCATCGGGGTGCTCGGTGGTGCAGGTGTAGAGCTTCTGGACCTCGTCGACGACGAGGATCAGCGGCTCGAACCCGCTGCCGGCCTGGGACGAGGCGCGGTCGACGTCGCCCTTGCGGCCCATGTCCCGCCACTTGTCGTAGCGGCGTTCCATCTCGCCGACGCCCCATTCGAGCATGTCGCAGGTCGCGATGAAGTTCGCGTCTCCCGCGCCCTCGATGAGTTCTTCGGCCAGGTCGTGGAACATCGACCAGTCCCCGAAGCCCTTGAGGTCGGCCAGCCGGACCCGCACCGAGGGGTCGAGCATGGCCCACAGCAGCAGTGCGCGGGCGGCGGCGGTCTTGCCCTGCTTGGACAGCCCGGCGAGCAGGAAGTGCTGCTGGAGCAGGTTCAGCTCGACCGGATCGCCCTTCGGGGACACGCCCCAGGGCATGGTGTCGCGGTAGATGTCGACCGGACCGAACTCGTCGTCGAGCAGCGGCGACGGCGGCACCGGGCGGTCCAGTGCGCCGGAGTCGGCCACCCACAGCAGGAACTCGCGCTCGCTGCCCGGGTCGCGCTCGATCTGGATCTCGTGCTCGGCGCGGTCGAGGTTGCCCGCCAGGGTGTCCCGGCGCTTCTGCACGTCGGTGGTGGTGACCTGCGGGGGCAGGGTGACCTGGACCTGCGCGCCGGGACCGTAGCGGGTGATCAGCCCCAGCATCCACGCTGCACCGTCCTCGGCGTCGTCGATGGCCTTGCGCAGCGCGGAAATCCCCAAGTTGCGCAGGGCGGCGACCACGGCCGACGGGGTGATGTTGACGACCTCGTCCTTGCGCACCACCGCGTCCTGCGCCCAGGCCGGGGCCGCCTGGCCGCGGCGGCGCTTGTTGTAGCCCGAGACCAACACCCCCGCCGCACTGGCGACCAGCAGCAACGGCACCGGAACGGTCGCAGCCCACACGGTCCAGTCGAACCCGACCGCGACCGCGGTAAACAGCCGGTCCCAGACCTGGGCGAACGACAGCCCGCCGGGCCGGAACGCGGCCACGATCGAGGCGATCAGGGTTAGTGCCAGCACGAGCGTGGCCAGGCCGCCGAGGATCATCGGCACCCGCATGAGGAACGTGCCCCATACCTGGATGCGCTCCAGCAGGATCCTGCGGTTGTCGGTGCGCTGCCGCATCAAGTCGGCGGCAATGCCGTGCTCCCCGGCGGCGCGGGCGTCGCGGATCTGGGCGTCGATGTCACGGCCGGTCCACCGGGAATACACGCTGGTCGCGGTGTCCCACGCGCCGCCCAGCAGGTAGTAGCCGTGCCGGGCGGTGACTTTGGCTGCCGCCGCGCTGCGGGCCTTCAGCGCCGGCGGCACGACTCCGTCCCGCTCCCGGCGTGCGGGCAGGGTGTCGGGCCGGACCTCGACCTCCGTACCCGCGGTGTTGGTCTGCTGGTCGGGGGTGGTGTCGTCGATGTCGACGGCCCGGGCGGCGTGGGCGTGGGGGAACCGGATCAGCTCGCCCATGTCGGTGTGCTCCCTGTCGATGGTCATGGTTGGTCTTGCCTCCCGGCTCCGGGCGGTGCGCGAAGGATTGAGGGCTAGGCGGCCGGTGCGATCGGGCCGGTGGTGTTGAGGGCGTCGCGGATCTCGCCGACGCGGGCCTGGTTGACCGGGCCGATGTGGGCGCGGTGCCAGCGGGCGACCTGCTTGCCCGACACGCCGGTGCCCAGTTCGCGGCGGGCGCGGTCGATCACCGGATCACCGTTCCCGCTGGTCTCCGGCGCCAGGCCGCTGACCTGCCGGGACGCGGCGTTGCTGCTGGTCGCGGGCGGGTGCTGTGTGGCCTGCGGTGTCGTGGTGTTCGTGCTGGTCGCGGGGGTGTTGGTGAGGCGTTGGGCGGTGTGCTGGCTGATGCGGGCCAGATCGCCGGTGATGTGCGGGGCCAGCGCGCCGGAGGTCACCACGACCACGGGCCCGATGGCGTGCACCGCCATCGACACCAGCGCCCACCCGAACCCCGCCGCGGCGCCGCCGTGGGCCCAGGCGAGTCCGGCCGTGATGGCCTCTCCGAGCGAGGGGCCGATCGTGATGGCCGCGATCAGTCCGCCCAGCCACCGGTCGGCGGACCGGTAGGCGCGGTGCGATTCCGGGGAGATGGTCAGGCCGCGCTGCGCGGTGATCGACCGCATCACCAGGCCCAGCGACAGCAGCCCGCCCATGAGCAGATCCGGGCCCATCGCCGCGACGAACCAGCCGAGCCCGCCCAGGACGAGGGCTTTGGTGACCGACAGCGCGGAGAACACCGCCGACAGGATCGCGCCTCCCGCGGCGAACACGGCCAGCGCCGCGAGCATCCACGCCCGCACCCGCCGGTTGCTCCACGCCTCCGCCCGCGGATCCGCCGCCAACTGCTCCAGCTCCACCGCCCGGTGCATGCGGCGCTTCGCGGTCTCGACCCGGGTGTCGGGTACCTGGCCGAGCTGGCCGCGCACCCGAGCCCGGTGCCGGGCCAGACGCACCCGCCACGACGCCGCCACACTCTCACCGGCCGCAGGCCCCAGCTCGCCGGTGGCGACTGGACCAGGCGCGGCCTGCTCGGCGATCGGCGTGTGGTCGTCGACCACGGCCGCAGGCGCGCGTGGGGTGTCGGGGGCCAGGTACAGGTCGATCACGTCGCCACCAGGCTGCCGATCGATGCTGGTCATGACCGAGCCCTCCCTCGACGGGTCACAGTGCGGACAGGTGCGGGCGGAACCTGGCCCGCGACAGCCAGCAGGCGATCGGCGCCGCGGTCCAGGACGTGCACGACCATCGCCAACACGACCGCGGGCATCCGGAACAGCACCGCCGTCAGGAACAGCACGCCGACCAGCACGGCCCGCGGGGCGGTGTAGTCGCGCAGGTAGTCGGTGGAGTTCACAACCCCGCCTCCGTCCCCGCTGCCGGGCGGTTGAGGTGGGTGTGGTGGGTGTACTCGCCCCGCCCACAGCGGTTGCACCAGCGGTGCCGATCCGGGCAGCGGGCCGTGAGTGTCCCGTTATCGAGGTCGAGGCGGGTGTAGCCCTGGCACAGGCAGGCGATCCACTCGCCCATGTCGCACCCCTGCTCGCGGCAGGTGGCGGCGTTGACGCACCGATCGCACAAGACCGTGCCGTCGTCGAGGCGCTGCCAGTCCTCGGCGTACTCGTCGAGGAACCGGATCGCCTCGGCCTCGGTCTCGAAGTGCGGGGCGAAGCTGTCCTCCAGCTTGCTGCCGCAGATTTCGTCCTCGCCGCAGCCGTCGCAGCGGATGATCACGCAGGACTGGTGTTCCAGCATCACGCACCTCCACCGGTGAGTCGGTCGGCCTTGGCGATGTCCGAGCGGGCCAGCGCGAGGTAGGTCTGGGTGGCGTGGCGGGCCGCGGAGGCCAGCGGCGGGAACGCCTCCAGGTGGCGCGTGATCTCCGGGCGGCTCCATTCCTCGCCGAGGTCGGACGCGGTACGAGCGACCTCCCGCCACGCGGCGGCCCGGATCAGGACCGGACCGGTCTGGCAGCCGAAAACGTTGCGCACCGCCTCGCGGTAGGCATGGGCGAGTCCGGTCAGGCGGGCGGCGACGTCGGCGGGGATCGTGACCACCACGTCCGCGATCTGGGGCTCATGCATCGGGGGCCTCCCGCTCGATCTCAGCGGCCTCGGCGCGGCGCCTGCGCGCGTCGTGGACGAACCGGGTGCCGTCGCGGAACACCGCGTCCCGGACCAGCCGAAGTTGGATGTGGACTGCGGTCTGCTTGAGCGCCTGGCCGAGGTCGTCCTCGGCGGCGGCCAGCGCCCGCCACAGCGCCACACGGCCGCTGGTGCGCCGGGGACGGCGGGAACTCGCGCTCTCCAGTGCCTCCTTGTAGGCGGCGTAGGCAGCGGCCAGCGCTTCGACAACCCCGCCGGGGATCGTGATCGTCACGTCAGCGGGATGGGGCTCTACCATTAGTTTCTCCTTGCAGGATCGAAGGATTCGGAGCGGGGAGCCCGGCCCGGCAGGGGCTTCTTGGCGGTTGCGACTGCCGGGCCGGGGCGGGGTTAGAGCTTTCCGTCGCCGTTGCAGGCCGAGCAGTCCCGGCCGCGGAACTTCCCGGTGCCCTCGCAGATCAGGCACTCCATGCGCTCGTCAACCGCGGCGACCGCCCGCGTGAGGGCGATCTGCCGCGACACGCTGGTCTTGCCCTGACCAGGGACGCCACCGATGAGTGCGTTGCTGGCCAGCAGGGGCTGCGGCCACAGGCCGCCGGTGGCCGGGTTGGTCCGTCGACATGCCGCGCTCGGCAGCTGGCGGGCGTCCAGAAACTTCGCCATGGTCTGTGTCCTTTCTCGACGGTGGTGGGTCAGATGCGGCGGAGGGCGTCGGACAGGATGAAGCGGTGGTCGAACGCCAGGGGCAGCGCGAGGGCTCGGTTGGTTCGGAACCAGCGGGCCTCGCGGGCGTCATCTCCGGCGGTGGCCGAAGTCATGCGGTCGAGCACCGTTGCGAAGGCGACGGACACGACGCGTCCACGGGGGTCACGGTTCGGGATGTCGTAGACGCCGACCTGGACCAGTCGGCGGGCGGTCAGCCCGGTCTCCTCGGCGAGTTCGCGGTGGGCGGCCTGCGCGAAGGTTTCGCCGGTGTCGACGTAGCCGCCGGGCAGCGCCCAGTGCCCGGCGAACGGGTCCCAGCCGCGGCGGATCAGTAGCACGTGCAGCTCACGGTTGGCCTCGGCGAACACGACGATATCGGTGGTCAGGTGCGCGGACGTGATCTCAGACAAGACTGTTCCTCTTCCTCGTGCGTAGTGGTCGGCTCAGCCGTGCAGGGCCATGCGTTCTCCTGCCCTGATCTCGGCGGCGGTGGAGTTGCGCTTGGCGGCATCAAGCGCGGCCTTCGCCTGGCGGTAGGGGCCTCCGGGGCGCTGCTGCTCGTCGAAGTAGACGGTGTCGTCGAGGTCCTGCATCAGCTTGGCCAGCTTGTGGACCTGGTCGGGCCGTACCGGTTCCTGTTCGGGCTGGGTGTCCTTGCTGCGACCGAAGCGCATGGGATTGTCCTTTCTGGATGTCGAGCGATGGGGGCCTGCCCGGGGCCGACGTGGACCGCCGGCCCCGGCGGATGGGTCAGGACTCGCGGGGAACGGCTCCGCGCGGCCAGTACTGGCGCAGCTGGGTCTCGAACGTCTCGTCTTCGTCTTCGTCGTCGGCGTCGCGGAAGCGGGTACCGAGCCCGAGCAGGTGCCGGTCGTTGTTGGTGCCGTCGAGCACGGATCGCACCCACGCCACGACCCGCTGCGGCTCGTCGAGCAGGTCCAGAGAGGACTCGCGGAGGTCGGTGGGTTCGGAGCGGCCCTCAACGCGCTCCCACCCGCGGGCCCAGCCGGTTTCCTCGTGCCAGAGCAGCATCAGCCGCTGGGCGTCCGTAGTGAGCACGATCGCTCCGTGGCGGGGGTCGTCGGGGTTGCCCCACCACTCGGCCACGCGGAACCCGGCCGACCGCAGAGCCCGCGCCACCGCCTCCAGGTAGGGCTCGTGCGCGCCGTAGTAGTCGATCTTCTTGGCCATGTGCTGCCTTCCTTCCTTACGGTTTCCCGGGTTCAGCGGCCGAAGGTGATGCCGCCGTGGATCTCGCCGGCCTGGATACCGGTGAACTCGCCGTGGTTGATGTTGCGGACCTTCGTGCGGTCGGCGGGGGTGATGTTGGGGTCGTGGGCGGCTTCGTGGAGGTTGTCGCGGGTGTAGGTCTTGTCGCCGACCTGGATGCGGAACTCGCCGTTGCTCATGGCGTGGTGTCTCCCCTGGTCAGGCGTAGGTCTTCTGGTAGTCGGCGTGGAGCTGCTGGAAGTGTTCGAACGCGTCGGCGGCCTGGGCCGGGGCGGTCGGGTCGTCGCCGCGGCGGGCGGCGTGGGCCAGGCGGGTGGCCTCGCGGTGGGCGTCGAGCACCTTGTTGAACGCCTTGCGCTTGGGCGCGCCGAAGGTGGCCAGGACGTGCCCGGTGATGCGGGTGAGGTAGCTGGTCGTGGTCAGCTGCTCGATGATCCGGGTCGCGGTCTCGGGGCTGATCTTCTGCGTGGCCATGGTCGATCGAAGTCCTTTCCGTGCTGTGGCGGTCAGATGCCGAGGAGCTGCTTGACGTCGTTCTCGTCCTGGGCGTACATCCACTCGGCGCAGTCGATCCGGCCGCAGTGGCCCCAGTCCGCCTTGACCGGGCGGCGGCACGGGCGGCCGTTGTTGGTGCGGGCCTGGCAGCGGGGCCGGTTCTGGCGGTCCTGGCGGGCTTCGCCGGCTGCCTGGACCAGCTTTCGCAGCGTGTTCTTGGTGAGAGACACTGGTGTCCTCCTGCTCAGTTGATGGGCGGTGAGGGACCCGGACCGGCAGGTCGTTCTTGGCGGGACTGGCTGCCGGTCCGGGGCGGGGCTATCGGACGGTCTCGGTGGCGTCGTGGTCGTAGAGGAACTCGACGTCCCCGACCTGCACGATCACGCGCTTCGGCGTGACGTCGACGCTGCTGACCGGCATCGGCTTGCCGCTCCACAGCAGGACATCGCCGCGCTTGAGGTCACACACCTTCTTGACCTTCGACATCGGTTCTCTCCCTCCTTGCGGTGCTGGTCAGGTGGCCAGCTCGAACCAGTCGGTGAGGCTGGTGACGCGGTCGCCCTGGTAGCCGCTGCGGATGTGGGTGGCCTTGACCACGACCCACGAGCTGCTGACGATGTCGATCTCGGTGACGCGCCACTGGCCGTTCCGATCGGCGATGACATCGCCACGGCGCAGGTCACACACCTTCTTCGCCCTGGCCATCGGGCGCCCCTTCTCGCGCGTGCCACTCACGCCGCCACCGAGACCCAGTCGGTGGGGCTGTGGTGGCGTCGGCCCTCGTGGCCGCTCTGCAGGCTGGTGGCGCTGATCGCGACGCACCGGGCGGTGACGCCCTCGATCGCGGTGACCCGCCACGGGCCGGGGTATTCGGCGATGATGTCGCCGACGGACAAGTCCTTGACCTGCTTGCGGTAGACCTTCAACGTCTGCTCCTTGATCAGCGGTGCGAACAGGTTCCGGACGGGTCAGGCGGCGACGTCGCGGTAGTCGAGGGCGTTGCCCCGCAACTCGCCCATCTCGCCGGTGCTGGTGTTGCGCACGGTCAGCACGACCGTGTCGTCGTGGCGGACGTCGGCGAGGAGGACGCGCCACCAGCCCTCGGTGTCTCCGGCGACGATCTCGCCGTAGTGGATGTCGTCCATCTGCTTGCGGTAGACCTTCAACGTCTGCTCCTTGATCAGTAGTGCGGACACGCTTCTGGCCGGTTTTCGGCCAGGCCGGGGAGATCAGCGCTTGACGACGGGCTTGCGAATGTCGCGGTGCTCGACCTCGACGCCCCAGCCCCAGCGCCGCATGCGCTCGGCCAGCTCGTTGGCCAGCACGACCGAGCGGTGCCGGCCTCCGGCGCACCCGATCGCGACCCCGACCAGGTAGGGCTCGAACGGCTTGTTGTTGTGCTCCAGCAGCCTGTTCGTGCGGTTCTGGAGCGTGCGCAGCAGATCGCTGGCCCCAGGGGTGTTCAGCACCCGCTGCTGAACCCTCGGGTCGAACCCGTCGAGCTCGCGGAACGCGGGGTCGACGTGCGGGTCCCGCAGAGCCTTGCGAACGTCCTCGATGTGGTGCGCGGTCGGCATCGACGGCGGCTTACCGTGCAGGTAGCCGAAACTCGTGACCACCAGCTGAATAAGACCCATGACAATTTCCTCCACAATGGATAGACAGAAAACGAACCTGGACAAAGACAGGAGGCACGTTCCAGGCGGGTCAGCCAGCGAGGTCGCGGTAGTCCTGGCCGTTGCCCCAGAGGTTTCCGATCTCGCCGGTGGCGGTGTTGATGCCGGTCAGCCACACCGAGCTCTTGGAGCCCCAGCTGTCGACCTTGGTGATGCGCCACCAGCCCTTGGCGTCCCCGGCGACGACGTCGCCCACGACGATGTCCTTCATCTGCTTGCGGTAGACCTTCAACGTCTGCTCCTTGATCAGTAGTGCGGACACACGTCTGGCCGGTTTTCGGCCATGCCAAAGGGAAATCGCGGAGAAGAGAGTGTTCAGGCGACGGCGGTGAGCAGTGCGGCAATGAACAGCCACAGCCAGTGCCACGCCTGATCGAGCGCGTAGGCGCCGGTCCCCAGCGACGGGTTGTCGTCGTGGCCCTCACGCGGGGCGCCGAGCCGATAGAACTTGTCGTTACGGGTGAGCGCCGCCAGCCAGGCCAGGGTGGTGCGACGGTCGGCCCAGTAGTGCGTCACCGCCGACACCAGCTGCCCGCCCACGAACCCGCCGAGGGTGATCGGCAGGCCGAACACCGCCCACACCAGTGCGACCATCCCGGCGGTCACCGCGGTGTAGGTGGCCACGTGCTTCGCGCAGGCCCACCGGCCCACCCAACCCCGGTCGCCCTTGGTGCCGGCCTGGTGCGAGGTCTGCACCCAGTGATCCGCCACGTTGTGCGCGACCAGCAACGTCGCCAGCACCACCGCGAACGTCACCGCCGACTCCATCGCCATCACGCACCGCCAAGGAGCGTCGTGGCGAACTCGGTGACCTTGGCGAAGGCGTCACGGATCCAAAAGGCCGACTCGTTGGGCCAGCGAATGACGACGAAGGCAACGGCTGCCAGCAGTAAGAGCGTCTTGAACGAGCCTCTGCTGGAGGACGGGAGAATGGTTTGGCGAGCCATCACGCAGCCACCTCGTCGGTGGTCGTGGACAGAGCAGGAACCGGGTTCGTCGTTGGCAGGGCTCTCAGAACTCGCCTCTCAGCACGGCGGGTGCGGCGCTTCTCGGCGCTGTCCGCCTTGACGTCGGAAGGCCGGCGAAGGGTGGACTCATCCAGCTCCCGGTACGTCTCGCCGAGCAGGATGTTGATCGCCGTTTCGGTCAGCCCGTCAGGTGCGTTGTACGGCTCGATCGACACCTCTTCCAGCTGCTTGGTGATCGAGCGTGGAACCGATCCGTGCTTCATGACTCTCCCAACCTTGCCGGTCTGACGGCTTGCCGGTTTGCCGTCAAACTTTCGATGTTGGAGACGTTAGCGTCACCGCGGAACACGCGCAAGGGGTTTGCCGTCAAACCGTCAAACCGGCGTAGGATGTGGTCCATGGAACCTCAAGCAACCGCCGTCGCAGCGCCGGTGCAGCTACGCATCGCGGATGACATCCGCATGCGGATCGAGCGCGGTGATCTGACGCCGGGTGACCCGCTGCCGACGCTGCACGAGCTCGCTCACCAGTGGGGCTGCGGCGTCCAAACCGCGCGGTCGGCGATCAACCTCCTCAAGCAGCAGGGACTGATCACTGGAAGCCGAGGAAAGGCGCCAGTCGTCCGCGCTCGCCCTCGTCAGGTGGTTCGTTCCTCGAACCGACACCAGGACGAGAAGGATCGGGTGCTGACAGGTGAGGACGAACGGGGACGTAACGGCGTTGCCGAGAACGATCTCGGGGTTCCGATCGACGCTCTCGACTTCAAGGCGACACACGAGGTCGTCAGGGCGGATTCCGAACTCGCAGAAGGCTTCGACATCGAGCAGGGCGCGGAGGTGCTCCGCCGCGTGTTCGAGCTGACCGACCCGAAGGAGGGCCGCCGAGAAGCGTGGAGCGTGTCGTACATTCCGTATGACCTGGTCAGCGCAAAGCCGGAGGTTTTCGAGTCGGACAAACCTCACCCGGGGGGCACTCAGCACCAGCTCTACGAGGTTGCAGGCATCGAACTTGCTCGCATTGATGACGAGGTCACAGCGGCTATGCCGACTACCGTCACGGCGCAGTTGTGGGGTATGGACCCTGGCATTCCGATGATCCGTGTCCGTCGAATCTCCATTGACACGCACGGGCGAGTCGTAGAGATCTCCGATGCTGACTTCCCGGCTGATCGAACAAAGCTGCACTTCTCGACACCGCTGGCCTTGTGGTGACGAGCCATCTGCACTGCGCAGGAACGGAGAACCAATTGCCTCGGATTTCAGTCGTCACGGCAGCGTACGGACCTACCGCGACTTTCTTGAGCGACACGATCGAGAGCGTCAAAGCCCAAGCGCTTCCCCCCGGTTGGGAGCTCGAATGGGTCGTGCAGGAAGACGGGCCTGGCCCCTTCCTGGCCACGAAGTTCGACGGGGTCGACTTCGTCCGCTACGAAGCCAACGAGGCTCAACTCGGCCTCGCGATGACCCGTAACCTGGCGTTGTCGAGGGTGACTGGCGACCTGGTGCAGGTGCTCGACCACGACGACGTTCTACTGCCGGACGCCTTCACGACGCTGATCCCGAGATTCGCCACCTCGTCGATTCACTGGGCGATTGGCCAGGCGGACGACCTTCTGCCTGACGGTAGCCGAGCGTCGTTCTCGTCGATGCTCGACCATGGCGTCGTTCCAGCTGGCAGGGTCAACGAATGGGCCGCAGACAACGGTGGGAACTGGCCGGTTCACTGCGCAGGGTTGATGATGCGGACCGCGACGCTCCGAGCTCTGGGTGGGTGGGCGGCATCCCCCGCAGACGACGATCTCGCGATGTTCGCCGCCTTGTCGGAAGTGGTCGACGGATACAACGATCCGGCCTTGACCTGGCTTTACCGGCAGCATCCCAACCAGACCCACAAGAAGCAGTCTTGGAACTCGTGGAGCAGTGTCGGCCGAAGGATTGCCCTTCAACGCGCTGCTGCCGTCCGGGCTGCCGGGCTCTTCGCGGCAACGTCGAACGCATCTTCCGTAGACGGAGCCGCGGTTGAACCGCCCGAGCTTGGGAAGCTGATCCCGAAGGAGAACTATCCCGGTCGCTGAGCTCTTCCTAGACGGCCGTCATGGTGC
>NZ_BAAAUX010000005.1:0-5096 GCF_039534165.1 Saccharopolyspora taberi | reverse complement strand
GCACCATGACGGCCGTTTCGCATTCGACAATCGACATCAATCCGGCGTTGCTTCATGCCCCGGCAGAGGCAGGCCATGTTCGTCGACGCTCCGCTCCCGTTCCTTCATCTCGGCCTCGAAAACGTGACGCCGACCTCGAAGTAGAAGGTCGCGTGCTCGCTGTTCGTGCTCGCGGAAGACGGTCCAGTATCCGTCGTCGAACTCCTCGACGACTTGGAACGTCCACCTCCCGGGCACGATGTTGCGGCCGACGAGTTCGCGTTCGATCTCGTAGGCGAGTTCGCCCTGCCCGCACTCCTTCAGGGCGGCTACTGCCTCACAGAGGGCGGCTGCGCCAGCACCGATCAACTGGTGAAACTCGTAGAGGTGGCCGCGCGCACGCTCGACGGTCTCCAGCGCCTCGGTGAGCTTGCCGACAGCGGCCACCGTGAAGTCGTCGACGCCGTCGGGTCGTTGATGTTCCGCTGTTGGTCGGTCTGCAGCTGCGCGCTCCGCCCTTGCCGATGCAGGCTGACGCAGGTAATCGGCGTCCATAGCGCCATTGTCACCTCGGTAGACGCAGTTCGGCTCGTCCAGGCGCGGTCCGGCAAGCGTGCCGGGCAGTGGGAACGGCCTCGGCTCACGCCACCAGACGCAACGCGTCGCGCAGGATCTCGCCGTGGTCGAAGGCCGGCTCGGCGCGTAGTGCCTCGGTCACGGGCACCCACTCGGCCCGGTCCACGTCGTCGGCACCCTCGACAGCCACTTGGCGCGGGTGACCCTCAGACATTTACGCAGATGAGAGGGCCACGTTCAGCGCACTGCGAGATGCTCTCCTAAAGAGAGCCTCTCGCGTGTTGCATGGAGGATGGCGGGCATGAGTGGAAGTGTCCCCGCTGTCCCCGTAAGCCCCTGACCAGCACGGATAGCGGCGCTTTCTGGGGACATCTCGAAGGGACGCGTGTCCCCCTGTCCCCGCAGATCACCCGCGACGAGCCGACAGGGCCCGGCGCCATCAATGTTGCTCCGGGGAGTCATGCCGACCGCGCCGCACTACCACCCCGTTGGCCGCTGCCTGATGAAAGTTGGCCTGACATGATCCACAAGTGCTGAACTCAACTGCTGGGGAGCACGATGCACTGTGGGGAATGTTGCCTGCCTCTGCGGAAAACCAAGGCGGGTACGGTGCCAGTCCACTACCTGGAGAGCGTGCATACGCTCGGCTGGGCACAGCGGCGCTGTCCTGCGTCGGGGACTACGCGGTACGTCGACCGGGTTTCGCGGTGCACCCGACCGCGAAGTCGCCGCAGCTGCCCCTCGTGCGATCGAAAGTTCACCCTGAACAAAAACGGCCAGTTCCCCGCCCACAAGGACAATGACGGCCGGGAATGCAGGGTGACGAGGGATAACCGCGCCTGATCGACCGCCTGACTCGGTGGCACTATTGGCGTCAGATGTGCCCCCGCTCCCCCGCACCGCGCTTAGACATCCACGTGGCTCCAGGGCTGTAACAGTGGCGGGATCAGCCTGAAGCCGAAAGCAACCTCCACCCCAGGGGTTTCGATGCGACAGCGCGGATCTGGCCACCGCCTGAGTTCGCTCCTGCGGGCACATCGCAACCTTGCTCGACCCCGCCCGGACACCCTCGCAACAGCCCCACTGTTACAGCCCTCATGCGGTGCCGTGCGCAATGCGTGTACAAATCGAGTACACAAGTGTCACTGTCCTGCCTCTGAACAGGAAGAACGACTGATCGAGGCACTGCCCTCCGGAGGCAGGTGTCGCAGGTTCGAGTCCTGCCGAGGGCGCCCAGCTCGCAGCGTTATGCCAGTGCCTCGAGATTACTCGTGGGGCACAATCGGGGCACGCACCGCAAGATCCATCCGATCCGCGATATCGTTCAGTCGGTCCGGGAACAGATGCCCATAGAGGTCGAGCGTCATGGTCGCGGTCTTGTGCCCAAGCATCTGCTGAACGATCTTCACATCTGCTCCTGAAGCGATCGCCAGGGACGCGGCGGTGTGCCGAAGCTCGTGCGGGTGAAACCCCTGCGGTCCCACGTCTCGAACAGCAGGGTCGAAGACGGCGCGGCGGAAGTTCCGAACCCGAAGCACACCGCCACGCGGAGCCATAAAGACCAACGCGTCGTCCGGTCGAGCGCACACGATCGGTTCCAGCTCATCGGCCAGGAACCGAGGCAGCGGCACAGAGCGACGCTCGTGGGTCTTCGGACTTCCCCAAACCAACTCGCCGTTGACCTCCGTCACGGACTCCGCCACAAGTACGCGACGTCGAACCAGGTCGACGCGGCCGGCTTTGAGGGCAGCCAGCTCGCCCCAGCACAGACCGGTATAGGCGAGGAAGCGCACCACGGTCCCGTACGACCCGCAACGCTCCGCCAGCTTGGCGACCTCCGCATGATCCAAGTAGCGGTGATCCGGTAGGTCCGGCCTAGGAAGTCGCACGCCCTCAGCCGGGTTGTTGGCGATCCGCCCATCCCGGACAGCCCAGCCGAGCATCTGGGAGAAGACGCGATGCACCTTCACCACGGAGGCGGCCGACCACTTCCTTGCCAGCCCCGAAACCCACACCTGGACGTCCGCGTGCTTGATCGAGGACAGGTGGACGCTCCCCCCACTTCGGGACGATGTGGGTGTTGATGGCGATCTCGTAGCGCACGAACGTCGATCTGGCGAGATGCCCCTGAACCTCTTGCCACCGCTGTGCCCACTCCCTAACGACGATCTTCCCCGCGTCAGGCGCGATGTACGAACCAGACAGCATGCCGTGTTCGATCGTGGTGGCGTAGTTCTCCGCGTCAGCCTTGCGCTTGAAGCTCTTCTTGCGCTGTCGGCCAGCGGGGTTCCGCCAGCGGACGAGCCAGCGTGCGCCAACTCCGTAGCGGTCGGTGCGTTCGGGCTTGCCGTCCGGGCCGGTGCGGTGCCACCGGTCGTCGATGTCAGCCACGCTCGCCCCCGTCTGCCTCGTTCCGGGCGTCGCTGCAGGTACGTCGCGCGTACTGGTGCCGTTCGGCCATCGCTTCGGCCAACTCGCGTTGTGCTGCGCTGCCCCAGCCGATGCCTACGAAGTTCCAGTCGTTGACGATCTGCACATCGTCGGTGTCGTCGATGCCCAGCGCCGCCAGGTGTTCGGCTCGCTGGTGCTCGGCCCGCACGGTGCGCAGCGTGGTGAAGGTGGTGGAGTAGTACTTGGACTTGGTAAGGAAGTGCCCGCCGAAGCCGAGCATGTGTGCCCACCGCCGCAGGCCGCGCCGCCAGGCCGTGCGGATCATGCGCCGGTGGTGCTCCGAGACCTCCAGGTCGTCGATGTGAGCCTCGGAGCGAATCCGGGTGCGGTGCCGGCGGTTGCCCCAGTGCCCTTGGTGGAGTACTTCGCGACGTAGCCCGCCACCCGCTGATCCCCAAGGGCTTCGGCCGCATCGTCGGAGGACGGAGTGATGGGGTCCACCTGGACCTGGCGGCCCCACTTCACCGCCGTCGCCGGGTACGCGTCGGTGGCCTCGATATCCACGGAGGTCTTCCACGCGGAGACGCGGATGAACTCGTCCAGCATGTCGGCCGTGATGCCCTCCGGGGCTGGGCTTCCAGGACCGTCTGGGCCGTCGAGGCGGATCACGGCGTGGAAGTGCACCAGGCCGCGCCGCTGGTACTCAGCGACCTTGGAGTACGACAGCCGGAACGTGTGCGGGATGTCTTTGACCTTCACCCCGCGGCATGCGGCGACCAAGCGTGCAAGGTAGATGCGGAACCGGTGCCACAAGGCGCCGGCATGGGCGTTCCACAGCACCGCACCCGCGTAGTCGTAGGAGTCCACATCCAGCGGGGAACCGATCCGAGTGTCGGCCTCGTGGTGACTCTCGCCGCAGGCGCAGCGGCGCACACGACCGCGCGTGGTCACCGAGCGGGTGTGGACAGGCCCGAATGAAGGAGCCGTGAGCGTGACGAACAGCCGGATATCAGACGCGGCATCATCCGGCACACCCTTGCCTCCGGAGAGGCCGGACTTCACCAGCTGGTAGGCATCCCCGGCGTAGCGAGCGGCGCACGACGGACACACAGACTCGCGTCGGTTGTTGCACGCGACCGCGATCTGACCGGAGCGCTCCGACACCGCCGAGCCATCACGGCGTTGTGCCGACCAAGAGCCCGTAAGCAGCTTGCGATTCCCGCCGGCGAGCCCGTTATGGTGCTTCACCGCACGCCCTACACAGCCGACGACGTGGCCGTGGAGTTCGCGCGCGGCATCCACAAGGCGAGCCGGTTCTCCTGGTAGTACTCGTTCACCCTCCTCGAGTGAGAGGCAGGCATGACCACAGCCGCGATCCCCGCCGCTCTTGAAGACGATGTGCGGACTCTGTGGGACTACCACGATCTTCACCACGAGCTGCGGCCAACCGACGTAGGCGTGGGTCTCGGTAGCCACGACCTCGGCGTCGCCACTTACACGGCCGAGCTGTTTCAGGAGGGGCACTTCCCGCACATCGTCTTCACCGGCGCCAACGCGCCGACGACGGTCGAACGATTCCCCCGCAGTGAGGCTGTGCACTACCGTCAGCACGCGGTCAGCCTGGGAGTGCCGGACGAGGCGATCCTCGTTGAGCCGAAGGCCACTAACACCGGCGAGAACATCGAGTTCACCCGGACTGTGCTCCAGGAAGCCGGCATCCACCCGAAGTCGATCACGTTGATCTCGCGGCCGTACCAGCAGCGCCGGGCCTACGCGACATGCCGAAAGGCGTGGCCTGAGGTCGAGGTCATCTGCACGTCGCAACGGCTCCCCCCTGGACCAGTACGTCGAAGGCATCGGGGACGCGGACCGCGTGATCAACATGCTCGTTGGTGACACCCAGCGCATCACCGTTCACGCCGACCGAGAGTTCGCGATCCCGCAGGAGATCCCCGAGAACGTCCGAGCAGCGTTCGAGCGACTCATCGATGCCGGGTACGTCTCGCGGCTTCTCCCGCACTGACCATCGGCGTCACCAGGCGCACGTGTTCTGACTTTCTCTACTTCATCAAGGGCGGCCCCTGCGGGGCCGCCTAGCGGCCGCAGTGGTGAGCAAGAAGCGCAACGGACGCGCGGACTCCACGATGCCG
>NZ_BAAAUX010000004.1:0-73580 GCF_039534165.1 Saccharopolyspora taberi | reverse complement strand
ACCGCGAACTCGATGCCATTGACCTGCTGCAGCTTCGCGCTCATGATTTCCTTTCTCGATCCTTGCGGATCAGGTGTTGAAGTACTTCGCTTCCGGGTGGTGGGCGATGATGGCGTCGGTCGACTGCTCGGGATGCAGCTGGAACTCCTCCGAGAGCACGACCCCGATCCGCCCGGCATCAAGCAGGTCGACGATCTTGGCGCGGTCCTCGATTTCAGGGCAGGCGCCGTAGCCGAACGAATACCGCGCGCCTCGGTAGCCCAGCTTGAAGAATTCCCTGACGTCGGCGGGATCTTCCTCGGCCACCGAGCCGCCTGCCGACCAGCGCAGTTCGCGCCGGACGCGGCGGTGCCAGTACTCGGCGAGCGCCTCGGTGAGCTGCACGCCCATCCCGTGGATCTCCAGGTAGTCCCGGTAGGCGTTCTTGGCGAACAACTCGTTGGCGTAATCAGCGATCGGCTGCCCCATGGTCACGAGCTGCATCGGCAGCACGTCCACCTGACCGGTGCGCTCAGCTTCCTCGCGGGATCGGAAGAAGTCGGCCAGGCACAGCCGCCGGTCGCGCTTCTGCCTCGGGAAGAAGAACCGGGTGCGCTCCTGGGCGTCCGGTTCGTCCTTGTCCAGCACCAGGAGGTGGTTCCCCTCGGTCACGCAGGGGAAGTAACCGTAGACGACGGCCGCGTGCCGGAGGATGCCCGCAGTCGCCAGCTCGTCGATCCAGTACCGCAGCCTCGGCCGGCCCTCGGAACCCACGAGTTCTTCGTACGACGGCCCTTCGCCCTTCTTCGCGCCGCGCAGGCCCCACTGCCCGAAGAACGTCGCGCGTTCGTCGAGCAGCGCGAGGTAGTCGGCGACCGGGATCCCCTTGATGACCTTCGATCCCCAGAACGGCGGTGTCGGCACCGGTGAGGTGGCGTCCACATCGGACCGCGTGGTGTCGTCGTACCCGGGTTCGTCGCCCTGGTCGGCCTTGCGCTTCTCGGCGATCCGCTGCGACCGCTCCCTGCGAGCCTTGCGCTCGGCCTTCTTCGCCTCTTCTGCGGCGTCCTCCTCGGGGTTGTCCCCGCGCTTGATGGACATCAGCCGGTCCATCAGGTGCAGGCCCTCGAAGGCGTCCTTGGCGTAGCGGACGTCGCCCTGGTAGATCTCGTCCAGGTCGCTTTCGACGTAGGCCCGGGTCAGGGCCGCGCCACCCAGCAGGACCGGGTACTTGTCAGCGATGCCGCGGGCGTTCATCTCCTCCAGGTTGTCCTTCATGATCACCGTGGATTTGACGAGCAGCCCGGACATGCCGATGGCGTCGACCTCGTGCTCCTCGGCGGCGTCCAGGATCGCGTTGATCGGCTGCTTGATCCCCAGGTTGACGACTTCGTAGCCGTTGTTGGAGACGATGATGTCGACCAGGTTCTTGCCGATGTCGTGCACGTCGCCCTTGACCGTCGCGAGCAGGAGCCTGCCCTTGCCGCCGGAGTCGTCCTTCTCCATGTGCGGTTCGAGGTAGGCGACGGCGGCCTTCATGACCTCCGCGGACTGGAGCACGAACGGCAGCTGCATCTGACCCGAGCCGAACAGCTCGCCGACGACCTTCATCCCGGCCAGCAGGTTCTCGTTGATGATCTGCAGCGGCGGCTTCTCGGCCATCGCCGCGTCGAGATCGGCTTCGAGACCGTTGCGCTCGCCGTCGACGATCCGCTTCTCCAGCCGTTCGAACAGCGGCAGCTTGGCCAGTTCCTCGGCCCGCGAGGCACTGCTGGACTTGGCGGTCTGGCCCTCGAAGAGCTCCATCATCTTCTGGAGCGGGTCGTAGTCCTCGGTCCGCCGGTCCCACACCAGGTCCAGCGCGACCTGCCGCTGCTCCTCGGCGATCTTGTTCATCGGCAGGATCTTCGACGCGTGCAGGATCGCGGTGTCCAGGCCCGCTTCCCGGCACTCGTGCAGGAACACCGAGTTCAGCACCTGCCGAGCTGCGGCGTTGAGCCCGAAGGAGACGTTGGAAAGCCCCAGCGTCGTCCGGACTTCCGGATGGCGCTTCTTGAGCTCGCGGATGGCCTCGATGGTCTCGATGCCGTCCTTGCGGACCTCCTCCTGGCCGGTGGTGATCGGGAAGACCAGCGGGTCGATGATGATCGCGGACTCTTCGAGGCCCCAGTTCGAGGTGAGGTCGTCGATCAGCCGCTCGGCGACGCGGACCTTCCAGTCCTTGGTGCGCGCCTGGCCCTCCTCGTCGATGCAGGTGCCGACGACGGTGGCGCCGTGCTCGCGCACCATCTCCATGACCCGGTGGAACCGCGAGTCCTCGCCGGTGCCGTCCTCGTAGTTGACCGAGTTCACCGCGCACCGGCCGCCCAGCGCCTCCAGCCCGGCCTCGATGACGTCCGGTTCGGTGGAGTCGACCATGATCGGCAGGGTCGATGCGGTGGCCAGCCTGGTGGCCAGCTCGCGCATGTCCTCCTTGCCGTCGCGGCCGACGTAGTCCACGTTGAGGTCGAGCATGTGCGCGCCCTCGCGGGTCTGCGCTTTGCCGATCTCGACGCAGTCCTCGTAGCGGCCCTCGATCATCGCGGTCCGGAACGCCTTGGAACCGGTGGCGTTGGTGCGCTCGCCGATGTTGAGGATCGAGGCGTCCTGGTCGAACGGAACCGTCTGGTACATCGAGGAAATCGACGGGACGTGCGTGGGCTTGCGCTCCACCGGGGACAACGACGCCACCGCTTCCGACACCGCCCGGACGTGCTCACCCGTGGTGCCGCAGCAGCCCCCGACGAGCCGGGCGCCGAAGTTGTTGACGAAACCGACCAGCGCTTCGGCGAGTTCGTCGGCCTTGAGGGGGTACACGGCGCCGTTCGGGCCGAGTTCGGGCAGGCCGGCGTTGGGCATGACCGAGATCGGGATCCGCGAGTGCTGGGCCAGCACCCGCAGGTGCTCGCTCATCTCGGCCGGACCGGTCGCGCAGTTCATGCCGATCATGTCGATGCCCAACGGCTCCAACGCCGTCAGCGCCGCACCGATCTCGGAGCCCACCAGCATCGTGCCGGTCTGCTCCACCGTCACCTGCGCGATGATCGGCAACCACCGACCCGCCTGCTCCATCGCCCGCTTCGCCGCCACGATCGCGGACTTCGTCTGCAACAGGTCCTGCGAGGTCTCGACCAGCACCACGTCGACACCACCGTCGAGCATGCCCAGCACCTGCTCGACATAGGCGTCGCGCAGATCCGCGTACGGCGCGTGGCCCAGTGTCGGCAGCTTCGTGCCCGGGCCCATCGAGCCGAGCACGAACCGCGGCCGGTCCGGCGTCGAGAACTCGTCGGCGACCTCCCGCGCCAGCCTGGTGCCCTTCTCGGCGAGGTCGCGGATCCGCTCGGGAATCCCGTACTCGCCGAGGTTGGCCAGGTTCGTGCCGAAGGTGTTGCTCTCGATCGCGTCCGAACCCGCTTCCAGGAACCCGCGGTGCACCGAGGTCACCACGTCCGGGCGGGTCTCGTTGAGGATTTCGTTGCAGCCTTCGAGGTTCGCGAAGTCGTCCAGCGACAGGTCGTACTCCTGCAACGCCGTACCCATGCCGCCGTCGGCGACGAGCACCCGCTCGCCCAGGGCTTTCAGGAACCCGCTGGGATCGTTCTGCCGGTCAACCATGACCTCTCTGCCTTTCCCCGGTGTCAGCGAAGTTTCGGGCGGATCCCGTCCGCCGCGGCCCCGCCGTAGCTCTCGGCGAAGCGATCGAGGAACTCCCCCCGATCCACCTGGTATTCCTGCGGTCCGTCGGTCTCCAGGGAGACGGTGGCCAGCGCGCAGCCCAGCTGGAGCGAGCCGTCGACGTCCAGGCCGAAGCTCAGACCGGCCAGGAATCCGGCGCGCAGCGCGTCGCCGACACCCGTCGGGTCGCCCTTGCGCTTCTCCTTCGGCGGCGCGATCTCCCTCGCGGGCTTCCCGGCCTCCTCGACCCGCACGCCCTTGGGACCGAGCGTGGTGATCCACTTCCCGACCCGGCCGAGGACTTCGCCGTGCGTCCAGCCGGTGTTCTGGAGCAGCAGGCTGTGCTCGTACTCGTTGGTGAACAGGAATTCCGCGCCCTCCACCAGGTCCCGGATGTCGGCCCCGCTCATCCGGGCGAGCTGCTGGCCGGGGTCGGCGAGGAACTTGTAGCCGCGGTCCCGGCATTCCCGGGTGTGGTTGACCATCGCCGCCGGATCGTTGGGCGAGACCACCACGATGTCGAGGCCGCCCAGGCGGTCCGCGACCGGCTTGAGCTCGATCTCGCGCGCCTCGGCCATCGCTCCGCTGTAGAACGACGCGATCTGGTTCAGGTCCTGGTCGGTCGTGCACAGGAACCGGGCGGTGTGCTTGGTGTCCGAGACCCGCACCGACTTGGTGTCCACGCCGTGGCGCTCCAGCCAGGCGCGGTACTCGTCGAAGTCCTGGCCCACCGAACCCACCAGCACCGAAGCGGCCCCCAGCTGCCCCAGGCCGAAGGTGATGTTGGCCGCGTTCCCGCCGCGGCGCACCTGGAGGTCGTCCACCAGGAACGACAGCGAGACCTGCTCCAGCCGGTCGGCGATCAGCTGCTCGGCGAACCTACCGGGGTAGGCCATCAGGTGGTCCGTGGCGATCGAACCGGTCACTGCAATCCGCACTGCTGTTGCTCCTTCGTCCCCGGGAGGTCCACGATCCGTCGTGATCACCGCATCGGACCGCGGAGCGCGCTGTTCGCGCTTCGCGGTCCGATGCGGTCTGAACTTCAGGCGCCGGCTGCGCTCTTGAGCGCTGCGGCGCGGTCGGTGCGCTCCCACGGCAGGTCGACGTCGCTGCGGCCGAAGTGGCCGTAGGCCGCCGTCTGCGCGTAGATCGGCCGGAGCAGGTCCAGGTCGCGGATGATCGCGGCCGGACGCAGGTCGAAGACCTCGTTGATCGCGGCCTGGATCTTGACCGGGTCGACGTTCTCCGTGCCGAAGGTCTCCACGAACAGACCCACCGGAGCCGCCTTGCCGATC
The DNA here is from genome assembly GCF_039534165.1 of Saccharopolyspora taberi. Taxonomy (NCBI): domain Bacteria; kingdom Bacillati; phylum Actinomycetota; class Actinomycetes; order Pseudonocardiales; family Pseudonocardiaceae; genus Saccharopolyspora; species Saccharopolyspora taberi. The sequence continues at coordinate 68,589 of NZ_BAAAUX010000004.1, read as the reverse complement.
GCGTACGCGACCTGCACCTCGATGCGGTCGGCGAGCCCCGCCGCCACGGCGTTCTTCGCAACCCAGCGCGTCGCGTACGCGGCCGACCGGTCCACCTTCGACGGGTCCTTGCCGGAGAACGCGCCACCACCGTGGCGGGCCATGCCGCCGTAGGTGTCGACGATGATCTTCCGCCCGGTCAGGCCCGCGTCACCCATCGGACCACCGACGACGAAGCGGCCGGTCGGGTTGACCAGCAACCGCAGGCCGGAGGTGTCCAGCCCGACCCGCTCCAGCTCCGGCTCGATGACGTGGCTGCGGATGTCGCCGGACAGCGTGGTTTCGAGGTCGATGTCCTCGGCGTGCTGGGTCGACAGCACCACGGTGTCCAACCGCACCGGCTGGTCGCCCGCGTACTCGATGGTCACCTGGGTCTTGCCGTCGGCCCGCAGGTACGGCAGCGTGCCGTTCTTGCGCACCTCGGTCAGCCGGCGCGACAACCGGTGTGCCAGCGTGATCGGCAACGGCGCCAGCTCGTCGGTGTCCGTGCACGCGTAGCCGAACATCAGACCCTGGTCACCAGCACCCTGCTTGGCGATCTCGTCGATGACACCCTCGACCCGGCTCTCGTGCGCGGTGTCCACGCCCTGGCCGATGTCCGGCGACTGCGCGCCGATCGCGACGTTGACGCCGCACGAAGCACCGTCGAAGCCCTTGACCGAGGAGTCGTAACCGATCTCCAGGATCTTCTGCCGCACGATCCCGGGAATGTCGGCATACGCCTGCGTGGTCACCTCACCGGCCACGTGCACCTGGCCGGTCGTCACCAACGTCTCCACCGCGACCCGCGAGCGCGGGTCCTGCCGCAGCAGCTCGTCCAGGACGGAGTCGCTGATCGCGTCGCACATCTTGTCCGGGTGACCTTCGGTCACCGACTCACTCGTGAACAACCTGCGGTTGATCTCACTCACGGCTGAACCTCACTCACAACAGCGCCGATGCTCGGGAAAACCGCGCCGCCGCGGCGACGCGCACAGCGGAGCCGCGCACCCGCGCGGCTCGGACGACCAACGCGACTGCGGCGGCCCCTGCCGAGCCGCCGCAGTCGCGGTGGGTCACTTCTCCAGGCAGTACTCGTTGATCGGGTAGCCCACGTGCCGGTCCTCGCTGGGCAGGTAGCCCAGGACGCGGTCGCCGGGGCGCAGCTCGGTGCTGTTGAGCACCACCGCGCCCGGTCCGAGGACCCGGACGTGCCAGTCGTCCTGCAGGATCAGGTTCACCGTGGTGCCGTCGGGGGCGACGGCGTCGATCGAGATCAGCGGACGGGTCTCGATCTTGACCCGGCCCACCGTCACCATCCGGGTCTGGCCCTTGGTGTTGACCGCCATCACCTTGCTGCCCGCGTGCAGCTCGCTGAGGTAGTTCGTGCGGTCGTCCTGGCCCAGGGTGTAGGAGTGGATCGCACCCGCGTTGACCCGGAACGGCCGGGTCGGCATGTACGGCAGCGGGTGGGTCTCGCTGACGCACAGGATCATGCCCTTGGAGTGCGAGCCGATCAGCAGGCCCTCGTCCTCGGCGAAGTGGGTGGCGGTGTCGACGCACGCCCGCTCGCCCATGCCGACGTGCGCGGTCGCGGTGACCTCCAGCTCGACCAGTTCCAGACCCGGGGTCTGGGTGGCCGAGGCGGCGCGCAGCTCGGTGGCGTCGCCGACCTTGCGCGGCGCCATCATGACGCCGTCCGAGCCGAGTTCGAGCACACCGAAGATGATCTCGGCCTCCTCGACGTCCTCGGCGATCGTGATGATGCTGCCGGTGGACCGGGCCGCCGCCGCGATGACGATCTCCAGCGGGATCTTGGTGGGGTCGCGGAACAGCAGCACGCTCCACTTCTCGGTGCGGGCCGCCTGGCAGGCCAGCTCCAGCGTCGGCGCGTCGATGATCTCGACGAACCGGCCGAACTCGACCGACGGGTGCTTGGCCGCGAGTTCGGCGGGCTCGCCGTGGCGGTCGGGGTCGACCACCACGACGTCCGCGGCTCCGAAGTCCGCAGGCAGGTCGCCGTTGGGCAGCAGGATCCGGCGCACGGTCGGGGGCAGCGACTCGAAGTCGGCCGGGTCGGCGGCCACCACACCTTCCAGCCGCTGGTGCACGGCTTCTTCCAGGACGGCCGTCTTCAGCGCTTCGGGGAGGTTGCGGATGTCAAGCCAGCAGAGCTTCACCGGTGTTCACTCCTTTTTCTTTGGGCAAATCTGGTGGGAACCGTCACCGAGCGGAGAGTTCGAGCTCCGGCGCGGGATCGAACACCCGCGCCGGGTGGATCAGCGCGGCCAGCCGCCGCGCCGTGGCACCGGGGTCCGGCGCCTGGAAGACGTTGCGCCCCATCGCGACACCGGCGGCTCCGGCGTCCATCAGGCCGCGCACGTAGTTGTCCAGCGCCCCCGGCTCGGGCAGGCGGGGCCCGCCGGCGGCGACGATCGGGATCGGGCAACCGCGGACGATGTCTGCCATCTCGTCGTTGCGGTTGGCCGCGACGGTCTTGACGATGTCGGCGCCGAGGTCGGCACCCAGGCTGGCGGCGTGGGCGACGTGCTCGGCGGCCCGCGGGTCGGAGATCTTGGGACCGCGCGGGTAGATCATCGCCATCAGCGGCATGTTCCAGCGCTCGCACGCGTCGGAGACCAGCGCGAAGTCGGCGATCTGCTCGCGCTCCGACTCGGCGCCCATGTTGACGTGCACGCTGACCGCGTCCGCACCCAGGCGCAGCGCGGACTCGACGCTGGAGACCAGGTACTTGGCGTTGGGATCGGGTGCGTGCGCGGTGCTGGCGGACAGGTGCAGGATGAGCGACATCCCCGCGAACCAGCCGCGGTCGACGTGGCGCAACGTGCCGCGGTGCAGCACGATCGCGTCGACCCCGCTGCCCGCCAGCTGACCGACCAGCGGGTCCAGGCCGGTCCGGGGAACCAGGGGACCGTCGGCGACGGAGTGGTCCAGCGGGACGACGAACAGCTTGCCGTCGTTGTGGCGGTCCAGCCGCCGTAGGCGCATGTCGGCACCGAAGGATCGCGTGGACAAGGCTTGCTCCTTCCTCAATCGAGGAGATCGACCGGGAGTGTCAGACCGGCACCACGAGCTCGGGTTCTGGCCGGCCCAGTTCGAAAGCGCTGTGCAGCAGGGCGACCGCGTCCAGCGCGCGGTCCTCCGGCACCAGCACCGAGGTGCGGGTCTGGCCGGTGTAGACCCAGCTGCTGCGGATCGCGTTGGCGCTGAGGGTGGTCAGCATCAGCGCGGTGCTGTCCGGACGGTTGAGCAGCCCGGCGCCGACCAGGGACACCTTGGCCACCCGGTCCACGACGTGCACGATGCTGTCCTTGCCGTAGAACAGCTCCTGGAGCGCGGCCCGCGCGATGGGCAGCTCGCTGCGCTTGAGGCTGAACCGCATGACCACGTCGCCCGGGTCGGAGTCGGCCACGTGCACCAGGTCGGTGCTGATGTTCTCCCGCGCCAGCACCGCGAACACGTCGGTGGTCAGCGAGTCGTTCGACGCGGGGCAGCGGATCGTCATCGCGGCGGTGTCGAGGTCGTGCACCACGGCCGTGACGAAGCTGGCGTTCTCGGGCATGTGATCACTCCGTTCCACGATGGTCGTTCCTATGGCGTCGGTCCCCGAGTTGCGGATGCGCAGCCGCAGCTTCTTCGCGGCGGCCAGTGCCGCTGCGCGGGAGTGCAGGACGCGCGCACCCGCGAACGCCATCTCGGCCATCACCCGGCTGTCCACGGCCGCGAGGATCCCGGCGTCGGGGATGTGCCGGGGATCCGCCGTGTGCACCCCGTCGACGTCGGTGAAGATGTCGCACTGGCCGCCGAACTCCGCGGCGATCGCGACCGCCGTGGTGTCGGAGCCGCCGCGGCCCAGGGTCACCACGTCGCCCGCCCGGTTCGCGGCCTGGAAACCCGAGACCACGGCGACGTTGCCGTCGCGGAGCAGGCCGCCGATGCGGGACGGGTCGATCGCGTTGATGGTGCCCGCGCCGTGCCGCCCCGAGGTGGTGATCCCGGCCTGCGGGCCGCTCAGCGACACCGTCGGGACCCCGCGCGAGCGCAGCGCGAGCGCCAGCAGGGCGGCCGACGAGTTCTCGCCGCACGCCAGGAGCTGGTCGATCTCGCGGTCCCAGCCCGGCCCGGCGTCGCTGGGCCGGGTGCCGATCGCCGCGGCCTCGGCCAGCAGTTCGTCGGTTGTCTTCCCGCGCGCGGAGACGACCGCGACCACGGGTCGTCCGCCGCGTTGGGCGCGGTCGAGCTGGGCCGCAGCGCGCTGCACGTGCTGGGTGCTTGTCAGCGAGGTCCCGCCGTACTTGTGGACCACGAGTTCTGTCCAGTCGGACATGCTTCTTCTCTCCACAGTGGACTCGTTGGGGAGTGCGGACGATCTTTCTTCGACCGTCTGCCGTGGCAGAGGTGGGAGGTCCTGGGGAAGATTTGTACCCATCCGCGAGGCGCGGCGGATCACGCGGACACGTGATTCTTGCCGGATTGCCCGGTCTGCGCCGTCCGGGACCGGTCGGGGTGGCGGTCGCGCCCGCCGTGGTTGTCCAAAGAGGACTTCGTGGGCGCCGGTCCGGGACGCACTCCGAAAATCCCATCGAACTCCGCCGAACGGACGCTTCAGCCGGTGATCACCGCGCGCCGTCCGGGCCCGCGGACCGGGGCCGGGGGAGAAGAAGAGCCACAACTGGCGCGAACACGTGATGCCCGTCGCGTGCCGATCCGGAAGATTCGGCATCCGCAAGAGGTGAAACGCCACCGCACCCTACCGAGGAGATGGCACATGTCGACGAACGTTGTCGGACCGGACTTCCTGACCCTGCAGGTCAGCGATCTGGAGCGGTCGCGGCGCTTCTACACCGAAACCGTCGGTTTCACCCAGGTCGAGTCCAAGATCCCCAACGCCGCGGTGCTGGGCGCCAAGCCCATCAAGATCGCGCTGCGCCAGGCGACCGACGACCTGTCGATCGTCAGCCAGCTCGGCCACGGCGTGGTGATCTGGATCAAGGCGGAGGACCCGGACAAGCTGGTCGCCGAGATCGCCGCGGCCGGTGTCGAGATCACCAAGCCGATCTGCGACGGCTCCTGCGGTCGTGAGTTCATCTTCCGCGACCCCTTCGACGGCTACCAGATCACCATCTACGAGGGCCAGCCCGAGTGAACATCTGAGCTCGCGGGTGCGCGGGCGTCCAGCTCGCGCACCCGCGAACCGGTGAACCACCTCGGTGGTCCGGCCCGCGGCCGGACCACCGGCCAGACGCGTCTGGTCGACCGCTGCGCATTCCCGCGCACCCGGCCTGCGGCTCCCCGCGCCCGGTGACGCCTCCCAGCGGTGACCCACCACGGAAGAGACCCGTGCCCGGGCATTCGGCGTGCCCGGAATCGCCATCCGCCGAGCAGACACAGACACACATCTCACGATGGGAGAGGTCCCCATGTCCGCGGCGTTCTCGGGCAGTAGCTCCACCAGCACCAACGGCACCACCAACGGCGTCAACGCCGGTCGCGCAGGCACCGCAACCCCGCTACGGCACTACATCGACGTGGCCGTGATCGGTGCCGGTGTGATCGGCCTGGCCGTCACGGACGCGCTGATCCGCCGCGGCGTCGACGTCGTCTGCTTCGACCACCGCAAGCCCGGCCAGGGCCAGTCCGGTGGCCTGAGCCGGACCTTCCGGACGCGGCACGACTCCCCGCACGTCGTGAAGCTCGCCGCCGACTCCCGCGTGCTCTGGCGGGAGTGGGAGCGGCGCAGCGGCAAGACCCTGGTCGGCGACGAGGGCACGGTGTACCTCGGCTTCGAGGAGGAGGACGCGCACGGCCTGCGGGTCAACGACGTCCCGCACCGGTTCGCCGCCCCCGCCGAGCGCGCCCAGCTGTTCAGCGCGCTGGGGCCGGTCGAGGGCAGGCTGCTGCACGACCCGGACTCGGGCGCGATCCGGGCCCGCAACACCATCGACGCGCTGACCGGGTTCACCGCGGGCCGCATCCGGCCCACCGAGGTGCACACGGTCACCGTCCCGGCCGACGGCGACGGCGTGGAGCTGCAGACCGCCGACGAGATCATCCGGGCCCGGCACGTGGTGATCGCCGCGGGCACCAACACTCCCCGGCTGGCCGCCGGTGTGGGGATCGACATCCCGCTGAACTGCGCGCTGCACGCGCGCCCGCACTACCGCATCCGCAACGAGCACCTGGCCAACAGCCAGCCCTGCTGGGTCGACAAGAGCGGGGCCTTCGGCGAGACCGTCTACGGTTCGCCGATCGGCACCACCGGCCGCTACGTCTTCGGCCTGATCGGAACCGGCGTCGACGTCCCGATGGACGGCAACGGCGCGGTGCCCCCGGGCTCGGCGATGGAGGACCACGTGCGCCGGGTCTCGGAGTACGTGCGGCGCGCGATGCCCGGCATCGACCCGGAACCGGTCGGCGTGCGGGTGTGCGTGATGACCAAGCTTCCCGGCGGCAGCGACGCCTTCGGCGTGTGGCAGAACGGCGGGGTGACCGCGGTGACCGGCCACAACCTGTTCAAGCTCGCGCCGGTGCTCGGCGAGAAGATCGCCGACGCCGCCGTCCACGAGCGCGTCCCCGCCGAGATCGTCGAGGCCACGGCGACGGCGCCGGCCTGATCGGAGGTATCCAGATGATCGCCATCACCGGTGCCACCGGGACCGTGGGCCGCTACCTGCTCGACGAGCTCGCGGCCCGCCGCGTCCGCCCCCGCGCGCTGGTGCGCGACGCGCGGGGCGCGGCGGCGGTCGCCGGGCAGGCCGACCCCGTGCTCGCCGACTTCGAGCAGCCGGAAACGCTGAGGCCGGCGCTGGAAGGGGTGCGGACGCTGTTCCTGCTGACCCCGCTGCACCCGCGGCAGGGCGCCCTCCAGCAGCGGGTGATCGACGCCGCGGTGCGGGCCGGGGTGTCCGCGGTGGTCAAGGTCTCGGCCCTGGGAATCGGGACCGCGACCGGGGTCATCCACGAGGAGCACGAGGTCGCCGAGCACGCGCTGGAGCAGTCCGGGCTGTCGCACGTGATGTTGCGCTGCAACGGTTTCATGCAGAACTCGCGGCAGTGGCTGCCGGTGATCGCCCGCTTCGGCGCGATCCGGATGCCGGTCGGCGACGCCAGGGTGAGCTGGATCGACGCCCGCGACATCGCGGCCGTGGCGGCCGAGGTGCTCACCGGCGAGATCCAGGGCAAGGCGCGGTACGACCTGACCGGTCCGGCCGCGCTGAGCTACCCGGAGGTCGCGCGCATCCTGTCCGACGCGGTCGGCGTTCCGGTGGGTTTCGAGGACGTGCCGGAGGAGGAGGCGCGCAAGGGCATGCTCGCCTCGGGCGCCCCGGAGTGGGCGGTGCGGGCGCGGTTGCAGCTCTACGCCACCTACCGCCAGGGCCTCGCCGAAGAGGTGAGCCCCGCGGTGGCCGAGCTGACCGGCCGGGAGGCGCGCGACTTCGCCGGTTACGCGCCCGCCCTCGCCGCCCCGCTGGCCAGGCTGTCCTGACGTTCCGGACCCGCCCCGCGGGTGGGGCGGGTCCGGCCGTGCGCTTGCGGTTTCGTCCCCGCTGCCGTTAACATCAGAAAAACGGAGGCAATTCCGCTTGCTGTTCAGGTGAACTGCTGTTCAGATGGCCTGCTGTTCAGGGTGGAACGCCTGTTCAGGGTGGAGTGCCGTTCAGCGTGGAAAGAGGTTGAGGATGACGACAGTCGAGGTTCCGGCGAACACGATCGTGGTCTACGGCGACATCGGCTGCCCGTGGGCGCACATCGCGGTCCACCGCCTGCACGCCACGCGGGAGCGGCTCGGGCTCACCGACCAGGTGGTCATCGAGCCCAGGGCCTTCCCGCTGGAGCTGATCAACGAGATCCCCACGCCCAAGCTCATCCTCGACGCCGAGATCCCCGTCGCCGGGGGCCTGGAACCGGCCGCGGGCTGGCAGGTGTGGCAGCTCCCGACCTACGAGTACCCGGTCACCGTGCTGCTCGCGCTGGAGGCGGTCGAGGCCGCCAAGGCGCAGGGGCCGCGGGCGGCCGAGAAGCTGGACCGGGCGCTGCGCGTCGCGCTGTTCGGCCAGAGCCGGGTGATCTCCATGCAGCACGTGATCCTCGAGATCGCCGGGGAGTGCGGGCTGGACACCGAGAAGCTGCACGACGACCTCGTGCACGGGCGGGCCCGGCCGGAGATCCAGCACCAGCTGGCCGTGTCGCTCAGCGACGCGGTCGAGGGCAGCCCGCACGTCTACACCCCGGACGGCTACAACGTCCACAACCCGGGGATCAAGCTGCGCTGGGAAGGCCGGTGGGGAGTGGGCTTCCCGGTCATCGAGAGCGACGACCCGAGCGTCTACGAGGACCTGCTCCTGCGCGCCAAGCCCTGAGGCTCGGCCCTCGACAACCGAATCACCGTTACCACGCGGCACTGGGACAGGCGGCAGTCCCAGTGCCGCTTTCCCCTGTCCGGCAACAGGAGCGCTTCCACAGTCCGATGTGGAGGTACGCGCACGGGCCGGGCGCAGCCGAGCCGCGTCCGGCCGGCGACCCCGTGCCGGTGCGGGAAAAGCGTTGCGCCGAACAGCAGAACGGCCGCGACCGCGCGGAGTTCGCACGGTGCGCGGCCGTTCTGCCCGCGGGGAAGCCGGATCAGGGCTTGCGGGCGAGCACCGCGGCGTTGGCGCCGGGCGACTCGAACGGGACGACCTCCAGGCCGGTGAACCCGATCCCGCCCAGCCAGTCGAAGTACTCGCTCGCGGTGTAGTTCATGCCCTCGGTCTCGACCAGCTTGTTCAGGCTCATCAGCGCCGCCGCGGGCGGGCCGGTCTTGTCGTCGTCGATGACCAGCTCGCAGATGACCACCATGCCGCCGGAGGGCAGCGCGTCGAAGGACTTGCGCAGCAGCGCCTTGTTCTTCTCCGGCACCCAGTCGTGCATGATCATCGAGTACAGGTGCAGGTCCGAGCCGGCCGGGTAGGTCTCGTCGACGAAGAAGTCCCCGCCGGTGACGCCGATCCGGTCCGACAGCTGCTCCTGCTCGATGTTGCGCGCGGCGATCTCGGTCACGAACTTCATGTCGTAGACGTTCGCCCGCAGCGACGGGTACTGCTTGCACAGCTCGATGTCGAACGCACCCGAACCGCCGCCGATGTCGAGCAGGGAGCGGAAGCGGCTCAGGTCCACGGCCTCGCCGAGGCTCCTGGCGGTGAGCCGGGACATCGAGTGCATCGCGCCCCAGAACAGCGACATGATCGCCGGGTCGGCGGCGTCGTAGAGCGTGGCGTCGACGTCGGGGTCCCAGGTGGTGGGCTTGTTCGTCTTCAGCGCCCGCACCAGCTCGTCCCAGCCCGCGTAGAGCCTGCGGTCGAACATGGTGACCAGGCCGCTGAAGTCGTTGGCGGAGCCGGGAACCAGGTAGGTCTCGCTGAGCTCGCTGTTGACGTAACGGCCGTCCTTCTTGTCCAGCAGGCCCAGCGAGGCCAGGCCGGTCAGCAGCGCGTCCGCGGGCCGCTGCGCGAGACCCCACTGGGTCGCGAACTCCTCGACGGTCACGCCGTTGGTGCCGGACAGCCGGCCGAACACGTCGAGCTCGTGCGCCGCGGCGAGGGTCTTGAACGACCAGAAGCCGGTGGCGAGCTGCATCAGCGGCAGCGGTGATGGCAGGGCGGTCATGTTTTCTCCTTCGTGCTCGCGAAGATCAGTGAACCGGCGCGGACACCCGGATCACGCGGGAACGACGACGATGACGCTGGTGGGCGCGGAGGTGGAACGCACTTCCCGCAACCGCAGGCCGGCCTTCTCGAACAGCGGCAGGAACTCCTCGCGGGTGCGGATGTGCCCGCGCAGCAGGGAGAGCATGACGATGTCCTCGAACTTGCCGAAGTGCGGTGCGTCGCCCGCGGGCGGCACCTCGTCGATGATGATGAGCCTGCTGTCGTCGGTCATCGACCGGCGGATGTTGCTGAGGATGCGCACGGTGTCGTCGTCGTTCCAGTCGTGGATGGTCCACGACAGCACGTACAGGTCGCCACCTTCGGGCACCCATTCCAGGAAGTTACCGCCCTCGGCCCGGGCGCGGTCGGCGACCCCGGCCTCCCGCAGCACCTGCTCGGCCTCGGGGACCACGCGGGGCAGGTCGTACACCACGGCGGTCATCTCCGGGTACCGCTCCAGCAGCTTGCTGACCAGGTAGCCGCGCCCGCCGCCGACGTCGACCAGGTGCCGGACGTCGGAGAGGTCGACGGCGTCCAGGGTGGCGCCGTTGACCATCTTGGCCATGTTGCCCATGGCCCCGTTGAACAGCGCCGCCAGCTCGGGGTGGGCCTGGAAGTAGCTCCACCAGTCGGTGCCGTGCACGTGGTCGAACGAGGGCTTGCCGGTGCGCACGCTGTGGGTGAGCGCGGCGAAGGCGGCCTGCCGCTCCGGCAGGCCGACGTACCTCGCGAGGTCGCGCATCGAGCCCTCGCTGTCGCTGCGCAGCGTTTCGGCCAGCGGCGTCAGGCCGAACACGCGCGGGCGCACCTCGGTGAACACGCCGACGCTGGCCAGCGCCCGCAGCGCGCGGTAGAGCGAGGGGCCGTGCGACTCGGTGCGCTGGGCCAGGTCCTCGACGTCGCGTTCGCCGTCCACCAGGTGGTCCGCGATGCCGAGCTCGGCCGCGGTGATCAGCAACCTGCTGACCAGCGAGCTGTAGAGCAACTCGTACATCCGGGTGTGCGGGGAGACCTCGCGCGCCGAACCGAGCTGCGGCAGCACTTCCTGGTCGGTCGTGGACACGAGCGGGGCGTTGTCGGACATCGTGTTCCTTCCGGTGTCGTGCTTGTCGTTCATCGCGTGGAGTTCTCGGTGGGCAGGTTCGCGTCGGTCAGGGCGTTGGCGAACCGCTCCCGCAGGGCGCGCTTGAGCACCTTCCCGGTCGCCCCGGTGGGGAAGTCGGCCGCGGTGCGCGCCACCACGACACCGTTGACCGTCGCGAGCCCGTTCTGGCTGAGCGCGGCGTTGATCAGCGCCTTCGGGTCTTCCGGTTCGGGCTTGGCCGGGTCCAGGCGGACGCTGGCGAAGGGCACCGAGTGCTCCGGCGAGTCCGGGTCGGTCACGGCGACGACCGCGCAGTCCTGCACGATCGGCACGTTGGCGAGGATCGCCTCCTCCACGGGCAGGCTGTAGACCGGGCCGGTGGCGGTGTGGATGACGTCGGGCACCCGGTCGAGGTGGTAGAAGCGGCCCTGCGCGTCCCGGTAGACGACGTCGCCGGTCAGCCAGTAGCCGTAGAGCGAGGAACGAGTGGTCTGGCCGGTGTTGTTCCAGTACCCGGGCGTGACCGTCGGGGTGTGCACGCCGAGCCGTCCGGGGTTGCCCGGGCCGAGCTCGCGCCCCTCGTCGTCGAAGACCGCGGCGCGGGTCACGACCTCCACGGGCTTTCCGACGCAGCGGCCGTAGTTCACCGTCTCCGGCTCGCTGACCTTGCGGAACAGCGCCATGCCCATCTCGGAGGAACCCAGCCCGTCGATGAACCGGGAGCCGGGGCGCGACCCCCACAGGCCCGGCCGCCGCCCCTGCTGGATCAGCGGGCGGATGTGTGCCTCGTGCGCCGAGTCACCGGTGTTGATCCAGGTGTGCACCTCGCTGCTGCCCTTGGTGTCGGGCTCCAGCGTGGCGAGTTCGCTGTAGGTCTGCGGGAAGCCGGTGACGATGGTCGGCCGGAAGAAGGCCATCGCCTCGCGCACCGCCTTGCCCGAGGTGTCGTTCATGACGTAGGTGGGCATGCCCAGCAGGATCGCGGTCATCAGGTAGCTGATGCCCGCCGAGTGGGTCTGCGGCAGCGCCGACAGCATCCGGTTCCGGCGCGCGGGCGGGAACTTGACCAGCCGGGACCGCTTGCCGATGAAGAACTGCTTGTGCGCGAAGGTCGCCGCCTTCGGCGCGCCGGTCGTGCCCGAGGTGTGGCAGAGCATGACCAGGTCCTCGTCGGCGTGCTGGTAGGGGAACGCCGCGGGCAGCGGGCCGGTGCGCTCGGTCAGCGCGGGCAGTTCCGAAGTGTCCACAGTGAACCGGAGGCGGGCCGTGCCGCCTGCCGCGCGGACGGCCTCCAGCCCGGCCCGGTCCGAGGTGAGCCCGACCGCGCCGACCCGGCCCAGGTACTCGGCGGCGATCTCCGGGGGCATCCGCTCGTTGATCAGCGCCGGGATGGCTCCCAGCGAGCTCAGCGCCAGGAACTGCAGCAGGGGGGCGATGCCGTCACCGAGGTACACGCCGACCGGGTCGCCCTTGCCGACGCCCGCCGCGTGGTACCACGCGGCGTGGGCGTTGCGGATGCGGATGAGGTCTTCCAGGCTGAGCCGTTCGATCTGCGACTTTCCCCGCACGGTGCCCGGCAACCACAGGAAGGGCTCGTCCGGGTGCTTGGCCACGGCGCGCACCTTGTCCAGGAAGTTCCCCGCGCCGAGGCGGCGATCGGCCAGCAGGCGCAGCCGGTCGGGCAGGGAAGTCGCGGCGGTGGCTCTGATGGTGTTGAAGGTATTCATGCGCATGACACTCCACTCCACCGAAGTCCGGATCCGCTCGTTACCCTGGCCGGATACGCCCCGGCAGGCCATCACGTGTTTGCGTGATCGTGGGTGCCGGCCCGTCGCGGTGGCTACCCTGCGTTAAATGATGTCGTGATGTGGCGTTAATCATTGCTTCGCGGATATATGGGGAACGGCTCGGCGCTGCTTCGGCCGCGTTTGGTCCGTTTGGTTCAAGCGGATTATTCCACGCGGACCCGCATGCCGTTCCGGACCGGCATCCGGCGGACGCGGTTCGGCATCCGGTCGTATTGAATTCGGCGCTCGGGCGTGTGTATCCTGCGATCCGGGACTCACCCGGGCTGCCGGTAATCGCGACACTATACGCGCTGCGCTGCGCCACCGCCCGCGGTGTGCGGTATGAGCATCGGCATAATTCCGGCGTCGCTCAATTGAGCAGTTCTCCGGGTGTTGAATGGGAACCGAATACTTCGGGTTTACCCGTTGACCCGCTGCCAACGCCGTGGCCAGCGGGTTCGCCGGGCGCGAACGCCCATCGACACTTCGTCGGCCGGGCCATGACACTTCCGGGGCTGTACGGTTAACAGTGGTATCGGCGCTGTGCCCGGACTTCTGATTTCGGCGAGTAAACACACGAACGGCCGAACGAACACACGAACGGTGGTGTGGCCTGTTGTCTTCCCGGTAGCAAGATGACTAAGTCCGGGTACGCGCTGTGTGCTTTGCGTACTGTGCTTGCTGGGAGGATCGATGGTTTTCCATCTGATAGGCCGCGACTCGTGCATGGCCGAACTGCAGGCCGCGCTGGAAGGAGTACGAGCGGGCACCGGAGGTTGCATAATTTTAGAGGGGGAGCCAGGTATCGGCAAGAGCACGATGATCGACGTCGCACTCGACCAGGCACGTGCGGCGGGTGTTTCGGTGGCGTCGGGCAAAGCGACCGAGTTGGACCGGTTGCTGCCCCTGGCGGGATTGCAGAAACTGTTGGCGGAAATACCCGGAGCGGAATCCGTTCTACGTTCGTCGGTGCCCGAATCCAACCCGTTGCTGCTGGTCCGCGCGCTGGAGTCCTGCGTGGAGGAGTGGGCTTCCGGCGGCCCGGTGGTGCTGTCCTTGGAGGACGTGCACTGGGCCGACGAAATGACGTTGCTGGTACTGCGCAACCTCGTTCCCATCTCCACTCACCAGTGCCCGGTGCTCTTCCTGTTCAGCAAGCGGCCGACGGACACGCACAGCTACGTCTCCCGCAGTCTGGCCCAGCTCCTGCGGGACGGGGCGCGGCTGCAGCGCGTGGGTCCGCTGGACGACGCCGACACCCTCCGGATGTGCACCGAACTGCTGGGGACCGAGCCGGGGCCGGAAATCGTCCGCATGGCAAGGGAATGCGCGGGCAACCCGTTCCTGCTGGAGGAGTTGCTCACGACGCTGCGCAAGGACGGCCACGTGCGGATGGTCGACGGCAAGGCCACCGTCGTCGCGGGGGACCTGCCGAGCGGTTTCGCCGACGCCGTCGAGCAGCACCTGCGGTGCGTGTGCGGGCAGACGCGCTGGCTGCTGTCCATCGCGTCGGTGCTCGGGCGGCCGTTCACCGTCCAGGAGTTGTCGATGCTGTCCGGAATAGACGTCTCCGAGCTGATTCCCCGCGTGGTGGAGGCGATCGAGACCTCGATCCTGGTCGAGGAGGGACCGGCGCTGGCCTTCCGGCACGACCTGCTCCGGCAGGCGCTCTACAAGCGACTGCAGGGGCCGGTGCGGTCCGGGCTGCACCGGCAGGCCGCGACCGTGCTGAAGGAGGCGGGCTGCTCGCCGGTGGAGACCACCGAGCACCTGATCCGCAGCGGTCAGGTGAGTTCCGACGAGGCGGTCCGGACGCTGCGGGAGGCCGTCGAGCAGGTCGCCCCGATGTCGCCGAACACGGCCGCGGACATGATCCTGCGGATGCTGGACGTGCTGGGCGACGACGAGTCGCCTGCCTCGCTGGTCGCCGAGGCGGTGCGGTTGCTGGCCACCGCGGGCCGGATCGCCGACGCCACCGAGATCGCCGAGCGCAGGCTGCTGCACCAGCTCAACGACGAGGAGGAAGCGGCGCTGCTGCTGGGTCTTTCGGAGGCCCTGTACGTGACCGGCCGCAACGGCAGCGTCCTCGAGTACACCGCCCGCGCGCTGCGGAAGCCGAACCTCTCGGAATCCCAGCGCGCTGACCTGATGGCGATCCGGTCGTGGGCGCTGATCTCGTCCGACGACCTGGACGCCGCCGAGCAGCACGCGATCGGCGCCGTGGAGCACAGCACGCGGGGTGGCTCGGGCGCGGCTCGCGCGTGCGGGACCGCGGCTCAGGGAGTGGTGGAGCGGCTGCGCGGCCGGATCGACCGCGGCATGCGGCTGGGCCTGGAAGCGGTGAGCATCGCCGACACCCTGCGCGGCGAGGCCCTGCACCGGCACGCGCGGCTGTGGGTGTGCCGGACGATGGTGGCCGCGGACCGGTTCGGCGAGGCGGCCTCGTTCTGCGACCGGGGGATCCGGGAGGCCAACCGGATGGGCACCCGCTGGTCGCAGCCCTACTACCAGCTCTGCCGGGCCGAGCTGTCCCGCGCCAGCGGCAGGCTCGCCGAGTCGCACCACCGGGCGCTCAAGGGCCTGGAGCTGGCCGAGCAGGCGAACGTGGTGGCGCCGATGGTGCACCTGCTGGCGCTGCTCGGGGAGCTCGCGCTGCACGAGGGTCGGATGGGCGACGCGGCGGCCCACCTGAACCGGGCGGACCAGCTCGTGGCCACCGAGGAATGCGATCACGTCGACGTCCTGGCGTGGTCCCTGGCGCAGTTGTTCGAGGCCAGGGACCGTCCGGACGTGGCGCTGGAGACAGTGGAGCGGATTTGGGCGGAGTTGCCGAAGCGGCGCGGTCTGCTGTTGCACGACCCGGGATTCGCGGTGTGGAGCGTCCGGCTGGGAATGCGGCTGGGAAAGCACCGGAAGGCGCGGGCGGTGATGCGGACCGCGCGCGAGGTCGCCGACCTGAACCCGCAGTCGTCGTCGCTGCTCGGTGCGGCGTTGCAGGCCGAGGGCCTGCTGCGCGGCGACCCGAGCCTGCTTCGCCAGGCGGTGCAGCGGCTGCGCGCCAGCCCGCGTCCGCTGCTGCGGGCCGAGGCGCTGGAGGACCTGGGGCGGGTCGAGACCGGGTCGAGCCGGGTGGCGCTGCTGGAGGAAGCTCGCGATCTCTACCGCAGCAGCGGGGCCGCGCGGCTGGAGGCCCGCGCGGAGAGCGCTCTACCGGGGCGGAGCGCCGGCGTTGCCGACGAGCCCTTGCGGGAGCACACCTCCGCTGAGTGGCAGCGGCTGACCCGCTCGGAGACCAGGGTGGTTCGGCTGGTCGTCGAAGGGCTGACCAACCGGGCGATCGCGCTCAAGCTGAACCTGTCACCGCACACTGTGGACAGTCACCTGCGGCACAGCTTCGCCAAGCTGTCGGTGGCCAGCCGGGTCGAACTCACCCGCAAGCTGCTCAAGGGCGGCAGCGGGCAGCACACCTGAGCGGTCGCTCCCCGGGTTCGAGCACGTGGTGCCGCAGGCGACGGCGGTGGCGGCGGACCCTCGGCACACCCGGGTAGAGCGCCGCTGCGGTGACGGGATCCGACCGCGGTGGGTGGACGCGATCGCGCTTCCTGGGGGGAAGGCGCGGCAACTGCTTTTCCGCTCGTGGCAGCGGAAAATCGCCCTGGCCCGCGTTGGGGGCAAGCGGACCAGGGCGACGCGGGATCAACGCCGGGTGCTCCTGCGGATCAGCGGCAGGGCGATCGCACCGCCCAGGGCGAGCACGACGGCGGCGGCCGGCAGTACCGGGGGTAACGACCAGCTGTGCCCGCCGTAGCCACCGGCGGCCCCGGAGCGGGCGTAGTCCGAGCCGGGCAGCTTGTCGCCGTAGCGGTCGTGCAGCGCCGCGCGGTACTCGGCGACGGTCATCGCCGTGCCCTCGGCCACCCCGATCGAGGCGCCGTCGAGCACGGTGACCCGGTCGCCGTTGACCGAGTACCAGGCGCCGACCTGCGGTTCGTGCAGCAGCTGGCCGCCGCCCGCCTCGGCGGCGTACCGGCTCTCCAGGTCGCCGGAGGCGACGTTGTAGACCGACCAGCTGCCACCGTCGCGGTGCAGCCACACGGTGGCGATCGAGCCGTTGCCGGTCGTCGCCGGGGCCGCGACGTAGGCGAGCCGCGTCGGCGCACCGGATCTGCCCGCGACGAAGTCCGCGGTGGGGACGTACACCGGGATCAGGGTGCCGGCGTCCACGCGCGCGTTCCGCTTGGCCACCTCCGGCGCGACTTCCGGGCTGTGCGGGAACACCGTTCCAGCCAGTCTGTCCACAGTGGTCTCGCTGCGCAACTGTTCGCCGATGGCCGCGAAGTCCTCCGCGCTGGGAGGCTCGGACGGAGTCGCGGCGGCCGGGTAGGCGCCGGCCAGGATCGCCCCGAAAGCCACGATCACGCTGTGGAACAACAGCTTCCTCCTCATCGCGGTCACCCCCTGATTCCGTAGACGGTGTGGGTCCAGGAGAACTCGCCGTTCGACAGGTAGGCGTCGTGGTCCATCGAGTTGTAGCGTTCGGCGCCCTGCAACGGGTCGCCGTAGGAGACCGTGGTCCGCCCGCCTGCGTCGTCGTAGCCGTAGATCACGTGCATGTGGCCGCCGCCGGAGGTCCACAGGATGCGGGTGCCGATCGGCTGGCCCGCGTCGATCTCCTGCTTCACGGCGCCGTAGTCGAGCGTCTCGCCCCAGTCGTTGTAGGTGCCCGCGCTGGAGAAGCCCAGGTACCGGAACACCCGCTGCTGGTCGCTGAGATAGCCCTGTTCGTTGGCGCAGTCGTCGCCCGATTCGTTGTGCGCGATCTGGCAGAACTCCGTCTGGGTCAGCTGATGCCCCCAGAAATCGGCGATCGTGTTACCGCTGGCGTCCCAGCACCAGTTGCTCTTCTCCTGCTCCTGCATGCGGATTTCGAGGTCCCCGAAGGGGATGGCCGTGGCGGAGGCCGGTGCGGCCGAGCAGGTCAGCGCGCCCGCGACCGCGCACGAGACCGCCAGCCGGCGCGGGGTCAAGCCGTTCCGTTTCACTTGTCGCTCCTTCGAACTTGGCAGGTTCGACCGATCGGGAAACAATGCAGGGCATGTCGGTCAGCGCCCCCGAATCGCCGGATTCCCCCGGTGGCCGCGCGGGTGCGCCGGATTCCGCCGAGCTGGGCGAGGCGGATCTGGCGCTGGCGGAGGCGTTGCAGATGTGCCCGCGGGCGCCCTGGACGCGCATAGCCGCGGCGATCGGGGTCGACGCGACGACCGCGGCGCGGCGCTGGGAGCGGCTCACCGCGACCGGACTGGCGTGGCTGACCGCCTACCAGACGCTGCCCGCGCTGACCATCGGCTACGTCGACGTGGTCTGCCGCCCGGGCGCGCTGCTCGGGCTGACCGAGCGGTTGTGCGGTTGGCCGTGCGCGTTCAGCGTCGAACGCACCAGCGGCCCCTACCAGCTGTCCCTCGGCATCGACGCGCACGACCTGCACGAGCTCGACTCCGTGGTGTCGACCGGGCTGGGCGGCCTGACCGGGGTGCTCTCGACGCGGGTCGCGGTCTGCGCCCGCATCTACCGCGAGGGCAGCAGTTGGCTGGCGCGGGCCCTCACCCCGGAGCAGCGGGCGCGGCTGGGCGGACCAGGAACCGCCGAACCGCAGGGCGGCCGGACCCCGGGAGCCGACGCCCTCGTGCGCGCGCTGGCCGCCGACGCCCGGCGCAGCTGCGCGGAACTGGCCCGGGACTGCGGGATGAGCGAGTCGGCGGTGCGCCGCCGGATCGGCCGGATGGTCCGCAACCGGGAACTGGTCTTCCGCTGCGACATCGCCAACGGCCGCGCGGGATGGCCGGTGATCGCCAACTACCGGATCAACGCACCGGCCGACCGGCTCGACGAGGTGGGGCGGACGCTGTCGGCGCTGCCCGAAACCCGCCTGTGCGCGGCAGTGGCCGGGGATTACAACCTGCTGCTGTGCGCGTGGTTGCGCACGCCGTCGGACTGCGTCGACTTCGAGGCGCTGATCTCCCGGCGCTGCCCGTCGATCCACGTGCTGGAGCGCGCGATCACGTTGCACATGCCGAAAAGGCTCGGGCGGCTGCTGGACGAGGACGGGGTGGCCGTCGGCAGGCTGCCGATGATGGTCGCGCCCTGACCACGAACTCATTGAGCGTCCTCTTCGGACTGTCCTTCGCCCCGGCCCTGATGCGCGGTTCGAGGCCGGGGCGACGGCGCTTCAGGGGCGGGCGATCTGCTGCTGCACCCAGTCGCCCATCTCGTTGTTCAGCCGGCCGTAGATGCTGTACCAGGACCAGTCCGAAGCGCTCCAGGAGCCGACGCCGACGACCGTGCCGTCGACGACCAGCGGCCCGCCGGAGTCGCCGGGCAGGATCTGCACCGGGCGGCCGCTCTCGGTGCCGGTGCAGACCATCAGGTCGCCGTTGACCTGCAGTCCGGACTGCGAGCAGGTGGCCGCGTCGACGATCGGCAGGTCGCCGCGGTGCAGCTCGACGTTGGCGGGGGAGTCGTCGACGTTCTTCTTGCCGTAGCCGAGGCCGAAGCCCTGCTTGCCCGGTTCGGTCAGCCCGGTGTCGGCCGAGGTCGCGACCTTGGCGAAACCGCCTTCGGGGACCGGGATGTCCTCGCCGGTGGTCACCACGGCCACGTCGTAGCCCTGGTCGAAGTTGACGTACTTCGGGTGCTTGAGGTACTCGACGACCGGGATCTTCCTGATCTGCCCCTGGTTGAGGTCGTCGAGCCCGTAGACGAACGACTTCTCGCCCTCGGCGTCGGCGCAGTGCGCGGCGATGAGGATCTTGCGCGGGGCTATCGCGGAGCCGGTGCAGGTCTGCCCCTGCGGCCGGGTACCGCCCTCGCGGAGCCCGGCGATGACGTACGGGTGGTCCTTGACCGAGACGGGCTCGCCGCCGATGAACTCCGGGTGCACGCCGGAGCCGGGCGGGACCGGGGCGTCGTCGATCGGCGCGACCGGGCGGATGTCGGGGCCGTTCGCGACCGCGGAGCCGGCCAGCGGGGTGGTCAGGGCCGCGACGGCCAGGGCGACGATCCCGGCCTTGTGGGCGGTCTTCATGGTGACTCCTCGCATTGTCGTTGTGTCCCAAGAAGTTTCGATCGGCACGGGTGCGGTAACAATGCGGGCGAGCCTGCGTAGCGACACCTAATTAAAGGTGAATGTTCGGTGGTGCAAAGAAAAAGCCATGCACGCATCCACTGTGGACGCGTGCATGGCAGGGTGCGGCGCGGAGTCAGCCGAGCTTGCCGACGTTGAGCAGCAGGTTGGGCGATCCGGCGCCGGGGTCGCCGATCTTGCCCTGGACCGCGTTGCCGGTCAGTGCTTCCTGCACCTCCTGCGGGGCGGCCTGCGCGTGCGTCGACAGGTAGAGCGCGGCGGCTCCGGCCGCGTGCGGGGAGGCCATCGACGTGCCGGTCATGGTCGCCGACCCGTCGTCGCTGCTGTGCGAGGCGGAGGTGATGTTGGTGCCGGGGGCGAACAGGTCCAGGCACCTGCCGTGGTTGGACGACAGCGACCGGCGGTCCCGCTCGTCGCTGTTGCCGAGCGTGATGACCTCCGGGACGCGGGCCGGGCTCGCCTGGCAGGCGTCCGCACCGCTGTTGCCCGCCGCCACCACGACGGTGATGCCCGCCCCGACCACGTTGCGGACCGCTTCCTCCTGGGCCTCGTCGACGGTGTCGAAGGTCAGGCTCATGTTGACCACGGCCGGTTTCGCCGCGTTCTTGGCGATCCAGTCGAGGCCCGCGAGCGCGACCGAGTCGGGTGCGGTGCCGTCGCAGCCCAGCACCCGCACCGCGACCAGCGAGACGTCCTTGGCCACGCCGTGGTCCTCGCCGCCGACGGTGCCCGCGACGTGCGTGCCGTGGCCGTTGCAGTCCTGGGTGGTGGCGTCGTCGTCGACGAAGTCGTAGCCGTCCTCGGCGCGGCCTTCGAACGTCTTGTGCGTGCCGCGGATGCCGGAGTCGGCGATGTAGGCGGTGACGCCGGTCCCCTCGTTCGGGTAGGTGTAGGCGTCGTCGAGCGGGAGGTCGGGCTGGTCGACCCGGTCCAGGCCCCACGACGGCGGGTTCTGCTGGGTGCCCGCCGCCCGGACCATCCCGGACTGCTGGACGTACTTGACCGCGGGCTCCGCGGCCAGCCTGCGGGCCTGCTGCTCGGGCATCCGCACCGAGAAACCGCGCAGCGCGGCGGAGTAGACGTGGCCGAGCGAACCGCCGTAGCGGCCGGCCAGGTCCTGCGCGTAGAACCGAACCTGGGCCTCGCCCGCCGCCGACGGTGCGCCGTCGAGGACCACGATGTACTGGTCCGCGAGCGTGCCGGGCGCGTTGGCGTTGACGATCTCGCCGGTCGCCTGCGCGGGCGCGGCGGTCAGCACCAGTCCTGCGGCAGCCGCCATGCCAAGGGTGAGCCGGAAGGGGAACCGCCGGTGCCGTTGTCGCATCGTGCCTCCGTTCGATCGAGCGATGACCGCTTCACGATCGGGTGGAGGAGTGCGGGGAACAAGCCGGGGAACGGTAGGTAGTTGCCACTTATCGGTGAGCTCGGCGGGAGGCCGGGCGCGCGGAATCGGGCTTCGCACGGCGGTTTCGCTGGGGTCTCGCGTTGGCGGGCGCTGGGTGGGGTTCGTCGGCTGGGGGCAGCCAGCGGCAGTCGCGGGATCGGTGCTCGTGCTGGGGTCGGAGGCTGAGGGATCGGGTGCTCGCGCCGGGTCCAGCAATCACGGGATCGGCGTTCGCATGGCCCTTTCGCCCGACTCCGGCCCTGCCGCGAAGCCGCCGGACCGGCCGCCCCGCTACAGGTCGTGCCCGACCAAGGACTCGCCGACGGCGCGACGGGACGTCACCTGGAGCTTGCGCAGCACGCGCGCCACGTGCTGCTCGACGGTCCGGGTCGACAGGAACAGCACCTCGGCGATCTCCCGGTTGGTGCGGCCCTTCGCCAGCAGCTGGGCGACTTCCCGCTCGCGCGGCGAGAGTTCTGCGCCGTAACCGCGGCGGCCCCGGTTGGACGGCACGTGCATCCCCGCGCCGCGCAGCACCCGCCGGCAGCGCGCGGCGTCGCGGGTCGCGCCCAGCGCGGTGAACTCCTCGATCACCACGCGCAGTTCCTCCGACGCCGACGGCTTGCCCGCCGCGAGGCGGCAGCGGGCGGCGGCTTCCCCGGCGCGCGCCGCCGAGTAAGGCCGGGGCAGCGCGGCGTAACCCGCCCTGGCCTGGAAGAACAGCTCCGCCGCGCGCAGGTGGCGCTGCTCCGCCAGCGCGAGGACGCCCTCGCAGGCCTCCCGCGCCGCGTCCGCGAGCGGCGAGTCGGTCCCGGCGATGCCCGCCGCGAACTCGGCGGTCAGGTCGTGCGCGTCGGCGGACCGTCCACCTCGGACCAAAGCCGCGACCGCGCTCGGCCCCAGCTCACCCGCCCAGACCCAGACTCCCTTGTGCCGCAACCGGTTCACCGCCCGGTCGACCTCCGCGCAGGCACCGGCCACGTCCCCCTGCGCGACCAGCAACCGGGCCAGCGCGCCGGAAACCGCCGCGTTCAGCGGTGCGTCGCCCTCGCCGTTGCCGGTCGGGCCGGTCGGCCGCAGGTGTTCCGCAGCGCGGTCCCACTCGCCGACCGCGATCGCGAGGAGCCCGAGCACCAGCCGCGCGTCACCGGCGATCGGCGGTGTGTAGGCGGTGGTCTCCAGGAACCGCCCGGCGCGCTCGGCCAGGCCCTCCCAGCGCCCGAGCGCCCAGTCCAGCCGCAGCCGGGTTCCCTCCACCATGCCGTTCGCCAGCGGATTGCCGCTGTGCTGCGCCAGATCCAGCGCGTTGCGCATGAACCGCTGCGCCGCCGCGTAGTGCCCGAGCCAGGTGCAGGCGTCGGTGAGGTTGCCGTAGCCGCGGGAGACCTGCTGGGCGATCGCGACCGAGCAGTGCTGCTCGGGCAGCTCCCGCACCTCTTCCCACGCGGTGGGGTCGGCGATTCCCATCCGGAAGGTCAGCCGGGTGCACAGCACTGCCGCCGAAACGACCGGATTCTCCTGCCGGGTCGCGAGTTGTTCGGCGCGTTCGAGCCATCGCTCGTGCTCGGTGATCGAGATGCCCTCGGCGTTCGGGTGCGCCAGCGCCGCCATCGCGCGGGCCGCGAGCGCGGGCCGTTCCCGCAGCTCGGCCACCGAGTGCTGGATCTCGGCGAGGCCGGTGACGACCTCGCCTGCCTGGTTCATCAGCAGCAGCCCCAGGTTCAGCCGGACTTCGCCGCGCACGCCCTCCGGGAGGTCACCGACGTCGAGCACGCGGCGCAGCAGGCCGACGACCCGCCGGTGCGACAGCCCGATCACCGCCGCCCGGCTGAGCTTGACCGCCAGCCTCGCCCGCGCCTCTCCCGGCAGCAGCGGGTCCGACAACAGCGTTTCGAGCACCTCCACGGCGATCGCGGTGTCGCCGACGGCGCCCGCCCGGTCCGCCGCGGACTCGCCGTGGCGCAGCCACGCTTCCAGATCGCCCGCCTGCCGCGCGTGGTAGGAGAGCTGCACCAGCGGCACCGGCTGCTGCTCGGTCAGCGCGGCCATCGCCCGGCGGTGCAGGTCGCGCCGGACCGGTCCGGGCAGGCTGTCGTAGACCGCCTGCTGGGCCAGGGCGTGCCGGAACCCGTAGCGGCCGTCGTCCTGTTCGTGCAGCACCGCGCCGTGCTGGGCTTCCTTGATGCCGACCCGGCCCTCGGCCGGTTCCAGCCCGCCGACCGCGGTGAGCAGTTCCTCTGTCGCGGGCGTCCGCAGCACCGCCGCCGCGCGCACGCAGGTCACCGTCGCCGCGGGTAGGGTGGCCATCCGGTCTGCCATCGCCTCCCGCAGCAGCAGCGGCACTTCGACGTCGTCGAGCGCTTCGGGATCGCCTGCCACAGAGCACAGGAGTTCTTCCATGACGAACGGGATTCCGGCCGTCCGGTCGTGCAGCCGCGTCGCCAGCTCCGGCGGCAGGTGCGGACGCCCGAGGATCGAGGCGGCCAGCGTGGCGGTGTCGTGCCGGTCCAGCGGGGAGAGCGCGATGACAGCGCTGGTCGTGCCCACCGGATGGCGGTAGGCCTGGCCGAACGGCAGGCCGCGCCCCGGCAGGTCCTCGCGGCGGTAGGTCAGCACCGCGGCGACGTCGTCGGGCAGGCCGTCGACCAGGAACCGCAGCAGATCGCGGGAACCGTCGTCGGCCCAGTGCAGGTCCTCCACCACGAGCACGGCCGGGCCGAGCGTGGCGAGCAGCTCGCGGACCGCGCGGAACAGCCGGTGCCGTTCGGCGCTCGGATCGGGCAGCGGGTCCAGCGCGGGCGGCAGCCGGTGCGCGAGTTCCGGCAGGTACGGGCGCAGCGCGCCGACGACCGGGTTGAGCCGTTCAGGTGCCGGATACCGGTCCCCGGCCTGCAAAAGCACTTCCAGCACCGGCCCGTACGGGAACGGCTCGCGGATCGGGTGGCAGTGCCCGAGCAGCACCGCGTGCCGCGCCAGCTCCGGGGCGTCCAGCAGCTCGCGCACCAGCCTGGTCTTGCCGATCCCGGCCTCGCCCTCGACCAGCGCGACCGACGGCCGCCGCGCGACCGTGGCGACGAGCCTGCGGAGCTCGTCGGCCCGGCCGACCAGCCCGCGCGCGGGGCGCCGACCACGACTCGGCTGGGGTTCGGGCATGGCGGCTCCGGGACCGGGATTCGGGCGCGGCGAGTTGCGCAGGAAGCTACACAGGCCGCCGGCATCCCGGCAAGGGAGACAATGTCCGGCGTGACCGGAGCGAGCCGAATGCAGGTGACCTGCGCGACCGAAGCCGCTCCGGGAGCGGTGAACGAGGACTTCGTGGTGGCCGGGCCGTCCTGGGTGGTGGTGCTCGACGGCGCGACCGCGCCCGCGGTGGTGGACAGCGGGTGCGTGCACGACGTGCCGTGGCTGGTGCGCAACCTCGCGGCCGGGCTGGCGACGAACCTCGCGCTGCGCGACGAGCCGCTCGCCGACGTGCTGGCCTCGGCGATTGAGCGGGTCCGGGCGGAGCACCTCGGGAACTGCGATCTGGGCAACCCGTCCAGTCCTTCGTCGACGGTGTCGATGCTGCGGTTGCGCGCGGACGTGGTCGAGTACCTGGTGCTCGCGGACAGCCCGGTGCTGCTCGACGTCGGTGGCGCGGTGCGCGCGGTCGTCGACGACCGGCTCGACCACCTGCCTGGCTACGACGTGGAAACCGTTGCCGCGTGCCGGAACCAGCCCGGTGGTTTCTGGGTCGCGAGCACCGATCCCGATGCCGCGTTCGAGGCGGTGCGCGGCAGCGTTGCGGTGTCCGAGGTTCCTCGCGCGGCGGTGCTCAGCGACGGTGCTTCCCGGTACGTCGAGCGGTTCGGGTTGTCCGACTGGGCGGGCCTGCTGGACCTGCTGGACTCCGCTGGTCCGGGCGAGCTGCTGTCCCGGGTCCGGGCGGCGGAGGTTTCGGCCGGCCAGCAGCGCGGGAAGCGCCACGACGATGCGACGGCCGCCCTGATCAGGTTCTGAGGCGTCACGCGGTTTCGGGTGATTCGTTGACGGCCCGTAACGATTGGAGCACTAGGGATAGCCCGACCGTCGTACTAAGATCACCTCTCCGATCCCCGCACCGCTCCCCCGAGGTCGAAGATCGATGTCACCACGCTCCACCGCCCGCAAGGCTTCGCCGATCCGGCGGGCCCTGCTGGTCCTGCTCGCCACCGCTGTCGTCACCGGCGCCGCAAGCCTGGTCGCGACGCTGCTGGCACCCGCTGCGCAGCAGCTCGTGGTGGCCTACGGCGCCGGAACGGCGGCGCTGCTGCTGTCGGTGGCGTCGGCCGCCGCGGCGTACTGGCAGCTGGCAGCCCGCCGCGCCCGCGAGCGCACCGCCGCGCTGGAGGCCGAGGTGCAGCGGATGGCCGACGAGACGCTGCCCGCGCTGGTCGGGCGGCTGCGCGAGGGCGCGTCCCCGGACACCGCGCTGGCCGAGATCGACCTGCCGGAAGACGGGCCGCGGCAACGAATCCTGCGCACGGCGGCGGTGGAGATCGGCACCGGGGAGCGGATGCGCGCCGCGACCATGGGCGCCTGCGCCAACGCCGCCGGACGGGTCCAGGCGATGGCGACCAGCATGCTCGCCGACCTGCGCGAGATGCAGCACCGGCACGACGACGAGGAAGTCCTGGGCGACCTGCTGCGGATCGACCACAGCATCGCGCAGGCGGGCCGCCTCGCCGACAGCATCGCCGTGCTCACCGGTTCCCGCTCCGGCCGCCGCTGGACCAAGCCGATCGTGATGGAGAGCATCCTGCGCGGCGCCGTCGGCCGGATCCGCGACTACCCGCGGGTGCAGCTGCACTCGGCGAGCACCGCCGCGATCGCGGGCTACGCCGCCGAAGGCGTCATGCACGCGCTGGCCGAGCTGATGGACAACGCCGCCAGCTTCTCGCCGCCCTCGGAGAACGTGCACGTCTACGTCGAGGACGGGCAGGCGGGCATCGCGGTGACCATCGAGGACGGCGGCCTGGTGATGAAGCCCGCCGCGCTGCGGCGCGCGGAGCGGGCGGTGTCGTCCGAGCCGCTGGACCTGACGACGCTTTCCGGCACCCGGCTCGGGCTCGCCGTGGTCGGCTGCCTGGCCCGCAAGCACGGGCTGACCGTGTCGTTCCGCCCGTCCGCGCGCGGCGGCACCGGCGTCGTCGTGCTGATCCCGCGCGAGCTGGTGACCGAGGCCTGGCCCGCGCCGGAACCGCGGGCCAGGCGCGCCGGCGCCCGGTCCGCGCCGGAACCCGAATCGCAGGCCGGTTCCGCGTCCGGACCGTCGCCGCAGGCCGGTTCCGCGTCCGGTTCGGAAGCAGTCCGCACGGCATCCGGACGGGAAGCAGTCGGCTCGGCGTCCGAACCGGCCTCGCAGACCCGCTCCACGCCGGAACTGGAAGCAGCCCGCACCGCATCCGGACCGGAGGCAGCCCGCTCCACCTCCGAACCGGCCCCGCAAGCCGACTCCACCTCCGAACCGGCCTCGCAGCCCCGCCCCGCCGACGCCCCGTTCGAACTGCCCCGGCGGCGCCGTGGCCAGACCCTCGCGGCGGCGCCGAAGCAGCCCGAGCGGCCCGCGTCGAAGCCGCGACCGGACACCGCCGCCCGCTTCACCGCGTTCCGCCAGGCCCGCACGGGCCAGATCCTCGACAGCGACCAGCACGAAGACCGGTGAGCAGTCCGCACCGGACGACAGATTGGAGGCAGGGACGGTCCCGCCGTCCCGGACCGGCGATGAACACCACTGAACTCGATCTCGACTGGCTGCTGGACAACCTGCTGGCGCGCACCCCGGGAACCCGGCACGCGCTGGTGCTGTCCAAGGACGGCCTGAAGCTGTGCCACACCGGCGGGCTCACCATCGACCAGGCCGACCAGCTGGCCGCCATCGCCTCGGGCATCCAGAGCCTGTCCTACGGCGCCTCCGTCGAGTTCGGCGACGGCACCGGCGGGGTCCGGCAGTCGATGACCGAGTTCCACGGCGGACTGCTGTTCATCGTCGAGGCCGGGGAGGGCGCGCACCTGGCGGTGGTGGCCGCCGACGACGCCGAGGTCGGCGCGATCGGCCACAACATGAACGAGCTCGTCGAGCAGATCGGCGAGTACCTCAGCGCAGCTCCCCGGATGCCATGAGCCGGGGCGAGCTCGACCGCGAGGATCCCGACCGCCTCTACATCGTCACCGGCGGCCGCAGCCGCGCCGCCGCGTGCAGGCTGGACGCGGTCACGCTGATCGTCGCCGAGAGCGAACCGGTCGCGGGCATGCAGTCCGAGCACGCCGAGATCCTGCGGATGTGCCGCGGACCCGTGGCGGTCGTGGAGATCTCCGCGAAGCTGGGCCTGCCGGTCAGCGTGGTCCGGATCCTGCTCTGCGACCTGCTCGACAGCGGCCGGGTCACCGCCCGCCACCCGTCCTCGGCCACCACCCGACTGCCCGACCCCGAAACCCTGAAGCAGGTGCTTGTTGGACTCGAACAGCTTTGACCGCCCGCTGCGCAGCACCGCCGCCGACGCGGTGAAGATCGTCATCGTCGGCGGGTTCGGCGTCGGCAAGACCACGATGGTCCGCTCGGTCAGCGAGATCCGGCCGCTGAGCACCGAGGAGACCATGACCCGGGCCGGGCTCGGGGTCGACGACAGCGTGCCGGGCAAGGCCACCACCACGGTCGCCTTCGACTTCGGCCGCATCAGCATCAACGAGGAGCTGGTGCTGTACCTGTTCGGCGCGCCCGGCCAGGAGCGGTTCTGGTTCCTGTGGGACCAGCTGTTCAGCGGCACGCTGGGCGCGGTGGTGCTGGTCGACACCCACCGGCTGGCCGACTCCTGGTACGCCATCGACCGGCTGGAGCACCACGGGACGCCGTTCGTGGTGGCCAGGAACAACTTCG
The DNA here is from genome assembly GCF_039534165.1 of Saccharopolyspora taberi. Taxonomy (NCBI): domain Bacteria; kingdom Bacillati; phylum Actinomycetota; class Actinomycetes; order Pseudonocardiales; family Pseudonocardiaceae; genus Saccharopolyspora; species Saccharopolyspora taberi. The sequence goes on along the minus strand of NZ_BAAAUX010000004.1, from coordinate 40,573 downwards.
AGCCGCCGCAGCACTCGCTGGAGCAGGTGCGCGGCGCGCTGGACCTGCCGGCGGACATCCCGCTGGTGGACTGCGACGCGCGCCGCCGCGAGTCCAGCAAGGCGGTGTTGCTCACGCTGGTCAAGCACCTGTTCGCGCTGTCGTCGACGGGGGAGCGGAGCGCATGACCGAGGTCGAGTGGCCCAAGTCCGACGCGCCGGGGGAGTGCCCGGTGCGCGGCGCGGAACGGCTGCACGGGCCGCGGATGCGGCAGGACCCGAAGGTGCTGTACCGGGACATGCGCCGCGAGCACGGGCCGGTCGTGCCGATCCTGCTGGAGGGCGACCTGCCCGCGTGGCTGGTGCTCGGCTACCGGGAGGTGCACCAGGTGACCAGCGACACCGAGCTGTTCGCCCGCGACTCCCGCAGGTGGAACCAGTGGGACCGGATCCCGCCGGACTGGCCGCTGTGGCCGTGGATCGGCGTGGAACCGTCGGTGCTGGTCTCCGAGGGCGCCGAGCACGACCGCAGGGCGGGCGCGGTCGGGGACGCGCTGGCCGAGGTGGACCAGTTCGAGCTGTGGGGCAAGTGCGAGCGGATCGCCGACGAGCTGATCGACTCGTTCGCGGGCAGCGGCCGCGCGGACCTGGTGGCCGACTACGCCGAGCGGATCCCGCTGCTGGTGGTCGCCGACCTGTGCGGCATGCCCGAGCCGCAGACCAGGGAACTGGCCACCGACCTGGCCAACGTGATCGACGGCGCGGCCGAGTCGATGCACGCCTACCAGCGGCTGCGCGGCACGGTCGAGCTGCTGATGCGGGTCAAGCGGGCCCGTCCCGGACCTGATGTGCCGTCCAGGCTGCTTGCGCACCCGGCCGGGCTCACCGACGAGGAGTTCATCCAGGACCTGCTGGTGGTGATGACCGCCGGGCACCAGCCGACCGCGAACTGGATCGGCAACACCCTGCGCCTGATGCTGACCGACGAGCGGTTCGCGCTGAACCTCTCCGGCGGGCGCCGCAGCGTCAGCGACGCGCTCAACGAGGTGCTGTGGGAGGACACCCCGTCGCCGAACGTGCTGGGGCGCTGGGCGGTGCGCGACACCCGGCTCGGCGGCAGGCAGATCAGGGCCGGGGACCTGCTGGTGCTGGGGCTGTCCGGGGCCAACACCGACCCGCAGGTGTGGCCGGAGCGGACCAGCGCCCGCACCGCGGGCAACCACGCGCACCTCGCCTACGGCTACGGGGAGCACGGATGTCCTTTCCCCGCACCGGAGATCGCCGAGGTGATCGCCAAGTCGACGATCGAGGTGCTGCTCGACCGGCTGCCGGACCTGCTGCTCGACGTCGATCCGGCCGACCTGGTCTGGCGGGAGTCGGCGTGGATCCGCGGCCTGGAGGCGCTTCCCGCGCGGTTCACGCCCAGCTACGCGCGGCGGGCGTGAAACGGGAGTTCTCCGCCGGGTGAACGGCTAAACTCGCTCGGGTCTGGTTGTCACTGGATGGAGGACGCGCGGTGCCCGATGCCGGCGAGAACAGCGGGAAGTCGGGTGGCACCAGGAACGAGCTGAACGGGAACGTCAGGGGCAACGCGTTCCAGATCGGCCACGTCCACGGCAACATCAACCTGCACACCGCGTCCTCGAAGAGTTCGGCCAAGAACAGCTCTTCGGACGACACCGACGCGTTCTTCGGATGCCTCGGATGTTCCGTTCTGGTGATCGTGCTCATCGTGATCGTCCTGCTCGTGTCGATGTGCGGCCGTGGCAGCGACATCCCGGACGAAAGCGATCCGTGGCCGCCGGGAGCGAAGGCGGACCGCGTCCTCGCGACCGTCGTGGACGGCCTCCGCTCGTGCGCGCGGGCCGTGGTCCTCGAACCCGCCAACTGCCCGCAGGCGGAGTCCTCGCCGGGGTCCGAGGTGAGCGACGTCGAGTGGAAGCTGCACGGGTTTCCGGAGGACGGCGCGCGGATCGTCTACCACGAAAGCCGTTTCCACGTGTACGGCACCGCGGTGATGACAGTTGCCTACAAGGACGTGATGGGTTCTTCGTTCTACACCGTGGAAGCGCCCTACCTCGCGGAGGTCTCCCAGGACGGAACCGGGTTGCTGAGCATGAAGGCCCGCGAGGGAGAACCCCCGCACCCGGTCCTCAAACGCGATCCCGGCGTCCGCGACGAGGAGGCGGCTCGGGTGCTGCGCGCCGCGTTCGACCGCTGCGTGGCAACGCCGCGGTCGCCCATGGGGCCGGAGTGCCCGGTCTCCGGCATCGGGAACACACCGGCCACCGACGACGGGCGGTGGTCGTTGGTGGGAGATCCGGCGCTCAACACCAGGCGCCAGTTCGATCCGGGCACCGGTCTGATCTCGGTGGTCGGAAGTTATGCCGCGACGTTCGAGCACGAGGGGCTGTTCTCCGAACGCCTGACGACGCCCAAGAACGGGAACTACCGCGCGAAGCTGATGGCAGGGGCGGACGGCCTCGAAGTCCTCCAGATCGAGTCCTGCGTCGACTGCGGGGGCTGACCGCGGGTCACGGCCGGTACCGGTGCCGGGCCAGCGCCGCGACGGTGGTCAGCACCGCCCCGACGGCGGCGGTCGCGCCGAACAGCAGCGGGTACTGCCCGTCTTCGACGAGCAGCCCGCCCACGGCCGCCGACGCGGCCGAGCCGCCGAAAAGCGCCGAGGCGAACATCGACACCGCGGTTCCGCGCGCTGTGGGTGCGACCGACGTCGCCCATGTCTGCAACGACGAGTGCATGAACGACCAGCCGCCGCCGAGCAGCAACGTGCTGATGACGACTGTCGTGATGTCGACGTGCGCCGTGACGATCACGTACCCGGCGCACATCTGCGCCCCGCCGACGACGATCAGCAGCCACACCGGCCACCGCTGCGAAACAAGGCGCAGCAGCGCGGAAAACGCCCACACGCCGATGCCGTAACCGGCGGTCGCCAACCCCGCTGCGGTCGCCTCCACGCCGTGGTGTTGCAGGGCCGACGCGAGGAACGTCATCGTGCCCAGCAGCACGCCGCCCTCGACGAACGCCAGTCCGAACACCACCAGCGCCCAGCGGTTGCGCAGCACCGCGGTCACGTGCGTGCGGAGGCTGGTGACCTCGGGCAGCTTCGGTTCGGGGAGCCCGCGCAGCGCGAACGAGCACGGCACCGCCAGCAGCGCGGGCAGGACGAAGACCGCGCGCCAGTGGACCAGGTCGGCGAGCGCGCCGCTGAGCGCAGTGGCCAGCGCCGTGCCGATCGCCATCAGGCCCACCAGCCGGGAGAGCGCCTGCTGCCGCTGCTGCTGGGCGACCGTGTCACCGACGTAGGTGAGCGAGGTGGGGATGATCGCGCCGAAGCACGCGCCCGCCGCGATCCTGGCCACGATCAGCGAGGTGAGCTCCGGTGCGAGCGCCGAGACCACCCCGGCGGCCGCCGCGCCCAGCAGCGTCAGCCGCATGATCCGGATCCGCCCGTAGCGGTCGGAAAGCACGCCCCACGCCGCCTGCGACACGCCGTAGGCCAGGAAGTAGCCGCTGGCCACGCTGACCGTGGCAGCGAGCGGCGCGCCCAGCCCGGCGGCGATGAGCACCAGCATCGGCGTCACCGCGAAGCGGTCGAACGTGCTGACGAACGACGCCGCCGACAGCGCCAGCGGCGGCTTCGCGGTCATCGTGCCGGGTGCGGTCATGGCCTTCTCGGGCCGCTGGTCGCCGGGCGCCTTCTTCGCGCGGTGTTGCGGGACGAGTGTGCCGGCCTGTTGAGCGCGTCGAGTTCGACGACCTCGCCGCAAGAGTTCCGTAGCGGGTGCATCCGCCAACCTCCCCAGATTATTGGTCAAACCACTTGTCTAGGTGAGCGGACGAGGTGGTGTCAAACGCAGCAGGTCAGGCCAGGCGGGCAGGTAACTCGACCGGGCCGCTGTCGCGGAACGACGGCCGCCGGCGCGTGGGCTCGGCGAGCAGGAAGCCGTGCAGCGACCGCATCGCCGCAGTCGTAATGTCCGGTGTGGACGGTGCGAGCATTTCGTCCGTCCACGCGCGGAAATCCGGCCGTTCCTCGACGGGAACGCCGAGCAGTTCGAAAGATCACCGCGATCGGCAGCGGGGCGGCGAAGGACGCCATCAGCTACAACCTGGGCACGCCGACAACCTGGACGGCTGTTCACCTCCGGGGCTCGGCCCGTTGACCCGGCCGAAGTTGTGCGGACAAGTTCGCCGGACACGCTGTTCGCCGTGGTCAGGAGCCGGTATCTGGAGATAGCCGACACCGTCGCGGCCGAGCTCGCCGGTGCTCCGGCGGGCAGCCGGGTCGCCAGCGAGCACGAGATCGCCACCCGCTTCGGGGTGGGGCGCGCCGCGGCCCGCGCCGCCTTGCAGGAGCTGGAGCAGCGCATGCTCGTGCGGCGGGTGCGCGGAGCGGGGACGTTCGTCAACCGCCGCATCGACTACGTCATCTCGCAGCGCAAGGCGCCGTCGTGGCACCAGACGGTGCGCGACGCGGGCGCGACCCCGCGCTCGGTCGTCCGCGACGTCCGGCGCTGCGCGCTGCCGGCCGGGGAGGCCGAACGGCTGGAACGTCCGGACGGCGCCCCGGCGAGCATGCTGGTCCGCCAGTACTACGTCGACGAGCTGCTGACCGGCTGGTCCAACGAGTGGATCCCGGCCGACGTGCTGCCGGACCTGGACAACGCGGTGCACGCGGTCGAGTCGGTCGACGCGATCCTGCGGCAGATGGCGAAGGTGCGGCCCGTGCGCGCGTGGTGCCGGGTCAGCTACGCGCTGCCTCCCGACGAGGTCACCGCGGGCCTGGAGACCGAGTCGCACCGGCCGGTGTGGCTGGTGGAAAGCCTCAGCAAGGACGCGGACACCGGTCGTCCGGTGCTGTTCAGCCGGACCTGGTCGCGGCCGGACGCGGAACGGATCGTCGTGGAGCTGGATTGCTGAGGTCGCGCACGGGAGATCGCCAACGGGCGGAGGGGAACTGATGAACAGGGAACAGCGGTCCGCGCTGCTCGCCGTGGCCGAAGCCGAGGAGGTCATCGGGCTCGCCGACACCTGCCTCGCCGAGGGGCCGCGGCCGGCCGTGCTCGTCGCACCCGAGGTCGGGTGCGTGTCGGTGCAGGTCCGGGAACCGATCGCCCGCGAGCGGTTCCTGCTGGGCGACCTGCTCGCCTGCCGGGCGGAGGTCGAGCTGGACGGCGTCCGGGGCTGGGCGATGCGCCTCGGCGACGACCGCCCCGCCACGCTCGCGGCGGCGATCCTCGACGCCGCGGCGGAATCCGGGCACCCGGTCGCCGCCGAGGTCGACGCGCTGTGCCGCCGGGTCACCGCGCGCCGCGAGGCGGCCGAGGCCGCCGAATGGGCCGAACTCGCCCCCACCATCGTCGAATTCGAGGAGCTGACATGACCGCGCCGCTCACGGCGCAGCAGTCGCAGCGGGTCTTCCGCGCGGTGCTGGACGTCCTGTCCCGGCCGGGCACCGTGTCCCGGCTGCCCGAGTCCACCGCGCCGAGCGCGCTCCTGCCGGTGCTGGCCCTCGCCGACCTGGAGACGCCGGTGTGCGTCGAGGGCGGCGAATGGGCCGACGTCGTGCGAACGGTGACCTCCGCGCCCAGTGCCGGGCGCGGCCAGGCGCGGCTGGCCGTGGTGCTGGAGCCGCTGGACGAGCTCAGCGGCTTCCGGACCGGCAGCAGCGCCGCGCCGGAGGACGGCGCGCTGGTGTGCCTGTCGGTGTCCGAGCTCGGCGAGGGCGCGGAATACCGCCTGAGCGGACCGGGCGTGCCGGGGGAGCGGACGTTGCGGATCACCGGGCTCCCGCCGGACTTCGCCGCGCAGCGCGAGCGGCTGGCAGGGGAGTTCCCCGCCGGGATCGACCTGGTGCTGGCGACCAAGGACGGGCGGATCACCGGACTGCCGAGGTCCACCCGAGTCGAGGGAGGTGTCTGATGGGGTACGCGGGTGTGCGCGGCGGGATGGACGCGATCCTGGCCGCCGAGCGGCTGGTGCGCAGGTCGCGGGACCACGCGCGGGCGGAGTGGGCGAGCACCGGGCAGATCGTGCTGCGGTTCCGGCTCGCCGTCGACCGGATCATGGGCGAGGCGGGGCTCTACGACGAGCGGATCGCCGCCGACGCGTTCCGGCAGGCCGAGGGCGACGCGCTGGAGGCCGCGCACCTGGTGCGCGCCCACCGGTCGACGCTGCCCCGGCTCGCGCGCAGCGAACCGGTCGACCCGGACGAGATGGTGGTGCTGCGCCGGGTCGTCCCGGCCCACCGGACTCCGGACGGCCCGCAGCTGCTGGGCCGCACCACCGACTACACCGGACGGTTGTTGGAACGCCCCGACGGGCCGCCGGAACCACCCCCCGAAGGGCAGCCGGAACCATCGGAGTCCACAGTCGACAGTCAATTGCCGGAGCGGGAAATGCCGCGCCGCTTCTACGAGTTCCTGCGGGAGCAGGACCTGGCCGTCGACCACGGCGAACCCGAGGACGATCCGGAACCCTTCGACATCACCCGCCGCGCGGCCCGTCCGCCGGCCGCCCGGTCGGCCGTGCTGTCGAGCATGGCGCGAGCGGAGACCGGCGCGCTGATCGGGCTCTGGTACCGCTCGATCCTCGGCCCGGACGGCGACATCCACGAGGTCACCCTCGGCGAGGTGCGCCACGGCAGGCTGCCGGTGCGGGTGCTGCACCCGCACACCGGGAACCCGGTCCGGATCGGGGAGTTCCGGGCCACCGAGGTCGAGGGCATCGAGGACCTGGACGGCGCCGACGAGGACCGCACCAAGTTCGACGTCGGCTACGGCCTGTGCTTCGGGCACAACGAGCGCAAGGCGATCGCGATGGCCAACCTCGACATCGCATGGCGCCGGGCGGAACCGGACAGCCCGCTGGAGCAGTTGCTGCTGCTGACCACCGACGGCCTGGACTCCGGCGGGTTCCTGGAACACCTGAAGCTGCCGCACTACGTGACGTTCCGGTCCATGGTGGACCGCAAGCTCGCCAGGCGGTCGCCGGGCGGCCGGCTGCCCGAGCCGTTCGGGAAGGAGTGCCGATGACCGCGCTGACCAGCGCCCCGGTGGCCGAGATCCTGGCCGGGGCAGACACCGGGGCCGCCCCGGCGGGCCTCCTCGACGAGGGCGCGAAGCGGGAGATCCGCCGCGCCGCCCTGACCGCCGTGTGCGTGCCGGGGTACCAGGTGCCCTTCGGCTCCCGCGAGATGCCGGTCGCGCGGGGCTGGGGATCGGGTGGTCTCCAGGTGACGCTCGGCGTGATCGGCGAGCAGGACACCGTCAAGGTCATCGACCAGGGCGACGACGGCGGCGTCAACGCGGTCAACCTGCGCCGCATGATCGCCGCGACGACCGGCTGCGCCAGCAGCACCGACACCCGCGAGGCCACGGTCATCCAGACCAGGCACCGGATTCCGGAGGAACCGCTGGGACCGGAGCACGTCCTCGTCTACCAGGTCCCGGTGCCGGAACCGCTGCGCGGCGTGCAGAAGTCGGTCGCCGAGTGCGCCCGCATGCACGCCGAGAACGACTACTCGGCGATGTGGGTCAGCCTCTACGAGGACGTGGTCCGCAACGGCGTGATCACCAGGTCGACCGGCTACCCGGTGCTCGTCGGCGGTCGCTACGTGCTGGCGACCAGCCCGGTCCCGCGCTGGGACGTGCCGAAGCTGCACCAGTGCGAGCACCTGAACCTCTACGGGGCGGGCCGGGAGAAGCGCATCTACGCCATCCCGCCGCACACCGACGTCGCGCCGCTGACCTTCGACGACATCCCGTTCGAGATCGAGCGGGTTCCCGGGGCGAGCTGCGAGTACTGCGGCTGCGATTCGAGCTTCCTGGTCGAGGCGGGCGACTCCTACGTGTGCAGCGACTCCGACTGGTGCACCCGCTTCGCGGCCGGCGACACCACTGCGCTGCCGGATCCGCTGTCGCTGCTGGGAGAAGCCGGAGCCGCGAGCCCTTCGGAACGGCCGGGCACGCCGAGGGATCCCCGGTACCCGATCCTGACGGTCAAGGGGATCGGGAAGGTGCACGGCCCCGGCGGTGCGACGGCGGTTGCCGGGACCGGGCCGGAGCACGGCACCGCGATCAGCCCGGAGACCGGCGCGGTGGTGGCAGCGTGGGATGTCAGCTTCGACGTCGCCCCGGGCGAGGCCCTCGGGCTGATCGGCGAGTCCGGCTCCGGCAAGTCGACCGTGCTGCGCTGCGTGATCGGCGACGAGGCCGCGACCAGCGGGCACGTCGAGGTGGCCGGGCAGGACGTGTTCGGGCTCGACTCCAAGGCCCGCAGGCGGCTGCGGGCCGACACGATGGCCGTGGTCTACCAGGACCCGGCCGCCGGGCTGGACCTGCGGGTCACCGCGGGCGGCAACGTGGCCGAGCGGCTGACCGCCGCGGGCTGGCGCGGCTACCAGCGGATCCGCGACCGCGCGGCGGAACTGCTTGAGCGCGTGGAAGTCCCGCTGTCCAGGATGGACGATCCGGTCGGCACCTTCTCCGGCGGCATGCGCCAGCGCGTGCAGATCGCCAAGGCATTGGCCACCGAACCGCCGGTGCTGCTGCTCGACGAGCCGACGACCGGGCTGGACGCCTCGGTCGCGGCCGGTGTGCTCGACCTGCTGCGCGGGCTGCTCAGCGAGCGCGACATCGCCGCCGTGGTGGTCAGCCACGACTTCGCGGTGATCGAGGCGCTGACCGAGCGCAGCCTGGTCATGCAGCTGGGCCGGGTGGTCGAGCGCGGGCTCACCGACCAGCTCTTCCAGGACCCGCATCACCCCTACACCCAGCGGCTGGTCGCAGCCGCCAGGAGGTGAGACCGCTGTGGACGTGCTGACGATCCGCGGACTGCGCAAGACCTTCACCCTGCACACGATCGACGGGCGGACCACGGTCTCGCTGCGCGGCGTCGACCTCGACGTCGCGGCGGGCGAGCACGTGGCGATCGCCGGACCCTCCGGCGCGGGCAAGTCGAGCCTGCTGCGCTGCACCCAGCGCAGCTACCTGCCGGACGAGGGCAGCATCGTCCTGCACACTGCGGACGGTCCGGTCGACCTGGTCGGCCTGCCGGACCGGGAGCTGGCGCGGCTGCGCGGGCGCGAGCTCGGCTACGTCTCCCAGTTCCTTTCCGCGCCTCCCCGCACCGGGCCTTGGGAAGTGGTCGCGGCGGCGGCCCGCAGGCGCGGGCTGGAGCGGGTCGAGGCCCGCGAGGCCGCGGCCGGGTCGCTGCGGCGGCTCGGGCTCGACGAGGCGCTGTGGGACGTCGACTGCGGTGTGCTCTCCGGTGGCGAGCGGCAGCGGGTCAACCTCGCGGCGGGCACCGTCCGCCCGCCCCGCCTGCTGCTGCTCGACGAGCCGGTGTCCGCGTTGGACCCGGCGAACCGGGAACGCGCGCTGGAGCTGATCGCCTCGCTGGCCGCCGACGGCGTCGCGGTGCTGGCGGTCTTCCACGACCTGGACGCGATCCGCAGGCTGGCCACCCGGGTGGTGGCGATGGCCGACGGCCGCATCGTGCGCGCCGGATCGGCGGAGGAGGTGCTGGCGGCATGAGCGCGGCGCTGGGCACGAGCTGGCCGCTGGGCGCGCCGCCCGCCGACTACGTCCTCGGGCACGTGCGCGCGGTGCTGCCGGACCGGATCGCCGAGGACAGCCGGATCGCGGTGCGGGACGGCCGGATCGAGGCGGTCGAACCGCACCCGCCCGGCGCGTCCTGCGACGTCGACGGCGGCGGGCTGCTGTGCCTGCCGGGGCTGGTCGACGTGCACAGCGACGCCTTGGAGCGGGAGCGGATGCCGCGGCCCTCGGCGGTTCTGCCGTGGGACTTCGCGCTGCTGTCGATGCAGGGAAAGCTTTCGGCGGCGGGCGTGACCACGGTGTTCCACGGCGCGGCGTTCCAGCACAAGACCTCGCGCGGCACCGAGCGCACGGTCGGTTCGGCGGGTGATCTGTGCGCGACCGTCCGGGCGCACGAGCCGGGCCCGGTCGACCACCGCGTGCTCTACCGGCTCGACGTCCGTTCCACCGAGGGCGCCGAAGCGCTGCGCGCGGAACTGGACACTGTGGACGGTGTTCCGCTGGTCTCGCACGAGGACCACACACCAGGCATCGGCCAGTACGCGGACCGCAGGAACATGGAGCGCTACCTCGTCGGCGCCGACGGGATGTCCGAGCGGGAGGCCGAGCGGCACGTCACCGAGATGATCGCGGAACGCACCGCGCAGGCCGACGTCCGCGACCGGAACCTGGCCTGGCTGGGCGAACTCGCCCGCGCCGGGCGGATCCGGCTGCTCGGGCACGATCCGGAGTCGGCCGAGGAGGTCGCCGCGCTGTGCACGCGCGGCGGAGCCGTCGCGGAGTTCCCGACGACGCTCGCCGCCGCGACGGCCGCCCGGGAGCACGGAATGCCGGTGGTTGCCGGGGCGCCGAACGTGCTGCGCGGCCATTCGCACTCCGGCAACGTCTCGGCGCGGGAGCTGGTCGACCGCGGATTGGTGACCGCGCTGGCTTCGGACTACCTGCCGTCGGGGCTGCTGGCCGCCGCGTTCCTGCTGGCGGACGGGATCGGGCTGCCCGCGGCCGCGTCGCTGGTCACCGCCGGGCCCGCCGCGGTCGCCGGGCTCGCCGACCGGGGGCGGCTGGAGCCCGGACTGCGGGCGGACCTGGTGCTGGTCGAGCCGGGATCGCCGTGGCCGCGGGTCCGGTCGGTGCTGGGAGGTGCGGCGTGATCGGCTGGCCGGTGGCGGACCCGGTGATCCCGACCGTCGCGCACCCGGTGCTCGCGCAGGCGGCCAAGGCCGCGTCGGACGCGTTCCGCGCGGCGCGGGAACGCCACGATCACGCGCAGCTGGCGGAGAAGACGGCGGTCGGCGCGGACGGCACCGCGTCGATGCGGCTGGACCTGCTGGTGGAGTCGGCGATCGCGGAGGTCGCCGAAGCGCACCGGATCAACCTGCTCAGCGAGGAGATCGGGTTCGTCGACCGTGGCTCGGCCGTCACCCTCGTCGCCGATCCGGTCGACGGCACGGCCAACGCCGCCGCGGGCGTGCCGCTGTCGGCGTTCGCCGGGGCGCTGGTGCGGGACGGGACACCGGTCGAGGCGCTGACGTGCTGGCTGGACACGGGCCGGTGCTGGCACGCGGTCGCGGGGGCGCCCGCGCCGTACCGGACCAGCGGTCGCGGCGAGCTCGACGGCGCGGCGGTGAGCCTGCTCCGGCCGCACCCGCGCAACCGCGAGGCGTGGTGGCGGGTGACCTCGCGGGCGGCGCGGGTGCGGATCCTGTCGACGAGCTGCCTGGAGGCGATGCTGGTCGCCGAAGGCTCGACGGACGCCTTCGCCGACGCGGGCTCGGACACGCACCGGATCGTCGACCTCGCGGCGGCGATGGTCGCGGTGCCCGCGGCAGGCGGCGCGGTGCTCGACGTGCGGGGGCGGGCGCTGGAGATCGACCCGGACCTGACCCGCCGCTGGTCCGGCGTGGTCGCGGCGACGCCGCGGCTGGCGGAGGAGATCGCCGGGGCTGTTCTGGGGTGATCGGGGGCGGGGCTCAGTGGGGCCAGGAGAGCTGGGCGTCGGTGGCCAGGCCAGCACCGCTTCGGTGGTGAGGAGATCGCCTCGGCCGTGCTGGGGTGACGGGGCGGCGCTCAGATCGCGCGGATGGCAGGCGCCGATGACCAACCGCTCCGGCAAGGAGGAGATCGCCTCGGCCGTACTGGGGTGATCGGGGGCGGCGCTCAGGTCCTGCGGATGCCCGGCGCCGATGACCACCGCCCCGGCAAGGAGGAGACCGCCCCGGACCGGCGTTCGGGAACGGGGCAGCCCTCGGCACCGCGCGGCCTCAAGCGACGATGCGGGTGTTGTGGAAGGAGCAGAGCCACCAGACGCCGTTGACCTTCTTCGCCACAGCGGTGCCGTGGTTGCTGAACCCGCCGTCCGGGGTCGTCATGTCCTGCCGGACTTGCACGATCGCGGAAGTCGCGCCGAGGAAGCCGACGTCGAGCACGCTGGTGCTGATCCGCCACCCGTTGGCTGGGCCGGAGAGCCGGGTCTTGTGGTAGGCGAACAGCTCGTCCCAGCCGCGCAGCATCGTGCCGTCCGGGGCGACCACGACCGCGTCGGCGGCGAAGACCCCGTCGAGGACGGCGGGGTCCTTGTCGTTGAACCCGGTCTCGATGGCGGTGATCAGCGCCGTGATCTCCTGCACGTCCGCCTCAGCGGAGGGGAAGTCCTGGGTGTTCGGGCGGTCGGTCATGGTGTTTCTCCCCTGCGCTGTTCGTGGTGTCCATCGCAGGCTAGAAGTTCGACTCAACTGGAGGTCAACACCCGGAGCAGCGCGCGGTAGGTCTGCTCGACCTCGTCCTCCGCGCTGCGCACGACAACGGCATCGGGCCTGGCCCGCAGCACGGCGGTCAACCGGTCGTGCATCTCGGCCAGCAGCGCCGGGCCGCCGTCGCGCTCGACGGCCTCCTTGACCCACCGGTGCCGGCCCTGCTCGCCACGGCGCAGGAAGCGGGCCGCGGACCGCTCCGCGGTGTCCATGAGCACGACCTCGCGGAACTCCGCCCGGCTGTCGTGCGCGACCCGCTCGAAGCGCTCGATCTCGCTCAACCGCCCCAGGAACTGGGGCATGACCACGTCGTGCCCGGCGCGCAGGTGCGTCGCGGCCATGCTCATGGCGATCGGCCGCACGAGCGCACCGGTCTCGGCGAACCGCTCGCGCCAACCGCCGACCAAGACCCGCAATCGGTCGGCGTCCAGGTTGAGCACGCCGACGTGTTCGTCGGCGTAGCGCTCGGCGAGGGTCGACTTGCCGATGCCGGGCGGGCCGTTGAGGTGGATCAGGCGTGCCACGAAGCCTTCCGCTGGTCAGGTGGTCTCAGTCGTCGTGCGAAGCCGGACGTGCGTTGCACCGGGGACATCTGTCCGGAGCGCGGATCGTCACTGCTTCTTGGATCGTGCCGGTTCGGACGACGTTGCCGACAACCGGGGCCGCGACCCGGTTGAGCACGCGGACCGGTTGGGAGCCTCTCTCCGCGGTGGATTCGTTCCAGAACGCGCACCTATCGCGCAGGTGGTGAACGAGCAGGACAGCGCCTCGACCAGCCGCAATCGAGTCGGCACCCCACGGAATCTGTCCACTGTGGAGCCATGCTGGCATTCGGGTGATCTTGTGGCCATCGGCGGCGCCGATCCATAACGTGATCCACGTCGGTCGTTCACCGGGTGTTGGGGGTCATCGGATGGATCATCGGGACGAGAGGCTGCGGCGCCGGGCGGAGCAGGCGCTCGGCGGGTTCGCCGGCCTGCCCGCGTGGAAGCGCCAGGTGCTGGCGCGGTTCCTGGTCGAAACCCGGCGCGGCTGGCACACCTACCTGCACCCGGACGACGGCGGCCCGGACGCGTTGCTGATCGGCCCGATGGGCGTGCTCGCGGTGGCGCTGCGCGACGAGGAACCGGACGAGGTGCCGGAGCTGCGGGAGGCAGGCCGTCTGTTCCACGATGCGAAGGTGCGCGAGAACAACGTCAGCGAGGCTGTCGTGCGCCCGGTGGTCGTCCTTCCCGCCGAGCACCGGCCCACCGCCCGCGCACGCGACCACCTGGCCGTTCCCGCGTCGGACCTGGATCGCGTCCTGCTCCGGGGAGAGCGCCGCCTCGGCAAGCGGGACGCGCGGGCGCTCGCCGAACACCTCGAATCCCGGAGCACCCGCTACCGGCCCATGACGCTGCCCGACGAGTCCGCGGCTGCTGACGAGGCCGAGCTCTTCGACGTCGCCGAGGTGCGGCAGGACCGCTTCGACGCCGCGCTCGCCGGGCCGTTCGAGTCCTGGCTGACCTTCCTCGACGACACCCAGTTCGGGATGGTGCGGCGCAACTACCAGGGGCCCGCGCGCATCAGCGGCCCGGCCGGAACGGGCAAGTCCGTGGTCGCCCTGCACCGGATGGTCCACCTCGGGAAGCGGACGACCGGGCCGCTGCTGTTCACCACCTACGCGCGGAACCTGCCGCCGATCATGGAGCGCCAGTTCCGCAGGCTCGCCCCGGAACTGGCCCAGCGGGCGGAGTTCCGCACGCTGCACTCGTGGGCGCTGAACCTGCTGCGCGAGCGCGGCAGGGAGTTCAGGGTCGACCACAAGCAGGCCCGGAGCGCGTTCGCCCTCGCCTGGGCGCGCGTCGGGCGGTCGAGCAGGCTCAGCGAGCTCGATCCGCACGACGACTACTGGTGGGAGGAGGTCGACCGGGTCATCAAGGGCCGCGGGCTCGCCGGGCTGGACGAGTACCAGGCGGTGCTGCGGACCGGTCGCGCGCGGCGCCTCGACCGCGCCGACCGCGAGCTGATGTGGCGGCTGTTCGAGGAGTACGAGCGGATCCGGACCGAGCGGGGGCTCCACGACTTCAACGACCTGCTCGGCGAAGCCCTGGCGGAGGTGCGGCGCGAACCGGCCCGGTACGCCGCCGTGGTCGTCGACGAGGTCCAGGACATCACGCTCATCGGCCTGCGCCTGCTGCGCGAGGTCGCCGGTGACGGCCCGAACGGGCTGCTGCTGGTCGGCGACGGCCAGCAGCAGATCTACCCGGGCGGCTGGCGGCTGTCCGATGCCGGGATTCCCGTCCGCGGCCGGGGCGAGGTGCTGCGGACCAACTACCGCAACGCCTCGCGCGTCCTGGACATGGCGAGGAGGTTCGACGCCACCAACCAGGTGGACGACCTCGACGGGGACGTCGGCGTGCTGCTGCGGGAGGCGGTCGCGACCTTCCGGGGCGGACAGGCGCTGTCGTGGCGCGGCGACCGGGCCGGGCACGAGGACGCGTTGCTCGCGGCGCTGCGGGGTCTCGCCGACGTGCCCCGTTCCGCCGTCGCGGTGCTGACCTTCGAGAACGGCCAGGCGGTGCACTGGCGGCGGGTGCTGCGGGAAGCCGGCTTCGAGGTGATGGACCTGGAGGACTTCGACGGCGAACCGGTCGAGAAGATCAAGGTCGGCACGGTGTACCGGGCCAAGGGGCTGGAGTTCCAGGCGGTGCTGGTGCCGGAACCGCCCAAGGATGCCGACCGGGGCAGCGAGTGGCACGAGCGCGGGCAGCGGGCGCGCCTGGTCGCGATCACCCGCGCTCGCGACTTCGTCTGGGTCGGGTTCCCGGCTTCCTGAACCTCACCCCGAAAGCTCCCTGAACCTCACCCCGAGAGCAGGAGCAGCAGCCCGGTGCAGGTCAGCAGCACCATCGCGGCCACGACGGGCAGCTGGCCCCGCCGGGCCCGCCGGGGCGGAAACAGCCGCAGGGCCTGGTCGTGCGCGGCGGCGGTGCCGGCGATGTGGCCTAGCACGATGGCGTTGATCTGGACCATCGCGACCAGTTCGGGGGAGACGAGCCGGTAGTCCACGCGCGGAGCGGTTCCGGCGCCGAAGGGGTCCGCGGCGAGCAGGACCGGCATCTGGCCTTCCAGCAGGAAGAACGAGAAGTAGTGCGCGACCGCGTAGCCCAGGGCGATGGGCAGCAGGGTCGGCGCGAACAGGCCGGGCAGGCCGGACACCTCCCGGGACGCCGCGCGCATCGCGCCCGCGTAGAGCGCCGACACCGCCGCGATCGACGCGGCCAGCCCGAGGGTGGCGACCCGGATATCGCCGGAGCCGGGCACTGCCTGCCAGTACGTCGTGCGGGTCAGGCCGTCGAAGGCGGTCGCCCCGATGAGCACGCACGCCACCCCGGCCAGCCCCGGTTCGGTGCGCTCCTGCACGAGTCCGGCGAGCGGGTTGCGCAGGATCAGCTTCCCGTCGCCGCGGCGGCCGACCGGGCACAGCCGCGCGATCAGCGTCGAGTACACCTCGAAGCCGTCGCCGCGCTCGAACCACGCCGGTCCGTAGCGCGCCGCGGCGGCCAGGTTCACCACCGCGTAGCCGACGATCACCGTCCCGACCAGCCTCGGGTCGGAGCGGTTCGGCGCGACCAGTTCCAGCCAGACGAACGCCAGCAGCCAGGCCGCGGCGGGCCAGTAGCCGAGCCGGGCGGGCAGCGAGCGCGACCGGGTCGGGAGCCATCGCTGCACCGTCCGAAGTGGATTGACCACCCTCCACACCGGACCGAACAGGGCGCTGGCCGGAACCAGGCCGACCCAGAACGTCACGAACAGCACCCAGGGCGCGAGGTTCAGGTTCGTGTCCGCCGGACCGAGAAACGCCACCGCCACAACGAAAACCGACGCCAGCAGCACCGCCCAACGCAGCACCGCGCGCAGTGCCGCCGAATCGGCGAAGGCGGGCAGCGGGCGGCCCGCGTCGGGGTCCAGCCACGGCTTGGACCACAGCTTGGCGACCGCGGCGAACGACACCGCCACCGCGATCCCGCCGCCGATGATCGCTGCCGCGCCGTTGAGCGGCAGGTCGGTCCGGCCGCCCAGGCCGTGCGCGAGGACGTCGACGCTCACCGGACTTCCAGGCTGGGCAGCGCGAGACCGGACTCGTGCAGCTCGACCTCGAAGACCCCCGGGATGTCGGCGCCGAACTCGATGGTCGCCTGCCTTCCCGGTTCCAGCCGCGCCGACCGGTCGTAGCCGTGGACGTGCAGCTCGTCCGGGCGGTCGCTGCGGACGGTCAGCCGCACCTGCTGCCCGCGCGCCACCTCGACGCGGTCGGACGGGGCGTGCACCTGCCCGTTGGACACCTCGACGTCCACCGCGACCGGCCCGGCCGGGGCCGGGGTCTCGGCCGCTGCGCAGCCGGAGAACAGCAGGGCAGCGGCGATGGCGGGGACGAACGCCCGTGCGCGGATCATGATCGGCCTCTCCGGCGAGTTACAAAATTGACAACAGCTAATGTCACATTAGGGGGTGACATTGTCTAGGCTCCTGGTGTTCCATATCCGCTATGACCTGGCTGACGCAGGGCCCTGACGTCCGTCCCGCCGGAGGCGCGGCGGTCGACCAGATCCTCATCGCGACCGGTGGCGCGACGCTGCTCACCGCGTTGCTGCTGGTGCTCGGATACGGACATCGGACCGGGCGCATCCGGCTGCTGTCCCGGCTCGCGGGCTTCGCCGAGCGGCGCGGAATCATGGGCGGACTGCCCGGCTGGGCCGCGCTGCCGATGGCGCTGTCCTTCGGCTCGCTGGTGCTCGCGCTGCTCGGGATGTACTGGGACATCTCCCTGCACATCACCGACGGCCGCGACGAGGGACCGCTGGCCAACATCGCGCACTACCCGATCCTGTTCGGGCTCTTCGGCCTGTTCGCGGCCGGGACGCTGGCGATGGTGCTGCCCACCGAGCGGCTGCCCGGATCGGTGCGCATCACCCGCGACTGGTACGCGCCGACCAGTGGAATCCTGTTGGCGGCGGCGGGTTTCTACGCGCTGTTGGGCTTCCCGCTCGACGACGCCTGGCACCGCATCTTCGGCCAGGACGTGACGCTGTGGGGGCCGACCCACCTGATGCTGATCGGCGGCGCGGGCCTGTCGCTGGTCGCGCTGGCTCTGATGGAGCGCGAGGCGAAGCCGGCGAACCGCACCTCCGGGGCGAGCGGTTACTTCCGGCGCGGGCTGATGATGGGCGGGCTGCTCGTCGGGCTCTCGGTTTTCCAGGCGGAGTGGGACTTCGGGGTGACCCAGTTCCGGCAGGTGCACCAGGCACTGCTGGTCGCGGTCGCCGCCGGTGCCGCGCTGGTCGCGGCCCGGCTGTGGATGGGACGCGGCGGGGCGCTGGTGGCGGTCGGCTTCTACGTGCTGTTGCGCGGCGGGGTGTCGCTGTTCGTCGGTCCGATCATCGGCGAGCTGAACGCGGCGATCCCGCTCTACGTGGTCGAGGCGCTGTGCGTCGAGCTGGCCGCGCTGTTCCTGGTCCGCCGCCCGCTGGCGATGGGCGCGGTGTCCGGTGTGCTCATCGGGACCGCCGGGTTCGCTGGCGAGTACGCGTGGACCCAGGTCGCCTTCAAGCTGCCCTGGACGCCGGACGTCGTCGCCGAGGGCGTGCTGATGGGCGTGGCCGGTGGCGTCGGCGGCGGCGTGCTCGGCGCGCTGCTCGTGCTCGCCCTGCGCGGTGAGCTGCCGCGGGCGCGGAAGGCGCTGTTCACCGGCGCGCTCGTGCTGGTCGCGCTGGGCGTGACCAACGGCCTCGTCGGCACCGCGCCCGCCGGGGTCCGGGCGACCGTGGCGCTGGAGGACGTCAGGGACGGCACCGCGCAGGCGGTGGTCCGGTTCGACCCGCCGGAGATCGCTGCGGATCCGGCCTGGGTGGCGGTGACCGGCTGGCAGGGCGGCGGCCTGCACGTCGACCACCTGCGCAAGCAGCCCGACGGCAGCTACTGGACGACCGAGCCGATGCCCCTGCACGGCAACTGGAAGACGCTGATCCGGCTGCACGACGGCCGGGCGATGCTCGCGGTCCCGATCTACATGCCCGCCGACGCCGCGCTCGGGCTCCCGGAGCTGGCCCCGGCCGAGCAGTTCACCCGCGAGGGCCAGCCGGAGTGGCAGGTGCTCCAGCGCGAGACCAAGCAGGACGTCCCGCCGTGGCTGTGGGTCAGCGCCTCGCTGGTCGTGCTGGCCTGCTCGGTGTCGCTGCTGGTCGGCCTGGGCTGGGGCGCGCAGCGGGTGAACCGGCTGGTCTCCGGCGAGCAGCCGCCCCGCCGGGCGGGACACGGCGCCACCGGGCTCGTGCAGCGCCCGGCGAGCGCGTGATGGAGGTGTCCGCCCTGGCCGGGGAACTGGTCCTGGCCAGCCACCCGATCATCACGGCGGTGCCGTTCTTCGTGCCGACGTTCGTCGTCGCGGCGGTCATCGGCGTGATCATCTACCGCGACCGCCGCCGTGGCCGCGACGAGGAGGACGAGCCAGAGGAGCTGTCCGACAACTCCTGACGCACGCCGCGCGGAGCCCCCTTGGTGCCGGATGTCGATCTCGACATCCGGCACTTCGGCTTGTGCGGAACTCCGGTAGGGGGAATTGGCAAACGATCTTTGGTGTGTCTCTTGTCACAGTCGCGGGTCTGGGGGCAGAGTCAAGGACCGGCAGCTCCCACCACTGCGAGACGAGAGGTGTTCGGCATGTCCTCGACGACGACTGAACTGGCCGAATTCCAGCGCGCCCTCGGACAGCTCCGCAGCAGTGTCGGCGCGCTGCGCTCCCGCTACGGCGACGTGGCGGCCGTCCGGCGGATCACCAACGACGTCGAACGGCTCGACATCGACGTCGCCGAGCTCACCTCCCTGCCCGCGCCCAGGATCAGCGGTGAGCAGGCGTCCGGCGAGACGGTGCTCGTCCCGGACACCCCGTACGACCCGGCCCTGTGGCGCGATGCCGACGAAGAGGGGCTCGGCGGCCGCCAGGCCCAGTGACCACCGGGGGCGGCAAACCAACGACGGACTAGTAGAGACGGCGAGGTCCCGTGCAGATGTCCGCTCCTCCCACCACCGGCAGGGCACGGCTGTCCGTGCGCACGCTGCGGACCGACCGGTGGTGGCTGCCACCGCTGGTCACGTTCCTGGCGCTGTTCGCGTTCGTGGTCTACGGCAGCATCCGGGCGTTCATGAACGAGTGGTACTGGGTGCCGGAGTACCACTACCTGGCGCCCTTCTACTCGCCCTGCCTGGGCGCGGCCTGCGTGCCCGGCTCCAGCCACTGGGGCCAGCCGCTGCCCGACCTCGGCCCGCTCGTCCCGCCGCCGCTGTTCGTGCTGCCGTTCGTGCTCGGGTTCCGGCTGACCTGCTACTACTACCGCAAGGCGTACTATCGGGCGTTCTGGGTTTCGCCGCCTGCCTGCGCGGTCGCCGAACCGCACGCCCGCTACAGCGGTGAGCGCCGCTTCCCGCTGGTGCTGCAGAACGTGCACCGGTACTTCTTCTACGCCGCGCTGCTGGTCGCGGCGATCCTCACCTACGACACGGTGATCGCCTTCCGCGGCGCCGACGGCGGTTTCGGCATCGGGCTCGGCACCGTGCTGATGGTGGTCAACGTGGTGCTGCTGTGGGCGTACACGCTGTCCTGCCACTCGTGCAGGCACCTCGTCGGCGGCAAGCTCCGGCACTTCTCCAAGCACCCGGTGCGGTACTGGCTGTGGTCCAAGGCGACCTGGCTCAACGGCAAGCACATGCTGCTGGCCTGGTCCTCCCTGATCTCGGTGGCCGCCGTCGACGTCTACGTGATGCTGGTGGCCGCCGGCGTGTTCTCCGACCCGAGACTGATCAACTGAAGATTGCGAGCAGCACGCGGATGGTAGAGATCGAACGGCACGACTACGACGTCGTCGTGATCGGAGCAGGTGGTGCCGGACTGCGCGCGGCGATCGAGACGCGTGCCCAGGGGCTGAAGACGGCGGTGATCTGCAAGTCGCTGTTCGGCAAGGCCCACACCGTGATGGCCGAGGGCGGCATCGCGGCCTCGATGGGCAACGTCAACTCCCGCGACAACTGGCAGGTCCATTTCCGCGACACGATGCGCGGCGGCAAGTTCCTGAACAACTGGCGGATGGCCGAGCTGCACGCCAAGGAGGCGCCGCAGCGGGTCTGGGAGCTGGAGACCTACGGCGCCCTGTTCGACCGGACCAAGGACGGCCGGATCAGCCAGCGCAACTTCGGCGGGCACGAGTACCCGCGGCTGGCCCACGTCGGCGACCGCACCGGGCTGGAGCTGATCCGCACGCTCCAGCAGAAGATCGTGTCCCTGCAGCAGGAGGACCGGGCCGAGTTCGGCGACTACGAGGCCAGGCTGAAGGTCTTCCAGGAGTGCACGATCACCGAACTGCTCAAGGACTCGGGTGCGGGTGGCCCGCAGGGTACTGCCGACCGGATCGCCGGGGCGTTCGGCTACTGGCGGGAGTCCGGCCGGTTCGTCCGGTTCGACGCGCCCGCGGTCGTGCTGGCCACCGGCGGGATCGGCAAGTCCTTCAAGGTCACCTCGAACTCGTGGGAGTACACCGGCGACGGGCACGCGCTGGCGCTGCGCGCCGGGGCGTCGCTGATCAACATGGAGTTCGTCCAGTTCCACCCGACCGGCATGGTCTGGCCGCCGAGCGTGAAGGGCATCCTGGTCACCGAGTCGGTGCGCGGGGACGGCGGGGTGCTGCGCAACTCCGAGAACCGGCGGTTCATGTTCGACTACATCCCCGAGGTGTTCAAGGACAACTACGCCGACTCCGAGGAGGAGGCGGACCGCTGGTACGACGACCCGGACAACAACCGCAGGCCGCCCGAGCTGCTGCCCCGCGACGAGGTCGCGCGGGCCATCAACAGCGAGGTCAAGGAAGGGCGTGGCTCCGAGCACGGCGGGGTCTTCCTAGACGTGTCCAGCCGGCTGCCCGCCGAGGAGATCGTGCGGCGGCTGCCGTCGATGCACCACCAGTTCAAGGAGCTCGCCGACGTCGACATCACGGCCGAGCCGATGGAGGTCGGGCCGACCTGCCACTACGTGATGGGCGGGGTCGAGGTCGACCCGGACACCGCCGCTTCGCGGGTGCCGGGGCTGTTCGCCGCGGGCGAGGTCGCGGGCGGGATGCACGGTTCCAACCGGCTCGGCGGCAACTCGCTCTCGGACCTGCTGGTGTTCGGCCGCCGGGCCGGTGCGGGCGCGGTCGAGTACGTGGCGCGGACCGGGTTCCGCCCGGTGGTGCACGAGTCCGATGTGGACGCCGCGATGCGGCGGGTGGCGGCGCCGTTCGAGCCGGGCGACGGCGCGTCGGAGAACCCCTACGCCCTGCACGCCGAGCTCCAGCAGGTGATGAACGACCTGGTCGGCATCATCCGCAGCGGCGAGGAGATGCGGACCGCGCTCGGCCAGCTCCACGAGCTCAAGCGCCGGGCGAAGAACCTGGCGGTGGAGGGCAACCGGCAGTTCAACCCGGGCTGGCACCTGGCCCTTGACCTGCGGAACATGCTGCTGGTCAGCGAGTGCGTGGCCGCGGCGGCGCTGCTGCGCACCGAGAGCCGCGGCGGCCACACCCGCGACGACCACCCGGCGATGGATCCGGCATGGCGCGGGAAGCTGCTCGCCTGCTCGGTCTACGACGGCAGCGTGGACGTCGCCGAACAACCCCAGTCGCCGATGCGCGAGGACCTGCTTTCCCTGTTCGCCGCCGAAGAACTGCGCAAGTACTACACCGAAGACGAGCTTCCGTGAGGAGACGACATGGGCTACCAGGCGCACTTCCGGGTGTGGCGCGGTGATGCGGAGGGAGGCGACCTGGGCGATTTCACCGTCGAGGTCAACGAGGGCGAGGTCGTGCTCGACATCGTGCACCGCATCCAGGCGACGCAGGCCCCGGACCTCGCGGTGCGCTGGAACTGCAAGGCGGGCAAGTGCGGCTCCTGCTCGGCGGAGATCAACGGCCGCCCCAGCCTGATGTGCATGACCAGGATGTCGACCTTCGACCGGGACGAGACGATCACGGTCACCCCGATGCGCACCTTCCCGGTGATCAAGGACCTGGTCTGCGACGTGTCCTACAACTACGTCAAGGCCCGCGAGGTCCCCGCGTTCTCGCCGCCGGAGGGCCTGGAGCCGGGCGACTACCGGATGCAGCAGGTGGACGTGGAGCGGTCGCAGGAGTTCCGCAAGTGCATCGAGTGCTTCCTGTGCCAGAACACCTGCCACGTCATCCGCGACCACGACGACAACAAGCAGTCGTTCTCCGGGCCGCGCTTCCTGATGCGCGTCGCGGAGCTGGAGATGCACCCGCTGGACAGCTACGAGGAGCGCGGCGGCGACCGCGCCGACGAGGCCCGCGGTGACCACGGGCTGGGGTTGTGCAACATCACGAAGTGCTGCACCGAGGTCTGCCCGGAGCACATCCACATCACCGACAACGCGCTGATCCCGCTCAAGGAGCGCGTCGCCGACCGGCGCTACGACCCGATCCTGCGGCTGTTCCGCCGCGGCCGGGACTGAAAACCCGGTTCCACCAGGTGCCGTTCGCCCGCCGGGCGAGCGGCACCTTCCGCTTTCGGGAGTCCTATGTGGACCCGGTCGCGGGGTGTGGCCGGGTCAACACGGTGGTTGCCGGACTGCGAGATAGGGTGATAACGGTCTTGATGTCGCTTGATCGGATCCGCTGCCGTCACCTTCGGTGATCGTGCACGATGTTCAGCGACGACACTCGGTAGTCCGTGAGGGGGACGGTGTACATGGCCGGATTCGGCCTCTTTGCGGTCGCGCCGCGGCGCGCGGCCACCAGGTGCGCGGGCGTTCGGGCCGGGAGGGCCTGATGGCGGGAGGAACGCTCGTCCTGCAGCCGCAGGCCGCGATGTACCTGTGCCATCGGTTCGACACCCGGCTGCACCCGCTGCTGCGCGTGGGCCGGTTGCCGGCGGAGGCGACGGAGGACGACCACGAGCAGGTCCGGGCGCTGGGCAAGCGCCAGCTCGCGGAGCGGCGGCTGCTGGAGCACGATGACCTGCACCCGTTCCTCGACGACGCGCTGCAGCTGCTGGCCCGGCCGCCGCTGGCGGTCGGACTCGCCGTGCACCGCGAGCGGGGTGAGGACTTCAACGCCGTGCTCGTGGAGCACGGCCGCAGCACCGTGCAGGCGTACCAGGCCGACGGCGACACGCCGGACGCGGTGACCGACATCCTCATCAGCCGCCACGAGTACGGCGGCCCGGTGGGCAACGCGATCGAACTGCTGGGCAAGATCCCGCCCGGTCAGGGCGCCTCGGTGAGCCTGCCCAGCGAGCAGCTGGACCAGGCGGTACAGCGGATGCGCAGCGGTGCTCCCGGGCTCGCGGGCGCGCTGGGCGCCAGCGGGATCAAGCAGTCCGACGCCCGGCTGCTGGCCCAGGCGTTCGGCGCGAAGCGCACGCTCGACGGTGTGCTCACCGTGCGCTCCTACGACCAGAAGGTGCGCCGGATGCACAAGCTCCCGGTGAACCTCACGTTCTTCGTCACCGCCGAAGGCTCGTACTTCACGCAGAAGCGGCCAGGACCGGACGGGCGCGAGTGGTTCACCCTCGCCCCCGCCGACAACCGCAAGCTCGGCTCGAAGGTCGAGGAGATGGTCCGCGCGCTGCGGACCGGCAGGCTCGTCTGACGCCCGCGCGCCGCGGGGTCCGGACCACCGGCCCCGCGGCGTTCGCATTCGGACGCCGCGGAATACCGCGGAACAGTCCGGCCCGCATTCGACCGGCCCGGCTATTGCGCTGGTCGTCACCTCGCACGGACGGAATCGGCAAGTCCTCGCGTTGCCCCGGATTCCGGTATTGGCGGCTTCTTGCCAAGATCGCCGGACGGTCGTCCGGGGCCGATATGTTGCCCATCGCAACCGAGTTGTTCTCAGATCTTTGCCATGGGCGTCCGGATGGGGACGGAGGTGGCCCGGATTTCGGTCAACGCCGACCGTCGATGAACACTTTTCCCGGATTTGGTGTTCCAGATCGCGGGAATGACTGCGATTCGTTGGTTCGCGGTCGCCGGGAATTCGCATCGCCGCGAACCTGGGGCCGCATGCGGTCCTGGCACCGGCGGCCAGAGGAAGTGTGGCGAACGTGCATCAAGTCCTGGTGGCATTCGACGGATTCGTGCCCGCCGTGGTGGTGTTGTTCCCCGCGGCGGTGCTGGCGGCGACGGTGTCGGGCATGGTGCGCAGCAGGCACCTGCCGACCGCGCACACGCTGCGCGTCCCGGTGATCGACGGGCTGCTGGTCTACTCGGTGTTGTTCGTGGGGTTCCTGGTGTTCTCGCCGCAGGAGGACGCTCCGCTGCCGGTGCGGCCCGACCTCGGCAACGACGTCTCGATGGCGCTCACCGCGCACCCGGGCGACTCGCTGCCGTGGGTGCAGCTGGCGGGCAACGTGATCCTGCTGCTGCCGTTGGGAATGCTGGTCCCGCAGCGCTGGCCGTGGTTCGACAACCTCGGCAAGATCGCGATGGGCGCGCTGGCGCTTTCCTGCACGATCGAGCTGGTCCAGTTCCTGGCGATCAGCGGCCGGGTTGCCTCCAGCGATGACGTGGTGCTCAACACGATCGGCGCGGTCATCGGCGGGCTGCTGATCCGGGCGCCCTGGCGGTCGACGCGCGGCGACGAGCTGACGCCGCAGCACAGCGCCGGGGACCAGCGCCAGACCGTGTGGGGCCTGATCGCCAAGATCGAGGCCGAGCGCACCCGCCACGGTCAGCGGCCGTTTCGGCGGCAGCCCGTCCGCTAGTCCGGACTCCGGTGGCCGGGTGCCTCCCGCGTCAGACGAACCCGGCCACCGGTTCCCATCCCGAGCGCGCCGCCGGAAATCGTCCGCGCGTTTAGTCGCGGGCCTGTTTCCGGCTTTTCCGGAGCCCTTGAGCTTCCGCCGGAGAACACCGTCTTCGCGCCAGGTTTCCCAAGGGTTTCCGATAGTTGTCGCTAGGAAGATTTCCGCGTTCCCGGCGTGAAATCGTATCTTTACCCGGAATTCCCGTTCCGTTGACGGTTCGAAGTTGACGGTTCAAATGTGGGCGCGGCAAATCCCGCTTGCCTCCCTGTGTGGGCCTGACCTATCTTTAGGTCGAACCTAAGAAGGGAGTCGTCAGATGCGCCACGTGCGCTTCCACGAGCACGGCGGTCCGGACGTCCTCCGGATCGAGGACGCGCCCGTCCCGCGGCCGGGGTCCGGCGAGGTCCTGATCCGCGTGCGGTCCGCCGGGGTGACACCGCCGCTGCTGGCGCAGCTGCGCGGAGCCGCGCAGGTCCCGGCCTGCCCGGGCGGTGACATCGCGGGCGAGGTCGTCGAGCTCGGGGCCGACGTGCGGGGTTTCGAGGTCGGCGAGCTCGTCGCGGGACTGGTGATGAGCGGTGCTTTCGCCGAGTACGCAAGCGTTCCGGCGTTCCTTCTGTCCACAGTGCCCGATGGGCTCGGTGCGGCGGAGGCGATGGTGGTGGCGCGCGGCGGGCTGGTGGCGCTGGGTGTCCTGCGCGCCGCGCGCCTCTCGCCGAGCGAGAGCGCGCTGGTGACCGCGGCGGCCGGGGGAGTGGGGCACCTGGCCGTGCAGCTGGCGCGGGTGCTCGGCGCGTCCCGCGTGGTCGCGGCGGTCGGATCGCCGGACAAGAAGGACCTCGTCGCTGAGCTGGGCGCGGACGAAGTCGTCTGCTACGACGAGGACTGGGGTGCTCCGGTCGACGTCGTCGCGGACGGGGTGGGCGGCGATGTGCTCCGGAGCGGGGTCGACGCGCTCGCACCGTTCGGTCGGCTGGTGTCCTTCAGCGCGCCGGGCGGGCAGATCGAGGTCAACTCGCTGCGCGCGGAAGTGCGTTCGGTCATCGGGTTCGCGATGGGCAGGCTCGCGGGGGCGCGGCCGGAACTCGTCGAGCGGATGCGCGGCGAGCTCTGGTCCGCGGTGGCCGGCGGGCGGCTGCGGCCGGTCGTGCACGAGGAGTTCCCGCTGGCCGACGCCGCCGAGGCGGTGCGGGTCGTCGCCGAACGGCGCAACCTGGGCAAGGTCGCGATCCGGCCGTGACGGTGGTGGGACCGCGACCGGTCCCACCACCGCGGGTTCACGGCGACGCGATGCCCTGGCCGCGGTCGTACCGGAGCTGCCCGAGGACGTAGGTCGCGCGGATCGCGCGCTCGTCGCCGAGCGTCATCAGCGCGAACAGCCGCTCCTGGAAGTCCTTGGCCACCTCGGTCCTCCGCTTGAGGACCGGGGTCGCGGCCCAGTCCAGGACGACGAAGTCGGCCTCCTTGCGGGGCTGGAAGTTGCCGATGCGGTCCTCGAAGTGCAGCGCCTCGGCGCCGCCGAGGGTGGCCAGGTAGAAGCCGCGCAGCGCGGACAGCTTCTGCTGCTGGAGCGCGAGCACCTTGTATGCCTCGTTCAGCGTCACCAGCAGCGAGTAGCTGGTGCCGCCGCCGACGTCGGTGCCCAGGCCGACCCGGACCCCGGCACCGCGCGCGGCGTCCAGGTCGAACAGCCCGCTGCCGAGGAACAGGTTGGAGGTCGGGCAGAACGCGATGGTCGAGCCGGTCTGCGCGAGCCGGGTGCGGTCCTGGTCGTCGATGTAGATGCTGTGCGCGTACAGCGACCGGCCGCCCAGCATCCCGTACCGGTCGTAGACGTCGATGTAGGAGCGCCCGCCGAACAGCTCCCTGACCGTCTCGACCTCCTCCTTGTTCTCCGCGGCGTGGGTCTGCAACCACAGGTCCGGGAACTCCTGGTACACCCGGCCGACCATCTGCAGCAGCGCCTCGGTCGAGGTCGGGGCGAACCGGGGCGTGATCGAGTAGGTCAGCCGGTCCTTGTTGTGCCATCGGCCGATCAGCTCGCGGGTGTCCGCCTCGGCCTGCTCGACGCTGGGGTCCTTGAGATCCGGCGGCGCGTACGGCTCGCGGTCCATGAGCACCTTGCCGG
This sequence comes from Saccharopolyspora taberi, assembly GCF_039534165.1. NCBI lineage: Bacteria > Bacillati > Actinomycetota > Actinomycetes > Pseudonocardiales > Pseudonocardiaceae > Saccharopolyspora > Saccharopolyspora taberi. The sequence continues at coordinate 13,299 of NZ_BAAAUX010000004.1, read as the reverse complement.
AAAGAATGCGCATCGAACGCTTCCTGGCTTCCTCGAACAACGCGTCCACCGACGTTTTGTGCACGGTCGGGTGGACCATTGCGGTGGTCGTTCCGGAGGCCAGCAACGTGTCCAGGAAAAGGCTGGAAACCAGCTGCGCGTGGTCGCCTGCCGCGAACGCCTTCTCCGCCGGGAACACGTACTTCTCCAGCCATTCCAGCAACTGCTCGCCGAAACTGGCTATGACGTCGACCTGGCTGGCGTGGAGGTGGGTGTCGACGAATCCGGGGACGATCAGCTGTCCCCGGTGGTCGACCGGTGTTCCGTCCCCGAGTTCCGGCGGGATCTCGCCTTCCGGGCCTGCCCATTCCACGTGCCCGTCGGCGCCGACGACCAGCGCGCCCGGGTCGAACAGCTGCCAGGTGTCCGGGTTCGGCTTGGCGCCGGGATCGGCCAGGAAGTGCAGGACAGCGCCGTAGTGGATGCTGCGGCCGGGCGCGGCGGCTCTGGGCGTCGCGTAGGCGACCGGTGCGCTGCCCACCGCCGCGAGCGCGCCCACCCCGGCGAGGAAGCCGCGGCGGCCGACGGCCGGGATCGAGGAGGGCTCCTGGTTCTGGTTCGTCATGACTCGCCTTTCGCAAGCGGTGCGGAATTCAGTCGAATTCCGGTTCGGACCGGCCCCGCCATTCGGGGGACCGGCGTCTCCGACCGCCGGGAAATCGGACACGACGTGCGGCACCGCGCAGGCGGTGCCGTCGCTTTCCGAAAGGAGCCCGCAACCTTCCGGGAGAGCGCTTCAACTGTTTGTTTAACGGGACGTTAGTGAAGCGCCCAACCGAAGTCAAACAGAATTTCCGCTATTGTTCGGATCTGGTCCGAACGTAGGCGCGCCGATTGCGTTGTTCGGGGCATCACTTGGATTGCAGCCGGTCGTTGCGCGCGCTGAAGGAACGCCCGAGCTCTGCCACCTCGCGCTCCATCTTCGGCACCAGCTTGCGCAGCGTCGGCCGCATCAGCCACGACACCGGCTTCGAGGCCGGGAGGTTGCGCAGCCAGTGCATGAGCATGATCGCCCTGGGCACGTAGATGCGGCGGGCGCGGCGCTCCACCCCGTCGGCGAACGCCTTCGCGCACTTCTCGACGCTGGTGGTCGCGTGCATCGGCCACGGCAGCGCCTTGCGCATCTCCCGGAAGCTGCGCAGGTCCGACGAGGCCTCGCGGACCAGGTCGGTGTCGATCCACGACGGGTGCGCGCTGCCGACCGCGACCCCGAGGTGCGCGACCTCCGAGCAGAGCGCGCTGGCCAGCGCCTCCGCGCCCGCCTTGCTCGCGGTGTAGGCGGCCATCCCGCCGACCGGGGTGAACGCCGACAGCGACGACACCACCAGCACGTACCCGCGCCGCTCGATCACGTGCGGCAGCGCCGCCCGCGCGGTGTGGAACACGCCGTTGATGTTGATGTCGATGGTCCTGGTGAAGGCTCGCGGGTCGTGGTTGCGGACCGTGCCGAACGGCGCGACGCCCGCGTTGGCGATCACCACGTCGATCCCGCCGAGGACCTCGACGGTGTGCGCGACCGCGGCCTCGATCGAGCCGGGGTCGGTGACGTCGGCCTCGAACCAGGTGTGGCCCTCGCCGAGCTCGGCGGCGACCGCGCGGAGTTCGTCGGGCTCCAGGCCGACGAGCGAGATCCGCGCACCGCGCCGGGCGAGCTCACGCGCGGTCTCCGCGCCGATTCCCCTGGCGGCGCCGGTGATCAGAACGACCTGGCCGGACGGCTTCGGCATGCGAACTCCCTCACCTCAAGTTATCTACTCGACAGTAGCTTACTCGCGGTAGGTTATTCGGGGAAGACCTCGGCACCGGTCAGGACGCCCGCGGAGGCGGGGGCAGGCGGCTCAGAAGATCCCGCGGAGTCCGGCGAAGGGGCTCACGGTCCGGAAGTTCGCGTGCCCGTCGGGAAGCTCCCGCGCCTCCAGCGACCACGTCATCGGGTGCGGCACGAGCACGGCGCCCAGCCCGGCCTCCAGCGCGGGCCAGATGTCGGACTTCGGGGAGTTGCCGATCATCCAGGTCTCGTCGGCCGCCAGCTCCCGGTCGCGGACGAAGTCCAGGTAGACCGGCGTCTCCTTCTCCCGCACCACCGCGATGTCGGCGAAGAACCCGGCCAGCCCGGACGCCTCGATCTTCCCGGTCTGCTCGGCGAGGTCCCCCTTGGTCAGCAGGAACAGCCGGTGCCGCTCCGAGAGCGCGCGCAGCGTCTCCAGCACGCCGTCGATGACCTCGACCTGCTGCGCGCGGATCGGCGCGCAGGCCGCCCGCAGGACCTCCAGGTCCTGTTCGGACGGCTCGCCCCGCAGCTTCGCCAGGCACTCGCCGAGGCTGCGCTCGAAGACGTCCACGCCGTACCCGTGCTCGACGACGTTGACCGTCTCGATCTCGTCCAGCGCGGCGCGGACCTGCTCCCGGCTCAGCGTCGGATGCGCCAGGTGGTCGATGAACCGCTCGACCGCCCGCTCGAACAGGACGTTGTTCTCCCACAAGGTGTCATCGCCGTCGAAGATGAGGTTGCGGTGCAAGGTGATCTCCGTTCGTCTGGGACCGACGAGGTTACTGGCGGCCGGTCGCAGGACGCACTGGAGAAAACCCGAGGAGACCTTCCATGACCGATGATCCGGCCGCTCCGAGGTCGGCCGATCTGCGCAGGCCGAACGCGGCCCGGATGTACGACTACTACCTCGGCGGTTCCAGCAACTTCGAGGTCGACCGGGCCGCCGCCGACGCGCTCATCGAGCTGATCCCGCGGACCAGGGAGGGCGCGCGGGCCAACCGCTCCTTCCTGGCCAGGGCGGTGCGGTTCTGCCGCGAGCAGGGCGTCCGGCAGTTCCTCGACCTGGGTTCGGGCATCCCGACCGTCGGCAACGTGCACGAGATCGCGCAGGCCGACGACCCGGAGGTCCGGGTGGTCTACGTCGACCACGAGCCGGTCGCGGTGGCGCACGGGCGGCGGCTGCTGCGGGACAACCCGGCGACGATGTTCGTCCTGGCCGATCTGCGCGACACCGGGGAAGTGCTGACCCGGGCCGCCGAACTGCTCGACTTCAGCGAACCGGTCGCGGTGCTGATGGTGGCGGTGCTGCACTTCGTGCCCGGTGCGGAGGCCGGTGCCGCGCTGGCGGCCTACCGTGAGGCGGTCCAGGAGGGCTTCCTGGTGCTCTCGCACGCGACCGTCGAAGACCCGTCGCTCGACGTCGACGCGCTGATGAAGACCTACGGCAACACCGAAACCCCGTTCTGCCCGCGATCCCGCGAGGAACTGGAAGGACTGCTCGCGGGCTGCGAACTCGTGGAACCGGGGCTCGTCTACGCGCCGGAGTGGCGGCCGGACATCCCTTCCGAACACCCGGAGCGCAGCGGCTTCTACGCCGCGGTCGCGCGCTTGACCCTCCAGTAACGGGAGACGGCAGCGTTCGCATCCGATCCGACGAGAGGGTTGCGATGCGACGGTTTTTCCTGATCCTGCTGGCGTTGTTCGTACTCGGAGGCTGCTCGCGAGCTTCCCCGCCGCCACCGGCGCTCGACGTCGGGGCGGACGGCCTGTCGATCGACGAACCGCTCGACGTGTCCGTCAGCGGCCTCGTGCCGGGCTCGGCGGCCACGCTCTGGGCCCGGATGGTCGACGACGAAGGCAAGTCCTGGACGTCGTGGGGCACCTTCGCCGCCGACCGGACCGGCCGCGTCGACCCGTCCGAGCACGCGCCGTCCGGCGGCTCCTACCGCGGGGTCGAGCCCGACGGCCTGCTCTGGTCGATGCGGTTGCCGGACGGGATGGCGGTTTCCGACCCGCGCCCCGCGCTCGGCAGCGGGGAGGTCCGGCTGACGATCGGAGTCGACGTCGACGGGCGGACGCTGGTGCGCAAGCCGCTGGTCCGCCGCCTGCACGCGCCCGGGGTCCGGTCGTTTCCGGTGGCCGAGGACGGTCTGGTGGCCGACCTGTACCTGCCGCCGGGACCGGGGCCGCATCCCGGCGTGGTCCTGCTCGGCGGTTCGGAAGGTGGCAGGCCGAACCCGCGGCTGGCCAGGCTGCTGGCCGGACGCGGCTTCGCGACGCTCGGCCTCGCCTACTTCGGCGTCGAGGGCCTTCCGCCTGCGCTGGGCCGGATCCCGGTCGAGTACGGCACGCGCGCGGTGGACTGGCTGCGGGCGCGGCCGGAGGTCGGCGACGGGCAGGTCGGCGTGGTCGGGATGTCCAAGGGCGGGGAGTTCGCGCTGCTGCTGGGATCGTCCGCACCGCACGTCGGCGCGGTGGCTTCGGTGGTCGGATCCGGGGTGGTTTTCCCGGGAATCCAGGCCGCGGGGTCGTCGTGGACCAAGGACGGGAAGGACGTGCCCGTGGCCCCGGGCAACGGCGGGAGCCCGCTGGCCGGGATCGCCCCGCTGCTGCACGGACGTCCGGTGCGGTTCGGCGGCGGTTTCAGCGGGTTCGTGAACTCCGCGACGCCGGAGCAGCGCGAACGCGCGTCGATCCCGGTGGAGCGGATCAACGGGTCGGTGCTGCTCATCTCGGGCGAGCGGGACGAGATGTGGCCGTCGCCGCGCCTCATGGGCATCGCCGCCGACCGGCTCGGCGGGCGCGCCGAGCACGTCGTCCAGCCCGGCGCCGGGCACTTCATCCTCGACGTGCCGAACCTGCCGACCAGCTACACCACGGCGTTCCCGCTGGTGCCCGGCGTCGTGTGGGCCGAGGGCGGCGGGACGCCGCAGGCCAACGCCCGCGCAACGGCTGACACGTTCCGGCGCGTCGTCGAGCTGTTCCGCGCGAACCTGGGAGGGGAGCGATGAGAAGCGTGCTCTTCGGCGTGTCCGGCGCCCTGCTGATCGGGATCACCGCTCTGCTGGCCGGATATCCGCTGCCGACCGCCGCGGGCGCGGTCGGGTACGCCGGGCTGGCCGTGGCTTTCGCCGCGGCGCACCGGTGCCGGAGCCGGATTCCGCTGTGGCTGCTGGGAATCACCGCCCTTGTCGTGGTCGCGGGGGAGCTGTTCGCGCCCGGGCAGCGGATCGCCATCGATGGCGTCCGGCTCGGCGAAGGTCCGCAGTGGATAGCCGGGATGGTGGAGTCGTGGCCACGGTTGTTGCTGTGGTCGTGCGTGTTCCTGCTTCCGCGACCGGTTCTCGTCGCGGCCGTCGGTACCGCGCTCTGCCTGATCCGGGACGCTCCCGCCGGATTGCTGGCGTGGGGCGTACCCGGGCACGTGTTCACCACGGCGCTGGCGGTCTTCTTACTGGTGCGCCGCGGGCTCGTCCTGCCGGTGCTGGTGGTCGCGGGCGGGATGATCGCGGCCGGGATCGAGGCGCGCGTGATCTCGGTCGGCACACCGACCGAGATCCACCTGGCGCTCTGGCCCGCCTACCTCGCGCTCGCCGCCGTGGCAGGCGGCCTGGAAGCGCTGACCCGGCGGACGTTCCGGAAGGCCTGAAAAACGACGGCGGCCGGTGCGCGGAACAAACCCACACACCGGCCGCCGCCGGAGAAACTGTCTTTGGCGCTAGGACCAGTCCCGTTCGCTTGTATGGGACTCCGAAGCGGCAGGACCGCTTCGGTCAGCCCAGAGAGCGCAGCTGCTCCAGCTGGGACTGCTGCGACGAAACCACCCGCTCCGCGATCGAGCGCAGCTCCTTCGCCGAACCCTCCTCCATCTCGGACCTGGCCAGCGCCAGCACCGACTCGTGCAGCCGGGTCATGGCCTGCGCCCACTGCTGGTCGAAGGCGGGGCCCTGCGCGTTGGAGAGCTGCTGGACCTCCTGCTGGGTCAGCACGGCGTCGGCCTCGTCGCCCGGCTCGGTGTCCTCCGGGGCGCTGCCCGACTGCTGGCCCGCGGTCGAGGCCAGCCAGGCGTTGACCGCGTCCAGCTCCGGCTGCTGCGCCTGCTGGATGCTGCCCGCGACCTGCTTGACCTGGGCGTTGGTGCTCTGCTCGGACGCCAGCTCGGCGAGCTCCAGGATCTGGCCCTGCTGCGCGAGGAACTGCCGGGCGAACTCCTGGTCCGTGGTGCTGTGCTCGGCGCTCCCGTGCTCGGCGCCTCCGTGCTCGCCGTGCGCCTGCGCGGTGGCGGGCGGCGGCGTGCCCGGCGCGGGCGGTTCGGGACTGGGCTGTTCGCCCGACGAGCAGCCCGCGAGTGCGAGACCGCCGGCCAACACGGCGCCGATGATCGTGCTCCTCCGCACGTGCTTCCCCTCCAGGTGTCGTGGTCGTCGTCCCGGGCGGCCCACTAGGTCGTCCGGCGCGCGTGCGCGCGGGTGTTCGCCGTCCGGGCGGCGGACCCTCCTGGTCCGTAGGCTAACCCTCGCCGCATCGGCGGCCTCCGGCGACACCGGCGGGCCGGGCCCGCGGACGCCGGGTTGTCACCTGGGTCTCACTGCGCGTGACCCCGCCGCAGGTGATGAATAGGGTGACTACGGCCCGGCCGAGCTCCTGTGCGGAGGCCGGACTAGTATCCGCAGACGGCAGCGATCGTGTGCTCGTGCCGCGTGCTGCCGTCTGCCGGCCCGCCCGGGTCCGGTACGGAATTCGTCGAGGCAGTGCAGGAGGCACCGTGACGGCCGTCGCGCCACAGCCGATCGCCACGCGCCCCTATCCGGTGCGCAAAACGGTCAAGGGATCTTTCCTGGCGCGGATGTTCCGCACCACGGACCACAAGCAGATCGGCATCCTCTACCTGGTCACGTCCATCGCGTTCTTCCTGGTCGGCGGCCTGATGGCGATGCTGATCCGGGGCGAGCTGGCCGTTCCGGGGATGCAGTTCCTCTCGCAGGAGCAGTACAACCAGCTGTTCACCATGCACGGCACGATCATGCTGCTGCTGTACGCGACCCCGATCCTGTTCGGGTTCGCCAACTACATCCTGCCGCTGCAGATCGGCTCCCCGGACGTCGCGTTCCCGCGGCTCAACGCCCTCGGCTACTGGCTGTACCTGTTCGGCGGCCTGATGGTGGTCAGCGGCTTCCTGCTGCCGGGTGGCGCCGCCGACTTCGGCTGGTTCGCCTACACCCCGCTGTCGGACGCGCTGCACTCGCCGGGCCACGGCGCCGACATGTGGATCGCCGGCCTCGCGGTCAGCGGTCTGGGCACCATCCTCGGTGCGGTCAACATGATCACCACGGTGGTCTGCCTGCGGGCCCCGGGCATGACGATGTGGCGGATGCCGATCTTCACCTGGAACATCCTGGTGACCAGCATCCTGATCCTGATGGCGTTCCCGATCCTGACCGCCGCGCTGTTCGGCCTGATGGCCGACCGGCACCTCGGTGCGCACGTCTTCGACCCGGCCAACGGCGGCGTGATCCTCTGGCAGCACCTGTTCTGGTTCTTCGGCCACCCCGAGGTCTACATCGTCGCGCTGCCGTTCTTCGGCATCGTCTCCGAGATCTTCCCGGTGTTCAGCCGCAAGCCGCTGTTCGGCTACAGCGGTCTGGTGCTGGCGACCATGGGCATCGCGGCCCTGTCGGTCGTGGTCTGGGCGCACCACATGTACGCCACCGGCGCGGTGCTGCTGCCGTTCTTCGCGTTCACCACGTTCCTGATCGCGATCCCGACCGGCATGAAGTTCTTCAACTGGATCGGCACCATGTGGAAGGGGCAGCTGACCTTCGAGACGCCGATGATCTTCAGCGTCGGCTTCCTGGTCACCTTCCTGTTCGGCGGTCTCACCGGCGTCCTGCTGGCGATGCCGCCGGTCGACTTCCACGTGTCGGACACCTACTTCGTGGTCGCGCACTTCCACTACGTGCTCTACGGCACGATCGTGTTCGCCACCTTCGCTGGCATCTACTTCTGGTTCCCGAAGATGACCGGCCGGATGATGGACGAGAAGCTGGGCAAGCTGCACTTCTGGCTCACCTTCATCGGCTTCCACGGCACGTTCCTGGTGCAGCACTGGCTGGGCAACGAGGGCATGCCGCGCCGGTACGCCGACTACCTGGAGTCCGACGGGTTCACGCTGCTGAACACGATCTCCACGATCGGCGCCTTCATCCTCGGCGCGTCGATGCTGCCGTTCCTCTACAACGTGTTCAAGAGCTACCGCTACGGCGAGATCGTCACGGTCGACGACCCGTGGGGCTACGGCAACTCGCTGGAGTGGGCCACCTCGTGCCCGCCGCCGCGGCACAACTTCACCGAGCTGCCCCGGATCCGTTCCGAGCGCCCGGCGTTCGAGCTGCACTACCCGCACATCGTCGAGCGGATGCGGACCGAGGGGCACATGACCCTCACCGGCAAGCCGATCGTGCACCACGACAAGAAGAAGGCCGTCGCGGCGGAAGGCGCGGGCGACCCGAAGTGATTTGCGCGCTAGCCCGCCACCGCACAGCTGTGCGAGGCTGGGTCTAGCTCGACGACGAGCCCCGGCAGGCCGATCGTGGTCTGGCGGGGCTCGTCGCATGTCAGCGCCGCCTGATGAGAGGGAGCCACGTGAGCACGTCCGACGCGACCACCGTGCTGATCACCGTGACCGGGAAGGACAAACCCGGTGTCACCTCCGTGCTGTTCGCCGCGCTCACGCGCCACGGCGTGGACATCGTCGACGTCGAGCAGGTGGTGATCCGGGGTCGGCTGGTCCTGGGCGTGCTGGTGTCCACCGAGCGCGATCCGGAGGAGCTCCAGGAGGCGATCGAGCAGGCGATGGCCACGATCGCGATGATTGTTGACGTGGAGATCGGCGCGGAGGACGGCGACCCGGCCAAGCGCGCCTCCACGCACGTGGTGGTCGTGCTCGGGCAGCCGGTCACCGCCCGGCAGTTCACCGCGGTCGCCCGCGGGCTGGCCGACGTCGGGGTCAACATCGACTCCATCCGGCGGGTCGCCGACTACCCGGTGACCGGGCTGGAGCTGCTGGTCAGCGCCCCGGACGACGGCGACGTGGACACGGTGCTGACCTCGGCGATGGCCGACCTGTCCGCCGAGATCGGGGTCGACGTCGCGGTCGAGCGGGCGGGGCTGTCCCGGCGGGCGAAGCGGCTGGTGGTCTTCGACGTCGACTCGACGCTGATCCAGGGCGAGGTCATCGAGATGCTCGCGGCCAAGGCGGGCTGCGAGCAGGAGGTGCGCGAGGTCACCGAGCAGGCGATGCGCGGCGAGCTGGACTTCGAGGAGTCGCTGCGCCGCCGGGTCGCGGTGCTGGAGGGCCTGCCGGAGTCGGTGCTCGACGAGGTCGCGGCCGAGCTGGAGCTGACGCCCGGGGCGCGGACCACGATCCGCACGCTGCGGCGCCTCGGGTACCACACGGGAGTCGTCTCGGGCGGCTTCACGCGGATCATCGACCAGCTCGTGGACGAGCTGGGGCTGGACTTCAGCGCGGCCAACGAGCTGGAGATCGTCGACGGCAGGCTGACCGGGCGGGTGCTGGGCGAGGTCGTGGACCGGCCGGGCAAGGCCCGGGCGCTGCGCCGGTTCGCCGAGTCGTTCGGGGTGCCGCCTGCGCAGTGCGTCGCGGTCGGCGACGGCGCGAACGACATCGACATGCTGTCCGCGGCCGGGCTCGGCGTGGCGTTCAACGCCAAGCCCGCGCTGCGCGAGGTCGCCGACACCGCGCTGTCGCACCCGTTCCTGGACGCGGTGCTGTTCGTGCTCGGCGTGACCCGCGCCGAGGTCGAGAGCGCCGACGCCGAGGACGGCGGCGTGCGGCGGGTTCCGCTGGAAACCCTGGGAGCTTGAGGTTCCGCTGCTCGGGACGAGCTGGGGATGGTCCAAGAGCCGGTCGGGGATAATCGGAACCGTGTTCGACGTCGCCGCTGTGCTTGATCCGCTGGTCGCCCGCTACGCCTCCTGGCACGCCCTGCCGGAGGCGGCGACCGCGGACACCTCCGACGAGGATCCCGACAACGTCCTGCTGATGCCGATGGTGCTGCGCATCGAGCGCAAGGAGCCGCCCCGGCGGACCGCGCTGCTGGAGGCGGCAGCGGCGGCGGCCATCGCGGTCTGCCTGGACGAGCGCTGCAAGCCCGGTGGCGAGTGGCACGAGCCGATGCACGCCTGGATCTCCGGCCGCATCCGCAAGGTCGCCCGCCGGGCGCGCGGTGCGCACTGGGAGGCGGTGCAGTCGCTGCCGGGGCTGACCGTCGAGGTCGGCGGGGCGCAGGTGCGCGCGTTCCTGCCCGCGCGCGTGGCCGACATGCCCAAGGAGCTGACCCGGTTGCAGATCTCGGGCAGCGAGCTGGAACCGGACGAGCCGGGCGAACCCGGGGACGGGCCGGTCCTGTGGCTGAACCCGGACGTCCCGATGAGCGCGGGCAAGTCGGCGGCCCAGGTCGGGCACGCCACGATGATCATGGCCGCGCTGCTGCGGGCGGAGGGTTCGGAAGCCGCGCTGGAGCAGTGGGCGGCAGGCGGCTACCGCTGCTCGGTGCGCACCGCGGACGAGGAGACGTGGAACCGGCTCCACCCGCGCGACGACCCGGAAACGGCGTGGCGCGAGCGCCGGGTGGGGATGGTCCGCGACGCGGGGTTCACCGAGGTCGACCCGGGAACGGTCACCGTCCTCGCGGAATGGCGCTGAAAACGCCCCCAGACACAGGCTCGCCCGAGAACGTTTTTCGATCTTTCGATCGATAGGTCTGGCGGCCCGTAAGTCGTCAAGGCCATGCGCGTTCTCGGGCAAGTCACCGGGTTTCCCCGGCATCTCTTAGTGTGCCCAGGGATCGATGATCGGTTGCAGAGTCGAAAGTCCCGGTTACCCGTTCCTACCGCCCGCGCGCGGTCGGCGAAGCCTCCACGCGACGCTCGGTGCTGGCGGTAGCAGGGGCCGGATGCGGCTCAGTCGTCGTCGACGCCCCGCGCGGCCAGAGCCTCCCCGAGCTGATCGGCGTGGCGCAGCGTCCGCACGAGGAACGGCACGGCGAACGCCGACAGCGACCGCGTCGCGCCCCGCGCACGCTGCGCCTCACGGGTCTGCGCGGCGATCGACGAAAGCGCCGCCACCGCCTGCAACGTCAGCCCGACGAGCAGCCCGATCCGCTCCGGCCGCAGCCCGAACCGGCCCAGCGGCCGCACGCCGCGCTCGATCGCGGACACCAGGTCGTCGACCCGCGTCGTCAGCGTGAACAGGTTCGCGGCACCGAGCGCGGCCACGAGGCGCAGGCACACCACGGTGGCGCTGTCGAGCCCCAGCAGCCACCACTGCATCAGGAACACGAAGACCAGCACCGGAACCAGCAACCGCACGGCCTGCCAGCACCGCCGACCGGGCACACCCGCGTAGCCGATCACGACCGCGCCCACCGCGATCCCAAGCGCGACCGGCGAATGCAGCAGGAAGATCAGCACCGCGAAACCCAGCAGCGCCAGGAACTTCCACCCCGCGGGCACCGACCGCAGCGGGCTGCGGCCGGGCTCGTGCAGCCCGAGCGGGCTCATACCCCGATCAGCTCCCGGTAGCGGGGCAGCGCCGCCGCGGGCACGTCGTCGGCGACCACGCGGCCCTCGTCGAGCACCACGACGCGGTCGAAGTCGTGCAGCAGCTCCAGATCGTGGGTGACCATGACGACCTGCTGGCGCAGCCCGCCGAGCACCTCGGCGAAGTGGCGCTTGTTGCGCAGGTCGAGCAGCGTCGTCGGCTCGTCGCAGACCAGCACGTCGGGTTCGAGCACGAGCATCGAGCACAGCGCGAGCAGCTGCTTCTGTCCGCCGGAGAGCTGGTGCGCCGGGTGGTCCTCGTACCCGGCGAGCCCGTGCCGCGCGAGCGTCTCAGCCGCCCGCCGCGCCCGCTCCGCCTTCGGAAGTCCCTGCCGCCGCAGGGAGAACGCGACGTCCTCGCCCGCCGTGGGCATCACGATCTGGCTGTCCGGGTCGGTGAAGACGAACCCGACCCGCTTGCGGACCGCGCGCCCGTCGCGCGCCGGGTCGACGCCGTCGACCAGCACCCGGCCCCGCTCGGGGTGCACCAGCCCGTTGATCATCCGCGCGAGCGTGGACTTGCCCGACCCGTTGGCGCCGACGAACGCCACCCGGCGCTCGGGCAGCCGCAGGTCGACCTCGTGCAGCACCGGCCGCGCACCGTAGGAGTGCGCGACCCCCTCGAACTCGATCATCCGACTCGCTCCCACACCGTCGCCACGCCCAGCCCGCCGCCGGACGACAGCGCGGCCAGACCGGTGCGCGGACCGTCCGCTCGCACCATCCGGCTGAACAATCGCACCACCAGGACCGCGCCGGACGCGCCCCAGGGGTGCCCGAGCGCGATGGCCCCGCCGTCGGGGCCGGACGTCCGCTCGTCGATGCCGACCGCGTCCAGGCAGGCCAGCACCTGCCCGGCGAACGCCTCGGTGAACTCCACGACCTCCGGATCGTGCTCGGCGAGCAGCGCCCGCATGGCGGGAACCGCGCCGAGCCCGAGCCTGCCCGGCTCGACGCCGCAGGTCCGCGCTCCGGCCAGCCGCAGGCCGGGCAGCCCCAGCCTGCGGCGGTTGTCCTCGGTGGTGATCACCACGACCGCAGCTCCGTCGCTGATCCCGCACGAGTTCGCGGCGGTGGCGGTGCCGTCCGGGGTGAACGCGGGCCGGAACCGGGCCAGCCGCTCGGGTCCGAAGCCCGGCCGCGGCCGTTGGTCCACCGCGATCCCGCCCACCGGCACCAGCTCGTCGTCGAACCGGCCTTCGGCCTGCGCCGCGACCGCGCGGGCGTGGCTGCGCGCGGCGAAGGCGTCCTGCCGCTCCCGCGGCACGCCCGCCTCGGCGGCGACCAGGTCCGCCGCCGGGCCCATGTCGGGATCGCCCAGCTCGGCGGGTGCGAACGGGGCGCGCGAGTAGAACCGGGGCGGTTCGGTCGGCGAGTCCGGGCGCCAGGCCCGCCACGGCGCGGTCGACGCGCTCTCGACGCCGCCTGCCAGGTACCAGTCACCGGCACCGGCCCGGAGCATCGCGGCTGCGGTCGTGATCGCGCTGAGCCCGCTCGCGCACTGCCGGTCGATCGTCATGCCCGGCACGTCCACGCCCAGGCCCGCGCGGAGCGCGGCGACCCGGGCCGGATTTCCGCCCGGGCCAAGCACGTTGCCCAGCAGCACGTCGTCGACCGGAGGCGCGCCGACGTCGTCGAGCGCGGCGCGCAGCACCGGCGCGGCGAGGCAGTCGGCGGTGAGGTTGCGGAGCTTCCCACCGGCTTCGCCGATCGGCGTGCGTCGCGCGGCGACGACCACCGGGGTCCGGTCCGTCACAGCTGCCTCCCCGCGAACGTTCCGTCCCGCAGCTGCTCGGCCGTGCGCCCGCGCGCGACCTTGCCGGCCGCGGTGCGCGGCAGCGCCGCCGTCGCGAGCCAGCGGCGTGGCC
>NZ_BAAAUX010000003.1:281602-307641 GCF_039534165.1 Saccharopolyspora taberi | reverse complement strand
AATGCCTTGTTGAAACAATCCCAGCACACACTCAACAACCCCACAGGGCCGGAGCGTGATACTCAAAGAAACCCAAACCACACCACACAAACCTGTGCGCATGATTCGGGGGCTAGCTTAAAAGCTACACTAACCTAAATCATCGGCACGCTGTTGAGTTCTCAAAGAACACACCCACACCATCACCACCCAGCCCAATATCAGGCCACGCAGCTCCGGGGAGCATTTCCTCTCGCTTGTGCTAACCACTCTAGCAGGCCCACATTTCCGCGTTTTCAAGGGGGGTCACCCACACCCTGAAACCCATTCGGATCCCGAGTCCCGCTTTGAGTTGTCAACGCGCCCGTTCAGTGGCTCCGAAACCGGAGTCTCCAACTTGGCGACCGCATTACTCTACCTGGTTCGCTTCGCGGTGTCAAACCCGCGCGCCCCAAGGTGGTGTGCGCTCCGATCGGTCCTCGACTTCTCGGGCGCTCCCACAGCCACCGTCCCCGCCAGGCTCTTGCGTCCTGTTCCGTCCGGCTGTCCGTGCGGCGAAGAGAAAGTTACGCACACTCTCCGTCAAAGTCAAATCGCCTGGTCAGACCCTTGACATCACCCGGGAGGCCAGTCAGCGCTATTTGCCCTTCGGGCGCAGCCAGAGCTTCACGGTGCTCGTGGAGCCCGCTGCTTCGATGGCTTCCAGCAGCTCAGGGGCGGTGACCGAGCCGGTCCGGCCGACCGGGACCAGCTCGTAGCCCCAGGTGCCGAACTCACGGAGGGCCGCGGCCGGGTCGTCGCCGAGAGCGCTGATCGCCGATGGTGTGAAGGAGCACACGATCGAGGGACGGTCGCGGCGGAGGAGCCGGACCAGACCGCCGAGGACCCGGTGGACCCGGGCGCCGACGTCGACGTGGACGACCGAGAGCCTGAGGTTCTGCAGTGCCGCGTGGTTCTCCAGCTCGCGGTCGAGGCGCACGCCTCGGACTGTGCCGGTGGTGCCTTCCGCCGGTGGCTGGAGCGTGACGCCGCCGGCGAGGGACTGCTCGGCCGCGAGCTCGACGGGACCGTCCCACGCGGCGCCGTCGATCACGACCAGGCGGTGGCCCCAGGCGGAGTGGACGTTGACCTCGACGTTGCGCCGGAGCAGGTCGCGGCTGCGCTCGCACGGCTCGACCGCGACCACCGCCCCGCTGTTGCCCAGCCTGCTCAGCACCCGGACGGTCTGGTAGCCGATGTAAGCGCCGACGTCGAGGAAGATGCCGTCGGGTTCCAGCAGGGAGTCGATGAGGGCCGAGACCTCCGAGTCCCACGAGGCGTGGGAGGACAGCCAGGGCAGCATCAGGCTGTCGTCGGCGGGCAGTCGGAGCAGGCCCGCGTCGCACAGCACCGGCGCGGTCGTGCCGTCCCCCGATCCCGCGTTGCGTTCGTGTTCGCGCAGGAGGATGCGTTCCAGCACGTCAGTGCGTTGCAGGGCGTGGGACGCGTCGTGCGTGGCCGCGCGGAGCGCGCTGTTCTCCGCCTGGTTCTTCTCCAGGGCGTCGATGCGGTCGAGGGTTCGTTCCACCGCGCTGGTCAGGGTGTCCAGGCGGTGGGCGAGTGCGTCGACCGGCTCGCTGGTAGTGCCGACGCCTTCGAGCTCGCGGAGCCTGCGGTGCTGGTCGGCCAGGTCGGCGCGGGCTCGGACCAGGCCGTCGTCGGTGCCGAGCAGCTGCGCGTCGAGCTGGTCCTGCCGCTGGGCCATCCTGGTCTGTTCCGCCCGCAGGGCCTCGATGTCGACGTCACCGTCGGCGTCGTACTGGCGGCGCAGGAGTTCGGCGGCGGTCTGCTCGACCCCGTCGACCATCGAGCGCATGATGTCGCGGATGTGCTCGTCGTAGTGGCTTAGCGCCTTGAGCACGGCTTTGCGCAGGGCAGGCGCCATCGAGTTGCGCCCGCCGACTCCGACGTCCGGGGCCCGGTGGAGCGCGTGCCGCGCGACCAACAGCGGGCGCAGCGGGTCGTCGAGGTGACCGTGGCGGTCCTGGGCCCACTTCGTCCGCCAGTTGCGGTAGGCGTGCTCGACCCGCTCGCGCAGGCGCTCGCCCGCGCGAGCGGCGTTGTGGCGGTCCAGCAGGTGATCGCGGGCGCGCACGCCGAAGGCCGCGATCTCGTCCGGGGCATCGGCGGCGTCCCACAGTTCCGCCGCTGCGGCGTCGATGTCGGGCTCCCCCGCGCCCTGGCACGGGACGAGCTTCGCGCCTTCGGCGCCGAACAGCTCCGCGACCGCTCCGTGGTCCGCGGCCAGCACCGGAACTCCGTGGGCCGCGACCTCCAGCAGCCGCAACGCATGCCGGTCGCCGCTTTCGGCGCGGTGCAACGACGCGACCAGATCCGAGGCCGCGATCAGCTCGGCGGTGTCGATGTCGTCCTCGACCAGCAGCACCCGCGGGTCCGCTGCCGTGGCCAGCCGCAGGCGCTCGGCGGCTTCCGGGTGGTCGGCGGCTGCCGAGACGGCGATGACCAGCCGGACGTCGTCGCGGTCCGGGAACGCCGTCAGGAAGGCGTTGACCAGGCCGAGCGCGTTGTCCTGGCGTTCGTCGCCGTGGTCGACGAAGGCGCCGACGACGAACTCGTCGGACAGCTCGTGACGCGCGCGGGCGCCCTTGCGGCTCGGCAGGACGACGCGGCCGGGGTCCGGCAGCGGCAGCGCGATCACCCTGGTCGTCGGCCCGCCGGACAGGCGGGCTTCGGCGCGCGCGGCTTCCGACGGAACCCAGACCTCGGCGACGTCGGTGCTCGGTTCCGCACCCGTGCCGACGTCGATCACGTACCTCCCAGCCGGGACCGGAACGCCCTGCTCGCAGCGCAGGACGACCGGGTAGTACGGGGTGTCCGCGGACGGCAGGCCCGAGGTTCCGACCGCGGCGCGTACCAGGTCGGCGAGCCTGCCGCTCCCCAGCACGGCGACGCCGAGCTGGTCGACCAGCGCTGCCCGGCCGCGTTCGGCCCGGCGGTGCACGGCAGCGGCAGGCACGCGTCCGCTGGCCACGCCGACGCCGATGCACCACTCGTGGAACGCGTCCGCGTCGGCGCCGAACGGATCCGGGAAGTCGCGGCGCAGCACCGGGTCGTCCGACCAGACCGCCGCAGTCCAGCGGGAGGCGCCTGCTTCGCGCTGCCGGTCGTCGGCGGGCTCGCAGGCCCAGCCGAGGAACTCGTCCGGCGCGGCGCCCGGTTCGAAGGGGCTCGGCGGCGCTTCGCCGTCCTTGAGCGCCGCGCGGTAGTCGGAGCGCAGTCCGCTGGGCAGCACTGCGCCGTCCGGGAGCGCGTCGAACGGGTGCGCGCGCTGCGTGGTGTAACCGGCGGCGACCAGGGCGTTCCGGTAGTTCGCGCAGAGCCCGGCCAGGACCGAGTGCTCCGAGAGCAGGACGCGCGGCCGGTCCGCGTAGGCCGCCGAGAGCAGCCACGGCCGCTGCGGCTGGAAGCCGTCGAAGTGCACGCTGCGCAGTGGGTGGCCATCGACCGCGTACTCACCGCTGTCGGAGGCGACCACCTCGCGCTGGGCGGCGTTCCACACCGACAGGCCGACGCCCGGATCGCGGATCACCTTGTGGTCGACCAGCGCGGGAGCGCCGTCGAGGAACATGCCGACCGCGCCGGGGTCGGAGGTCATCTGGTCCGCCCAGGTCGCCAGCAGTCCCTCGGCGCCGGGGCGGACGGCGAACACGCTGGGGTCGAAGGTGCCGGACTCGGCGAGGTCGGCCGCGCTGGGCCGCAGGCCGTCGAAGTGCAGCGGGCGCAGGACCCGGGGAACCAGTGCGACCGGGCGGTCCCGGCTGACCGCGGAGAGCAGGTCGTCGAAGTTGCCGAACACCTGGACCGACGGTTCGAAGTACAGCACCGTCGAACCGGACTCGAGCAGGTGCGCCAGCAGCCTCGGGCGCAGCACACCGCGCAGCTGCTCGGCCGTGCAGGCCAGGGCGAGCCTGCCGAACTCGGCGGGGTCCAGGCCGAGTTCGGCGGGGGTGATCACCCCGGTCTCGCCGTGGCCGGGTTGGTCGACCAGCAGCAGGACGAAGCCCGCGCCGGGGTGGCGGCGCAGGAAGGAGTCCTTTAAGACCCGGGCCGCGGGCAGTTGCCCGTGGCAGGCGACCGTGCAGCCGACCAGCGTTCCCGCCGCGACGTCCTGCTCCTCCGGGCCCTCCGCAGGCCACTCGGGTTCGCCGAAGGTTTCAGCGTGCTGCTCCAGCACGCCGGACTGCAACGTGGATTCGGACTCGCGGCCACCAGGGGCGACGGAGTCGGGACGCGCCTGCGAATCGGTCACGGCCCGAACCTATCGCCCCTCGGCCACCACAGGTACCCACAGGCCCTATGCGTCACAGCATGGGCATCAGCGTGCGCAGCTCGTACGGGGTGACGTGGCTGCGGTAGGAGTCCCACTCGTTGCGCTTGTTGCGGAGGAAGAAGTCGAAGACGTGCTCGCCGAGGGTCTCGGCGACCAGGTCGGAGGACTCCATCTCGCTGAGGGCCTCGTTGAGGTTCTGCGGCAGGTTCGCGTAGCCGGCGGCCTTGCGCTCGCTGTCGGTCAGCGACCAGACGTCGTCCTCGGTGGCCGGGGCCAGCTCGTAGCCCTTCTGCACGCCCTGGAGCCCCGCGGCCAGGATCATCGCGTAGGCCAGGTACGGGTTGCAGGCCGAGTCGAGGCTGCGGACCTCGACCCGGCGGGACGAGGACTTGCCCGGCGAGTACATCGGCACCCGGACCAGCGCCGACCGGTTCGCGTGGCCCCAGCACACCGCGGTGGGAGCCTCTCCCCCGACGACGAGCCGCTTGTAGGAGTTCACCCACTGGTTGGTGACCGCGCTGATCTCCCGGGCGTGCTTGAGGATCCCGGCGACGAACGCGCGGCCGGTCTCCGACAGCTCGTAGGGGTCCTCCGGGTGGTAGAAGGCGTTGCGGTCGCCCTCGAAGAGGCTGAAGTGGGTGTGCATGCCCGAGCCGGGCTGGCCGCTGAAGGGCTTGGGCATGAACGAGGCCCGCACGCCCTGGGTCAGCGCGACCTCCTTGACGACGTAGCGGAACGTCATCACGTTGTCGGCCATGGTCAGCGCGTCGGCGTAGCGCAGGTCGATCTCCTGCTGGCCGGGGGCGCCCTCGTGGTGGCTGAACTCCACCGAGATGCCCATCGCCTCCAGGGTCTCGATGGCGTTGCGCCGGAAGTGCGGGGCGGCGTCGTGGCTGGCCTGGTCGAAGTAGCCGCCGGAGTCGGCCGGGGTCGGCTCGCGGCCGTCCGTCGGCAGGTCCTTGAGCAGGAAGAACTCGATCTCCGGGTGCACGTAGCAGGTGAACCCGGCCTCGGTGGCCTTCGACAGCGTGCGGCGCAGCACGTGGCGCGGGTCGGCCCAGCACGGCGATCCGTCGGGCATGGCGATGTCGCAGAACATGCGGGCCGAGTAGTGCTCGCCGTCGGGGGTCTCCCACGGCAGCACCTGGAAGGTCGCCGGGTCCGGCTTGGCGACCATGTCGGACTCGTAGATGCGCGAGAATCCCTCGATGGCCGAGCCGTCGAACCCGATGCCCTCGGCGAAGGCACCTTCGAGTTCGGCGGGCGAGATCGCCACCGACTTCAGGATGCCGAGGACGTCGGTGAACCACAGCCGCACGAAGCGGATGTCACGTTCCTCCAAGGTGCGGAGCACGAACTCCTGCTGGCGGTTCATGCCCGCAGCCTAGTTGCTGGGGTCGGCGCGGACCGAACCGCGAGGGGGCGGAAACCCAACGTTAATCCGCCCGCGCGGCGGCTCACCCACCGCGCGGGCGGGACCCTCAGCCGGTGCAGCGGGTGCCTTCGGCGGGCAGTTCGCCGTCGACGAGGTAGCGCGTGCCCGCCTCGTCGACGCAGGAGGTGCCCTGCAGGAACACCGTGTGCTGGGTGCCTTCGAAGGTCAGCAGCCTGCCGTGCAGCGCGCCCGCCAGCTCGACGCCCGCCCGGTACGGCGTGGCCGGGTCGCCGGTCGTGGAGATCACCAGCACCGGCGGCAGGCCGTCGACGACGGGCTGGGTCTGCTCCCCGGTGACCGGGACCGGCCAGAACGCGCAGACGTCGCGGGCCGCGCTCGGGCCGCGGCCGTCGTCGAGGAACGGCGCCGCCTCGCGGTAGCGGCGGTCGGCCTCCCGCACGACGCCGGGGTCCAGGTTGCGCTCGTCGTCGACGCAGTGCACCGCGTCGAAGGCGTCCATCGTGGACGAGTAGGTGCCGTCGGCGCCGCGGCCGAAGTAGGTGTCGGCCAGCGCCATGAGCATCCCGCCACGGCCCTGGTCCAGTTCCAGCAGGCCAGTGTTGAGCTGTTCCCAGAGGTCCGGGGCGTAGAGCGCCTGGATCGCGGCGGTCGTGGCGTCCGAATAGGACAGCTCGCGCCCGCCGCCGGTGGGAACCGGCCGGTCGACCAGCGGCCGGGTGAGGTCCTGGAACGCCTTGACCGCCTGGGCCGGGTCGGAGCCCACCGCGCAGTTCTGCTGCTGCGCGCACCAGGAGGCGAAGTCCCCGAACGCCTTCTGGAAGCCCGCGCCCTGCGCGACCAGGGACTCGATCGCGTTCTGGCCCGGGTCGATGGCGCCGTCGAGCACCATCCCGCGCACGTTGCGCGGGAACTCCTCGGCGTACTCCGAGCCGATCCGGGTGCCGTACGAGTAGCCGAGGTAGGACAGCTTCTCGTCGCCGAGGGCCGAGCGCATGACGTCCATGTCCTTGACGACGTCGCGGGTGCCGACGTTGGCCAGCATCTCCGCGCCGGTGCGCTCGGCGCACTTGGCCGCGTAGTCCTGCGCCTCCTGCTCGGTCTGCGCGTCGCCCGCCGGGGACGTGTCGGAGTCCGGGTCCAGGCGGTCGGCGTCGCGCTCCTGGTCGGTCAGGCAGCGGACCCGCGGCTCGGACGCGCCGATGCCGCGCGGGTCGAAGCCGACCAGGTCGAAGCGCTGGCCCAGTTCGGTGCTGCCTGCCGAACCGGCCAGCGCGGCGACCGTGCTCATCCCGGAGGCCCCCGGGCCGCCGGGGTTGACCAGCAGCGAGCCGACCCGCTGCCCCGGATCGGTGGCGGGCTTGCGCAGCAGGCCCAGCCTGATCGTGGGGCCGCCGGGGTCGGCGTGGTTCATCGGCACTTCGAGCCGGGCGCACTCGATCGCGGGGTCACGGTAGGCCGCGCGCTCCTCGTCGGAGGTCGCGAAGTCCGCGCACGGTCCCCAGGACAGGGTCTGGCTGTAGTACCGCTCCATACCTGGAGGGACCGGGCCGACCGGCCCCTTGCGCTCGGTGTGCGGCTGCAGCGGCGGTGCTTCGGGCTCCATAGGACTGCATGCGACGACACCGCCCAGCAAGACGAGTGCCCCGATCACGGTCAGTAGGCGTGTCACCCGTGGATCGTGGCACGCGGGCGGCTGTGAGATTCACACGGGCGGTAGTACGAGCCGCGCCGACGTGCGCGAAGATGGGGTCATGCCGCAGCTGCGCATCGCTCTAGCACAGGTCAACGCATGTGTCGGCGACATCGCCGGCAACAGTTCGATGGTCCTCGACTGGACCCGCCGGGCCGTCGAGTCCGGCGCCCACCTGGTCGCGTTCCCGGAGACCGTGATCGCCGGTTACCCCGTCGAGGACCTGGCGCTGCGCAAGTCCTTCGCCGCGGCCAACCGCGCCGAGGTCGAGTCGCTGGCCAAGCGGCTGCGGGAGGCCGGGTGCGGGGACGCGCTCGTGATCGTCGGCCACCTGGACCGCGACGACGAGGGCGTGCGCAACTCCGCCTCGCTGCTGCACAACGGACAGGTGGTGGCCACCTACGACAAGCACCACCTGCCCAACTACGGCGTCTTCGACGAGGCCCGGTACTTCGCGCCCGGCTTCGACCTGCCGATCGCGCGGCTGCACGGGCTGGACGTGGGCGTGGTGATCTGCGAGGACATCTGGCAGAACGGCGGTCCGGTAGCGGCGCTGGGCGAGGTCGGCGTGGACCTGGTGGTCTGCGTCAACAGCTCGCCCTACGAGCGCGCCAAGGACGACGTGCGCACGCCGCTGGTGGCCGGCCGGGCCGCCGAGGCCGGGGCGCCGATGGCCTACGTGAACATGGTCGGTGGGCAGGACGAGCTGGTCTTCGACGGCGACTCGATGGTCGTGGCCGCCGACGGCGAGGTCCTGGCGCGGGCGCCGCAGTTCACCGAGCACCTGCTGGTGCTGGACCTGGACCTGCCCGCGGGCGGGCACACCTCGACGACCGTTCCCGAGCAGCCCGGCCGCATCCAGCGGCCCGCCTTCGACGTCAACCGGATCGTGCTGCAGGCCGATCCGCTGCCGGACCGCGAGCCGCAGCCCGCGCCGCCGGTGGCCGAGCCGCTGTCGGACGAGGCCGAGGTGTGGGCGGCGCTGGTCACCGGGCTCCGGGACTACGTGCAGAAGAACGGCTTCAAGTCGGTGGCCTTCGGCTTCTCCGGCGGGATCGACTCCGCGGTGTGCGCCGCGCTGAGCGCCGACGCCCTCGGTGCCGACGCCCTCCACGGCGTGTCCATGCCGTCGCGCTACTCGTCCGACCACTCCCGCTCCGACGCCGCCGAGCTGGCCCGGCGGCTGGGCTGCCACTTCGAGGAGCAGCCGATCGCGGACATGGTCGACGTGTTCGTGCGGCAGCTGGAGCTGACCGGGCTGGCCGAGGAGAACGTGCAGGCCCGGTGCCGGGGCATCACGCTGATGGCGCTGTCCAACCAGCACGGCCACCTGGTGCTCGCGCCGGGCAACAAGACCGAGCTCGCGGTCGGCTACTCGACGATCTACGGCGACGCGGTCGGCGGGTTCGCGCCGATCAAGGACGTGCCCAAGACGCTGGTGTGGAAGCTGGCGAAGTGGCGCAACGCCGAGGCCGAGAAGCGCGGCGAGGTGCCGCCGATCCCGGAGAACTCGATCAGCAAGGCGCCGTCGGCGGAGCTGCGGCCGGACCAGGTCGACACCGACTCGCTGCCGCCCTACGAGATCCTCGACGTGATCCTGGACGGCTACGTCGAGGGCGACCGCAGCTACGCGGACCTGATCGCCGAGGGCTTCGACGCGGACCTGGTGGAGCGGGTGATCCAGCTGGTGGACCGGGCGGAGTACAAGCGCAGGCAGTACCCGCCGGGCACCAAGATCACGTTCAAGGCGTTCGGGCGGGACCGGCGGCTGCCGCTGACCAACCGCTGGCGCGAGGCACGTCCGTAGGGCCATGTCCTCGGACTCGCCGAACGAAGACGGTTCGTAGAAGGATCTTCCGTTGCTGGTGGTGCATGGGGTCCCGACCGTCGGCGGCGCGGTGGCGCTGTGGGCGGAGGACTCGGAACTGCCTGCGCGGCTCGACCGGCGGCGGGCGAAGGGCCCGGTGGCGCATCCGTTCGCGGTTCCGGCCGAGGACCTGGTCGAGCGCCTCTCGTTGCGGCAGGCCGGCACCGACGTCCTGACGCTGCTGCTGCCGTCCTACGCCTCGGCGCCTTCGTCCTCGCCGGAGCTGGTGCGTGATCCGCTCACCGCCGGTCCGGCTCCGCGCGGCAGGCTGCGGCTGCTGCCGTGGTCGGTGCCGGTGGTGATCTGCGACCGGGTTCCGGAGCTCGCCGACTGCCGCCTCGGCGCATCGGTCCGGTTCCTCGGCCGCGTGGCCGAGTTCGCCGAGGAGCTGGCGAGCCGGGGCATGGTGGTCCCCGCGGTGGAGGACGGTCCGACCGCGCGCTGGCGTCCGCTGCTCACCGGTGCACCGGCCGCGCGGTTCGCCGCGCTGCGCGAGGCGATGCCGCCGGTGTGCCGAAGCGAGCAGCCGGGCCGCGCGCCGGAGGAGGTGCTGAGCGCGTCGCTGGACGCGCTGGTCGACGGCGTCGTGCGGGAACGGCTTTCCGGAATTCGGCTCTCCGACGGGGGAAACGCCGTCGAGTCCTGGTTGGCCGCGCTGACCGGGGAGCCCGGGTTCGAGGCCGATCCCGAGCAGGTGCACGCCCTCCGCGAGCACCTGGAGCACTGGCGCGCGGGCGGTGCGCCGGTGAGTCCGGTGCGCGCCTGCTTCCGGTTGCGCTCGCCGGACCAGGGCGACGAGGAGCACTGGCAGCTGGAGTTCCTGCTGCAGGCCGCCGACGACCCGAGCGTGCTCGTGTCCGCGGCCGAGGTGTGGCGGGAGCACGGCGGTGTGCTGCGTCGCTGGGTCGCCGACCCGGAGGAGCTGCTGCTGGCCGATCTCGGCCGGGCGAGCCGCCTCTACCCCGGTCTGGAGTCGGCGCTGCGCGAGGCGCACCCGACCGGGCTGGAGCTCGACGCCGAAGGCGCCTACGAGTTCCTGACCCACTCCGCGCTGCTGGACCAGGCCGGGTTCGGGGTGCTGCTGCCGTCCTGGTGGGGCAGGTCCGGTGAGCTCGGCCTGAAGCTGACCGCGTCCAGCCGCGGCACCGCGGGCGCGGTGTCCAAAGAGGACGGATTCGGGCTGGACGCGCTGGTCGACTACCGCTGGGACCTGGCGCTGGGCGACGAGCGGCTCAGCGAGTCCGAGCTGGCCGATCTCGCCGCGGCCAAGGTGCCGCTGGTGCGGGTGCGCGGGCAGTGGGTCCAGGTCGACCAGAAGCGGCTGGCCGCCGGGCTGGCGTTCCTGGAACGCGCGGGCGAGGGGCGGATGCCCGCGGCCGAGGTGCTGCTGCAGGCCGGACTGCACCCGCGGGATTCCGAGCTGCCGATGCCGGTGACCGAGGTCAGCGGTGACGGCTGGCTCGGCGATCTGCTGTCCGGTCGGCTGGAGGCCAGGCTCGATCCGGTGGAACCGCCGGAGGGGTTCACCGCCACCCTGCGCCCGTACCAGCGGCGCGGGCTGGCGTGGCTGGCGTTCCTCGACCGGCTCGGGCTCGGCGCGTGCCTGGCCGACGACATGGGGCTGGGCAAGACGGTGCAGCTGCTCGCGCTGGAGGTGCTGCGGCGGCGGGGGCCGACGCTGCTGATCTGCCCGATGTCGGTGGTCGGCAACTGGCAGCGGGAGGCAG
The DNA here is from genome assembly GCF_039534165.1 of Saccharopolyspora taberi. NCBI lineage: Bacteria > Bacillati > Actinomycetota > Actinomycetes > Pseudonocardiales > Pseudonocardiaceae > Saccharopolyspora > Saccharopolyspora taberi. Next base: position 296,652 of record NZ_BAAAUX010000003.1, on the reverse strand, counting down.
CCCGGTTCGCGCCCGGGCTGTCGGTGCACGTCCACCACGGTTCGTCGCGGCTCGGCGGGGCCGATCTCGTGGAAGCCGCCGCGGAGCACGACATCGTCATCACCACCTACGCCCTGGCGACCCGCGACGCGGACGCGCTCGGCGAGGTCGAGTGGGACCGGGTGGTGCTCGACGAGGCGCAGAACATCAAGAACAGCAGCTCGCGGCAGTCGCAGGTGATCCGGCGGCTGCCCGCCCGGCACCGGGTGGCGCTGACCGGCACGCCGGTGGAGAACCGGCTGGCGGAGCTGTGGTCGATCATGGACTTCGCCAACCCCGGCATGCTCGGCTCGGTGCACACCTTCCGCGCCCGCTTCGCGGTGCCGGTGGAGCGCGACGGCGACGCCGACGCCGCCGAGCGGTTGCGCCGGATCACCGGGCCGTTCGTGCTGCGGCGGCTCAAGACCGATCCGGCGATCATCGACGACCTGCCGGACAAGATCGAGCTCAAGCAGCTGTGCAACCTGACCGCCGAGCAGGCGTCGCTGTACCAGGCGGTGGTCGACGACATGCTGCGCCGCATCGGCGAGAGCGACGGCATGGAGCGCCGGGGCCTGGTGCTGGCGACCATGTCCAAGCTCAAGCAGGTGTGCAACCACCCGGCGCAGTTCCTCGGCGACGGGTCGCGGCTGGCCGGGCGCTCGGGCAAGCTCGCGCGGCTGGAGGAGATCCTGGAGGAGGTCCTGGCCGACGGGGACAAGGCGCTGTGCTTCACGCAGTTCGCCGAGTTCGGCGGGATGCTGGTGCCGCACCTGTCGGCGCGCTTCGACACCGAGGTGCTCTACCTGCACGGCGGCACGCCGAAGCGGGCCAGGGACGCGATGGTCCGGCGGTTCCAGGAGCGCGGCGGGCCGTCGATCTTCGTGCTGTCGCTCAAGGCGGGCGGCACCGGGCTGACGCTGACCGGCGCCAACCACGTCATCCACCTGGACCGCTGGTGGAACCCGGCGGTCGAGGACCAGGCCACCGACCGGGCGTTCCGCATCGGGCAGCGCCGCGACGTGCAGGTCCGCAAGCTGACCTGCATCGGCACCCTGGAAGAGCGCATCGACCGGATGATCGAGGACAAGAAGGCGCTGGCCCAGCTCGTGGTCGGCGCCGGAGAGAACTGGCTGACCGAGCTGTCCAACCGCGAGCTGCGGGACCTGCTCACGCTGTCCGGGGAGGCCGTCGGTGAGTGACTGGCGCGAGTACGGGCCGCCCATCCGCGTGGAGGGCGGGATCAGGGCGCGCAGCAGGCGCGGGCAGATCGCGCAGACCTGGTGGTCGCAGCGGTTCATCGAGGTGCTGGAGTCGTTCGGCATGGGCGGGCGGCTGCAACGCGGCAAGCGCTACGCCCGCGCCGGGCAGGTGCTGAGCATGTCGGTGTCCAAGAGCCTGGTCGTGGCGCAGGTGCAGGGTTCGCGGGAGACGCCGTACCGGGTGCGGATCGGGATGAAGGCGTTCAGCGCGGCGGAGTGGGCGCGGATCGAGGAGGCGCTGGCCGGGCAGGCGCTGTTCGCGGCGAAGCTGCTCGCCGGGGAGATGCCCACCGACATCGAGGCGGAGTTCGAGCGGCTGGGGCTGCGGCTGTTCCCGGACACCATGCGCGAGCTGACGATGGACTGTTCCTGCCCGGACTGGGAAATCCCGTGCAAGCACCTGGCGGCGGCGTGCTACCTGCTGGCGGAGTCCTTCGACGAGGACCCGTTCCAGATCCTGGCGTGGCGCGGCCGGGGCCGCGAGGAGCTGCTCGACCGGCTGCGGTCGCTGCGCGGCACGAAGGCGGCGGCGCGCGAGGACGAGGTCGCGCCGCTGGCGGAGTGCATGGAGTCGTTCTGGACGATGCCGCCGCTGCCCGGAGGTTCCGGCGGTGAGCCAGCCAGGCCGGACGCGGTGCTCGACCAGCTCGATCCGCTGCGGGTGGAGGGCATCGACGTGGTCGAGCGGTTGCGGCCCGCGTACCGCGCGCTGGGTGCGGCGGAGGACTGATCGCGGGCAGAGTGGGAGATGTCTTCCACGAACGGAGCAGCGAATGACCGGACCTGTAGTCATCACCGGGGCGTCGTCGGGACTGGGCCTGGCCACGGCCGCCGGGCTCGCCGCCGCCGGGCGGGATGTGATCCTCGCCTGCCGCAGCGTTTCGCGCGGGGAGGCCGCAGCGGCCGAGATCAGGTCGCGGACACCCGACGCCCGGCTGGAGGTGCTCGAACTCGATCTCGCCGACCTGGCCTCGGTGCGGGCCGCGGCCGAGCCCCTGGCGGCCCGCAGGCCGCAGGCCCTGCTGTGCAACGCGGGGCTCCAGGTGGTCGACGGGGTGCGGCGCTCGCCGGACGGGCACGAGCTGACCTTCGCCACGAACCACCTCGGCCACTACCTGCTGGTCCGGCGGCTGCTCGACCACCTGGCCCAGCCCGCCCGGATCGTGCTCGTCTCCAGCGGCACCCACCTCGGTCCGCGCCGGTCGATGGGTTTTCCCGCGCCGCGGTGGGAAAACCCCCGGCTGCTGGCCGATCCGGACCGCTCGTCGCTGGACGACTCCGCGCGTTCGGGCCGGATCCGGTACTCGACCTCGAAGCTGGCCAACATCTACACCACCTACGAGCTCAACCGCCGGCTCCGCGGTCGCCGGATCACGGTGAACGCCTTCGATCCCGGGCTGATGCCGCAGACCGGTCTCGCCCGCGACTACCCCGCCTTCGTCCGGCGCGGCTACGAACGGCTGGCACCGCTGCTGGTCCGCGCCGTGCCCGGGGTGCGGTCGGTCGCGCGGTCCGCCGCCGACCTGGTGTGGCTGCTCGACGACCCCGAGCCGGGCGAGGTGAGCGGGCTGTACTTCGTCGGCCGCAGGCCGCGGAAGAGCTCCGCCGAGTCCTATGACCGCGGCCGGGCCGCCGAACTCTGGGACGTCTCGGCCGAACTCGCCGGAATCGACGGGGCCTGATCGTTGCCCTGCCCGGGCCCGGTTTCACCGGGATCGGCGTGCACACGTACTCCGGCCTCGTCCGAGGTCTTCTCCTCGCACGGCCGAACGGCTAAGCATGTGCGGTGGAGATCGAAAGGCGGGCCCTCATGAAGTGGAAAGCGTTCGCGGTCGCGCTGGCTGTCGTCCTGGTCGGGATCGGCGCGGTGGCGATCCCGCGCGGGACCGGCGCGCCGGCGGCCAAGCCGGAGGCGTTGAACCGGCTGGATCAGGTGGTCCAGCGCGGTGAGCTGCGGGTGTGCAGCACTGGCGACTACCGCCCCTACACCTACCGCGATGCCGCGGGCGCGTGGAGCGGGATCGACATCGACATGGCCCACGACCTCGCGGGCAAGCTCGGCGTCAGGGCCGTGATCGTGCCCACGACGTGGAAGACGCTCATGCGGGACTTCGAGGCGAAGTGCGACATCGCGGTCGGCGGTGTGTCCATCACGCTGGAGCGGGCGAAGCAGGCGTTCTTCAGCCGGGCCTACGCCGTCGACGGCAAGACGCCGATCACCAGGTGCGAGAACGCCGAGCGGTTCCAGACGCTGGAGCAGATCGACCGGCCCGGGGTGCGCGTGATCGTCAACCCCGGCGGGACCAACGAGCAGTTCGCCCGCGCCAACCTCAGGCAGGCGACCATCGTGGAGCACCCGGACAACAACACGATCTTCGAGCAGATCGTCGCCGGGAACGCCGACCTGATGATGACCGACGCCGCCGAGACGAAGTGGCAGGCCAAGCAGCACCCGGAGCTGTGCTCGGTGCACCCGGACCAGCCGTTTACCTTCGCCGAGAAGGCGTACCTGGTGCCGCGCGGCGACGTCGTGTTCCAGCAGTACGTCGACCAGTGGCTGAACCTCGCGCTGCACGACGGCACCTACGACCGGATCTCCGGACCCTGGATCGGTTGACGTGTGATGTGCGCCCTTCGGGTATCCCCCGGAGGTGCGAGCGCGTGCGACGCTGCCGAGCGTCACACAAGCCCAGGGACCCGCGAAGCCGGGCCTTGAGGACTGAAGGACGGTCAATGATGACTGCTGCTCAAAAGCACGAGACCGAAACCGCTCCCTACGGTTCCGCCGCTCCCCGCCGCCGAGTCCGGACGCACCACCTGCTGGAACTCAAGCAGCGCGGCGAGGCGTGGCCGATGCTCACGTCGTACGACATGTACACGGCGCGGATCTTCGACGATGCGGGCATCCCGGTGCTGCTCGTCGGCGACTCCGCGGCGAACAACGTCTACGGGTACGACACCACCATCCCGATCAGCCTGGACGAGCTGATCCCGCTGACCAGGGCCGTCACGCGCAACGTGAAGCACGCGCTGGTCGTGGCGGACCTGCCGTTCGGCTCCTACGAAAGCTCACCGGAGCAGGCGCTGGCGTCCGCCGTGCGGCTGATGAAGGAGGGCGGCGCGCACGCGGTGAAGCTCGAAGGCGGTCGCGCGTACGCGCCGCAGGTGGAGAAGCTGGTCACGGCCGGTGTGCCGGTCATGGGCCACATCGGGTTCACGCCGCAGAGCGAGCACACCCTCGGCGGCTACCGCGTGCAGGGACGCGGCGACCGCGCGGACTCCATGCTCGACGACGCGCACGCGCTGGAAGACGCGGGCGCGTTCGCCGTGGTGCTGGAGATGGTCACCGCCGAGGTGGCCAAGCGGATCACCGCCGAGCTGCGCGTTCCGACGGTCGGCATCGGCGCCGGCCCGGACTGCGACGCGCAGGTGCTGGTGTGGACCGACATGGCCGGGATGAACACCGGCCGGACGGCCCGGTTCGTCAAGAAGTACGCCGACCTGGGCGGAACCCTGGCCAGGGCCGCCCACGACTTCGCCGACGAGGTGCGCGGGCGCAGCTTCCCCGCCGCCGAGCACTCCTTCCACTGAGTCAGCCGGTCACGTTCGGCGGCGGAGTCCCGTCGCCGAACGGACGGCCGCCCAGCGCGGCCCGGCCGTGCTCGGAGTGCCAGCCCGACAGGTCCGGCCCCTTCGGCACGATGCCGTTCGGGTTGATGTCCGGGTGCGTGACGTAGTAGTGCCGCTTGATGTGGTCGAAGTCCACGGTGTCGCCGAAACCGGGAGTCTGGAACAGGTCCCGCGCGTAAGCCCACAGCACCGGCAGCTCGGTGAGCTTGTTCCGGTTGCACTTGAAGTGCCCGTGGTAGACGGCGTCGAAGCGGACCAGCGTGGTGAACAACCGGACGTCGGCCTCGGTGATCGTGTCGCCGACCAGGTACCTGCGGTCGGACAGCCGTTCCGAGAGCAGGTCCAGCCGGGTGAACAGCCGGTCGAACGCCTCCTCGTAGGCGACCTGCGACCTGGCGAAGCCGCACTGGTAGACGCCCTGGTTGACGTCCCGGTGGACACCGTCGTTGACCTCGTCGATCTCCGCGCGCAGCGCCTCCGGGTACAGCTGCGGCGCGCCCGCCCGGTGGAACCGGGTCCACTCGGTCGACAGGTCCAGGGAGATCTGCGGGAAGTCGTTGGTGGCGACCAGGCCGGAGGTGGTGTCGATCAGCGCGGGCACCGTGAAGCGGCCGGCGAAGTCCGGATCGGTGGCCAGGTACGCCTCGGACAGGAACTCGATGCCGGTCACCGGATCCCGGCCGTCGGGGTCGAGGGTGAACCGCCAACCGCGCTCGTCCCGGATGGGGTCCACGACGCCCAGCGAGATCGCGTCCTCCAGGCCGAGCAGCCGCCGCACGATCACCGCCCGGTGCGCCCACGGGCAGGCCAGGCTGACGATCAGGCGGTACCGGCCCGCCTCGGCGGCCACGCGCTGGGTGAACCGGTTCGCCTGCCGCACCCACTCGCCCCGAGCGGTCACCGCGTCCTTGGTGGAGGTCATGAATTCAGGCTAGTGGCTCGAAAGTGCTTGCGGGGGCCGTCCCAACGGCCGAACAAGCCCTAGTCGTGGCAAGCGCGGTGAGCGAGGACGTCGGCGTGACAGGCTTTGGGCGCGCACCAGCACCCGAGCGCCCTGCCGCTCAGCTCGCCCTCGCGGATCCGCTTCAGCAGCGTGGGCTGCTCGTCCAGCCACTGCTCGTAGTGCCGGACCATCGCCTCGCGGTCGGTCTTCGCCTCCTTCAGGAAAGGACTGGCGAAGTCCGAGCTCGGCCACGAGTGGCGCGGGCCGGAGTGACCGACGTAGGTGAGCAGGTCCTGCGACAGCAACCACGGCACCAGGTGCTTGTGCGGCCCGGACTTGCGGACGTTGACCACCACCGCGCGGCCGTCGAGCACCTCGGCGCCGCGTTCCCGCTCGTCGTCGGTCCATCCGCCGGCTTCCTCCGGGAGCTGCCTGGCCACGATCGACCACCTCCGGCCCTTCATGCTGCCCGGACCGCCGGACCGCGACAAACGCGCGTCAGATGTCGGTGATGCGCAGGCCGGCGTGGGCCTTGTAGCGGCGGTTGACGGCGATCAGGTTCGCCGTGAACGCCTCGACCTGGTGGGCGTTGCGGAGGCGTCCGCCGTAGACACCGCGGACACCGGGGATGACGTCGGCGAGCTCGCGGACCACGTCGGTGGCCTCGCGGTCGTCACCGAGGACGAGCACGTCGAGGTCGACGTGGTCGACCGACAGGTCGGCCAGCGTCACCGCCGAGACGTGGTGGAACGCCGCCGTCACCCGCGAGTCCGGGAGCAGCTGCTCGGCCTGTTGGGCGGCGCTGCCCTCCGGGACCGGCAGGGCGTACGGGCCCTGCTTGTCGAAGCCGAGCGGGTTCACGCAGTCGATGACGATCTTGCCCGCGAGCTCGGCGCGCAGCGAGGTCAGCGTCTCGGCGTGGCCGTCCCAGGGCAGCGCGAGCAGCACGATGTCGGCCGCCGCGGCGGCACCGGCGTTGTCCTGGCCGGTCACGTCCCCGCCCGCGACCCCGGCGATCTCCTCGGCCGCCTGCTGGGCGCGCTCGGCGCTGCGCGAACCGATCACGACCTTCAGCCCGGCCCTGGCCCACCGGATCGCCAAGCCCTTGCCCTGAGCCCCGGTACCACCGAGGACCCCGATGGTCTTCTCCCGCACAGCCACGCCCGGCCCCTTCCGTCGAACACCGTTGATCAGTGCTCCCAACGATCGGTGCGGACCGCGTAATCCGCCAGCGGATCACGTTGTGGATCAGATCACCTCGAAGGCCACGTCGCGGCGCACCGGGTCGGCCTGCGCCAGCCGCACCCGCACCTGCTGCCCCTCGCCGAAACCGTCGCCCACGCACCGGGCGATGACCGGCGGCGCGGCGACGAACACCTCACCCCCGACCCCGTTGGCCGCGCGCAGCACGGTCGCCGGGAACTCCTCGCCCACCCGGCCTGCCAGGGCCCACGCCTGGGCCTGGGCGATGCACGCGCGCTCCACCTGGCCCGCCACCCGGTCGGACCCGCCCATCACCGACGGCAGGTTCCCGAGCGCTTCGAGCACCCATCCGGGCACCGGCCGGTCGGAGGCGACCGCCAGGCACACCTCGGCGCTGTAGCGGTCGACGAGCCGCCGCAGCGGCGCCGTGACGTGCGCGTACGACGCACCGATGCCGGCGTGCCCGGCCTTGGCCGGGGCGCCGTCGCCGAACGCCGTGTACCCGGCGCCGCGCAGCAGCCGGGTCGCCTGCACGTGGACCGCGAGCGCTTCCGGCCGGACCGGGTCCAGCCCCGCGAGCGCCGCGGCCGGGTGCTGCTCCTCCGGCCAGTCCACGCCGAGCCGGGCGGCCGACCTGCGCAGGCCCGCCACCGTCTCCGGTTCCGGGTCGGGGACCGTGCGCAGCACGCCGATCCCGGCGGAGATCATCATCTCCGCGGCGCACATCCCGGTCAGCAGCGAGATCTCGGCGTTCCACTCCTCGACCACCAGCCGGGGCCTCAGCACCAGCCGCCAACCGCCGTTGCCGTCGGACTCGACCTGCTGCTCCGGCAACCCCAGCTCGATCGCTCCCCGCAACACCGCCTGCTCCCGGCGCAGTCTCCCCACCTGCGGCAACAGCTCGATCGAAGGGTGCGCGACCCCGAGGTCGATGGTGCGCTGCACGCCGTCGTAGTCCAGCTGCGCGACCGACCGCACCAGCGCCCGGCGCAGGTCGACGCCGACCGGCACACCGTCGGAGTCGAGGTCGATCGTCCACAGCACGGCAGGGCGCACCTGGTCCGGAAGCAGGCTCGCGGCGCCCTCGGAAAGCAGCGTCGGATGCAGCGGGACGTTGCCGTCGGGCAGGTAGAGCGTCTGGCCGCGCCTGCGCACCTCGGCGTCGAGCGCCCCGCCCGGCACCACGAACGCGGCGACATCGGCGATGGCGTAGTGCACGCGGTAACCGCCGCCGGGCCGAGCGCACACGAGCACCGCCTGGTCGAGGTCCTTCGCACCGGCCGGATCGACCGTGACCAGCGGGAGGTCCGTGGCGTCCACCCGCTCCCCGTCGAGCACCGGCTGCGCCACGCTCCGCTCGACCTCGCTCAGCGCGGCGGTGGGGAAATCGACGGGTAAGCCCAGCTCAGCCCGGATGGCGGCGAAGTCCGAGCCGAACTCCCGCGGCCGGGAACTCCGGTCGGCGGCGGCAACACCGGCCTCGTCTCCTGGAACCTGCGCCGCCGCCACGGGAGATCAGTCCTCTGTGCCCTGCGGGACACCCGCGCCCGGTCGGCCTCGACGAGCCGGAGGACAAGCCTGGCCCGTCAGTCCACCAGCACCCCGTGGGACACCCACACCCGGTCGACCCCGATAAGCCGCAAAACAAGCGTGGCCCGTCAGTCCACCAGTGCCCTGCGGGACACCCGCACCCGGTCGGCCCCGATGAGCCGGAAGAAAAGCGTGGCCCATCAGTCCTCCTCGGCGTTCCAACGCCGGTCGGCCTCGTCGGCCGCCTTGGTGCGCTCCTGCGCTATCTCCAGCGCCCGCGCCGCGGTCTCGCGATCGGCATAAGGACCCAACCGCTCGGCCGCGCGGCACCCCGCCGCCGGCTCGACCTGCTGATGCTTCAGGCAGAAGTACCAACCTTTGCGGGCCATGGGTCGAGCCTCGCATGTCGCACAGCGCATGTCACGCGGCCGAGCGGCTGTCGTCGGGCCGGCCCGGGCCCGGCGCCCCTGAACGGAGCAGCCGCCGGCTACCAGGCCGGAGGCGGTGGCGCGGCCGGTCCGGGCTGCTGCCGGGGGATCGGGTCCAGGCACGACACCAGGACCTGGTGGGTCTCCGGGTCCTCGATCCGGCGGCCGTCGCGCATCCGGTACTCCAGCTCACCGCTGTCGTCGACCTCGACGGTGCAGCCGACCTCGGCGAGCTGGTCGTCGTCGAGGTCCACGAGCCGCTCGTACCGGGACGGCACCACCCGGTACACCGGCCACTGCAGGTGGCCGAACGCCTGGTGGAACTCGGCCAGCAGGTGCCGCATCTGCTGCTGCCACGGCAACGGCATCGCCTCCGCCAGCGACCGCGGCACCGTCACGTAACCGCTGTCGACCCCGTGGCGCGCTCTGGACAGGTAGTCCCCGAGCGGCGTGCTGGACGCGGGCGGGCCTGACGGCCGCGGGATCGGGTCTGGCGTGAACATCGGGGATTGGCCACCTTTCGAACAGGCCCTTCGGCAACGTCCGGCGCGCCGGGGGCACGTCGGCGAATTCTCACCTGCCGGCGCCCGCCGGTGGAAGCGCCGCGGCGGTCCCGGGCATGTCGGGAGCGGGGCGCACCACCATCGGCAGCAGCTCACCGCCGTCCCACATCTTCGTCCGCTCGACGCTCTCGCCGGGCTGCGGAGCGTGCAGGACCTCGTTGTCGCCCAGGTACAGGGCGACGTGGTGCACGCTCTGCGGATCCCGGCCGTGGCCCCAGAACACCAGGTCACCTGGCTGCGCCTGGGACAGCGGCACGTGCACGCCGCCCTGGTCGTACTGGGTCTGGGAGTGCTTGGGGATCTTCACCCCGGCGGCGTTCCAGGCCATCTGGGTCAGGCCGGAGCAGTCGAAGGTGTCCGGTCCGGCCGCGCCCCACACGTACGGCTTGCCCAGCTGGGCGTGGGCGTAGCCGATCGCGTTGCCCGCCAGCACGCTGGCCGACGGCAGGTCCTCGCAGCCGCTGAACCCGCTGACCTGGCCCTCCACGCTGACCAGGTGGGCGGCCATCGGCTCCCACTTGTGGTAGCGCAGCGGGTACCCGGAGCGCTCGACGCGCTGGGCCGCGGTGCCCGGCCGCATCTCCTCCCAGCCCGGGACCTCCAGCAGCACGTCGTAGAACTTGTTGATCGCGTAGTCGACGTCGGTGACCTGCGACTCGCTGCCCCAGCCCATCGACGGGCGCATCTGGAAGATCCCCAGCGAGTCGCGGTCGCCGTGGAAGACGTTCTTCAGGTTCGACTCGGTCTTGCCCGCCTGGATCGCGATCTGCCAGGCGCGCGGGGGCAGGCCGCGCTCCTTGCCGATCTCGATGATCCGCTTGGCGATCTCGACCGACTCCGCGCTGAGCGTGCTCGCGTCGCTCTCCCCCCGGCCCGCGGCGTCACCCCAGGGCCCGAGGTCGGCGCTGCACTCGGACCAGCCCTGCCCCCGGCCGCCGCTGCCTGCCAGCAGCGCGGTCAGCGCGCCGACCCCGGCGAGTCCGGCGAAACCCGCGACGAGCACCAGCGCCACCAGGAGTTTGCGCATGTCAGTTCACCTCGCCGTAGGCCGCCACTCGCCAGCCGGCCGGGGTCTTTATCGCATGCACCTGGACCTCGCCGGCGTCGGTCGGTAACCGCACGTCCATCGCGGTCGCGGTCGACTCCAGCGGGGTCGCGGGCCCGGTGACCGCGTTGGCGGGCACGTTGGCCGGGTCGACCGAGGCCATCTCGGGCAGGAACTCGTCGGTGGTGTGCGGGCGCAGGCCGTCGAGCCAGCGCTGCCGGTCGGTGCCCGGCGGGTGGTTCACCCACGCCCGGCCCCACGCCTCGACGACGGCGAGCCCGGCCGGATCGGCCGCGGTCCTCGGCGGCGCGGTCGGCGGCACGGAGAACGTCGGCGGCGCGGGCTTGCGGGTCGACGGCGGCGCGGACACCGGCTGCTCCGCGGGGCGCTGGGCCGGGTCCTGCTGACCCTGGTAGCGGCTGGGCGGCGGCTCCGGCAGCAGGAACCCGATCACGATGACCAGCACGCCGAGCACCACAAGCGCGCCGACCAGGTGCTTCGGAGAACGCAAGGGCCAGCCCCACAGCCTGCGGTACACTGCGGCACGGCCCCGATGTGTGCGAATGGGCATCGGCTGCCCTCCCCCTCCTCAGTTCCACCGGCCGGAGTCAGCCACCGTCGGCCACCTCCAGCCCCCGGGACGGCCGGTACACCACGTACACCGGTCGGCCCGCCACGACCTCCATCTCCGCCCGCCGGGGTTCCGGCGCGGCAGCCGGGTTGTCGGACCGGGACGGGACCAACACCGGATCTTCGTCGAGCCCGTCCCATTTGGCATCCGCCACCGGGGCGGTATCGACGAGCCGACTGGCGGTCCGCCCTTCGGGCAGGGCCTGCGGATGCCGGAACCCGCCCGGCCGCCGCGGCGCGGCACCACCGGGCAGCGCCTGCGCCTCCTCCGGAGGAATCGCCGACGTCCCGTCCCGGTCGAGCCGCTGCGCCGTCGCGACCACCGAGGACGGCAGCTGCGCCTCGGGGCGGCTGCGCCGCCGCTCCTGACCGGACTGCGTCTCCTCCATCTCGTCGTCGGAAGAGCGCACGGTGTCCCAGAAGTCCCCGCCACCGGAGCCCTGCGAGCCGCGGCCCCGGCCGCGGAAGCGGGAGAAGATCCCCTGCGGCACCCGCGGCATCGACCCACCGATGCCACCGACCGAGAGCTCGACCATCTGCCCCATCCGCCGGAGCGGCTTGCCGACCAGGAGGAAGACCAGGGTGACCAGGCCGGACAGGAGGATCTGGGTGAGCGGCACGAACTGCCTGTTCGGGTCGAAGATCCAGGTGAGGATCAGGGTGTGCAGCCCGGCCATCGCCGAAACCATCACGACGTTGAGGATCGCCGCACCCGCGATCCGGCCGATGGCGCGCAGGATCTGGTGGTACACCAGCGCGACCAAGCCGATCAGCGGCCCTGCGAGGATCAGGACCCGCAACATGACCTGGGCGAGCAGGATCGTCGCCTTGGCCAGCAATTGGAACGTCCCGAAGGCGAGGCTCTGTGCCATCGCGAGGGTTCCCGCACCGACGCGGCTGCCATCAATGCCCTGGAAGTATCCGTAGGCACTGCCCATCTTCGCAGCGACGTCCTCGAAGGCCTGCTTCTTCGGCTCCGGAGACCCCGCGTCGGCGCCAGTCCGCCTTTCTTCCTTCGTCCACGCCTGCGCCCGTAGCAGTTCTCGGCCGAGCTGCTGCGCCTGCGGCGTGTCCGGAGCGCCGAACTCCCCGCGCAACCAGTTGTTGTAGACGACCTGGTCGTGCAGCAGGGTCGGCAGCGCGTTGGCCTCGTCCACACCGACCTCGCGCAGGAATCCTGCCTGCACCGCCGAAGTTCCGGTGATCACCACGTCATCGAGAGCGTGCGTGTAGACCAGCGGCGTGAGGTAGGTCGCCGAGGCGAACCAGAGTCCTGCCAGCGCCCACATACCCTTCTTGCCGATCGAGGCCAGGTCGCCCTGCCAGATGTAGCGGAAGAGCACTACGGCCAGCACCAACGCGACGAGCCCGAACCACGGCGTGAACACGCTGTCGTAGAGGGCTACCGTTCCGTTCGCGATGACGTCGTCCAGCGGATCCATCAGGTCGCCGTTGAGCAACGCGTAGTGCAGACCGTTCGTGGCACCCACGAAGTTCTTGCCGATGTTGAACAACTCGTTGCCGAGCCAGGTGTCGACCAGGGCGTTCGGATTGGTCACGCCCTGTGGCCCGCAGCCGAGGTCGTAGGTGTGCCAGACTAGACCGGCGTAGCCGACTTCGTCGTAGGCACTACCCGGCTGGCCTGTTCCCATCGGCGCCGGATCGATCGCCCCGACCATGCCCGACCCGGGCCGCTCGGGGTTCGGCGGCTCCTTGCAGTCCGACCCCTGCCCGAGGGCCGGAGCGCCGATCAGGGCCTGGAGGCCGACGATCGCGGCGACCACGGCCGCCGCCCCGCGCCTGCGGCGGGCCGGCGAGCGCCGCGCCGGTCGCCTCCGCGCCAGCAGCGCGGCGACGATCACCACCCCCGTCAGGGTCAGCACGGCGGTCACCGGACGTCGTCCCCACCTCGTTCGCCCGGATTCCCGGCCGAACGCTCGCCCGTGCCGTCGTTGCCGATCCCGACGGTCTCGAGCTCGAACTCGTCGAAGGTGTCCAGGTCCTCCGGGTAGTCGTCGGAGGCGGTCAGCGCCGGGGCCGCGACGTCGGAGTTGACCCCGTTCTCGGCGCTCTTGAGCTCGCGGGGCTCGCTGTCGTCGGAGGCCGGGGTGGTGTCCAGCGAGTCGCGCAGGTGGGCCAGGTGCGGTCCGCTGAAGTCGATCCGGATCTTCTCCACGCCGCCCGCGCCGTCGCCGAAGATGAACTGCCGGGGCGAGCGGTCGCGTTCGGTGTTGTTGCGGGCCGGGCCCGGGCGGCGGCCGAGCGCGGCGACGACCTGCTCGTAGCCCGCGCCGACCGGGACCTTGAGCAGCCGCAGCGCGTCGGCCTGCGCGTGCTCGTCGTCGAGGCGGCCGATGAACACCGAGTCCAGCAGCGAGACGAAGCCCTGGATCCGCAGGAAGTCAGCCGGGATCTGGCTGGACAGCAGCACCCGGACGTTCCACTTCCGGGAGTCGCGGGCGAACCGGTTCATCAGCACCCGGCCGGTCGGCACCTCGGACAGGAAGAACGCCTCGTCGATCCAGACGCCCTTGCGCTCGTTCTTCGGCCGCTCGTAGATGGACCGCTGCGTCAGCCAGGCGGCGAGGTTGAGCATCTCCACGCCGAGCGCTTCGGCGTCGGTCCAGTGCTCGCGGCCGACGCCGTCCTTGGGCAGGGTCAGCCCGGCCATGGTGAGCACCGTGAGCCGGTCCTCGCGGCGCTCCGAGTACGGGTCGGCGTTGGCCTCCGGGATCAGCAGCGACATCCGCTCCCGGATCTCGTCGAGGAAGTCGGCGACGACGACGGCGTGCTCGTGGTGCTCGCTCGCGTCCCGCCGCAGCGCTTCGAAGACCATGCCCGGATGCGCGTCCGGCCGCCCGCCGACCGCGCGGACCGCGCGCAGCAGCACGATCCGGGTCTGCGGCAACCGGGCGACCTCGTAGGGCAGCAGCCCGGTGAGCACGTCGAGCACCAGCCGCCGCCGGGTCGCCGCCGCCAGCGCGCGTTCGCGCCGCCAGCTGCGTTCCGGGTCGTCCTCGTCGACGAAGTGCTCCAGCTCCGGCTCGGCGACCACCCGGTACGGGTTGAGGATGCCGGGCTGGGCGTTGAGCAGGTTGATCGGCCGGGCGTAGGGGCGCAGCTCCGGCAGGTTGCAGATCTCGGCCAGCGGACCGGACGGGTCCAGCAGCGTCCAGTGCGCGCCGGAGCGCAGCGTCTTGTAGACGATCCCGCCGCCGAGGAACGACTTGCCACCACCGAGACCGGCGACCATCGCGGTCAGACCGGACGCGTCGCGGACCTCCTGCGCCATCCACGGATCCCACGCGACCGGGCGGCGGGTCGCGGTGCAGGTCTCGCCGAGCAGGATGCCGCGCCGGTCGCCGACCTCCGCGGTCGCCTGCGGAACCGCCGCCGCGGCCCACACGACCGAACCGCGCCGCAGGTAGGCGGCGTTGGCCAGCGGCTCGCCCGGGATGAACTCCCGCGCCATCGCGTACTGGGCCTCGGGGTGCTCGATGGCGACCTTCGGCTTGTAGAGGTCGAGGATCTGCTGCGCCAGCCGCAGCGCGTCGCGCTCGGTCGGGCCGGACACCGCCAGCCGCCACCACGAGCGGACCCGGGTGGCCAGCGCGGTGAAGCCGGAGGTCATCTCGTCGTCGATCTCCAGCACCCGCCCGGCCTGCCGGGCCAGCGAGGTCGGCGGCTCCAGGCCGTGCTCCTCGGTGTAGTGCCGGACCTGGGAGCGGACCTTGTTCATCTGCCGCTGCAGCTCGCCGCCGACGTCCTCGGGGCGCCGCACGTAGATCCGGGCCGACC
>NZ_BAAAUX010000003.1:279993-281555 GCF_039534165.1 Saccharopolyspora taberi | reverse complement strand
GATCTCCGGGATCTGCAGGCCGTGGGTCTGGCCGACGGTGAGCACCGCGACGTGCCGGGTGACGCCGGCGTTGGAGCCGGTGCGCCCGCGGACGGTGACCGTCGGCGAGTAGGGCTCCTGGTGCATGTCGGAGGCGTCGGTGAACGACGCGAGGTCCTCGGGTTCCCAGGCGGCGCCCGGGGTCGCGGGCAGGTTGCGCGGCGCGGGCAGTCCCAGCGAGCACGAGCGGTGCATCAGCCAGGAGATCTCCTCGGCGCTGACCGGGCGGCCGTCCAGCCCGGCGGAGCCGATCACCTGGTCCAGGTGCTCGATCTCGCTGTCCAGGGCGACGAGCTCGGCGTCGACGGCCTCCGGGAACACGCGGCGCAGCAGCGGGGCGGCGCGCTCGACGGCGCGGTCGACGACGTTGCGGGTCTGCACCTGGACGCCCAGGTAGACCTCCTTCTCCGCCATCGAGCGGCCCATCAGCTGCTGCTGCTCGCCGACCATGTAGTCGTCGAAGGTCAGCGCGCCCGGGGTGTCCGGCAGCGGGTGGCGGGCGTTGTGCACGTGCGCCTCGGCCCACATCCGGATCGGGTAGGGCCGGTTGGTGACCCGCAGGTGCAGCCAGCGGCCCTGGAGTTCGGCGTACTGCCCGGCGATCGCGGCGATCAGGTCCTGGCGCTGGGAGTCGGAGCGGAACGACCACCGCTGCGCGGAAAGCCGGTACCAGGCGAACACGTCCTGCCCGGTGCGCAGCAGGTGCCCGTCGATGGACCGCGCGGAGATCGTCGGCGTGTAGGTCGGGATCGACGTCTCGTCGCCGAGCCTGCGCTTGCCGCCGCGGGCTGGACGGGCGGCCCTGGCGGACGAACCGACGGCGCGAGGTGGAACCTGTTGCGAGCTGCCCTCACGGCCTCGCCGTCGACCGAACACCACGAACCTCCTTGCTACGCGCCCGCTTGCGGGGAGCCTGGCCACGGGCCGGCTGCCTGGAGCGGTTGACCTGCTGCTGCCTGTTGCCCCGGCCCGGGCGTCTGGGCTGCTTCTGCTTGGGCCGGGGCCGAGTCGTGCGCACCCGGATCCGCGCGGCGGTGGCGGCTCCTCCCCGCGTGGCGGTTTTCTCCCTGGGCGCGGTGAGTTCGCGCATCCACATCACCAGCACCGCCCCCAGCGGGCGTTCGTGGGTGATCCGGGCGCAGATGATCCGGGTCACCACGATGGTGATGACGACCGCCCACGCGGTGGAGAAGAAGCTGAACCCGATGTTCATCCGCCGCTCGATCGCGAGCACGAGCAGGAAGACCACGATGCCGACGCCCCAGGCGACGTAGCGGGCGCGCCACGGGAAGGTCGCCTTCGGCGGGCCGAGCCAGACCGCGTCGACCCGGTAGATCTCGTCGTCGGTGCGGATCCGCAATGCCGATCACCCGCTGGTGCTGAACAGACCGGCGATGAACGTCCCGATGTCGACGCCCGATCCGGTCACGGCCAGTCCGATGATCGCCAGCGCGACGATGATGCCGCCGACGCGGCGCATCACGCCGGCGTTGTCGCCCTTGCCACCGCCGAGCCACAGCAGC
>NZ_BAAAUX010000003.1:136489-279946 GCF_039534165.1 Saccharopolyspora taberi | reverse complement strand
CAGGATCCAGCCGCGGAGGTTGAAGGTCCCGATCTCGCCCTGCGCCAGTGTGTGCAGTTGCGCCAGTGTTTCCAGCGGCATGGTGGTCATCTCGTTGCCCCTGTGTTCGCGGAGTCTCGTCGGGTCGGTACCTCAGCCTGCCGGGACGGTCCCGGCACGCAGGTACGAGTAGAACATGACATGGTCACCAGAAGTAGTGGTTGCGAGTTCCGGAGTGGCGCCGGATCAGGCGTGATCACGCGGCGGATGGGCCGTTCGGGCATGCCTCTTTCGGCCCAGTGCCGGGAAAAGAGCGGTCATCGCGCCTGCTCTGGCATGGAATCACGTGATCGTTCACCCGCTCGCGAGCCCTCTCGTAACGCACCGTGCACAAACCGGTACCGCAGTGGAATTCCGCACATCGAGTCATGATGCACCCGACCGGATCACGGTGGCGTGCAGACACCGGATTCGGTTGACGCGAAAGGTGATCTTCGCATCGCACCAAGAGTAGCGGTCCCCCGACACCGCGCACCGCACCGGGGCGCACACGACCGGTGACCACCGATCCCCCCTGAACAACACCCAAACGAGACCACAGTGGACACTCGGGAGCACCGGTCCACCCACTGGGACACCCAGGCGCCTCAGAAGCGGCACAGCCGCTTAACCCAAGCAAGCAACCGGCACGCCGGCCCGACCAACCGGCACCGCCCACGCAAGCAGCTGGCACCGCCGCGGGTTCTCAGGCGTCGCCTCGCGAGGACAGCTTCGACGTGGCGTATTGGCATACGCGATGTCGGAGCTCCCGCAGCGAGGCGGCGCCTGAGGTTCCGCCACCCGCACCGGCCAGCAGAACGACCACACACAACTAAGAAGGGATGAGTCGGCCTGTAAGCCGGATCCTGTCCATGGGCGCCTCACGACGGTCCCAATGGGCGGCCATCCATCTCGGCCTGCCGTCGCCGGCAGGCTCCAGCGGCCTACCCGCAGGCATCGGGCGGGCTACCCTCGATCGCCTGCGCAGGCACCTCGGTGCCCTCTTGGCCTTGCTCCGGGTGGGGTTTACCGAGCCGCCCCGGTCACCCGGGGCGCTGGTGGTCTCTTACACCACCGTTTCACCCTTGCTCGGCCGGAATGCCGAAGGCATTCGGCCGGGCGGTCTGCTTTCTGTGGCACTTTCCCGCGGGTCTCCCCGGGTTGCCGTTAGCAACCACCCTGCCCTGTGGAGTCCGGACTTTCCTCGACGGGGACCAGCCCCGACGCGACCGCCCGGCCGACTCATCCGCGCCGCTCAGTCTACCGCTCGCGACGTCCCGCCCGGCGGGAGCGTCCGGGCGAGCCGCCGCTTGGCCTCCTCCCCGGCGCCGATCCGGTCCAGCCCGAGCAGCCCGGCACCGACCACCGGCGCCGCCTCGGCGACCCGGATCTCGACCTTCGGCGCGACCTCGGCGCACCGCCGGTGGATGCCGGGCACGAGCCGCCGCCCGGCCCCCGACAGCACACCTCCGCCGAGGACGACGACCGCCGGTTCGGCGAGCATGCCGAGGCGGCGCAGGGTGACGGTGGCCAGCTGCCCGACCTCGTCGGCGAGCCGCTCGACGAGCCCGGCCGCGACCTGGTCGCCTTCGGCGGCGACCTCGAACAGCACCGGGCACAGCCCGAGCACGTCGGCGTCCGGGATCTCCCCGAAGTGCAGGGCCTCGACCACGTCGAAGACCCGCGGCCTGCCGAAGTGGTCGGCGACGGCGGTGCGCAGCTCGGTGCCCGGACCACGCCCGTCCTCGGCCCGCACCGCCCACCACAGGGCCTCGTGCGCGAGGAACGAACCTCCGCCCCAGTCGCCGGAAATCCGCCCCACCGCCGGAAAGCGCGACACTGCCCCGTCCGGGGCCACCCCGACGCAGTTGATGCCCGCGCCGCAGACCACCGCGACCCCGACGCCGTCGTCGGTCCCGGCCCGGAGGAGGGCGAAGGTGTCGTTGTCCACCACGACCGTCTCGGACCACCCGCGGGCGGCGACGGCGTCGCGCAGCTCCCGCTCCTCGCGCGGCAGGTCCGCGCCCGCCAGGCACGCCGCCGTGTGCCTGGCGAACGGCGGCTCCAGCGGCAGGCCCGCCCGGACCAGCGCCTCCTCCGCCATTCCGGCCAACGCGTCCAGGCAGGGGCCGACGCCGATCCGCTGCGGCGAGACGCCGGGGCCGCGGACTTCCGACAGCACGGTCCCGTCCGCTCCGACCAGCAGCACGTCGGTCTTGCTGTTGCCGCCGTCGATCGCGAACACCGCCGGGGTCACTTCGCCCATGGCAGGAACGCCGCGTTGAGCTGGACCAGCTCCTCCGCGAGCTCTTCGGCCAGGTGGTGGCGGCCGATCAGCGGATGCGCGAGCAGGGCGTTGGCGACGCGGTCGCGGCCGCCGCGCACGGCGGCGTCCAGCGCGAGGTGCTCGTAGGCGGTGACGTGCGCGATCAGCCCGGACAGGGCGGGCTCCAGCGGCCGGACCGGCAGTGGCCGGGCGCCTTCGGAACTCACCCGCGCGTTGGTCTCGATCACCGCGTCGTCCGGCAGGAAGTCCAGCGTGCCGCCGTTTCGCACGTTCACGACGTGCGTCTCCGGCGGGCCGTCGGAGGTCAGCGCGCGCACCAGCCGCACCGCGGCCTCCGAGTAGTGGGCACCGCCGCGCAGCATCAGCTCGTCGGGCTTGGTGTTGACCGACGGGTCCGAGTAGCGCTTGAGCAGGTCGCGCTCGACGTCGCTGACCACCGACGCGCGCGGCGGCTGCGAGCGCTCGCGCGCCACCACCTCGTCGTGGGTGTAGAAGTACTTGAGGTAGTAGGACGGGATCACGCCCAGCCGCCGCATCAGCGCGAGCGGGAGCCCGACGTGCTCGGCCAGCTCCGGCCCGCGTTCGGCCAGCAGGTCCGGCAGGACCTCGTGGCCGTCGATCCGCACGCCCCGGACCCAGGTCAGGTGGTTGAGCCCGACGTGCTCCAGCTCCACCGACCGCCAGTCCCAGCCGAGCAGCCCGGCGATCCAGCGCTGGACGGTGATCGCCACGTTGCACAGGCCGACCGCCCGGTGGCCCTCGAGCTGCAGGGCGCGGGTGACGATCCCGACCGGGTTGGTGAAGTTCACCAGCCACGCGTCCGGGGCGACCGCGCGGACCCGGTCGGCGATGTCGAGCACCACCGGCACCGTGCGCAGCGCCTTGGCCAGCCCGCCCGCGCCGGTGGTCTCCTGCCCGACGCAGCCGTGCTCCAGCGGGAAGGTCTCGTCCCGGTAGCGGGCCGCCTGCCCGCCGACGCGCAGTTGCAGCAGGACGGCGGCGGCGCCCTCGGCGCCTTCCTCCAGGTCCGCCGTGGTGGTCAGCCGGGTCCCGCTGCCCCGGTGCTCCAGCAGCCTGCGGCAGAAGTCGCCGACCACGGCGAGCCGCTGCTCGTCGGGGTCGACCAGCACGATCTCGTCGATCCCCGCGCCGATCCCGTCGACCAGTTCCGGGGTGTAGGTGGATCCGCCACCCACGACCGTCAGCTTCATGACGCTCCTCTATCCCTTGACACCGGTGAAGGTGATGCCTCGGACGAATGCGCGTTGCGCGACCAGGAACAGCACGATCACCGGCAGCATCACCAGCACGGTGGCCGCCATCGTGAGGTTCCACTCGACGTAGTGCGTGCCCCGGAACGACGCGAGGCCGACCGACAGCGTCCAGCTGCCCGGGTTCTCGCCGGTGTAGAGCAGCGGGCCGAAGAAGTCGTTCCAGGTGTAGAGGAAGCAGAACATCGCGGCGGCGGCGATGCCCGGCCTCGCCATCGGCACGACGACGCGCAGCATCGCGCCGAGCTCGGAGCAGCCGTCGACCTTCGCCGCGTCCACGTAGGACTGCGGGATGGTCAGGAAGAACTGGCGCAGCAGGAAGATGCTGAACGCGTCGCCGAACAGGTGCGGGATGATCAGCGGCCACAGCGAACCGGTCAGCTCGAACCGCGTCCACAGGATGTACAGCGGCACGGCGGTCACCTGCGGCGGCAGCATCATGGCCGCGATCACGAGCAGGAAGGCCGCGTTCCGGCCGCGCCAGCGCATCTTGGACAGCGCGTAGGCGACCGGCACGCTGGAGATGAGCATGAACACCGTGGCCAGCCCGGCGTAGAGCAGGCTGTTTCCCAGGTAGGACAGCATCGGCGCCTTGACGAAGACCTCGGCGAAGTTCTCCCAGTGCCATTCGCGGGGCCACAGGTCCGAGGTGAGCGCCTGCTGGTCGGACATGAACGCGGTCAGCAGCACGAAGACCATCGGCAGCAGGAACATCACGCCCAGCGCGAGTCCCAGGCTGTGCACCGCGATCCAGTGCAGCGCGCGGCGCGACGGCGACATCGAGGCGTCGGAGATCACGCGGCCTCCATCAGTGCCATGCGGGACACCCGCACCCGGTCGGCCACGCTGAGCGGGAAAGCAGTGTCGCTCACGCTGCCTCCACCAGAGCCATGCGGGACACCCGCACCCGGTCGGCCACGCTGAGCGGGAAAAGAGTGTCGCTCACGCGGCCTCCTCAGCCGTCCGCATGCGGCGGATCAGCCAGATCGTGAACCCGAGCGAGAAGACGAACAGCAGAACGGCCATCGCCGCCGCGTAACCCATGTTGTAGTAGTGGAATCCCTGCTGGTAGAGCCAGGCCGGGAAGGTCAGCGTGGCGTTGTCCGGGAAGCCGAGGGTCTTGCTGCTGCCGACCACCTCGGCCTGCCCGGACGCGACCGAGCCCGCGACCACGGCCTGGGTGAAGTACTGCAACGAGAAGATGATCGAGTTGACCACCCCGAACAGCAGCACCGGCGCGATGGACGGGATGGTGATGTGGCGGAACCGCCGCCACGCCCCCGCCCCGTCCAGCGCCGCCGCCTCGTGCAGCTCGCGCGGGACGTCCAGCAGCGCGGCCAGCAGGATGATCATCAGCTCCCCGCAGCCCCACAGCGTCAGCAGCGTCAGCGCGGGCTTCGCCCACGCCGGGTCGTTGAACCACAGTGGACCGTCGATGCCGAACAGCCGCAGGAACCCGTTCACCGGGCCGGTTCCGGGGTTGAACAGGAAGACGAACGCCAGCGTCGCCGCGACCGGCGGAGCGAGCGCGGGCAGGTAGCACAGCGTCCGCACCAGCCCGACGCCGCTGCGAAGCCGGGCGATGACCGAGGCGACGCCCAGCGCGAACGCCACCCGGAGCACGGTGAGCACCACGACCAGCCACACCGTGTTCAGCGCGGCGGTCCGCACCACCGGGTCGCCGGTGAACAGGTAGGCGTAGTTGCGCAGGCCCACCCAGGTCGGCGCGGTGAGCAGGTCGTAGCTGGTGAACGAGAAGTACCCGGTCGCCACCAGCGGGTAGCCGAAGAACAGGGTGAACCCGACGATCCACGGCGACATGAACGCCAGGACGCGCAACCGCCTGCCGAGCGCGCCCACCTCAGCCGCCCATCGACTTGGCCGCGTCGATCTGCGCGTCCAGCTCCCGCAGCGCCGGGCCGAGGTCCGAGACCTGGCCGCTCTGCCACTTCACCATGAAGTCCTCCGTGGACTTCATGTAGGCGCTGCCATTCGGGCTGGCCGGGGAGGGGACGAGCTTGGCGCCGTCGAACAGGTCCAGGAAGGTCTGGTACTGCGGCGACCGCTCCAGCCGGGGATCGTGCAGAGCTTCCCTGGTGGTCGGAACGTTGTTGAGGCCGTTGGCCAGTTCCACCAGCGCGTCGGTGTCGGTGGTCAGGTACTTCACCAGTTCCCAGGCCGCGCCTGCGTTGGCCGCACCCTTGGGCACGCCGATGATGGTGCCGGTGGTCAGCCCGGTGCCGTAGAGCTCGGGCCTGGTGACGGGAAACGGAGCGGTGCCGTAGTTCAGCTCCGGGGCCTGCTCCTCGATGAACCCGGTGCGGTACTCGCCGTCGATGGCCATCGCGATCCTGCCCTGCTGGAAGGCGTTGTCGGCGGAGTACTGCTGGCCGAGCCCGGCGGTGAACTGGACCAGCTTGTCCCAGCCGTAGAAGTCCACGAGTTCCTTCTGCCAGCGCAGCATCTCCGCCCACGCGGGGTCGGAACCGAGCACCGACCGGCCCTGCTCGTCCATCCACCGCGCGCCCCAGTGCGGGGCCCAGTTCCACGGGTGGTTGGCCTGCGACGCCTGCACCGGCAGGAAACCGGCCACCTTGATCGAGCCGTCCGGGTTCCACTCGGTGAGCCGCTTGGCCAGGTCGGTGAGTTCGGCCGTGGTGCGCGGCGGCTCGCTGATGCCTGCTTTCGCGAACAGGTCGGCGTTGTAGTACAGGCCGTAGACGTCGGCCAGCAGCGGCATCGCGCAGCGCTTTCCTTGGTACTGCGTGTAGTCCTGCACGGCCTGCGGGATCTGCGACAGGTCGGTGCGGTCGCGCTCCAGATAGGGGCCGAGGTCCTGCCACGCCCCGCTGGAGCAGAACTGGCCGAGGTTGACCGTCTCGGCCGAGACCGCCACGTCCGGCGGGTTGCCGCCGCGGATGGCCTGGGTGATCTTGTCGTCGTCCTGGCTGCCCCGGCTCTCGACGGTGATGTTGGGGTGGGTGGCGCGGAAGCCGTCGAGCACGCGGTTGAAGGAGTCCAGCTCCCGGTCGGTGAACTGGCTGGCCACGGTGATGGTGAGCCGCTCGTCCGGGCCGGGTGCGGGCTGCGGGCCTTGGGCGGTCGAGCCCGCGGTGCACGCGGCGGCCAGCAGGGCGGTCGCGGCCACACCCACGCCGATCTGTCTGCGCATGTGCTTGTCCTCCAATGGGTTCCGGCCTCAGCGGCCCGACGTGGGCAGCACTCCCGCCGTCGTGATGGGCAGGCCGAACACGCGGTGGCGGGCCACCCCCAAGGCGACCCGCAACGCACCCGCGCGGACCGGGTTCCCGGTGATCAGCGCGGGGTGCACCGGGGTCCTGGGCACGACCAGGCGGTGCAGCTCGGTCTCGACCTTCTCGGCGAGCACCGGCCCGCCCGCCTGCGCGATCTCCGCCGACAGCAGCACCAGTTCCGGGTCCACGACGCTGACCACCCCGGCCAGGCCGGTGGCGATGCGGCGGGCGAGGTCGGTCAGGAACGGCTCTCCGGCGGGCGCTTCGGCTGCTTCGCGCACCGCTTCCGGCGCGGAGCCCGCGGTGAACCCGTGCGCGCGGGCGAGTTCGAGGACCGACCGCGGCGAGAGCAGCGTGCCGAAGCGGTCACCCGCCCGGTCGCTCCCGGTGTCCCGGTGCGCCCGGTCCGGCACGTACATCCAGTCGATCTCGCCCGCGCCACCGGTCGCACCGCGCAGCAGGACCCGGTTGATCACCACCGCCGAGCCGATGCCGTCGCCCAGCCACACCAGCACGAAGTCCCGGACCTCCTGCGCGCGCCCGCCGGACATCTCCACCAGGGCGACCAGGTTGACGTCGTTCTCGACGGTGACCTCGGTGCCGAGCAGCTCGCCGAGCCGCCCCGGAACGTCGAAGCCCTCCCAGCCGGGCAGGTGCGGGGCGAAGCCGAGGTGCCCGGTCGCCGGGTCCACCGCGCCCTGCGCGCCGACGACGACGTGCCGCAGTTCGCCCGCGCCCAGCCCCACCTTCCGCGCCGCCGCGGTCATCGCCTCGGCGAACGCGGGCAGCACCACGTCGGTGTCCCCGCTCGGCATGGCGGCGCGGTGCTCGGCGCAGGTGGTGCCGGTGAGGTCGGCGATCACCACGTCGACGTCGTGCGGGGTGACGCTGACGCCCGCGACGTGGGCGAGCGCGCCGTTGACCGACCAGGTCTGCGCGCGGGGTCCGCGGTTGCCGCCGCGCAGCTCGCCGCGGCGGACCATGTCCTCGGCTTCGAGCCTGGCCAGCAGGGACGCGGTGGCGGGCTTGGACAGGCCGATGACGTCCTCCAGCTCGGCCCTGGTCAGCGGGCCGTCCCGCAGCAGCGCGTCGATCGCGGCGCGGTCGTTGATCTCCCGCAGCAGCCGGGGACTGCCGTCCCGGCCCGTACTCGGCCCGCGCCCTCCAGTCACCGCTTCCCCTTATCTGTAAAGTTCCCAGACGGTTTCGGTGACGCTAATCACGCGTTTCCGGGGAAGTCAACGAGGTGATCGGCAATACACGACGAACGGCGCAGCACGCGGGGCCTTTCGGGCCATCAGGTGCTGATTCCCCGGCGGGACAAGGAGTTCCTCATCGATCCGGGTGCCACGGGCGGAGCCGGGGACACCAGGCCGGGACGGCCCGCCGGTACTCGTCGTAAGCCGCGCCGAACCTGCGAGCCAGGACGGGTTCCTCGCGCCACCTGACGAAGGCGACCACGAAGACGGCCCAGACCACCAGGTACACGAGCAGCGACCAGTGCGCGAAGATCAGCGCCTGCCCGACGACCATCCACAACATCGCCACGTACATCGGGTTGCGCACGTACCGGTAGAGGCCGCCGATCACGAGCTGTTCCGGCGCGGCGACGGGGACCGGGGTGCCCGAGCCCTCCCAGACGAAGCTGGCGAACGACCGGATCAGACCGAGTCCACCGGCGATCACCAGCAGCACGCCGAGAATCCGCGCGAGGAACCAGAAGGGCAGCGGATCCCGCAGCTGCCAGCCGGTCAGCAGCCAGGGGATCAACCCGACGAACGTGCCGGGGCCGAGCACGAAGAACACCGCGCTGCTGACCGCCGCCGTCGACCTGCGCATGACTGATGCTGCGCGCGGACCGGCGGCGGTGTCAACGCGGTCGGGCCCAGTGCGAGATCGGGCCAGTGCGCGGTCAGCCCCAGTGCGAGATGTCGTTGACCAGCCGGACGGAGGCGTTGCCGTCCGGGTAGAACTCCACAATGGACAGCGAAGCCAGGTCCAGGTGCATCCGGTAGAACACCGACGGGCCCACGTCCAGGCCCAGCCGCAGCAGCGCCTTGATCGGCGTCACGTGGCTGACCACGACCACCGTCCTGCCCGCGTACTTCCGCACCAGCTCGTCCCTGGCGGCGGTGACCCGCCGGAACACCGCGTCCAGGCTCTCGCCTGCGGGCGGCCGGACCGTCGGGTCGCCGAGCCACTCGCGGTGCAGCTGCGGGTACTGCTCGGCGGCCTCGGCGAAGGTCAGGCCCTCCCAGTCGCCGAAGTCGGTCTCCAGCAGGCCGTCGTGGAACAGCAGCTCGCCGCCGGTGGCGTCCACGACCGCCTGCGCGGTCTGACGGGTGCGGGTCAGCGGCGAGGCGATCACCGGCGCGGCGCCGTCCGGGGTGACCACCCCGTCCATCGCGGCCAGCCGCTCCCCCGCCGCCCTGACCTGGCGGATGCCGAGATCGGTCAGCGCGACGTCACCGCGGCCGGAGTAGCGGCGGTCCACCGACATGGCGGTCTGCCCGTGCCGGAGCAGCAGCAGCTTCGTCGGCGATCCGGTGGCGCCCAGCCAGCCGCCCGGCCGGATGCGCGCGCCCGGTTCCTTCTCGACCGCCTCCCGCTCGATCCCCTCCTGCTCGTCCATCGCCGCGTTGGCCAGCCGGTCGGCGTGGGCGTTGCGGGCGCGCGGGATCCACTCCAGGCGGACCTCGTCGAAGCGCCCGAGCAGCTGCCGGGCCTCGGCCGCGAGGTCCTGGAGGTTGGCGTGCTTGACCTTCCAGCGGCCCGACATCTGCTCGACGACCAGCTTGGAGTCCATCCGGACGTCGACCACGGCGGCCCCGAGCTCGGCCGCCGCGGTCAGGCCCTCGATCAGCCCCCGGTACTCGGCGACGTTGTTGGTCGCGGTGCCCAGTCCGACCGAACGCTCGGCGAGCACCTCGCCGCTGGCCGCGTCGCGGACCACCGCGCCGCACCCCGCCGGGCCCGGGTTGCCGCGCGACCCGCCGTCGGCCTCGACGACCACCCGCCGGCTCACTGCCCGCTCTCCTTGACCCGGACCATGATCGCGCCGCACTCCTCGCAGCGGACCACGTCGTCGGCCGCCGCGTCGCGCACCTCGGCCAACGCCGAGCGGTCCAGCTCGATCCGGCACGCACCACAGCGGTTGCCCTGCAACGGCCCGGCACCGACGCCGCGCTGCTCGCGGATGCGGTCGTAGAGGCTGACCAGGTTCTCCGGGATCCCCTTGACCATCAGCTCGCGCTCGGCGAGCCGCCGGGCCTCGTTGGTGTCCAGATCGGCGAACGCCTCGTCCCTGCGGTGCTGCGCGTCGGCCAGGGCGGCCTCGGCCGCGGCGACCTCACCTCGCGCGTGCTCCACGTCGGCCTCCAGCGCCTCCCGGCGCTCCATGACCTCCAGCAGCTCGTCCTCCAGGATGCCCTGCCTGCGGGCGAGGGTCTGCAGCTCGTGCTGGAGGTCCTCCAGCTGCTTGGAGGACCCGCCCTGGTCCATCAGCGTGCGGTCGCGCTGCTCGCGCTTGCGGACCTGCTCGATCTCGGTCTCCAGCCGCCGCGCGTCCCGGTCGATGTCGCCGAACGCGGTCTGCGCGGCGACCAGCGCGTCCCGCTTGGCCTGCAGCTCCCGCTCGGCAGCGCCGATCTCCGCCAGCTCGGGCAGCGAGCGCCTGCGGTGGTTCACGCGGTTGAGCTCGGCGTCGCACTCGGCGAGGTCGAGCAGCCGTCGCTGAACGGCGGGGTCGGCTTTCACGCCAGCGTCCTCCCTGGATCGCGGTTCGCACCGGTGGCGTGGGTGGTCCACGGATCGGTGCGGCGGGTGGAGACAAGAACCTCGACAGTATCGGGTAGCGCGGCGGCGACGATGTCGGCCGCCTGCTGGCACCACGGCCACTCGCTCGCCCAGTGCGCGACGTCGACCAGAGCGGGCACCTCGGTGCCGGGGACGTCCCCGCGCGCGACGTGCTCGCCTGCCGGGTGGTGGCGCAGGTCGGCGGTGACGTAGGCGTCGACACCGGCCTCGGCGGCCACCGCGAGGTAGGAGTCGCCCGCCCCGCCGCAGACCGCGACGCGGCGGATCGGGCGCTGCGGATCACCGGCGCCGCGCACGCCCCACGCCGTGGTCGGCAACCCCGCCGCGACCCGGTCGACGAACCGCTCGAACGGTTCGGCCTCGGCCAGTTCGCCGATGCGGCCGAGACCGGTGTCCGCGCCCGCCGCGTGCGGGTTCAGCGGTCCGGTCACGGTGAGCCCGATCGCCTCGGCGAGCGCGTCGGAGACCCCGGTCCGCGCGCTGTCGGCGTTGGTGTGCGCGCAGTACAGGCCGATCCCGGCGCGGATCAGCCGGTGCACCAGCCGCCCCTTGGGGTCGTCGGCCGGAACGCCGTGCACGCCGCGCAGCAGCAGCGGGTGGTGCGAGACCAGCAGCTGGGCGCCCCACTCCGCCGCCTCGTCCACTGTGGACTCGACCGGGTCGACGCAGAACAGCACGCGCTGCACCGGCGCCTGCGGGTCGCCGCAGACCAGCCCGATCGCGTCCCAGCTCTCGGCGAGCTCGGGCGGGTAGGCCGCCTCCAGCGCCGCGACGACATCCCGAATCCGCACCGTCATGCCGCAGACCCCCGATCAGTTCCCACGATTTCCTCCAGCGCCGCCACCAGCAGCGCGTTGTGCTCGGGCGAGCGCACCGCGACCCGGACGTGGTCCGGGCCGAGCCCGGGGAAGGTGTCCCCGCGGCGCACCGCGACGCCCCGCTCGCGCAGCGCGGCGCGCACCTTCTCCCCGTTGTCCACCCGCAGCAACAGGAACGGCGCGCTCGCGGGCAGCGCGATCTCGACGTCGACCGCCGCGAGCCTGCGCACGAGGTCCTGCCGGTGCTCGTCGAACTCCCGCGCCGCCTGCTCGGACTCGGCCAGCGCGGACGGTTCGCAGCAGGCCAGCACCGCCTCGAACGCCAGCGTGCCCAACGGCCAATGTGGACGGTTGCGGACCAGCCGCGCCAGCAGTTCCGGCTCGCCCAGCGCGTAGCCGGTCCGCAGCCCGGGCAGCCCCCACATCTTGGTCAGGCTGCGCAGGACCAGCAGCCCGGGCTCGCGGCAGGACGCCAGCGACTCCGGCTCGCCGGGCACGGTGTCGGCGAACGCCTCGTCGACCGCCACGACCCGCCCCGGCCGCGCCAGCGCGCGGACCACCTCGGCCGGGTGCAGCACGGACGTGGGGTTGGTGGGGTTGCCCAGCACCACCAGATCGGCGTCCTCCGGAACGGCCTCGGGGCGCAGGCGATAGCCGTCGGCGGCGTCGAGCACCACCCGGGCCACGTCGACCCCGGCGTCGCGCAGCGCCAGCTCGGGCTCGGTGAACGACGGGTGCACCAGGGCGGCCAGCCGGGGGCGCAGCGACGACAGGAGCGAGAAGCCCTCGGCGGCGCCGCCGAGCAGCAGGACCTCGTCGGCGGAGCGGCGGTGGCGGGCGGCGACGGCCTCGCGCGCAGCGCGGTCCTCGGCGGCCGACGGGTAGCGGCCGAGGCGGTCCAGCGCCGCCGCCAGGCGGGCGCGCAGCCATTCGGGCGGGCGGTCGAGGCGCACGTTCACCGCGAAGTCGAGCAGACCCGGCTCGGCGTCGACATCGCCGTGGTGGCGCAGCAGTTCCCGGTCGTCTCCGCTCGTCATCCCAGGCAGTCTAGGAGCCCGTGCGGCGGGCGCGGGTCACCGGTAGACGGAGACGAACAGGACGGTCTGCCCGACGCAGATCAGCAGTCCGAGCACGTTGAGCGCGGTCCCGCCGATCGCGGTCGCCCGGTTCGTCGCGACGCCCTTCCACACCCGCACGACCCCGAGCACCCCGAAGACCAGGCCGGCGAGCACCAGCGGCCACGCGATCACCCCGACGTAGGGGAAGCAGGCGAACACCACCCCGACCACGCCCAGCACCAGCGAGGTCACGCCGAAGCCGTTGCGGGCTTCCATGCCGCCAGCGTGCCGCCGACCACCCGGCCTCGCCAGCCGGCCACCACGTACCGTCGGCGGGTCAGCCACTTCAGGGAGTAGGACGTGCATCTGTCTTTCATCTGCACCGGGAACATCTGCCGATCGCCGATGGCCGCGCTGGTGTTCGAGGAGCACCTGCGGCGCGCGGGGCTCGGCGACCGGGTGACCGTGACCAGCGCGGGCACCGGTCCGTGGCACGTCGGCGAGCCCGCCGACCCGCGGACCGCGAAGGTGCTGGCCGACCACGGCTACCCGACCGAGCACACCGCGAGGCAGATCTCCGACGAGCACCTGGAAGCCGACCTGCTTCTCGCCATGGACGCCGGGCACCTGCGGGTCGCCCGCGACGCCGTCGGCGACCCGGACCGCGTGGCTCTCCTGCGGTCGTTCGACCCCGCCTCCGACGACCGGGCGGAGGTTCCCGACCCCTACTACGGCGGTGACCGGGGTTTCGAGGACGTGCTCGCCATGGTCGAGGCCGCGATGCCCGGGCTCCTCGACTGGGTCCGCGAACGCCTGTAGAACTCATCTGCCTTTTCGAGGGGAGCGCGATGAGTCAGGTCGAACAAGCGGTGAGCGAGATCACCGGCCGCGCGGTCACGCGCGTCCGGCGGCTCGGTGGCACGGCCTGCGCCGTGCAGCTCGACGACGGCAGGACGGTGTTCGCCAAGAGCGCGGAACCCAGCTCGGTCGCGGCTGAGGCCGCGTCGCTGGAGTGGCTGGCCGACGCCGGTGCGGTGCCGGTTCCCGCCGTCCACGGGCACGATGACCGCGTTCTGGTCACCGACCACATCACCGCCGGACGCCCGAGCCCGCGGGCCGCCGACGAGCTCGGCCGCGGCCTGGCCGCGCTGCACGCGGCGGGCGCGCCCGCCTTCGGCGCTCCCCCGCCAGGCGGACCGGCCGACGCGTGGATCGGGCTCGCGCCGATGCGCAACGAGCACACCGACACCTGGCCGGAGTTCTACGCGCGGCTCCGCGTCGAGCCCTACGTCCGGCTCGCCCGCGATGCCGGAGACCTGAGCACGGCCGAGGCGAAGATCATCACCGACCGCTGCGAACGGCTCGACGAGGTGCCCGCCGAACCCCCGGCCCGCCTGCACGGCGACCTGTGGAGCGGCAACGTGCACTGGGCCGACCGCGCCTGGCTGATCGACCCCGCCGCGCACGGCGGTCACCGGGAGACCGACCTGGCGATGCTGCACCTGTTCGGCTGCCCGCACCTGGAGCGGGTGCTGGCCGCCTACCAGGAGGTCAGCCCGCTGGCGGCGGGCTGGCAGGACCGGATCGGGCTGCACCAGCTGTTCCCGCTGCTGGTGCACGCGGTGCTGTTCGGCCGCGGCTACGCCGTGCAGGCCGTCGCCGCGGCCCGCGGATGATCCCGAAAACCGCAGGTCAGAGCGGCTGGGTTACGGTGGTGGGGTGCGCCTGAAGTTTCTGCTGCGTCCGGGCTGGCTGGCCCTGATCGCGCTGGTCGTGGTCTTCGCCTCGCTGTGCTTCACCCTGCTGGCCCCGTGGCAGTTCAGCCGCAACGAGCAGGCCCAGGCGCGCAACAACGCCATCTCCGAGTCCTTCCGGGCCGAGCCGAAGCCGCTGGCCGAGGTGCTTCCCGCCGGGCAGGCGCCGGACGAGCGGACGGAGTGGACGCAGGTGCGGGTCACCGGCCGCTACCTCCCGGAGGCCGAGACGCTGGCCTGGCAGCGCACGGTCCTCGGCGAACCCGCCTTCGAGGTGCTGACCCCGTTCCGGCTCGCCGACGGCACGACGCTGCTGGTGAACCGCGGTTTCGTCCGGCCGGTCGACGGCACCCGCGCCCCCGCCTACGAGCCCGCGCCGAGCGGCGACCAGACCCTGGTCGCCCGCGTGCGCTCGGACGAGCACGACAGCGACAACCGCCCTGCCTTCACCCACGACAACCACCGCTGGGTGTACGCGGTCAACGCCCGGACGGTCGGCGACGGCACCGGACTGGCGCTGCGGCCGGGCTACTTCGCGCTGGCCGACGGTCAGCCCGGCGGGCTCGGGACGCTGCCGCTGCCCCGCCTGGAGTCCGGGCCGTACTTCTCGTACGCGTTGCAGTGGATCTCCTTCGGCGTGATGGCGATCCTGGCGATCGGGTACCTGATCTACTCCGAGCTCCGGCCCAAGGAAGAGGCCGCGCCCGGGCGGCGGAAGCTGTCCGTGGCCGAGGCCGTCGCCGAGGAGGAGCGCCGCGAGCGGGAGGAGGCTTCTGCTCGGGGTGCGGGGTGAGGGGCCGAAGCGGCTTTGCCGGTTCGGGGTCTTTTGGGGCTTTGGCGGTTCGGCTGCGGTTTCGTGGGTGGTTCCGGGGCGCTCGCCGCCCCCGGGCCCCCGGCAGGTCTCCGGGATGAGTGGGGGTTGTCCGCTGCGGTTCGGTTGGGGTGGTTCGCATCCCGTCGACCTCCACGGAGGGCTATCAGACCGCGTCAAGGGGGCCGTTTCGCTTGGGCGCTGCGGTTTTCGGGCTTGTGCCCCCTTGACACGGTCTGATCGGGCTGGCGCCAGGTCGACGGGATGAGAACCAAACCCCGCCCTTGTAGGTGGGGGCTTTTGGCTGGGCGCGTAGTGGACTGTCCGGTGAGGCGTCGCCGAACTCTCAGCGGCGGCGTTCGCGCCGCAGGCCGCGCACCAGCGCGATGCCCGCGGCCAGTACGCCGCTGACCACGCCGATCACCCGGGACAGCTCGACGCTGCGCGTCACGTCGCCTGCGTCGGCGGTGCGGCCTTCGCCGAGCACCGGCCGCTGTTCGACGGTGTGGCCGTAGACCGTTCGCCCGCCGAGGCGGATCTGCAACGCGCCCGCGAACGCGGACTCGATCTGGCCGGCGTTCGGGCTCGGGTGGGCCGAGGCGTCTCGCCGCCAGGTCCGCCATGCGCCGCTCGCCGAGCCGCCGACGACCGGTGCGCACGCCGAGGTCAGCATCGCCGCGAGCCGTGAGGGCGCCAGGTTCAGCGCGTCGTCGAGGCGCGCCGAGGCCCAGCCGAAGTTTCGGTAGCGGGGTGATCGGTGGCCGACCATCGCGTCGAGGGTGTTGGCCGCGCGGTAGCCGATCAGCCCGGGCACCCCGGCGATCGCGCCCCACACCAGCGGCGCGACCACGGCGTCGGAGGTGTTCTCGGCGACCGACTCGACCGTGGCGCGGGCCAGTCCCTGGCCGTCGAGGTTGGCCGACTCGCGGCCGCAGAGGTTGCCCAGCCGGTCCCGGGCGCCGTCGATCTCGCCGGAGTCGAGCAGCCCGGCCATCGCGGTGCCTTCGTCGGCCAGCGACGCGCCGCCGAGCACGGCCCAGGTCGCCACCCCGGTCAGCGCGGCCTCCAGCACGGGGCTGCGCCGCGAGACCCGCTCGGCCACGACGCCGAGGCCAATGGTGCCGCCGACGAGCAGCCCGGTGTAGACGAGCCCGGCGGACTTGCGGTCCTGGTGCAGCAGCCGTTCGGCCGCCCCCGCGAGCCGTCCGAACGCCGCCACCGGGTGTCCGCGCTTCGGGTCACCGATCGCCGCGTCCGCCGCGACCCCCAGCAGCAGTCCCACCGCGCGTCCCGTTCCCACGTTCGCGCCCCCTCCCACGAATGCCGGACAAAAACGTGAAGAACGCTACCGCCGGCACCCCGACCGGCGGCGACCACCCGGCAGGTGACCGGACGTGTCGGCACCACGGGTTATCGTGGCGGACCGTGACTGTCCCGGATCACGACGCCGACGTGCTGCGCGCCGGCGTGGCCAAGGCCTCCCCAGAACGCGTCAGCACCGAACGCGTCGGCCCAGCACCCGTCGGCCCAGAACCGGTCGGCGCTGCTTCCGCCGACCCGGCTCCCGCGCCTTCCGCCGCGCAGTCGCCCGAGCACACCCGCAAGGGCGAACAGCGGTTGCAGCTGTTCGCCTACCTCCAGGCACCCGAACACCGCACGTACCTGGCGATCATGCGGCTGTTCACCTCCACGCTGCTGGCCGACCTGTCGGCCGGGGAGGTCGCCGCCGCGCTGGCCGCCGCCGAGCGGGAGGGCCGGGTGGCTCCCGGGGAGTCCGATGTGGACACCACGATCGACCGGCTCAAGCAGCTGGTCCGGTGGGGCAACCTGGTGGTCGGCCGCCGGGAGACGATCGCGGCCAGCATCGCCGAGTTCCAGCACGGCAGCGTCCGCTACCAGGTCAGCAAGCTCGCGGTCCGGGTCCAGCGCGACGTGGACGCGCTGCTGCGGGTGCCCGAAGGCGCGCGGGAGGTCTCGCGCGAGCTGCTGCCCGCCATCGAGCGCGGCCTGGGCGAGATCTCCTCGATGCTCTCGGAAGTGCTGCTCGCCGAACGCCGGGCACCGGAGGCCAAGGCCACCCGCAAGGCCAGGGAACGGCTGGCCGAGCAGGTGACCACGGTGTTCCTCCAGCACGCCGAACTCGCCGCGACGGTCCGCGACTTCTACGCCTACCTGGGCCAGGTCGTCACCCGCCACCACCTCGCGCCGGACGAGATCTCCGGTTTCCGCAACCTGCTCGTCGAGTACATCCAGATGGTCGTCGAGGACGTGCTGCGCCACACCGGCACGATCGCGACCGCGCTGGCCGGGCTCGCCGGGGTCCGCGCCGAGCTGCTGCGGCTGCTCGGTCCGGCCGACCAGCTCGGCACCGACGTCGAGCGCGCCCGCGGCCGAACCGGGCCGGACTGGCAGGAGCTGACCGACTGGTTCATCGACGCCCCCGGCCGCCCCAGCCAGGTCGCCGCGCTGCGCGAAGCCACCGCGCGGGCGATCGGATCGCTGCTGGCCAGCGTCAAGCGCGCGACCTCAGGCGGCGGGCTGGTGCCGGGCCGCCGGGGCGAACTGCTCAAGCTCGCGCGCTGGTTCGACGCCGCCGACGAGTCCCGGGCGCACCAGCTGTACGCGGCGGCGTTCGGCCTGCACTCGTCCCGGCACCTGCTGCCCGCGCCGGACTACGACAGCGACAACCACGACGTGGCCTGGCGCGACGGCCCGGTGCTGGACGTGACGGTCAGCGTGCGCAGCCGGGGCGACCGCGGTGCGCGCGGACGCACCTCGCGCGTGCTCGACGACCCGATGACCGAGGAAACCCTGCTCGCGCAGGCCCGCGAGGCCGACCAGAAGCGCAGCGCGGCGGTCGCCGAACTCGCGGCGGCGCGGGTCGGCGAGACGAAGCTGTCCGCCGACGCGCTCGGCGTGCTGTGCGAGCTGCTGACGCTCGCGATGGCCCAGCGCGACAGCGCCGACGAGCCCGGCACCGCGCTGGACCCGGTGCACCGGCTGCGGGTCACCGTCCGGCCGGAACCCGGCCACCGGACCAAGATCACCAGCGCGGCGGGCACCCTGACCCTGCGGGACGCGGTGCTCGACGTTCACGGCGACGGCGCGATCCCCGACCCAGAACCGGCCCGCGGAGCCGCCCGGTGACCACGATCCGAACCTTCGAGGACCTGCCCGACATCGACGCCGCCAACGTCGTGCGCTGCGCCCGCGTGCTGCTGCGCCGCCCGCTGCTGCGCCCGGGCGCGCCCGACGGCGACCTGCTGCCGATGATCTACCGCCAGCGCGCGGTGCTCCAGGACCTGTTCTCGGCTCTGCTGGGCTACCGGCTGGTGGTCGAGCGCCGCTTCGCCCGCCTGTACAAGGCGGGCCCCGGCGAGGACGCCACCCGCGGCGAGACCTCGCTTTCCCCGCGCGGCTACGCCTACTTCGCGCTGACGCTGGCGGCGCTGACCGGCATCGGACGGCAGGTGCTGCTGTCGCGGCTGGTCAGCGACGTGCGGGCGGCGGCGGTGGAAGCCGAGGTCGCGATCGTCGACGACCCGGCCGACCGCCGGGCGCTCACGGCGGCGCTGCGGCACCTGGTCTCGCTGGGCGTCATCACCGAAACCGAGGGCACGGTGTCGGCGACCGACTCCGCCGCCGAGGCCCTGATCACCATCGACACCGACCTGCTCGGCCAGCTCGTCGCCGGTCCGCTGGCCGAGGCCGATGGCCCGGACGAGCTGGTGTCGCTGGCCGCGGGCGCGGGCCCGCGCAGCGTCGAGCACGCCGTGCGCCGCAGGCTGGTCGAGGACCCGGTGGTGCTCTACCGCGACCTGCCCGACGAGCACGCCGGGTGGCTGCTCAAGCACCTGGCCGAGGAATCCCGGCTCATGGAGCGGTTCTTCGGCCTGGTCACCGAGGCCAGGGCGGAGGGCGTCGTGGTCACCGACCCCGAGGACTACCTCACCGACGTCGCGTTCCCCGGCCCCGGCACGGTCGCCCGAGTCGCGCTGCTGGCGCTGCCGGAACTGCTCGACCGCGGTGAGCCGCGCGAGACCGACGGCAGACACCCGGTGTCCGCGGAGGACATCAGCGAGGTCTGCGCCGAGCTGGTCGAGTCCTATCCCGCCGCCTGGTCGCGACAGGCCACCGAGGACCACGAGGAGCTGGTGCGCGCGGTCCGCACCCTGCTGCACCGGCTCGGGATCCTGCGCGCGGACGGCGACGGCTGGCTGGTCAGCCCGGCCGCGCACCGCTGGCTGCCGCAACCCGACGCGACCCCAGCCACCCCGGCACCCGGCCGGGAACCCGAGCCCCCCGCTGCCGAGCCCCCGGGCTGGTCGCTGTTCGACGAGATGGAAGAGGGATCCCGACGGTGAGCACGGACATCGCGAACAGGTGGCGGCTGCACCGCGGCGGCATCGTCAACATCTGGCAGTACGCCGAGCACACCTTCGACCTCTCCGGTGGCCGGGCGATCTTCCAGGGCACCAACGGTTCCGGCAAGTCCCGGACGCTGGAGCTGCTGCTGCCGCTGTGCCTGGACGGCGATCTGCGCCAGCTGGGCTCGAAGGGCTTCGACACCGTCAGCATCCGGCGGCTGATGCTCGACGAGTACCCGGGCGGCCCGAACCGGATCGGCTACGCCTGGATCGAGCTGCACCGCGAGGCCCCCGGCGGCGGCGAGGAGTTCCTGACCTGCGGCATCGGCGTGAAGGCGTCGAAGACCTCGCAGTCGATCAGCGACTCGTGGCGGTTCGTCACCGGCCGCCGGGTCGGTGTGAACCTGCACCTGGTCGGCGCGGACCGCGTGCCGGTGGGGCCTGCGCAGCTGCGCGAGATGCTGGGCGCCGACTGCGTGCTCGACGACCAGGCGTTCCGCGCCAAGATCGCCGCGACCGTCTACGGCGTTCCGGCCGCCCGCTACGGCGATCTGCTGCACCTGCAGCGGACCCTGCGCAATCCCGACGTCGGCTTGAAGGTGCTGGAGGGTCAGCTCGAACAGATCCTGTCCGACGCGCTGCCGCCGCTGGACCACGCGCTCATCGAGCGGCTGGCGACCTCCTTCGACGACCTGGAGTCGATCCGGGAGAACATCGTCCGGCTCAGCGGCGCGGACAAGGCGCTCAGCGCGTTCCTGACGACCTACTCCGGCTACGCCTTCGGCTCGCTGCGCGACCGCGCCGAGTCGATGCGCTCCGCGCAGGAACGGCTGCGCTCGCTGCGCGACGAGCTCGCGAAGCTGGAAAAGCAGGTCGCGAGCAAGCTCGGCGACCGGGAGTCCGCGCAGCGCGAGGTCACCGAGCTGGAGCAGCGCGAGGGCGAGCTGGAGTCGAGCATCGACGCCCTGCGCTCGCACCCCGCCTACAACGAGCTGCAGAACCTGCGCGACCGCGAGCGCCTGGTGGACAGCGCCCGCTCCGCGGCGGTGACCGCGCTGGACACCGCGGCCAAGCACCGCGCGCAGGAAGGCCGTTCCGTCGAGTCGGTGCTGGGCATGCTGCGGCGGCTGACCGGGGACGCCGAGGCCGCAGCGCAGGCTGCGGACCGCGCGACCCAGCAGCTCACGACCGCCGGGCTGGACGGCGGGCTCGTCCCGCGCCCGCCGACGATCCCGGCCGCCGAGGCGCTGTCCTCGACCGACCAGGTCCGCACGTCCCCGGAGCCGGACGCCGAGCCGACCGCGGTCGAGCGCCACTCCGCGCCGGAGATCGACACCGACGCCCTCGCCGAGGCACTGCGGGCGACGGTCGGCCGCGCCGAGAACGCCGCCACGGTGGCGAAGCAGCGTTCGGCGCTGACGCTGGCCCTGCACCAGCAGGCGATCGAACTCGACGGCGAGCAGGACAAGGTCGCCGAACTCCACCGCCTCGCGCGGCAAGCGCAGCTCACCGCGACCGAGGCGGCGGGCCGCCGCAACCAGGCGCAGCAACAGCTCTCGGACGCCGCGGCGGTCTGGGTCGAGCGGGCGCAGCGCTGGAGCACCGACTGGCCGGGCTCCACCGCGGACTCCCCCGAGCCGCCCCGCGCGGACGACCTCGTCGCCGACCGGGCGGCCACCCGCCAGGCGCGCGAAGCCGCCCGCCGCTGGGCGCGGCCGAAGCTCGGCGAGGCCCGCAAGCAGGTCACCGACATCGACCAGCAGCTCGCCGACCTGCGCGAGCGGTCCCGGGTGCGCGAGGGCGAACTCGCCGGCCTGCGCGCCGGGCACGAGCAGACCCCGGCCCGCCCTGGCTGGGCCGACGCCGACCGCGACGACGCCAAGGGCCGCCCGTTCTACCGGCTGGTCGACTTCG
Source organism: Saccharopolyspora taberi (assembly GCF_039534165.1). Taxonomy (NCBI): domain Bacteria; kingdom Bacillati; phylum Actinomycetota; class Actinomycetes; order Pseudonocardiales; family Pseudonocardiaceae; genus Saccharopolyspora; species Saccharopolyspora taberi. The sequence continues at coordinate 258,578 of NZ_BAAAUX010000003.1, read as the reverse complement.
CGCCGCCGCTGTCCGCCGACGATCGCGCCGGGCTGGAAGCGGCGTTGCAGGCCAGCGGACTGCTCAACGCCTGGGTCACGGTGGACGGCAGCGTCGTCGGGCTGGCCGACCTGCTCGCCGAACCGCACCAGGCCGCGCAGGGCGCGACGCTGGCGGATCTGCTTGTCCCGGCGGCGGAATCCGACTGCCCGGTGCCGCACGAGCACATCGCGGCGCTGCTGTCGTCGGTGGCCACCGACGGCCGCGACGGTCTGTCGGTGTCGGTCGACGGTTCCTGGCGCGCGGGCGTGCTGGCGGGCAATTGGAGCAAGGACGCCGCCGAGTACGTCGGCGCGGGCGCCCGCGAAGCGGCCCGCTCCCGGCGGATCGCCGAACTCGAAGAGGAGCTCGCGGCCCTGCGGGCGGAGATCGGCGAAGCCGAGCGGCAGCACCGCGACGCCAGCGAACGCGCGGCGGAGCTGGAACAGCACCTGGAGTCCTACCCCGACGACAGCGATCTGCTCACCGCGCACGCCAAACTCGCCACCGCCGTCGAAGCCGCGCAGGACGCCGAGCGCCAGGCCGCCCAGCTGCGCGAGCAGCACGAGCATGCCGACCAGCGCTGGCAGGCCGGGCACGCGGAGCTGGTCCGGTCGGCGGGCGAAGCCGACCTGCCGCCCGACACCCGCGCGCTCGAAGCCGCGCACCGCGCGGCGGCGGACGCGCGCGGCGGCATCGACGCGCTGCGCGAGGCGATCGAGGCGCGCTGCCTGCCGACGCTCACCGACCTGCGGGAGGTGTCGTGGCACCACGACGCCGCGGTCGCCGACCGGATGGAGGCGGAGTCGCAGGCGGAACGCCGGTGCGCCGAGTACGCGGAGCAGGCCGCCGGGCTGGCGGAGCTGACCGCCGCCGTCGGCGGCGAGGCGCAGCAGATCGCCGACAAGGTCGGCGGGCTGGAGCGCGAGCGCGCGGAGCTGCGCGAGCGGCTGCCGCAGGCGCGGGAGCGGATCAGCGCGCTGCGCGAAGCCGCGGCGCGGCTGGAGACGCAACTGGAGAACAAGCAGGCGCAGCGGCCGGGGCGGGAGCAGGACGCGAGCGCGGGCGTGGAAGCGTTCCGCGCGGCGCTGCGGATTCCGGGGCTGTGGGCCGCGGCGGAGGTCGGCGACGAGGTGCCGGACGACCTCGACGAGGCGGCGGCGCTGCTCGCGGGGTCCGACCGCAAGGGCGCGGCGGAAACCACGGTCCTCAACCGGTTCCAGACCCTCCAGCAGTCCCTGAGCGGCAACTACGACATCAGCGCGGGCGAGCAGGACGGGCTGCTCACGGTGACCGTCACCGGTGAGGAGGGGCCGCAGCCGGTCGCCGAGGCGGCGCGGCGGGTCAGCGAGCGGCTGGGCGAACAGCGCGGCTACCTCAACGAGCGGTACCAGTCGATCTTCGCCGACTACCTGATCCGCGACCTCGCCGAGCGGCTGCGCGGTCAGATCACGGTCGCCGAGGACCTGTGCAGGCGGATGAACGAGGTGCTCGACGGCGCGCGTTCCAGCCAGGGCGTGCACGTCCAGCTGGAGTGGCAGCCGTCGGCGGCGCTGGGCGACGACATCAAGCAGACCATCGACCTGGTCCGCACCCCGTTCGCCGAGCGCAGCGACGACCAGGACGCCCTGCTGCGGCGGGTGTTCACCGACCTCATCGAGTCCGAACGCGACAGCACTTCGGGCGGCTACGCCGAAATCCTGTCCCGGGCGCTGGACTACCGGACCTGGTTCGCCTTCACGGTGCGGGTCCGCGACACCGGCCCGGAGGGCAAGCCGCGGGTGCGCAGGCTGCGGCAGCTGTCGTCGGGCGAGACGCGGCTGATCTCCTACGTCACGCTGTTCGCCGCCGCGGCGGCGTTCTACGACGCGGTCAGCGTGTCGGCCGGTGGCGGCGGTCCGCTGCGGCTGGTGCTGCTGGACGAGGCCTTCGAGCGGCTCGACGACCCGACGATCGCGCGGATGCTCGGGCTGCTGGTGGACCTGGACATGGACTGGATGATCACCTGGCCCAGCGGCTGGGGCGTGTCGCCGAAGATCCCGAAGATGCACATCTACGACGTGCTGCGCCCCCGCAGCGGGCACGGCATCGCCTGCACCCACACCACGTGGGACGGCAGCGGTTTGGAGCGGTCGGATGGCTGACGTGGATGACCTGCGCGCAGTCTGGGACATCGAACCTCTGCGCGGACTATGGGAGAAGGCCCGGGAAACGTTGGAATCGCCCCGGCAGGACGCCACGTTCCGGCTGGAGCTTCCCGACGCCGAGACGCGCGACGCAGTCGGTTCGCTGGTCGGCCGCAAGATGATGGGCCACGGCACAAGAATCAAGCTGACCACATTGGACGAACGAGTCCGGGCAACGCGCTTCCGCCTCAGCTTGGAGGAAGTGCTGGAGATCCTGCACGGCAGACCGGTCATCCGTCGCACCTCGGAGTCTGCCGAACGCAACGCGCGGCGGGAGCGACTCACCGAGACGGTGCGCGCGGCGCTGGCGGAGCAGTCGGTCAGCGGCGGGTGGACGGACGCGTGGATCCGCTGGATTCACCAGTACGGGCGGATCGCCGACGAAGATCTCCCCGGCATCGCCCGCCGCGCGGCCTCGGTTCTGGCGCGGCTGGCGCTGGAAGCAGAGCCGGAGGTCTGGCATTCCCGTGCGGACCTCGCCGCTCGCGTCGGCGGTGCGCACCAGCTCGACAACGGCATGCCGCTGAGCCGGGTGGTGCTGCGCGCGGCGGCTCTGGCGCGCGGGGTCGCGGCGCCGGGCAACGAGCGGGAACGCAGGGAGCTGTGGGAGCGCTGCGGAGTCGTCCTCGACGGAGTGTCGGCGACCGCGCTGACCTGGGCGCTGCCGCTGGTCGGCGACGACCCGTGGTCCCGCTCGGTCCGGCAGCGGACGGAACTCGGCCTGCCCGCCCACCTGATGCATCTGGATCTGGCCGCCGCCCCGGAACGCCTCGTCGAGCCCGGCACGACGATCGCGGTCTGCGAGAACCCGCGAATCCTGGAAGCGACCGCGCAAGAAGAGATCCGGCACCCGCTGGTCTGCGTCTCCGGCAACCCGACGACGGTCACGCTGGCCTTGTTGGGACGCCTCGCCTCGAACGGCGCCCGCCTGCGCTACCACGGTGACTTCGACTGGCCCGGCCTGCGGATCGCCGGTGCGGCGATGAAGCACGCCGAGCCGTGGCGGATGTCGGCGGCCGACTACCGGCAAGCCCTGGACGAGGCGGCCCGGGACCGCATCGATCTGCCCTCGCTGGTCGGCGAACCGGTGCCGACGCCGTGGGATCCGGCGCTGGCGGAGCTCATGGCGAACACCGGTCGCGCGGTGGAGGAAGAAGCGGTGCTGCCGACCCTGCTGGCGGACCTGCGGGCCGGCCTCGGCTGAAGCCGGCGGTTCAGAGCAGCCGGTACATCACGTGCAGCCCGACGTAGCCCTCCGAAGGGTGCCGGAAAGCCTCGGGCAGCGTGGCCACGACCTCCATGCCGAGCGACTGCCAGAGCGCGACCGCGCGGACGTTGGTCTCGACGACGGCGTTGAACTGCATCGCCCGGAATCCGTCCGCTTTGGCCTGGTCGAGGACGTGGCTGCCGAGGGCCCTCCCGGCACCGCGTCCGAAGTGGTCCGGGTCGACCATGAAGCTCGCGGTCGCCACGTGCGATGCGGGACCTTCGTGGTTGGGGCCGGACACGGCGGTGCCCAGCACGGTCCCGTCGCCGTCGACCGCCACGAACGTACGACCGGGCGGTGCCGCGAACCAGCGCTGCTTCGCCGCGGCCTCGTCGATGTCGCGGTCCCACGAGAAGGTCTCGCCCGCGGCGACGATGCGGCGCATGAACGGCCAGATCGCGGCCCAGTCCCGCTCGGCGGCGTCCCGGATCAGCATGCGCCCCAGCATCGGCGGCGGACCGGACGGGCGCCAGCGATTTTCCCTGCGGCAGCGATTTTCCCTGCGGCAGCGGTTTTCCCCTGCGCCAGCGGTCTTCCTCAGCGGCAGCGGTTTTCCTCAGCGCAGGGGTTCTGCCTCAGCGGAAGAGGTTTTGCAGGAACGCCACGAACGACTGCGCGACCCCCTGCAACCACGCACCCGCCGCGCCGACCGCGTTCGACGACCCGACCGGATCGGCGATCACGAAGTACAGCGCCAGGCCGATCGCGGCCAATCCGATGATCTTCTTGGTGTCCACGGTGCCGTCCCTCCCTCGACCGACCTGCTCGATGCTGCCCCACGAGTAGCGCGCTGTGTCGGCAACGCGCCGAAACCCGTGACCGATCGGCATTCGCGGCCACGTATGGGTCAGCACTGGTCAACGCGGTGTAGTCAACCGGCCGCTTGGCGCGGTAACCGCGGGTCTCCCGGCAAGTCCACCGGGACCGGCGAGCCCACCGGCGATGGTGCGGCGGTCGTCCATTCAGGACCGCCGTACGTCCGGCGGAGCTGCGCGCGACGCGGGCCGCTCGTAGTTTCATGGAATGGTCATCGTCGAGTTCTCGGCACGCGACGCCGCGACCCTCGCCAGGTGGTGGGCCAAGGCGCTGGGCCGGCCGGTCGAAGCCACCACCGTCCGCCCGGCGGGCCCCGGTCTGGTGCTGCGCTTCACCGAACCCGCGGCACCGAAGGAGCGCAAGAACGGCGTGCACCTGGACCTGCGCAGCGAATCGCACCACGACCAGCAGAAGACGGTCGAGCGCTTGTTCAACGCGGGCGCGGGCTTCGCCGACATCGGCCAGACCGAAGCCGTGCCGTGGGTCGTCATGACCGACATCGAAGGCAACGAGTTCTGCGTGCTCGAACCCCGCGAGACCTATCAGGACACCGGCCCGCTCGCGGCCGTCGTGACCGACTGCGCCGATCCGCAGGAGCAGGCGCGGTGGTGGTCGTCGCGGACCGGGCAGCCGATCGCCGACGACACCCCGGAGTTCGCCGGGGTGCACCTCCGCACCGGCCCGTTCCTGGAGTTCCAGCGCAGCGCGACCGGTCCGGCCGGGCGGGTGCGGTTGCTCATCGAGCCGGCTCGATGACCTTGGTGCCGTGCAGGCGGCGCACGAAGTCGGCGCCGAACGCGGTGGACGGCGTGTGCGCCCCGGCGGTGACCTCGCCGGTCTGGAGACCGCTGATCACGCGCAGCACCGAGTCGGCGGTGAAGTCGTAGGTGTTCGGGGTGACCAGGGCCGCCGACCTGGTGCGCCCGTCGGGCGCGGTCGCCTCGGCGAAGATCTCGCTCCAGCTCGCCGCCCTGCGACGTGGTCCAGGCCCGCTGACCAGCGCGGTGATGGCGGCCTTGCCCACGTACTGCACGGGCCCCAGGGCGAGCAGCCGCTGCCCCAGCCCGGACCAGCGCTGGCCCGCGTGATCGAGACCGGGCAGGTGCGCGAAGGTCGTGATGTTGGGAATTCCGGTGCTGCGGAACGCCGTGCTCACATCGCCCCAAGGCAGCGACGTGGCCCGTCGCGGACCGGACGGGAACGGGATCTCCCGCCTGCGCCACCCCACCGGAACGGTCCGGATCTCGCCGTCGATCCGGGCCCGGCCCCCGACCGCGGCGCCCTCCAACGCGCTCTTCAGCGTTCCCCGGCTGATCCCACCGCCCGCCTGGAAGGCGAGGTCGAGCTGGGTCGCCTCGGGCAGCGCGGCAGCGACCATGGCCGCCAGGCAGTCCGTCGGCACGACGTCGAACCCCGCGCCGGGCAGGAGGACGACACCGGCGCGGCAGGCTTCCTCGTGCCGCGCGAACACGGACTCGAACACGTCGATCTCACCGGTGATGTCGACGTAGTGCACGCCCGCGCGCAGGCAGGCGTCGACCATCGGCGCCGAGGTCGACGAGAACGGACCGGCGCAGTGCGCCACGATGTCGATCCCCCGCAGCCCGGCGTCGACCGCAGCCGGATCGCGCAGGTCGAACGTCCGGTGCTCCAGCCCGCGCGGCGCGGCGAACGCGGCGATCTGCTCCGCGTCCCGGCCCGCGAGCACCGGTCGTTCCCCGCGGTCGATCGCCCGCTCGGCGACGAGCCGACCGGTGTAACCGTTCGCTCCGTAGATCATCCAACCCATCACGATCCTCCTCGGGGTCGCCCGCCATCCTCACCCGAACCTCCGGCCGGCGGCGAGGCAGTCCAGAAACGAACACCGAGCAGCACCCCCGGCAGGTTGCCTACCGGCGGCGGCTGTACTCCGATCGGCCTATGAAGACAAAGCGCCCGGGGTACTCGTGGTTCTCCGAGAACGACGCCGACTCACCGAGCTCGCCCGAGATCACCACACGCGGGAGATCGTCAAGGCGCCTTTGCAGATCAAGGCGCCTTCGCGGATCACCGCACCCTTGCAGATCACCAAGCCTGGAAGATCGTCAGTGCGACTGGTGTCCCAGATCCGCGGCGATCGCCGACGCGGTGTTGCGGACGTGCGGCACCAACCGCCGCACCTCGGCGGCATCGAGCGCGCCGCGGACGGTGGTCAGCGACACCGCCGCACCCACGCGTCCGTTGATGTCGGGTATGCCGATGCCGATGCAGTGCACCAACGGCTCGAACTCCGCCTCATCGGTCGCGTAGCCGCGCCGGGCCGCCTCGGCGATGCAGTCGTCGAGCCGGCTCGGATCGGTGATCGTGTGCTCGGTGTAGCGGGTGAAGGTGTGCCCGGCGAGCAGCCGCCTGCGGTGCTCGGGCGACAGCGCCGCCAGGATCACCTTGGCCGCGGCCGAGGTGTGCAGCGGAACCGAACGCCCGATCCGCGACCAGGTGCGGATGGTCGCCGCACCCTCGATCTTGTCCACGTAGACGATCCGGTCGTCGACCAGCTGCGACAGGTGCACGGTCGCCCGGGTCGCCTCGGCGAGCGCGACCAAGTGCGGGCGGGCCACCGACCGCAGGTCGATGCCCTCCAGCACCTGCTGGCCCAGCTCGGCCAGGCGCAGCCCGAGCCGGTACCGGCCGTCCGAGCCGCGGGCGAGCAGCCCGGATTCGACCAGCGGCTGGAGCATTCGCATCGCCGTCGAGCTGTGCACACCGAGTCCGCGCGCCAGCTCCGACGCCGTCCTCGGGCCCTCGGCGAGGGTGTCGAGCACGAGCACCGCTTTAGCGACCGTCTTCGACATCGGCACCCCGTCTCGGCGAACGATCCACAGCGCGTGCAACATTAGCAGAACGCTTGCATATGTTGCACGTATCGAGCCTCGCGGTGCCACACAGACAGAACCACCCTATTTCAATTCACGTCCACTCCTCCCAGTCATTCCTCGAAACACGTTTCCGAATGCCGCCGCGAACGATTTCGCCGCGGCGAAACGCGTTCACAGCAAGCCGAGCGCACCATCGATGACCAGCCATCCGCCGAACACCGCGAACAACGCCGCGGCGCCGTAGCGAATCGCCTTTTCCGGCAAATGCCTGCCGAGCAACATGCCGGCACCGATCGCCAGCGCGTCGGCGAGCACCATGCCCACGGTCGATCCGATCCAGGTGCCGAGCCAGTCGTACTGGGCGGCCAGGGTGACCGTGGCCAGCATCGTCTTGTCGCCCAGCTCCGCGAGGAAGAAGGCGACCGTCACCGCCAGCACGGCGGATCCGGCCAGCCGGCCGGCCCTGCCCTTCTCCGCCTCGGTGAGGTGGTCGCCGCGCAGCGTCCAGATCGCGAAACCCAGGAACGCCACGCCCGCGACCAGCCCGATCCAGCTCGTGGGCAGCGCGCTGCCCAGGCCGAACCCGAGCGCCACCGACACGGCGTGCACGACTGTCGTCGCCAGCGTGATGCCGAGCAGCACCTGCCACGCCCGGAACCTGGTCGCGAAGGTCATCGCCATCAGCTGCGACTTGTCGCCCAGCTCTGCCACGAAGATCGCCGCGGAACTCACCGCGAAACCGGTCAACACGTTCAGAACCCACTCTCCGGTCACCGCCGGGCCGGTGTGCGGGCACACTTCGGACCGGCGTGAACTGCCGATTCCGAAGGTCTCGCCCGCCTCCGCGCGGAGGCTCCGCGACCGGGTGCGATTCCGGCACCAGTGTGTCGACCGCGAAATTGAGGACTACTCCCCTTCTGCCGCCAAACCCTACCCCATTTCTTCTGGTCGCCAAAATGCGCGTGCATGCGAAACTCAATTCAGGTCCACCATGAACACTCCTTTCGGCGCGCCGCAATCCCATGATTCGGCACGCGCGGAAGAATTGATGTCACCGGACGAATTCCCAGTACCCGACAACGGAAGTCCGCAGGTCGGTGCCCCGGCCGGACGGCTCCGACCTGCGGCGGGTTCAGGGCTCGGCGGCGTCGGCGAGTGCCCGGCCCGGAACGTCCGGATCGCAGTCGACCCGGGGAAGCTGGGCCCGGATCGCGCTGCGGGTGCGCCCGAAATCGGCCGCCAGCTCACCGATCAACTCCGATGCGGACGAGCCGTCCCGGCTCCGCATCCAGCGTTCCCGCAGCAGCCTGCCGTCGTCGTCGGTCCACGGCTGGCCCGCGTTGGGAGCGCGGGCCGATCGCGACCTGCGCGGTCGGCCGTTCAGCGCGCCGAGGCCGTCCAGCGTCCGGTTGAGGAAGGTCCCGGTGTCGGCGAGCGCGTCCAGCGCGATCAGGAGGTTGCCCTCGGCGATGATCTCGCCGTCCGTGCTCGCGCCGGTGAACTCGACCGCCACCGACGCGCGCTGGCCGTCGATCGCGGGCTGGCCCTTGGCCGTGATCCCGAAGGTGTGCTGTCCCACTTGCAGTTCGTCTCGAAAGTCCATGCCGACGACGTTAGGGCCGAGCACCCCGGAAACCCGGTAGTCAAGCACCACTTCCGCACCTGTGTCGGGCAATCCGTTCGAGTGATGTTCGAAGGGTGCGGCAGCTCACGCCGCCCGGCGGAACATCCCGGGAGCGCCGAGGCGTTGGACGGACTGCCGATGCGTCACGTGTCCCCGGGCCTCACCATTCGCCTTCGCGGAATGCCGTCCGGCCGGAGCCGCGTCGCGCCACTCGCCGAGAGGCGACCGGGCGCATCGGCCCGAAACCGGAGTCCCCACCCTTCTCCTCGGGTGGGGATTCGGTTTCAGCCCGGGATCGGGTTTCAGCTGGGGATTCGGCTTCAGGGCACCAGGAACTCGCTGTCGCGCGCGTCGGTGATCGCCATGTGGCCGGGCGCGTGCCCGATCGCGAACGAGGGCTTGGACCGCATCACCGCCGCCTGCGGCGTCACGCCGCAGGCCCAGAACACCGGAAGCTCGCCGGGCCGGATCTCCACCGCAGCACCGAAGTCCGGCGAGTCGAGATCGCGAATCCCCAGTTCAGCGGGCGATCCGATGTGCACCGGCGCACCGTGCACGGCCGGATACCGCGACGTGACGCGAACGGCCGTGGCGACCAGCGGTGCGGGCACGGGACGCATCGAAACCACCAGCGGCCCCGACAGCGCGCCCGCGGGCCGGCAGTCCCGGTTCGTCCGGTACATCGGCACGTTGCTGCCCGCTTCCACGTGCCGGACCGGCACCCCAGCCTCGATCAGCGCGGCCTCGAAGGTGAAGCTGCAACCGATCAGGAACGACACCAGGTCATCGCGCCACAGGTCGCGGACCTCGGCGCGCTCCTCGACCAGTTCGCCGTCGCGGTAGACGCGGTACGCGGGCAGGTCGGTGCGCAGGTCGCCGGCGAAGATCGACGCGCTGGTCTCCCCCGGCTCGGTCACGTCCAGCACCGGGCACGGCTTCGGATTCCGCTGCGCGAACAGGAGGAAGTCGTAGGCGTGCTCGCGCGGCAGCGAGATCAGGTTCGCCTGCGTCCACCCCGGGCTGTAGCCGGAGGTGGGCACGCGCAGCCCGGCGCGGAACGCGGAGCGGGCCTGGGCCGGGGTGAGGGTCATCGGAGCCTCCTGCTCGGGACTCGTCGGAAGCGGATCCGCTGACCGGGCCTGGCCTGCGCCGCCCGGTCCACGTCCGCCGAGGTCACCACGGCGATCACCGGGTATCCGCCGGTGACCGGGTGGTCGGCGAGGAACAGCGTCGGCTTGCTGGCAGGCGGTACCTGCAACGCCCCGGCCACCATGCCTTCGCTGGGCAGTTCCTCGGTGCGGATGCGGTCCAGCGCCGGGCCGTCGAGCCGCATGCCGATGCGGTTGCTGTCGGCCGTGACCTCGTAGGACGAGGTCAGCAGCACGTCGAGGGCGTCGGCAGTGAACCAGTCCTGGCGCGGGCCGGGAACGACCCCGAGAACGAGTTCGTCCGGCGGTGCGGCGACCGGCGCGAGATCGACGACGGGGAACTCCGCGGGCGGCGGTCCTGTCGGAAGCACCATGCCGGTGCGCAGCTTGTCCGGCCCGAGGCCGGCGAGCAGGTCGGTGGAGCGCGAACCCAGCACCGGGTCGACCGCGATTCCGCCGCGGACGGCCAGATAACTGCGCAGTCCCCGGGCGGGAACGCCCAGCCGCACCTCCGCACCCGCCGGAATCCGCAGCACGGAGTTCATCGCCGCACCGCGACCGTCCACAGTGATCGGACACGGCGCGCCCGTCACGGACATCACCACGTCGCGGCTCGGCCGGACCGCGAGTCCGCCCAGGGTCGCCTCGATCGCGGCGTCGCCCTCGGCGTTGCCGACCAGGCGGTTCGCCAGCCGCAGCGACCCGCGGTCGGCCGCGCCCGACACGCCGACGCCGATGCCCGCGTGGCCCGGGCGGCCCAGGTCCTGAACCGTCGACAGCGGGCCGGTTCCCAGAACTTCCAGCACTTACCGGACCTCCTCGGTGCTTCGCGGGACGTCGCTCATCGGGCCGCCCAGCCTTGCGGGACACCCGCACCCGGTCGACCCCGACAAGCAGGAAAACAAGCGCCGCTCATCGGGCCACCCCGCCCTGCGGGACACCCGCACCCGGTCGGCCCCGATGAGCGAAAAAGCAAGGGTCGCTCATCGGGCCTCCTGGAACCGGACCCGCACTCCCGGGCGCAGCAACGCGGGCGGTTCACGGTCGACCTGCCAGATCTCCACCCCGGTCCGGCCGATCAGCTGCCAGCCGCCAGGGGACTCCCGCGGGTAGATCCCGCTGAAGCGGCCCGCCAGGCCGACCGCGCCCGCCGGGACCTTCGTCCGGGACTCGGTGCGCCGGGGCACCTCCAGGAGCGCGGAACCGCCTGCGAGATAACCGAATCCGGGCGCGAAGCCACCGAACGCCACCGTCCACTCCGACGAAGTGTGCTCGCGCACGACCTCGCGTTCGGTCAGGCCGGTCAGCCGGGCGACCTCCGCCAGGTCCTCGCCGTCGTAGACGACCGGAATCCGCACCAGCCCTTCGCTCCGCTCGGCACTCCGGCCCGGCCGGGCCTCGCGCACCGCGCGTTCGACCGCGTCCGGATCGGCGCGGCGGGGGTCGAGCCGCAGCAGCAGCGTCCGCGCTGCCGGGACCAGGTCGGTCACGCCTTCGGGCAGCGCCGCCGACAGCGCCGCGTAGAGGGACTGGACCGCGTCGAGGTCGTCGAGTTCGACCAGCAGTCCCGAATCCGCGCAGTGCAGAACCCGCATCTCCATCACCTCCGCGGCGGCGCGAACGCCTCCAGGCGCACGTCCTCGTCGGCGAGTCGCTCCCGGACCGCCTCCGCGATCTTGACCGCTCCCGGGCTGTCGCCGTGCACGCAGATCGACTGCGCCCGCACGGAAATCCACGATCCGTCGACGGCCTCGATCGGCTCGCCGCGCGCGATCCGCACGCAGCGCTCCGCGATGGCGTCGGGATCGTGCAGCACCGCGCCCTTCTCGCGCCGCGAGACCAGAGTTCCCTCAGGTGTGTAAGCACGGTCGGCGAACGCCTCCCGGAACACCCGCAGTCCCGCTTCCTCGGCCAGTTCCAGCCACGCCGATCCCGGCAAGCCGAGCACCGCCAGGTCCGGGTCGTAGGCGCGCACCGCAGCGACCACGGCCGCGGCCTGCTCGCGGTGGTGCACGATCGCGTTGTAGAGCGCGCCGTGCGGCTTGACGTAGGTGACTTCCGTGCCCGCGACATGGGTCAGAGCCGCGAGTGCGCCGATCTGGTAGATCACGTCGTTGGTCAGTTCCGCAGGCGGGACGTCGATGAACCGGCGTCCGAAGCCCGCGAGGTCGCGGTAGCCGACCTGGGCACCGACCGCGACGCCCTGCTCGGCGGCGTGCTCGCAGGCGGTGCGGATGACGCTGGCGTCTCCGGCGTGGAAGCCGCACGCGACGTTCGCGCTGGTCACGATCCGCAGCAGCGCGGCGTCGTCACCGAGTTCCCACCTGCCGAAGCCCTCGGCGAGGTCCGAGTTCAGGTCCACCTGTTCCTCCTCACTTCCAGAGCGCGGCCATGCCGCCGAGCGAGCTGACCCCGAGGTACACGGTGAGCAACCAGGCCACCACCCCGATCGTCAGCAGCCAGCGCGGGTAGCGGTAGCCGCCGAGCAGGTCCCGTCGCCGCAGCGCCACCCACAGCAGGGCGCCGAACCCGACCGGCAGGATCAGGCCGTTGAGCGACCCGGCGAGCACGAGCAGCGTCGTCGGGGCCTGGTCGAGCAGCAGGAACACCGCCGCCGACACCGCCACGAACGCCACGACCAGCCAGTTGCGGACGCGTTCGAGCTTCGGGGAGAAGGTCACCAGGAACGAGATCGAGGTGTAGGCCGCGCCGACCACGGAGGTGATGCTCGCGGCCCACAGGATGATGCCGAACATCCGCAGGCCGAGTTCGCCCGCCGCGTGCTGGAAGGCGTCCGCGGTCGGGTTGCTGCCCGCCAGGGTGACGCCGCCGGCGACCACACCGAGCACCGCGAGGAACAGCACCAGCCGCATCACGCCGGTGACCAGCAACGACATGATCGAGCTGCGGCTGACCTCGACCACGCGCTCGGGGCCGGTGACGCCCGCGTCCACCAGCCGGTGGGCACCCGCGTAAGTGATGTAGCCACCGACGGTGCCGCCGATGAGCGTGGTGATCGCCAGGAAGTCGATCTGGTCCGGGAACACGGCCTGGCGCATCGCGTCGCCGACCGGCGGGCCGGAGACGATCGCGACGTAGAGCGTGAGGCCGATCATCAGCACGCCGAGCACGATCACGATCCGGTCCATCGCGACCCCGGCGCGCTTGCTCAGGAAGATCGCGATGGCGATCAGGGCGGAGACGGTGCCGCCGATCTTGACGTCGACGCCCATCAGCGCGTCCAGCCCGAGCGAGGTCCCGGCGACGTTGCCGACGTTGAACACCAGCCCGCCGAAGACCACCAGCGCGGCCATCGCGTAGCCGAGGCCCGGCAGCACCTTGTTGCCGAGGTCCTGGGCCCGCGTGCCGGAGACGCCGATGACCCGCCAGACGTTCAGCTGGACGGCGATGTCGATCAGGATCGACAGCACGATCGCGAAGGCGAAGGCAGCGCCGAGCCGCACCGTGAACTGGGTGGTCTGCGTGATGAAGCCCGGTCCGATGGCGCTGGTGGCCATCAGGAACACCGCGCCCATCAGGGCGCCGCGCCTGACCGGGCCGGGTCTGCTCACCGTCGTGGTCTCTTCGGCCATCTCGTCCGCTCCCTCATCCTCGGCGCCCCGCCGGGGCAGCCCGCTGCGGTTCGGGACAAGATAGGGAATTGTTGAACAATCCTGCAATACCTCGGTTGAAACTTCCTCGTTAAACTGCCCCGAGGGGACCAGTGACGGGAGCTCGATGACATCCACCCAGTGGACGGCCCAGCTCGCGGCCGACCGCGCGCTGCTCGACCGGACCAGCGCCGCCGAACAGGTGGCCGACCTGCTGCGGTTGCGGATCATCGAGGGCCGGCTCGAACCCGGCACCCAGCTGTCCGAGAAGGACGCGGCCGACGCCCTGGCGGTCTCCCGGAACACGCTGCGCGAGGCGTTCCGGCTGCTGGTGCACGAGAGGCTGCTGGTGCACGAGTTCAACCGCGGTGTGTTCGTGCGGATCCCGTCCGTCGACGACGTGCTGGACCTCTACCGGTCGCGGCGTCTGCTGGCCGTCGGCGCGGTGCGCCAGGCCGCGGGCGCGGAGCGGGAGCTGATCGACGACATCGACCAGGCGGTCACCGAGGGCGAGCGCGCGGCGGGCGAGCAGCGGTGGAAGGACGTCGGGAGCGCGAACATGCACTTCCACCGCACGCTGGTCGCGCTGGCGGGCAGCGCCCGGCTGAACGAGGTGATGAGCCAGCTGATGGCCGAACTGCGGCTGGCGTTCCACGTGATGGAGCACCCGCGCGAGTTCTACGAGCCGTACCTGGGGCTCAACCGCGAGATCACGGACCTGATCGCGAGCGGTGCGCTGGAGAGCGCGGTCGCCCGGCTCGACGACTACTTCGACAAGGCCGAGAGCCAGCTCGTCGACGCCTACAAGCGCCGGATGCGGGAGGCGTGAGCGTCAGCGGCGCAGGAATTTCGCCAGGCCGTCGAGGTCGTCGGTGTTGATGTGGTCGACGCCCGCGTCGACCAGCTCCCGCCATACCGCTTCGCGGTTGGGCAGCCGCGCGTCCGGCGTCGCCCAGAACCGGACGCGCTGATCGGCGGCGTGCGCGTCATCGACGATCTTGTGCAGCTTGGCGCGCTGGTCCTCGGGCATCCTGCCGATGCCGACCCAGGAGAACTCGTCCGTCCAGCTCTTCGAGACCAGCGGCACGAGCTTCGCGTCCGCGCCGATGCCGAGGTCGTCACCGCCGTTGATGCGGCCGTCGTAGAAGGCGAAGCGGTCGTCCTGGCCTTCCATGACATCACGCGGGCGGTCGCCGGAGAGCACGATCGTCACCGGGCCGCGCTGGACCTCGCCGTTGGCGTAGTGCGTGAACACACCGTCGTAGGCGGGGTCGCGCACGATCTTGTCGAGCACCTCGTAGGCGGCGGCGCCGTCGGCTTTGATGTCGACCAGCAGCTGGAATTCGCCGTCGTAGTCGGGAAAGACCGATCCGCCGTTGTCCTTCACCAGGTCGCGCAGCGGATCCAGGTACAGCGCCTGGAGATTGCGCTCGGGCGTGGTGTCGGGGCGGTCGTGGGCGACCAGCAGTGCACCGTCGACCAGGTGGATGTCGGCTTCCACGCTGGTGAAACCGCGGTCGAGCGCGTCGAACAGCGGCCGGTCGTGCTCGTAGTCGTTGTGCGCGTGCGCCTGCGGGAGCGGCGTGACGTCCTGCCGCTCGGCGGAAGCGGGCGCGGCGACGCCCAGCACCGCCAACAGCATGACCAACAGCGGAACCAACCGGCGCACGACGACCTCCCGGTATCGATGATCATCAACACCGGGAGGCTATCGACATCCAGCCACGTACGGGTGAACTTCGGCCGACCGGCAGCCTGCGATCAGGGCAACCGGGTCAGTCCAGACCGGCGAACAGGTCACTTTCCCAGTTGTTCGGCCCCGATCCGGGCCCGCGCTCGCCGCGCGCGAGGACGAAGGTCTCGACGGCGAACGCGGGGTTCTGCACCATCGTCGCGAAGAACTCGTTGTCGTCGAGGTTGACCTGGCTGCGGTAGGTGCGCAGCGCGGCGAGCTTGGCCTCGTGGAACTTGCGGCCGTCCAGTGCCGCGGTGATGTCCTCGTCGCGGACGGTGAACTCCTCGAAGTTCTCCATGTCCTCCGGCCTGACCTGCTCGAAGAACGAGCGGGACAGGACCCACCAGTAGACCTTCGAGACGTCCCACGGCGCGCCCAGTTCCGGGGCGAACGCGGGGTCGGCGGCGGGACCGACGGCGTTCATCACCGCGCGGTGGGCCGCGATGTGGTCGGGGTGGCCGTAGCCGCCGATCTCGTCGTAGGTGATCACGACCTGCGGGCGCTGGGCGCGCAGCAGCTCCACCATGACGCGGAGGACCTCGCCGTCGTCGGCCGCGGCGAACGCGCCCTCCGCGGTGTTGGAGTCCTGGCCGGCCATGCCGCTGTCCCGGAAACGCCCGGGGCCGCCGAGCCAGTGGTGCTCGATGTCGCCGAGTTCGCGCAGGGCGCGGGCGATCTCACCGCGCCGGTACTCGCCGAGCGCGTCCGGATTTCCGCGCAGGTGCGCGAGATCGTCGGTGACGACCTCACCGAGTTCACCGCTGGTGCACGTCACCAGGGTGACCTTCGCGCCGTCGGCGACGTAGTGCGCCATCGTCGCTCCGGTCGCGGTCGACTCGTCGTCCGGGTGGGCGTGGACCAGCATCAGGCGCCGTTCGCTCATATGTACGAGCTTAGCCGGAGGCTCCGACAGTTTTCCGCGATTGTTCCGCCTGCGGTCAACCTCGCGGGTAAGACTTCGCCGGTGGATTCGAGGAGAGGAGTCGATGTGTCGGGTTCTCGGGTGACCAGGCGCGGTGTTCTCGGGCTGGCGGGCGCGGTCGGCGTCGCCGGGGCGTTCGCCGGGAAGGCGGCGGCCGGGCCGGGCGGGCTGATCGGCCCGGCCACCGGCGAGCGGCTGCACGTGATGAGCTTCAACATCCGCTACGACTCGAAGGCGGTGCCGCCGAGCCCGGACGCCTGGAGCACCCGGCGGCCGATCCTGGCCGAGCTGCTCAACACCGAGTCGCCGACCGTGCTGGGTGTGCAGGAAGCGCTGTACAGCCAGGTCAAGGAGATCCGGTCGGACATCCCGGCGCACTACGACTGGATCGGCCTCGGACGCGAGGGCGGCGGTCGCGGGGAGTTCATGTCGGTCTACTTCGACACCGGCCGTCTGGAGCCGCTGGACTACGACCACTTCTGGCTGTCGGACACGCCGAACGTGATCGGGTCGGCCTCGTGGGGCAACACGGTGGTGCGGATGGTGACCTGGGTTCGGTTCCGGGACAAGCGCACCGGCCGCGAGTTCGTGCACGTCAACACGCACTTCGACCACCAGTCGGAGAACTCCCGGCAGCGGAGCGCCGAACTCGTCCGGGACCGGATCGGCGGATTCGACGCGAGCCTGCCGGTGGTTCTGACCGGCGACTTCAACACGCGCGCCGGGGACTCCGAGTCGTACCGGATCCTGACCGCGGCGCTCACCGACTCCTGGGAGTCGGCGAGCGAGCGGCTGACCCCGGCGTGGGGGACCTTCGGCGGGTACAAGGAGCCGGTCGAGGGTGGGGACCGCATCGACTGGCTCCTGCACAACGACAAGGTGCGCGTGCTGAAGGCGGCGATCAACACCTTCCGCAAGGACGGGTACTTCCCGTCGGACCACCTTCCGGTGCAGGCGTTGGTGGAACTGGCGTAGTTCAGGCGGCGTAGGGGCGCGTGGTGCGCGCGTCCCTGGTCGCCCGCCCCCACCACAGGAGCTGGTCGAGCATCTTCTTCGCGGCCTGGTTGACGCCCTCGGGATCGCGCGGATCGCCGTTCTCGTCGAACTGACCCCAGGCCCCGTGGAAGCTGACGGTGTCGCGGACCGTCACGGTGTGCAGCTCGGCCATGATCTGCCGCAGCTGCTCGACGGCGCGCAGACCACCGGAAATCCCGCCGTAGGACACGAACCCGACGGGTTTGGCGTTCCACTCGGCGTACGCGGAGTCGATCGCGAACTTCAGCGAAGCGGGATAGCCGTGGTTGTACTCCGGCGTGACGATCACGAACGCGTCGGCGGCGTCGATGCGCGCGGAGAAGTCGCGCAGCTCGGCTGTCAGTTCGGCCGGATGCGCCGGCGGCAGCCCGACGTCGGCCAAGTCGACCACGTCGACGTCGAAGTCGTTGTGCACGCGGACCTGCTCGGCGAACCAGCGCGACACCGTCTCGGCGAAGCGCCCTTCCCGGGTGCTTCCGACGATCACGGCCAGGCGCAGCGGGGTCTCGGTCATGTCCGTTCCTCTCTCTCGGTCACTTCGGAACGGAGTCTTGTAGTTCAAGTAAGGTCGAGGTCAATCTCGGGTGTCGCAGGTCACCGGGGTGCAGTGGTCTCCTGCCGGAAAAGCCCGGCAGGAGACCGAAAGCGCCGGGCCTACCGGCAAGCCCCGGCGGAGCACTCGTCGAGCCAGCGGGACCAGTCCTCGTCGTAGCTGGTGCCGATGGTGCGGGTGAGGAAGTCGCGGGCGGCGTTCCAGTCGCCGGTGCGGTAGTGGCGCAGGACGGTGTCCACGTCTTCCGGGTGCTTCTCGAACATGTAGCGCACGGCGAGGTAGCCCCACCTGTAGACGCGGGTCGTGTCGGCGTCGTAAGTGGTGTTCCACAGTTCGCTCAGGCGGTAGGTGTGCTTGCCCGCTTCGTCGATCGCTTCCTGGTACGGCAGGTTTCGGTAGGAGTACGAGATGTACTCGCCGACTCCTTCGATCCACCACACCGTCGGGGTGCTGGTGCCCGCCGCGAAGTCGCCGTACATGTCGAAGCGGCCGTCGAGGTAGTGGGTGTACTCGTGGTTGAGGTTCCAGATCTCGAAGGCGGGGCGCTGCCATTCGGCTTCGTAGGCGATGAAACGCGGTTGGTTGCCCGGTGCGGCCGGGTCGCCTTCCAGGTACATGCCGCCGTTGTTGGTGTCGATGCCGAAGATCGCTCCCGCGTAGATCTGGTAGTCGGCGCTCGAATCGAACACCACGACCTCGATCGTCTTGTTGTTGTCGTCGGCGACGGGCTGGTTGTTGTCCTTGACCTTCTCGTGGAAGAAGGCGTCCTGGCCGTTCAGGCTCGTGCAGGACGCGTCGAGTTCCTGCGGGGCGATCTGCTGGGCGCGGATGCGGATGCTCGGGCTGCACGTGTGCTCCACCGTCAGCACCGCCTCGGTCAGCCTCCGCTGGAGATCGCACGTCCCGTACTCCGCGCAGTTCTCCTTGTCGTAGGCGTCGGTCATCTCCGCCGTTCCCACCCACAGCGCCGCCGTCGGGCCGGTCATCTCGCTCTTGCCGAGCAGTTCTTTCAACATCGGGCGCAGCTTGTCCCGCAACGGCTGGTGCTGCACGAAGCGGGCGAGTTCGCGGCCCGCGTTCGACGTCAGGTAGCCGCGGTCGGTTCCGAGCAGGTCGAGGTGGCCGATGGCGAACGCGTGCAACGTGTCCAGAACGCTGGGATCGGCCTGGACGGCTTCGACGAACTCCGGGACCTGGTGGCCGCGGAACAGGACGGTGTAGACGTTGTTGACCGCGTTGAGCATCCACCAGAACTGGTCGTAGGACGCGTCGTAGTCCGTCAGCAGTCTCTTGACGACACCCAGATAGCGGGCGTTCTCCTGGGCGCTGTCGATCAGGGTGACCGATTCCGCCAGCACCTCGCCGTTTTCGTCGCTGACCGTCTCGGACTGCTTGTTGGCGAAGAAGGTGTCGAGCGCCGCCTGGATCGCGGTCTTCAGCGCCGGCCCGTATTCCCCGACGCTTTCGGGATCGTTCCACTGCGCGTAGTAACCCGCGCGCAGGTAGAGCACGAGCTGCGCCGTGCCGGTGCTGTTGTTGCCGGGATAGTTCACCGCGTTGTCCCGGTACGCGTTGGCCACGGTGACCATCTGCTCCTCCCGGAAGGCACCGTGCGCGTCCGTTCCGGTGAGGCTGAACAGGGTGTTGATGCAATCGGTGCCGACCGCCTGGATCTGGCGGACCAGCTCGGCGCCGGTGTTTCCGGTGAAGTTCGCCGGATCGCAGTTCGGCGTCCGCGCCGGCCTCGGCGGCTTCGGGGCCGGCAGCGGCGGCCGGTCCTTGGCCTCGGCGAACTGCGGCGGCGAGGGCGGCAGCGTCTCGGCCGCCGCGGGGAACGGGAACAGCGCGGCGCAGATCGCCAGGACCAGGCCGAACACGAGTTTCCGGGACGATTTCAGCCGCAACCCGCTACCGGATCGGAAATGCTTGCTCAGCAAGGTGAACCTCCTACCTCGACTGGGAACCTGCGAAGTCTGGCAACGAAAAGTCGCGACAGGTCATAAGCGGAGGCATAGAGTTCCGCTATGGCACTCGACATCCGGCACCTGCGAATGATCTGCGCCGTGGCGGAAACCGGGAGCATCACGCGCGCCGCAGCCAGAATCGGGCTCACCCAACCGGCCCTCAGCACGCACCTGCGCTCCATCGAGAAGACGATGGGCGATGCGCTGTTCGTCCGCAGCAGCACCGGAATGTCCCCGACGCCGTTCGGCCAGCGGATCATCGACCGGGCCCGGATCGTGCTCTCCGAAGCCGACGCACTTTTCACCGATCTTCCCATTGCTGCGAGGAATTCACTGCGCTTCGGCTGCGCTCATCTCGCCTGCGTGGCCACCGTCGCCGATCGCGTCCAGAACGCCTTGCCGGAGCGTGACATCACGCTGCACATCGAGTCCTCCGCCGCTGTGCTGGCCGATTCCCTGGCGCGGGGCCGGTTCGACGCGGCGCTGGTGGGGACCATGGAAGGCTTCGACGTTCCGATCGAGCGCCCGGTGACGACCCGGGTTCTGGTCCCCAGATACCCGATCTTCGTCGCGATCGCTGCCGGTCACCGCCTCGCCGGTGAGCACCGGGTGCGGCTCACCGACCTGCGCGACGAGTCGTGGATCGGCCCGCCCGGAGCCGACGACGGCTCGCTGGCCGCGCTGCGCACGGCCTGCAGGGCCGCGGGTTTCGAACCGCGGGTGCGCTTCGAAGCCCCGAGCGGAGGCGGGCAGGAACTCATCGCGGGCGGCCACGGCATCCGGCTCGTCGAGCCGACATGGCCCGCTCCGCCCGGCACCGCGGTCCGCCCGCTCGACGGCGACCCGCTGATCGCGCGGCTGACCGTGGCGTGGCGGCAGGACCGGCTCAGCCGCGAGCAGGCCGCGGACCTCTACCGCGAGCTGACGTGCGCCTACCTGGCGCACGTGACCGACAATCCGCTGTTCCACCAGTGGTGGCAGGAGCACCCCGAGGTGCATCCGGCCTAGGGGGTGTCTTCAAGGTGGGTGGTGGCGGGCTCGCATTAGCATGCCGCCGGTCGCACACAGGGGTTCGCGGGTCCGGGTTCGGGCAGACCGAGCCAGACAGCACCTAACCGCCTAGGCCCACGCGGCGCCGTCGGGGAAGCGGTACCGCTCCAGCGACTCGCGCTTGATCTGCGCGCTGTAGCCCGGCCGTTCCGGCGGGAGGTAGCGGCCGTCGCGCATCCGGACCGGGTCGGTGAAGTGCTCGTGGAGGTGGTCGACGTACTCGACGACGCGGTTGTCCAGCCGGCCGGTGACCGCGACGTAGTCGAAGATCGACAGGTGTTGCACCAGCTCGCACAGGCCCACTCCGCCGGCGTGCGGGCACACCGGGACGCCGCGCGCGGCGGCGAGCAGGATGGTCGCGACCGCCTCGTTCACCCCGGCCAGCCGGCAGGCGTCGATCTGGCAGATGCCGATCGCCTCGGCCTGGAGGAACTGCTTGAACATCACCGCGTTGTGCGCGTGTTCACCGGTGGCGACGTGGGTCGGGGCTATCGCGCGCTGGATCGTGGCGTGGCCGAGGACGTCGTCCGGACTGGTCGGTTCCTCGAACCACCAGATGTCGAACTCGGCGAGGGCGCGGTGCCAGTCGATCGCCTCCCGCACGCCGAGGGTCTGGTTCGCGTCGATCATCAGGCGCCGGTCCGGGCCCAGCACCTCGCGGGCGATGCGGCAGCGGCGCCGGTCGTCGTCCAGGTCCGCGCCCACCTTCAGCTTCACCGAGTCCCAGCCCGCGTCCACGGCTTCCTGGCACAGGCGGCGCAGCTTCTCGTCGTCGTAACCGAGCCATCCCGCCGACGTCGTGTAGGCCGGATAACCCTCGCGGCGGATCAGCGATTCCCGTTCGGCTCGGCCGCTTCCGGCTTGTTCGAGCATCTCCAGCGCGGCTTCCGGCGTCAGCTCGTCGCGCAGATAGCGCCAGTCGACGAGGTCGACGATCTGCCGCGGGGACATGTCGGACAGCAGCTTCCAGACCGGTTTGCCCTCGATCCTGGCCACCAGGTCCCAGGCCGCGTTGACCACGGCCGCGGTGCCCAGGTGGATGACGCCCTTGTCCGGGCCGAGCCAGCGCAGCTGGCTGTCGGCGGCGAGGTGGCGGGCGAAGCCGCCGAGGTCGGCGGCGATCTCGTCGACACGCAGGCCGACCGCCCGCCCGGCCACCGCTTCCGCCGCGGCGAGCGCCAGCTCGTTGCCTCGGCCGATGGTGAAGGTGAAGCCGTGGCCGTCACCGGCGTCGGTGCGCAGGACGAGGTAGGCGGCCGAGTAGTCCGGGGCCGGGTTCATCGCGTCGGACCCGTCCAGGGCGCTCGACGTGGGGAATCGCAGGTCGACGGTCTCGAAGTCCACAACGCGCGCGGTCATCGGCTCGCTCCCTGGTCGGCTGAACGCTTCGACGCCCATACTCCGCCGCGCGGACCAGCGGCGGAACCGCCGATCACGGGGACCGCACGGTCGCCGTCACGAAACCGGCCGGCGCCGGTTCGCGGCCGAAATTCCGTTGCTCCTCAAGTGAAAGACCGCACGACGCGACGAAATCGGCGAGGTGGTCCCGCGCGGGCGGCGGCGTGGTCGGGAGCCCGAACTTCCACGGCTCGCCCAGGACGTCGAGGATCGCCTTGGCGTAGCGCATGAAAAGCGAGCCGCCTTCGAGCAGATCCGTCGAGAAGTAGTCGAAAGCGACGGCGCTTCCTGGCGCGCTGCCCGCGATCCGGCGCAGCGTGCTCTCCACGGCCGCGCGGTCCAGATACATCGTGACGGACTCCCACAGGAAGAACGCCGGTGCTCCCGGGTCGTAACCCGCCTCGACGAGCTTGTCGAACCAGTCCTCCTGCTCGAAATCAGCGGCCACGTAGGTGACACCGGTGGTGTCCACACCTGCCTTGCGCAGCATTTCCCGTTTGAACGGCTGGGTCCACGGCGTGTCGACTTCGAAGCACCGCACGTCCAGTCCCCGGTAGGAACGCGTGTCGAATCCCGCGCCGAGGACGACGAGTTGATCGACGCTGCCGGCGTAACGGGAGAGGGCCTCGTCGAAGAACGTCGTCCGCGCGGCGGACTGGTGCATCAGCGGTGGAACGCCGGGATACGGATACCGGTAGATCTTCGGGACATGTCCGGAGATCCGGTTCGCCGCCAGCATCGGACTCGTCACGAACGTCAGTCCGAACTGCGGAACGTTGGGCAGCACCCGCATCATCCGGGCGCAGGCCGGATCCTTCCGCGTGCCGAGGTTGTGCTGCATCCACCGCGTGTAGAAGGAGGCGAGCACCGTTTCCGACACCCGCGACCGACGCCCGCGCAGCAGCAGCTTGCCGACCCACAGCACGTACCCGACGATCCCCAGCGGGAGCAGGAGGATCTGGATCACCCGGAACACCACCGCTGACGGCATGCGCGCCTCCAGACGACCGACACCAGCGGATTTTACGGGCGGGCCCGGCTTCCAGCACGCCATGGCACGGATCAGTCCCGTCTGTCCGGACGCAGCGGCTCAACGGCGACGCAGACTCGCGTCGGCCAGCGAGGGTGACTGCCACCCGGCGTCCTCCTTGTTCAGCGTGGTGCCGGGCGGGACGATCTCGTCGATGCGGTCGAGCACGTCCTGGCTCAGCGTCACTTCGGCGGCGGGCAGCTGGCTTTCGAGGTGTTCCAGCGTGCGCGGTCCGATCACCGCCGACGTGACCGCGGGATGGCGCAGGACGAAGGCGAGTGCCAGTTCGATGAGCGAGATCCCCGCTTCTTCCGCCAGCACGGCCAGTTCCTCGGCCGCGTCGAGCTTGCGCTGGTTGGCGTCCAGCTCCAGGTCGTAGCGGCCGGGCAGGCGGTCGAAGCGGCGGCTGGTCTCGATGGGCGCGTTCCTGCGGTAGCGGCCGGTCAGCCAGCCGCCCGCGAGCGGGCTCCAGGTGATGACGCCCATGCCGTGCTTCGCGGTCACGTCGAGGACGTCGGCCTCGATCCCGCGCACCAGCACCGAATACGGCGGCTGTTCGCAGACGAACCGCTGCGAGCCCGTCCGCTGCGCGGCCCACTGCGCCTCCACGATCTGGTGCGCCGGGAACGTCGAGCTGCCGATGTAGCGGATCTTGCCCGCCCGCACCAGGTCGGTGAGCGCGCCCAGCGTCTCCTCGATGTCAGTGGCCGGGTCCGGGCGGTGGATCTGGTAGAGGTCGATCCAGTCCGTGCCGAGCCTGCGCAGGCTGTCGTCCACGGCCCGGGTGATCCAGCGCCGGGAGTTCCCCCGCTGGTTCGGGTCGTCGCCCATCGGCAGGCTTCCCTTCGTGGCCAGCACGATCCGGTCGCGCAGCCCCGGCGCCGCCAGCGCCCTGCCGACGATCTCCTCCGACTCCCCGGCGGAGTAGACGTCGGCGGTGTCGACGAAGTTGATGCCCGCGTCCAGCGCGCGCTCGATGATCCGGGCCGAGACCGCCTCGTCCGACCCCCAGGAGCCGAACATCATGGCCCCCAGGCACAACGGGCTGACCTGCACTCCGGTCCGCCCCAGTCGTCGGTAACGCATTCCTGTTCCTCCCAGTGGTTCCCGGCTCCCGGCGCACCGGGAGCCGGGGACGGATCAACCCGATCTGACCACGAGGCAGCCTACGTTGCCGTCGAGGCCGAGGGAGGTGATCAAGGCGACCCGACCGGCGGCGCCGTCCGCCCGCCAGCGCGCGAGCACCGCCGCCAGCTGAAGCGAAGCCGTCGCGCTGAACACCTCCCCCACGACGGAGCGCACCCGGACCCGCGGGACCGGAAACGCCTGCGCGACAACACGTTCCTCCAGAACGCCCAGCCCTCGCAACCCATCCGCGCCGGTGGCCACGAGCTCGACCTCGTCGGCGCCGACACCGCTGCGGGCCAACGCCCGCTCGATGCAGTCCGCGAGTCCGTCGCGGATCCTCCCCGGTGCCAACGGAGGCGGGACGAACCGGACTTCGCAGGCCAGCAATTCCGCCAGCACCGGCCGGGAAGCCGATTCAGCGGTCCTCCGCGACTCCAAGGCGAAGAACGCGCAAGCCTCACCCACTGGCATGCCGGGATCCAGCACGCCGGACTTCCGCCACGCCCAGGCGGTTTGCGCGCACAGCTCCTCGACACCGCCGACGACGAGGCGTTCGGCCTGCCCCTGGTCAACCGCGTTGCGCGCGTACCGGATCGCGTGCAGACCGCCGACGTGGCCGCCCGCGACCGTGGCGTTGACCCCGCGCATGCCGTAGCGGATCGCGATCTGGCCCGCGCAGCTGTTCATCACGGTGTTCGGGAACGCCCGCGGATCCACCAGGTGCGGTTTGTCCCAGATCCAGGTGTCCCGCGCGAACTCGCTGATGCTGCGGACACTTCCGAGTCCGGTCGTGACGACCACGCCCACGTCGCGCTGATCGCCGCCGTAGGGCTCGATCGCCGTCCGGCACGCCACGAGCCCCAGACCGGTGGTGCGGTCGAGGTTGCGGGTGCCCTTCCTGCCGAGCTGGTCAGCGATCCGGAAGTCCGGGACCGCCCACACCGGCTCGGGCAGCGGTTCCTCGGTCGCCACCGACGTCGTGTCCGCGCTGGCCGCGGCCCGGCCGTCGAGGGCGTCCGCCAGCACCTCCAATCCCGCGCCTGCCGGGGACAGCACCCCGCATCCCGTGACCGCGAGTCCGCGGACCATCACGCCACCCTCCCGAAAACCGTGATCGCGTTGTTGCCGCCGAACGCGAAACCGTGGTTCTGGACGAACCGCAACTCCGCGGGGCGAGCCCGGTTCGGCACGCAGTCCATGCCGTCCCCGAACGCCGGATCCACCTTCCGGTGGTTGGCGGTCGGGGGCAGGAAGCCCTGTTCGATCGCCTTGCACGCCACCAGCGCCCCGAACCCGGAGGCGGCGCCCATCGTGTGCCCGAGCATCGACTTGATCGAGCTCATCGGCGGGAGCCGGTCCCCGAACACCGCGCGCACCGCGTTCACCTCGGTGATGTCGTTGGTCGGCGTGCCCGTTCCGTGCGCGCAGATGTAGTCGATCTGCTCCGGCTCGACGCCCGCGTTGCGGTGCGCCCGCCGGATGCACTCGGCGATGCTCTCCGGGTCCGGCTGGACCATGTGGTGGGCATCGCAGTTCAGCCCGTACCCGAGCACTTCGGCGTAGATCCGGGCACCTCTGGCGACCGCCTGCTCCAGCGGTTCCAGGAGCAGCGCGACCCCGCCTTCTGCGGTGAGGATGCCCGAGCGGTCGGCGTCGAACGGGCGGCAGACGTCCTCGGCGAGCGCGCCGAGCTGGTGGAAACCGGCGTGGTTGTACCGGTTCACCGAGTCGGCGCCGCCGCAGATCATCAGGTCCGCGTCGCCGGAGCGCACCAGATCGGCCGCGTAGCCGAGCGCGTAGTTGCTGGCCGCGCACGCGGTCGCGAGGGTCTGCGTGCTGCCGGTGAGCCGCAGCTCCGCGCTGACCGCGGTGGCGATCTGGCCCGCCGGGGCCCGCGCGGCGAGCCGCGCGTCGATCTCCGAGATCCCGTTGCGCACCCACTGCTCGGTGAGATGGTCGATGATCTTCGACTCGCCGCTCGTGGTGCCCATGATGGCGCCCGCGGTCAGCGCGGAGAGCTGGTCCGGGTCGATCGCGCTGTCGCCGACCGCGAGCCGTGCGGCGCTGGCCGCGAAAAGGCTGCTGCGGCCCCACTTCCGGTGGTCCAGGCGGTGCAGGATCCGCTCCGGTTCGAAGCCGGCCACCTCGCCCGCGTTCACCTGGGGGAACCCGGTGGTGTCGAACCCGGTGATCGGGCCGGTGCCGGACTCGCCCGCCCGGATCGCCGCGGTCACCGCGTCGACCCCGACGCCCAGGCTGCTGACCGCGCCCAGCCCGGTCACCACCACCCGACGGCGGTCAGTCATGGCCCGCGGCTCCGCTCCTGGCGCGGGCGAACAGCTCGGTGACGCCGCGCAGCGTCACCACCTCCCCGAGCTGCTCCTTCGACAGCGAGCACCCCAGTTCGCGCTCGATCCGGGCGAGCACCTGGATGATCGCCAGCGAGTCCGCCTCGTACTCGGACACGAAGTCGGCGTCCGCGTCCAGCTCCTCCGGGCCGAGATCCAGTTCGAACTCCTCGACGAGAATCGTCCTGATCACCGAATCGGCGTGACCATCCAACGGGGAATTTCCGGTTGCAGCCATCAGCGCCTTCCAAAGAATCGAAACCCAACTCGCACGTTCATCACGACCAGCCCGCGAACCGGGCCGGGAACATTGCGAGGTGCAGATCGCGACATTCACGTTAGGCATCCCGAACGCGCTGCTCAACCGGCATCCACGGGACTTTTATGGAAGATCGACGTGCATTCTTCGCTCCTCAGTAGGATCGAAATCCGGTCGGACAAACGAACTTGATGGAGAAGACATGACGCGGTATGCCAGTCCAGGGCAGCCCGGCAGCGCGGTTTCCTTCGCCCAGCGCTACGACCACTTCATCGGCGGCGAATACGTGAAGCCGGTCAAAGGGGAGTACTTCGACAACATCACCCCGGTCACCGGCGAACGGTTCACCGAGATCGCCAGGGGCACCCACGAGGACGTGGAACGCGCGCTCGACGCCGCCGAGGCCGCGGCACCGGCCTGGGGCCGCACGTCTCCCGCCGAGCGCGCCGCGATCCTCAACGGGATCGCCGACCGGATGGAGGCCGAGCTGACCCGGCTCGCGGTGGCCGAGACCTGGGACAACGGCAAGCCCATCCGGGAACCGGTCATCGCCGACATCCCGCTGGCCATCGACCAGTTCCGGTACTTCGCGGCGGCGATCCGCACCCAGGAAGGCACCATCTCCCAGCTCGACGACAACACCGCCGCGTACCACTTCAACGAACCGCTCGGCGTGGTCGCCCAGATCGTGCCGTGGAACGTGCCGCTGTTCCTGACCTCGTGGAAGCTCGCTCCCGCGCTGGCCGCGGGCAACGCGGTGGTGCTCAAGCCCGCCGAGCAGACGCCCGCGTCGATCCACGTGTGGCTCGACCTGGTCGCCGACCTGCTGCCGCCCGGCGTGCTCAACGTGGTCAACGGATTCGGCCCGGAGGCGGGCAAACCGCTGGCTTCGAGCAAGCGGATCCGCAAGGTCTCGTTCACCGGCGGCACCGAGACCGGCCGGGACATCCTGAGCTACACCAGCGCGAACATCGTGCCCACGACGCTGGAACTGGGCGGCAAGAACCCGAACATCTTCTTCGCCGACGTCGCCGCCGAGAAGGACGCCTTCTACGACAAGGCGTTGGAAGGCTTCACGATGTTCACGCTCGTCGAGGGCGAGGCGTGCCAGTGCCCGTCCCGGGCGCTGATCCAGTCGAGCATCTACGACCAGTTCCTCGGCGACGCGAAGCAGCGCACGGAGTCGGTCAAGCTGGGGCACCCGCTAGACGACGAGACCATGGTCGGCGCGCTGGTGAGCGAGGAGCAGTACCGGAAGGTGCTGTCCTACATCGAGCAGGGCAAGAAGGAGGGCGCGAAGACCCTGGCGGGCGGCGGGGCGGCCGACCTCGGCGGCGAGCTCTCCGGGGGTTTCTACGTCACCCCGACGCTGTTCGAGGGCGACCACTCGATGTCGATCTTCCAGCAGGAGCTGTTCGGCCCGATCGTGTGCGCCACGTCGTTCAGCGACTTCGACGACGCGATCCGGCTGGCGAACAGCACCGAGTACGCCCTGGGCGCGGGTGTGTGGACCCGGGACGCCGGCACCGCGTACCGCGCGGGGCGGGCGATCCAGGCGGGGACGGTCTTCACCAACTGCTACCACCAGTACACGGCGCACTCCGCGATCGGCGGCTACGGCCAGTCCGGGATGGGCCGGGAGAACCACAAGATGGCGCTCAACGACTACCAGCAGACCAAGAACCTGCTCGTCAGCTACTCCCCCGACGCGCTCGGCTTCTTCTGACACCCCGGCCGCGACCGCCCCGCCCGGTGGTCGCGGCCCACGGGATTTCCCGCACTCCCAAGCAAAACTCCGAAGGGACCCCAAACAATGGCCGCAGAACAGCTGGAGGCGTGGGACATCGTGTCCGGGGTCGGCCTGACCGCCCTCATCGTCGCCGCCGGGCGGGCGATCGACAGCAACCGGGCGGACGCGCTGATCGACGATCCGCTCGCGGCGCACTTCCTCGAAGCCGCCGACGCGCCCGTGCCGATGCCGACCGATCTCGGCACCGCCGAGCGCGACGGCGCGGAGAGCCTGGCGATCTGGACCCACATGTCCAACCACCTCGGAGTCCGCACCCGGTTCTTCGACGACTGCTTCCTCCGGGCCCGCGCGGAAGGCGCGGAGCAGGCCGTCGTCGTCGCCTCGGGGCTGGACACCCGGGCCTTCCGGCTGGACCTGCCCGCAGGCTTCGGCTTCTTCGAGATCGACCAGCCGAAGGTGCTGGCGTTCAAGGAGGAAGTCCTGCGCGGCAACGGCGCGGCACCGCGCTGCGACTGGCGCGCGGTGGCCACCGACCTCCGCACCAGCTGGTCCGGCGAACTCGTGCGGAGCGGTTTCGACCCGGCCAAACCCACCGTCTGGGTCGTGGAGGGCCTGCTGATGTACCTGACCGAGGACGCGGAGAAGCAGCTCCTCGACGTGATCCGCGAGCTGTCCGCGCCGGGCAGCCGGCTGGTGTGCGAGCACCTGCGGGACATCCCGTCGCTGGCCCGCGACCCCGAATTCGCCCGTGTTCCGGCGTACTTCCACGTCGAACTCCCGGAACTGCTGCTCGGGGAGTCCGAACGCCCCCGCCCGGAGGACCGGATCGCCGCCTGGGGCTGGGAGGTCAGCACCAGGACTTCCGCCGAGATGGCCGGTCGTTACCGCCGTAAGTTCGACCCGATCTCGCAGGCGCTGTGCTCGCGGACCCACTTCATCACCGCCCGCTCAAGCTGATCCGTGCGCGAGCAGGCCACCACGCGGATCGTGGTGGCCTGCTCGCGTTCCTGGATTCACCAGCCGATTCTGCCTTCGTCGTTGAAGAATCCGCCGGTCGGCCCGTCCGGACCGAGGGTCGCGAAGCGGAGGACGACCTCCGCGCCCTGTTCAGGGGTCCGGGTTCCGGTGAAGTCGTTGATGGCCGTGGCGCAGCGCCCCGGGCAGACCGAATTGATCTTCATCGGGGTGTCCGCGAACTCACGGGCGTAGTGCACGGTCAGCATGTTCAGCGCGGACTTCGACGAGTGGTACGCGAGCAGCGAGTGCCACGGGTTGTCCGGCGCGCTGGCGAGCGCGAGCGAACCGAGCTGGCTGGACACGTTGACCACCCTCGCCGCTTCCGCGCGGGACAGCAGCGGAAGCATCGCGTGCGTCGTCGCCACCACGCCCACCACGTTGGTCTCGTAGACCTGGCGCATGTCCTCGGCGGTGACCTCGCTCGGCACGTTCGACCCGACGTTGACGCCCGCGTTGTTCACGAGCACGTCCAGGACGCCGAACTCCGCCTCGATCCACTCCGCCGCAGCCGCGATCGTCGACTCCCGAGTCACATCCAGGTGCACCGGGATCACCCTGCCGTCCGCGCCGAGTTCGGCGGCTACCCGCTCCCCGCGCTCCCGGTTCCGGTATCCGAGCAGGGTGGTCATGCCGCGAGCGGCCAGTTCTCTTGCGACCACCCGGCCGATCCCCGCGGTGGCCCCGGTGATCAGGGCGACTGGGGGCCGTCCGGCTTCGGTGTTGGCTTCAGACACCGGCGAACTCCTTCCTCGGGCCGCGCACGCGCGCGGGCGACCGGTTCGCACCGAGAGTCGGGCAGCGGGAAATGGAAGGCAAGGCGGTTTTATCCGCTTTCCAGCACCGTTCGATCCGCCTGCCCGGTGCGGCAGGTGCGCTAACCTTCGGGAATGCAGCAGAACACCGATTCCGCGGAACGGCGCGACATCGCCGGTCCGGAGGCCGCGGCCCCGGTCCTGTCCCGCGTGGATCTCGGGGAAATTCCCTACGACTACGCCGTCAAGGCCATGCAGGAATGGGTTCAGCAGCGACGCGACGGCACCGCCGGGGACCGGCTTTTCCTGCTCTCCCACCCACCGGTGATCACCTACGGACGGCACACCGACCCCGGCGACCTGCCCGCGGTGACCTCCTCCACGCCGACCGTCGAGGTCGACCGCGGCGGGTTCGCGACCTACCACGGCCCCGGCCAGCTGGTCGGCTACCTGGTGCTCAACACCCGCGCCCGCGGGCCGGTCGACATCGTGCGCTGGCTGGAGAACGGGCTCATCACCGCGCTGGACTCGCTGGGTTTCCGCGCGCTGCGCCGGGACACCCCGTCCGGCGCCACCAGCCTCGTCGGCGTGTGGACCCCGGACGAGCGCAAGATCGCCTCGATCGGGATGCGGATCCGGGGCGGCATCACCAGCCACGGCTTCGCGCTCAACATCGACCCCGACATGACCGCGTTCCAGCAGTTCACCGCCTGCGCGCTGCAGGACGTGTCGATGACCTCGCTGCGCGAGCTCGCCGACGAGCAGGGCATCCCGACGCCCGGCGAGGCCGAGGTGCGCGACGCCGTCTCCGCCGCGCTCGGCGCGGTCTGACCGAATTCACCTCAACCGCCCGGTTCCACGCCGAACCGGGCGGTTTTTCGCGTTGTCCGCGGGAATTCCCCCTTGAACGCGCTTTTTAGCGCGCTTCCAACGTTCTTTGATCAGTTCCGGTACGCGACTTCCAACTGCCGCCGACGACGAATCCCTACGATCAAAACCAGCATTCAGCAGTGCTCGACGAGCGCCCTTTTTCGCCAGTACGGAGGATTACGTTGGCCGACAATGCCGAAAGAACAGTTCTCACACCGGCACGGCGCGCCGTCCTGACCGCGGTGGTGGACACCTTCGTCCCCGCCGTCACCGGGGTCGACGACGACCCGCACGGATTCTTCGCGCGCAGCGGTTCGCAGGCGGGAGCGGACGCGGCCGTCGAGCAGGTCCTGGCCACCGCCCCCGCCGAGCTGGTCGAAGACGTCGTCGCGCTGCTCGACCGGCTCGCGGATCTTGGCTCGAAACCGCTGGAGGAGCGGGAGGCCGTGCTTGGCTCGGTGGCCCGGAGCGGGGACCGGGAGGCCGCGACGATCAACGCGCTCCGCTCCAACAGCATGCTGCTCGCCTACGGCAGGACCGACGCCGAAGGCCGGAACCCGTTCTGGCCCGCCATCGGTTACCCCGGCCCCACCAGCGAGCCCGCCGCCGCGCGCAAGACGCTCAACGTCGCCGAACCTCCCGAGCGAAGCACCGCTGACGTCGTGGTCGTCGGCTCGGGTTCCGGCGGTGGCGTGGTCGCGGGCGAGCTGGCCTCGGCCGGGAGGAAGGTGGTCGTCCTCGAAGGCGGCGGCTACTTCGCGGAGGACGACTTCACCCACGACGAGCTGTGGTCCTACCGCAACCTGTTCCTGCACGGCGGACCTTTTCCCACCGCTGACGGGAATCTCGTGCTGGCGGCGGGTGGTTCGGTCGGCGGCGGGTCGACCGTGAACTGGTCCAACTGCGTGCGGCCGCCTGCGCCGGTGCGCGCCCGGTGGGCCGAGGAGTTCGGGCTGACCGGGCTGGACGGCCCGGAGTTCGACGAGCACCTGGACGCGGTGGCCGGGCGCATCGGCATCAACAGCGACGCCGCCGTGCTGAACTCCCCGCACCAGCGGATGTTCGCGGGCGCGGAGGCGCTCGGCTACAGCCACCGCCGCGCGATGCTCAACGTGGACGCGCGCACGCAGGACCTCGCCACCATCGGCTACAGCGGCTTCGGCGACCGCAGCGGTGCCAAGCGCGGCACGCTCAAGACCTACCTCCAAGACGCGTCCGACGCCGGAGCCACCATCTTCCCCAACACCAGGGCGGAAAAGGTGCTGCTGTCCGGCGGGCGCGCGTCGGGCGTACGCGCGGTGCACACCGATCCGGACACCGGCCGCCGGCGGATCATCGAGGTGCACGCCGAGCAGGTCGTCCTCGCCGCCGGTGCGCTGGAAACCCCGCGCGTGCTGCTGAACTCCGGCATCGGCGGTGCCGCCGTCGGCCAGCACCTCCAGGCCCACCCCGTCTGCGTGATCAGCGGGATCTACCCGGAGCCGATGGATCCGTGGTGGGGCCCGGCGCAGTCGGGGATCGTCGACGAGTTCTCCCGGCGCGAGCAGGGGCACGGCTTCCTGATCGAGGGCTCGCACCACTACATGGGGCTGCTGACCACCACCATCCCGTGGAGCTCCGGCCGCGAGGTCAAGGAGCTGGTGCTGAAGTCGCGCCACCGGGCCGACTTCGCCTGCCTCGTGCAGGCGCGCGGTTCCGGCAGCGTGACGCTGGGCCCGGACGGCGAAAGCGTCCAGCGCTACCCCTTCGACGACGAGCTGGACCGCAGGAACCTCCGCGACGCCATCGAGGCCTCGATCCGGATGCACCATGCCGCGGGCGCCGAGCGGATCTTCGTGGGCGGGCAGTCCACCCCGCCGTGGCGGCGCGGCGAGGACATCGAGGAGTACCTGGCCGAGATCCGGAAGTGCCGCATCGGGCACCTGGGCCTGGTCGGGTTCACCGCGCACGTGATGAGCACGGCCCGGCTGGGGCTCGATCCGGCGACGAGCGTCGCCGGGCCCGACGGCGAGGTCCACGGCACCCCCGGGGTGTGGATCGGGGACGCCAGCGCGTTCCCGACCGCCATCGGCGTCAATCCGATGTGGACGATCATGGCGCTGGCCCGCCGGACCGCGCACCGGATGCTCGGCCGGGAACGGGATGCCCGATGAGCGCGCCTGCGGTCTGGACCGACTTCGGCGGCGTGCTCACCCCGCCCATCCGCACCACTCTCGAACAGTTCTGCCGCCGGATCGGCGTCGGTCCCGGCGAGATGCTGGCCGCGATGCGCGAGGTCGGGAGGCAGTTCGGCACCGACACCATGGCTCCGCTCGACACCCCGCTGGTCACCGAGCGGGAGTGGTGCCGGCTGGTCGAGACCGCGCTGCTGGACGCGACGGGCCGGCCGGTCGACCTGTCCGGCTTCACCGCCGAGTGGTTCCGCGACCGCGAGAGCAACGAGCCGTGGGCGGCGGAACTGCGGCGGATCCGGGAAACCGGGGTCCTGGTCGGGATGCTGTCCAACATGCCGCCGGGCTGGGACGAGCACTGGCGCCGGATGGTCCCGCCGGAGGACCTGTTCGACGAGGTCGTGCTGTCCTTCCAGGTCGGCCACCGCAAACCCGAGCGGGCCATGTTCGACCTCGCCGCCGAGCGCGCGGGCGTCGAGCCCGGGCGCTGCCTGCTCGTCGACGACCTCCCGGAGAACTGCGCCGCGGCAGTCGAGGCCGGCTGGGCGGCGATCCACTTCTCCGACACCGAATCCGCCATCGCCGAGCTGCGCGGCTGGCTCGGCGGGCAAGACCGATAAGCACGGCGAAACAGGGAGCAACCATGGGGTTGGACAACAAGGAATTCCCCGACGTCATCCGCGGTACCGACCGGGCCCTGCACCCCGAGGGCGTCGCCTGGGACCCGTCCCGGTCGGCGTTCCTCGTCGGCTCGCTGCGGTACGGGACGGTGTCGGTGGTGACCCCGGACGGGGCCACCAGCACCCTCGTCAAGCACGAGAACCTGATCGCCACCGGCGGAATCCGCGCCGACGTGGAGCGCAACCGGCTGCTGGTCACCTACGACGACGTCTACGCGGGTCCCGGCGGGCTGCTCAGCGCCGGCTCGACCCCCGAGACGGCAGGCAGGCACGCCGGCCTGGGCATCTTCGAGCTGGACTCCGGCAAGCTCGTCCAGCTGGTCGACCTCGGCTGGCATTCCGGCCTGCACCTCGCCAACGACCTCGCGCTGGACGCCGACGGCAACGCCTACGTCACCGACTCGTTCGCGCCCACCCTGTTCCGCGTCGACCCGGCGGGCAACGCGTCGGTCTTCCTGGAGGACGACGCGTTCGACGCGCCGACCACCGACGGGCTGCCGGAGGTGGGGCTCAACGGCATCGCCTACCACCCCGACGGCTACCTGCTCACCGTTCGCTACGACACCGGCGAACTGCTCCGCGTTCCGCTCGACGGCACGCCGCGCGCCACCAAGGTCGACCTGGACACCCCGGTGATCGGCGCGGACGGGATCGCCCTGCGCCCGGACGGCGATCTCGTGGTGGCCACCAACACCATCCGGTCGGCAGGCTACGACGGCGCTTTCCTGCTGCGCAGCGAGGACGGCTGGAAGTCGGCGACCGCGGTGCGCGACGAGCGGTGGCCGGACGCGAGCCCGACGACGATCGCGGTCACCCCGCACGGCGACTACATCCTCAGCAGCAGCCTGCAGGTGCTGTTCTGGTCGGGCGGCCAGGAAACGTCGGACGGCTTCGTGCTGCGCAGGCACTGACGGAAAAGATCGGATTCGGCGGAAAGGAGAAGTTCATGACCGACGACGAGGTGCTGGACATCGCGATCCAGATGGGCCGCATTTTCAACGACGGGGACGAAGAAGTCGCGCGGCGGCTGGTGGCGCCGGACTTCGTGGACCACGAGGCGTCCCCGGACCACCCGGGCGGGCCGGAGGGTTATGCGGCTACCGCGCGGTGGATGCGCGGTGTCTGGGAGGACGCCACCTGGTCGATCGTGGATTCCTTCGCAAAAGGGGACAAAGCGATGCTGCGGGTGATCTTCACCGGCAGGCAGGTGCAGGACTTCATGGGCGTGCCGGCCACCGGCAAGCGGGTCGAGGTGCAGCACCTGCACCTGTACCGGGTGGCCGACGGCCAGGTCGCCGAGCACTGGGCGGTGCGCGACGACCTGGGGCTGATGCGCCAACTCGGAGCATGGCCCGCGCGTCCGTAGCGACGCATCCGACTGCTCCGAAAACGCGCCGGGGCGGGCATTCGCCGTCCCGGCGCGTTTCGGCGGCGCCTCCAACGTTTTCCTGATGCGCGCCGCCGGTTTTCTTGCCGCAGCAGGCGATTCTGAACTGATCCAGCCGAATTCGCCCGCGTGGGTTTGCACACACCGGCTCCGATGCGGCCGTGCGCGCACCCGCGCCCGGGTCGCGGTCGACGGATTCCGCCACGCACACCCGACCACGCGGTCCAACCTGGCATTTTCCATTTTCAACACCCGCACCCGGTCAAACGCCAAGTCCACACCGAACTCGAAGTTACCGACCAGTTATACGCACGAGACCGTCCTTAATAGACGTTTCCACCAGCTCAAAGGCCCAGATCCCTTCGGGGAACAGTTGACGAACACTGGTGGACGCCGGTAGTTTCACCTACCGCATGAAAATCCGCTGCCCTGGGCCGGTCGGCGCATCCTGCGCGCCTTCCGGCCCGGTCTTGCAACGACTATGGGGGTTGAACATGTGCAGGTTCGGAGTGCTTGGCGAGCTTTTGCTTCCACCATCCGTTCAACCACGTTCCGGACCGAAAGTGCGGACAATATTCGCGGTACTCCTGTTGCATGCGAACCAGCCATTGGGAATAAATGACCTGATCGACGAATTGTGGGAAGAATCCCCGCCGGAGACCGCGACCGCGACGATCCGCACGCACATCTACCACCTGAGGCAGCTGTTCCGCGACTGCCCGGCCGCGGACGGCAGTTCCCCGGTGGTGACCGGGCAGCGCGGGTACCAGCTGCAGTGGCCGGAGGACGACATCGACGCCACCCGCTTCACGCGGCTGGTCAAGACCGGCGAGAAGCTGCTGGAGAACGGCGAGCCCGCCAAGGCCGCGTCCGCGCTCGCGGACGGGCTGGCGTTG
Source organism: Saccharopolyspora taberi (assembly GCF_039534165.1). NCBI lineage: Bacteria > Bacillati > Actinomycetota > Actinomycetes > Pseudonocardiales > Pseudonocardiaceae > Saccharopolyspora > Saccharopolyspora taberi. The sequence goes on along the minus strand of NZ_BAAAUX010000003.1, from coordinate 222,108 downwards.
TGGCGCGGGCGCGCGCTGTCCGGTGTCCAGTGCGGCCCGCTGCTGCGCAAGCACGCCGTGCACCTCGAAGAAGCCCGCAACCACGCGCTGGAGCTGCGGATCGAGGCGGATCTCCAGCTCGGCCAGCACCGCAGGCTGCTGCCGGAGCTGAAGGGCCTGGTCGCGGCCAACCCGTTGAACGAGTGGTTCCACGCCCGCTACATCGAGGCGCTGCACCGGTGCGGGCGCCGCAGCGACGCCCTGCGCGCCCTGGCAGCGCTGCGCAAGCTGCTGCGCGAGGAACTCGGGCTCGACCCGTCGCTGGAGATCCAGCGGCTGCAACTGCAGATCCTGTCCGGGCGCGACGTGCCCACGCGGCCCGCGCCCGCGCTCTGAGGTTTTCCGGCCACCACCGCCGGGGCCGTCGCGGAAGGCGACCGCCCCGATGCCGGAATTCCGGAAAGATCCACCGCCATCACCGCACCATACCGCGTGCGCATTCCGCGCGGGAAATTCCCGGAACAACCCCGATGCCGCTTTGACATCGCTTTGAGGACCGCGCCAGGAGATTTTGCACTCCCGATGGGAGGGTGAATCCCGCGTTTGCCACATCGCGACCAGAACCGGAGATGGCCAGCACAATGTCCCCAGACATCATCACCGAACAGGACCGAGAACTGCGAGTGGACCGCACGGTCGAACGCCGACTGGTGCACCGCTCGGCAATCGCCGAGGTATTCCTCACCGACAGCCGGACCACCGGCGCGGGCCGGTACACCACCGCAGCCCAGCTCCCGCTGTTCCACGCGCACTTCAGCGACTTCACGGCATCGGCGAGCGCGTTCGACCCGCTGCTCCTGCTCGAATGCTGCCGGCAGGCCGGAACGCACGGCGCGCACGCGCACCTCGGCGTTCCGCTCGACACGGTTTTCCTCGTGCGCGAAGCCGACATCGCCATCAGCGACACGGCGTCGCTGCTCGTCGGCGCCGACCCGGGAGTGCTGCACCTGGACACCTCGGTCGCGCAGCAGCGGACGCGGGCGGGCAAGCTCCGCGGGCTGGAGTTCGACTTCGACCTGAGCATCGACGGCCGCCACACCGGCGCCGGGCGCTTCGCGGTCGACTGCGTCGACGCCGAGACCTACCGCGGGCTGCGCCACGCCCAGCGCGGCCAGCATCCGCCCACCAGCAAGCAGATGCCGCTCGCCCGCCCGGACACCGTGGCCGAACCGCACCTGGTCGCACGGCGCAATCCGGACAACGTCGTCATCGCCGACGCAGGCAGGCGCGAGGGGCGGTACACCGCGCGGCTGGCGCCGAGCTTCGGCAACAGGAGCCTCTACGACCACGCCTACGACCACCACCCCGGCATGGTGCTGGCCGAGGCGGCGCGCCAGATCTCCTTGCTCACCAAGGAAGATCCCACCGCCCACCTGATCACCGGCCTGAGCGCGCGGTTCGCCCGGTTCGCCGAGCTGGACGCACCCGTGGCGCTGACCGCCACACCGTCCACAACGGACATTCCACAGCGGATCGCGGTCGTCGCCGAGCAGGACGACGCGCGGATCGCCGGGATCGACGTCGAGCTGCGCCGCGCGCCCAAGGAGGTCTCGCGATGACGCGCTCGGCTCTGGTCACCGGCGGAAACCGGGGAATCGGCCTCGCCGTGGCGCGCTCGCTCGCCGGGGCCGGGCACCGGGTCGCGGTGACCTACCGGACCGGCCCCGCTCCGTCCGGATTCCTCGCGGTGCGGTGCGACGTCACCGATCCCGACGCCGTCGACGCGGCCTTCCGGGCGGCGGAGGCCGAGCACGGCCCGCCGGAGATCGTCGTCAGCAACGCGGGAATCACCCGCGACTCGCTGCTGCTGGGCATGTCGGACGCGGACCTGCACGCCGTGCTGGACGCGAACCTCGTCGGCGCCGCACGGGTGGCGCGGCGGGCCACGAGCGGAATGCTCCGGAAGCGCTGGGGACGCCTGGTCTTCCTGTCCTCGATCATGGGCTTCTCCGGCTCGCCCGGCCAGACGAACTACGCCGCCAGCAAGGCGGGGCTGGTGGGGCTGGCCCGTTCCCTGGCCTGGGAGCTCGGCGCGCGGGGCATCACCTCGAACGTCGTGCTGCCCGGCCTGATCGACACCGACATGATCACCGAGCTGGACCCGCGACGGCGGGACGAACTCGTCGGCCGGACCGCTCTCGGACGCGTCGGCACGCCGGAGGAGGTCGCCGCCGCGGTCGGCTTCCTCACCGCACCGGAGGCCGGGTTCGTCACCGGCGCCGTGGTTCCGGTGACGGGCGGCCTGGGCATGGGGCAGTGACCCGGCCCGAACCGTCCGGCGCGCCCGACGGGTCCCCGCCCCGAAACCGACCACGTACCACCACGAAGGGAAGCTCCACATGGCCACTTCTGCCGGACAGCAGAACACCGGCTGGGACATAGTCACGGGAGTGGGCATCACCGCTCTGGTCGTCGCTGCCGCCCGGGCCATCGAGTCCGGTCGCCCGGACGCTCTGATCGACGACCCCCTGGCGGTCCACTTCGCCGGCACCGCGCCCGCGCACGTCGCGATGCCCACGACGCTCGCCGAGGCCGCGCGCGGCGGCGCGGAGTCGCTGGCGGTGTGGGACCACCAGGCCAGCCAGCTGGGCGTGCGCACGCGCCGCTTCGACCGGTTCCTCCAGCAGGCGGGCGAGGACGGCGTGACGCAGGCGGTGATCCTGGCGGCGGGGCTGGACGTCCGGGCGCACCGCCTGGACTGGCCATCGGGGTTCCGGCTCTTCGAGATCGACCAGCCGCGGGTCCTCGCCTTCAAGGACCAGGTCCTCGCGCAGCACGGGGCGCATCCGCGCTGCACCCGGCACCCGGTGGCGGCCGACCTGCGCGCGGACTGGCCGGTTCCGCTGGTCGAGGCGGGGTTCGATCCCGCGCTGCCGACGGTCTGGCTCGCGGAGGGCCTGCTGGGCTATCTGTCCCGCGAGGCCGAGGAGCAGCTGATCGACAACGTCCACGAGCTGTCCGCGCCGGGGAGCCGGATCGCGCTCGAACACCTCCGCGGAATTCCCCAGCTGACGCTGGAATCCGAGTTCCGCCGGGTGTCGCTGTTCTTCGACGTCGACCTGCACGAGCTGATGCACGACGAGGACGACCGGCGCGACCCGGACATCACCTTCGCCGCCCACGGCTGGCAGGTGTCCGAGGAGCACCCCGAGCGGGTGGCCGAGCAGTACGGGCGGAAGCTGGATCCGATCTCGAAGGCCATGGCCCACCACAACCGGTTCGTCTTCGCGGCGCTGGGCTGACGGCGGGCGGGTGCCGACCGGCGCGGGGTCGGCACCTCAGGCCGACTTCGTCGGTTCCTCTTCCTCCTCCAGCCTGCGGACCGTGGACGTCCAGATGGACACGCACCCCTGCGCCGCCTGGGAAACGGCAGGCCGGGCGTACTCCGGCACGGCGCGCAGGATCGAGGCCCATTCGTCGTAGTCCATGACGTGCAGGCTGAGCAGCCGCAGCAGGAGCCTGCCGTGCTCGGTGTAGCGCATCGCCGGATCCGACTGGAGGGTGCGCACCGCCCGCCGCCAGTTCTCCGGGTTCTGCTCGTCCCCGGACGAATCCTGCCTGCCCTCCGGGCGCGCACCCGAGGGCGTCGGGCCCTCGTTGCGCGAGAGCCGCCGCCGCACGTCCCGGACCGTTTCCGGGGAAACGCCCGCGGCGCGCGCCACCTGGCGCAGCGACTGGTCGGGGTTGGCCAGAATCAGCTCGGCGGCGCGCTGCCGCCCGGCCGAGGCGTTGAGCGGTCGCACCCTCCCGTCCTGCCCCACCCGGCTCGCCGCCGAACCGTCCTTGTTCTCGCGCAGCGAGCCGACGGTCTTCGGGCTGATCCCGGCGACCCTGGCGATGCGGCGGTTCGACCAGTCCGGGTGCATGGAAATGATCCGCACGCAGGCGGATTTGCGGTCGGTGAGCGAAAGCGGGAGGCCGTGCGAGACGTTCGCCCGCACCGCGAGGACGAACGCCTCCGATTCGCTGCCTTCGAACAACTGCGCCTTGATCGTCTCGTGGCCGCGCAGCCGGGCCGCCCGCACCCGGTGCAGGCCGTCGATCAGGTGCAGCGTCGAGGAGTGCACGAGGACGGGCGGGAGCGAGTCGAATATCTCCGCCAGCAGCCGGACGTGTTCCGGGTTCTCGCCCGCGGCCCGCACCGAACCGTTCTCCCGGATCAGTTCGAGCGGGATGGAAATCGTTTCAGCGTTTAATGCGAACTCCATCGTCGATGTTTCCCCCGTTGATTCTGGACAGAAAGACCCGGAAACCGCGCAATCCTCGCAGGTAACCCCCTTTCCGGTGATCACGATACAGTCACGCACACCCTGTTGCAACAGTCATCGGGAGCCCTCAAACGCCGGACCCGCGGGCGGTTAAAAGGTCAAGCCCGTCAACCGTGTCCAAGTATCGCCAGGCACCGGTTGGACAACGCATCCCCTACTCCGATCGGCGCAGCACGAGAAGCCGTCCAGTCGTAGTGCTCGACACCCTTTCCGACCGCGCTGTAGAAGTACGGGCCAATCAGACCGGTCCACTTGACCCGGCGATCACATTTCGGCCTTGGTCAAGATCTTCCGAACCGCACCGGCCGACTGGATTCACATGACGAGGAATGAATGCGCGCTCTATTTCTGCCCTTTACCGGCGTGGGACAGGCTTTCCCGGTGGTGCCGCTCGCCTGGGCGTTCCGGACCACGGGCCACGAGGTCCTGGTGGCGACCACCGGCGACGGCCTGGCCGTCAGCGAGGCGGGGCTGCCGGTCGTCGACCTCGCACCCGGTCGCGACTCGCTCTCCTTCTACGTCGAGGCCGCCCAGCGCAGGCCCGACCTGGCGGCGTTGCGGCGCCCGGGCGGGGAGGTGCGCGGGCTGGACGAGTCCGCGGACCTCTACGCCGAGGTCACCAGCACCGTCGTCGACCAGACCGCGGAGCTCGCGCACGAGTGGGCGCCGGACCTGGTCGTCGCACCGCCGACGAACGCCGCCGCGCTCGTCGCCGCCTCGGCGGTGGGCGTGCCCGCGGTGTCCGTCGGCGTCGGGCTCGGGCGGACCAGCGGGCTGGCGGAGCTGATGCACGCCCGGCTGGTGCCGAGCTTCGACAAGCACGCGTCCGGCGAGCTGCCCGCGCTGCTGAACCTGGACGTCGCGCCGCCGAGCATGCTCGACGGCCCGCCGGACGGCCGCTCGATGCGGTACGTGCCGTACAACGGCGGTTGCGTCCTGCCCGACTGGCTGCGCCGGCCCCCGGTCCAGGACCGCCCGCGCGTCGCGGTAACGCTGGGGACGGTTTCGGTCAAGACCGGCGGGCTGGACTCGGTCCGCGTGCTGCTCGACGCCTTCCGGGACGTCGACGCCGAGTTCGTGCTGGCCCTCGGCGAGGTCGACCCGGACGGCCTCGGCGACCTGCCCGCGAACGTCCGCAGCTCCGGCTGGCTGCCGCTGTCCGAGCTGCTGCCCACCTGCACGGCGCTGATCCACCACGGCGGCGGCGGAACCGCCATGTCCGCGCTGGCCGCCGGTGTCACGCACCTGGTCCTGCCGGACGGCGTGGACCGCGGCGACAACGCCCGGGCCCTGCACGACCGGGGCGTGGCGGTCTCGACCGAGCTCGCGCGGGTCGACCGGCAGCTGGTCGAGCACGTGGTGCGCGACGCCGGGCTGCGGACCGCCGCGGCGGAAGTCCGCGCGGAAATCGACGCGATGCCGCCGCCCGCGGCAATCGTCCCGGAGCTGGCGGAACTCGGCGCCGGGCGTATTCACGAGTAGCCGGCACCGGGGATTAAGTCTCCGGAAAGGAAGAGTTCGCCGGTGGTCGAGAAGAGTAAACAGCCGGTTCCACCGGTCGTAACCGATCCGCCCGGGGAACTCCCGTCCAAACGGAGAACGCACCCGCTTGGACACCTTCCATTTGACGTCCATTGGACAGCCCGGCCGGTCTTCGGGCTAAATGGGGCACCCGTTCGCGGCGCGTTCCGGAAACGACCGTAAACGCCGGAATTCCCAGAGTCCGGAGACGATCCGAGCACTCGTGCGACAACCCGCGCGGAGTGCGAACACGGCCTGCCCGAGGACACCGCACGTTACCGGCATCGAAAGGTTGAGCCCGCAAATGACGGCAAGTCTGCCGACCATCCCGCACTACCCGCTCCCGTCCCGGGCGAGCCTGCCCGCCAACACCGCGAGCTGGCGGCCCGACCCGGCGCGCGCCGTCCTGCTGATCCACGACATGCAGCAGTACTTCGTCGAACCGTTCGCCCCGGCCTTCCGCGACGGGCTCGTGCGCGGCATCGCCCGGCTGCGGGCCGACGCCGACGCGCGCGGGGTCCCGGTCGCCTACACCGCGCAGCCCGGCGACATGGACGCCGAGCAGCGGGGGCTGCTGGTCGACTTCTGGGGTCCGGGCATGCGGCGGAGCGAGCAGGACCGCCGGATCGTCCCCGACCTGGCCCCGCGGCCGGGCGACTGGGAGTTCGTGAAGCTGCGCTACAGCGCCTTCTTCCGCTCCGACCTGCTCGACCGGATGCGCGCCGCGGGCCGGGACCAGCTCGTGCTCACCGGCGTCTACGCGCACATCGGCGTGCTCGCCACCGCGCTGGACGCGTTCACCCACGACGTCCAGGCCTTCCTGCCAGCCGGGGCGCTCGGCGACTTCTCGGAAGCCGATCACCGGCTCGCCCTGGACTACGCGGCCCGCCGGTGCGCGGTGGTCCTCCCCGAGGAGGAGGTCTTCTCATGAGCCGGGAAGACCCGCTCGAAGAACTGCTGTCCGAGGGGGACCCGCCGGCCTTCGCCGTCCTGCACCGGCCCGGGTCGGGTGCGGCCGACACCGTGGACGTCCTGTTCGGACAGGTGTCCACGCTCGACGCGCTCGCCGACGCACCGCTGCGCCCGGAGCATCCGGGCCACGACCTCCTGCTGCTGGTTCCGTACCGGCAGCTCGCCGAACGCGGGTTCTCCGCACCGGACGACGGAACCCCGCTGGTCGCGATGAGCATCACCGAGCAGTCGAGCGTGCCGCTGGACGTCGTGCGCGCCCGGATCCCGGTGGAGCCGGTCGCGTTGACCGGCGGGCACTTCGACACGTCGGACGACGAGTACGCCGAGCTCGTCCGCGGGATCATCACCGACGAGATCGGGTCCGGTGCGGGCTCGAACTTCGTCATCAAGCGGTCGTTCCTGGCCGAGATCAGCGACTACTCGCCGCGGACCGCGCTGTCGGTCTTCCGGGCCCTGCTGGCTCGGGAGGCCAACGCGCACTGGACGTTCGTCATCCACACCGGCACCCGCACGCTCGTCGGCGCGACCCCGGAGCGGCACGTCACGCTCGACTCCGGGACCGCGGTGATGAACCCCATCAGCGGCACCTACACCTACCCGCCGGGCGGTCCGACGCTGCGCGGCGTCACGGAGTTCCTCGCCGACACCAAGGAAACCGACGAGCTCTACATGGTCGTCGACGAGGAGCTCAAGATGATGTCGCGGATCTGCCCCGCCGGGGGCCGCGTGCTCGGGCCGCACCTCAAGGAGATGTCCCGCGTCGCGCACACCGAGTACTTCATCGAGGGCCGCACCGACCTGGACGTGCGGGAGATCCTGCGCGAGACCATGTTCGCGCCCACCGTGGTGGGCAGCCCGCTGGAGAACGCGACGCGGGTGATCGCCGACCACGAGCCGGGCGGGCGCGGCTACTACAGCGGGATCGCGGCGCTGATCGGGCGCGACGCGCGCGGGCAGCGCACCCTCGACTCCTCGCTGCTGATCCGGACCGCCGACATCAGCCGGGAAGGCAGGCTGCGCATCGACGTCGGGGCGACGCTGGTGCGCCATTCCGACCCGTACTCCGAGGTCGGCGAGACGCGGGCGAAGGCCGCCGGCCTGTTGGCCGCGTTCGGCCAGGAGTCCGACGGGCGCATCGGCGACCACTCCGAGGTGCGCGCCGCGCTCGAAGCCCGAAACTCGCGGCTCGCCGAGTTCTGGTTGCGCGACACCGGATCCCGCGGTCAGCGCCGGCCCGACCTGGCCGGTCTGCGGGCGCTGGTGGTCGACGCCGAGGACACCTTCACCTCGATGATCGCCCAGCAGATCGCCGCGCTGGGGCTGGACATCGACGTCCGGCGCTTCGACGAGTCCTACGCGTTCGACGGCCACGACCTGGTCTTCCTGGGGCCGGGGCCGGGCGATCCGCGCAACCGCCAGGACCCGCGCATCGCGCACCTGCACGCGCGGGTGGAGACCCTGCTCGCCGAGCGGCGGCCGTTCGTGGCCGTCTGCCTGAGCCACCAGGTGCTCAGCCTCCGCCTCGGTCTGGAGCTGGGCCGCCGGGAGACGCCGAACCAGGGCGTGCAGCACGAGATCGACCTCTACGGCGACCGGGAAGCGGTCGGCTTCTACAACACCTACGTCGCCCGCAGTGCCGAGGACAAGCTGCACCTCGACGACGCCGGGCTCGTGGAGATCAGCCGGAACCCCGACGACCACGAGGTGCACGCCCTGCGCGGCCGGCACTTCGCGGCCATGCAGTTCCACGCCGAATCGGTGCTCACCGTCAACGGCCCGCGCATCACGGCCACCGCGATCCGCCACGCGCTGGGCCGCTGAACCCCACGGAGGTAGTTCCTTGCAGACGTCCGACGACCTGGACTTCGAGCGGAGCAGCCGCTACGAGTCGCTGACCGGGACGGTCGAGGCCGGGTTCCCCGAGTACGACTCGCCTCCCGCGGATCCGCTCGACCTCGCCCGGCGGTGGCTCGAAAGCGCGGCGGACCACGGCGTGCGGGAACCGCGTTCGATCGCCCTCGCCACCGCAGACGGGCGCGGGCGGGTGTCCAACCGCATCGTCACCGCCATCGAGCTGTCCGCGCGCGGACTGCTCTTCACCACCCACACGAGCAGCAGGAAGGCGCGCGACCTCTCGGAGAACGCCTGGGCGTCCGGGAACCTCTACTGGCGTGAAACGTCGCAACAGCTGATCGTCTCCGGTCCGGTGCGGCGGCTCGACGACGCCGAGTGCGACGCGCTGTGGGACGCGCGCCCGGTCGCGCTGCACGCCATGACCTCGGCGTCCCGGCAGAGCGAGCCGGTGCGGGACGTGGCGCGGCTGCGCGCCGAGGCGCGCCGCCTCGCGGGCCCGCTCCCCCGCCCCGAGCGGTTCGCCGGCTACCTGCTCGACCCCGCCGAGGTCGAGTTCTGGAACTCCCGTCCGGACCGGCTGCACCAGCGGCTCCGCTACGAGCGGGACGGCGCCGCGTGGCAGTGGTCCCGGCTCCAGCCGTGATCGGCCCGAACTGGAAGGCGGAACCGCACCATGCCGACAAGTCCTCCACCCGAAGTGCGCGACGCGGAGCCGGCCGCGGGCGTTCGCTCGCTCGCGGCGGCGTTCGCCCGAAGCGCGTCGCTGCACGGCGACCGGATCGCCCTGGTCGCCGACGGCGAAGAAGTGCCGTACCGGCAGCTGGACAGCTGGTCCGCGGCAGTGTCCGAGCTGCTGCGGGAACGCGGCGTGCGAGCGGGTGACCGGGTCGCCATCCGGTTGTCGCCCGGGGCAGAGGTGATCGTGGCGATCCTCGCCGTTCTGCGCGCGGGTTGTTCGTACGTGCCGCTGGACGTGCGAAATGCCGACGTCCGCAACGAGTTCATCCTTCAGGACAGCGGTGCCGCCGCGTTGATCGGCACGACCGACGCGAGCGTGCCCGCGATCGCGGCCGAGGAGATCACGCGCCTGCGGGAGGCCGAGCCGGCGAGCCCGGGGCCCGAAATCGCGCGGCCCGAGGACACCGCGTACATCATCTACACCTCGGGTACCACGGGTCGTCCGAAGGGAGTTCCCGTCCGGCACAGCGCGGTGCTGAGCCTGCTGTCGGCCACCGCCGGGCTGTTCGCGTTCTCCGCCGACGACCGGTGGCTGCTCTTCCACTCCGTCGCGTTCGACTTCTCGGTCTGGGAGATCTGGGGAGCGCTGTCGACCGGCGGACGGCTGGTCGTGCTCGCCGACGGAGTCGCCCGCTCCCCCGAAACATGCGTGGCGGCGATCCGGCACCACGCCATCTCGGTGCTGAACCAGACGCCCACCGCGTTCGCCGCCCTGTCGGCCGCCGCCGACCGGACCGGGACGGAACTCCCCGCGCTGCGCTACGTCGTCTTCGGCGGCGAGCGGCTGGCGCCCGAGGCGCTGCGCCCGTGGGCCGAGCGCCACGGGCTGGACCGGCCCGCACTGGTCAACATGTACGGGATCACCGAGACCACCGTGCACGCCACGCACCACGTGCTGACCCCCGGTGACATCGCGGGCGGCGAGTCGGTCATCGGACCGCCGCTGCCGGGCTTCGCCCACCGCGTGCTCACGCCGGAAGGCCGGGACGCCGGGCCCGACGAGCACGGGGTGCTCTGGCTGGCCGGTCCGCAGGTGGGCGAGGGCTACCTCAACCTGCCCGAGCTCACCGCGGAGCGGTTCCGCACCATGCGCGGGCCGGACGGCGAACCGCGCCGCTACTACCGCTCCGGCGACGTCGTCAGCAGGCGCGCGGACGGCGCCCTGCGCTACCACGGGCGGGAGGACCGCCAGGTCAAGATCCGCGGCTACCGCATCGAGCTCAGCGACGTCGAGTCGGCGGTCCGGTCGCACGAGCTGGTCGTGGACGCCGTCGTGTGGGTGCACGAGTACGACGCGGACGACCACCGGCTCGTGTGCGCGTTCACCGCGAAGGACCCCGAAACCCCGGTGCCGACCCGCGCCTTGCGGGCCCACCTCTCGAACCTGCTGCCCGCCTACATGCGGCCGGCCGCCTACAGCCTGCTCGCCGATCTCCCGCGCACCGTCAACGGGAAGGTCGACCGGGCCGAAGTCTCCCGGATCTGGAAGGAAAGGAAGGACTCGTCGACATGAGCCAGGACAAGGCCGCGATCGAACAGCTGACCGTCGAGTGGGCGGCCCAGCTGCTCGACGACTCGGACGTGACCCCGCAGGACAACTTCATCGACCTGGGCGGTCACTCGATCCTCGCGCTGCGGATGAACCGCTACGCCAAAGAACGCCTGGGGGCGGAGTACAACCTCATGGTGCTCTTCGAGTCCGACCTGGCCGCCGCGGCCGAGGAACTGGCCTCCCGCGTGGCGGCCCGGTAACGGACAGGAGCGTTGAACGTGAGCCCACTCGCCAACTTCGGGATCTCCGCGTTCGGCCACGCCTTCGGCGAGGACCAGGACGTCGCGGCAACCGCAGGCCAGTACGTCGACAACCCCGAGCGGGTGCTCAACTGGGGTTTCCGGACCTACCACCGCGCGGCCGACGACGTCCACGCGACGCACCTGGCCAGGGACGCGGCGAACCAGGCGCTGAACAGCCGCGGGATCGGGGCGGACGCGGTCGACCTGCTCGTCCTGGTCTGCTCCGACACGCCGGAGTACACCTACTGGGACAGCGCCGTCGCACTCGCCCGCGAGCTCAAGATCGAACGCACGCAGACCCTCCTGCTCAGCGAGGGATGCAGCGCCGGGGTCCACGGTCTCTACTACGTGGCCGCCGCGATGACCATGCAGCCGGAGATCCGCACGGCGCTGTTCGTCGCGGTGAGCCGCGTCAGCGAGTTCCACCGCAACCGGATGAACACCGTGGCGGCGGTGCTCAGCGACGCGGCCGTGGCCGTGGTCCTGGAACGCGACCACACCGCCAACAAGTGGCTGACCACCGAGCACTTCACCGAGCCCGAGCACGCCGACATGCTGCGCGTGGACTACGGCGGCGCCGTGAACCCGGTGCCACCGCAAGGCTGGTCGAGCCGGACCGCGCCCGGCGGGCACGACTCGCTGCGCAGGCAGTTCGGCGACGACTACCAGGCGCTCGAAAGGTACTTGCAGAACCGCTACGACGGGCTCTCGGACGTGATCGGGCGGGCCTGCGACCGGGTCGGCATCACCAGAGAAGACATCGACCACGTCATCTACATCAACGACAGCGCGGCCAGCGTCGCCGCGGTCGCCGAACCGCTCGGGGTCCCGCCGGAGCGGACCAACGCCGCCATCGCACCGGACCACGGGCACATGGGCGCCGCGGACCAGCTGATCTCGTTCGGCCACCAGCTCGAAACCGGCGTCGTCAAGCCCGGCGACGTGGTGGCGCTGTGCGGGATCTCCGTCGGCCGCTGGAGCGCCACGCTCTTCCGGGCCTAGGGCGGAGAGGTCGCGAAGGCCTGCGCGGCGCCCAGCCGCCAACCGAACCGGCGAAGCCGCTTCGGCCCCCGAAACCAACCCGATCCGAGCGCCGGAGCGGCCCGGTTCCGCTCCCCCGCGCTGAAGGAGACCCGATGAACCCGAACGAGATCGAGCGCGTGCTGACCCAGCACGACAACGTCGCCCAGGCCGTGGTCGTCGACCAGGACCCCGGCACCGTGGCCTACGTCGTCCTCCGCGCCGCGACCGCGGCGGCCGACACCCGGGCCGAGGAGCAGGTCACGGAGTGGCAGGAGATCTTCGACCGGTTGTACGGCTCGAACACCTCCGCCGAGTTCGGCGAGAACTTCGCGGGCTGGAACAGCGCCTACGACCGGCGTCCCATCGACGTCGCCGAGATGCGGCAGTGGCGGGACCGGACCGTCGAGCGGATCCGCGAACTGGAGCCGCGGCGCGTCGTCGAGCTCGGCGCGGGCAGCGGCCTGCTGCTCGCCCCGCTCGCGCGGGACTGCGAGGAGTACTGGGCGACCGACCTGTCCTCGGTCGGCGTCGACGAGCTGGCCAGGCACGTCAGCGCCGATCCCGCGCTCGCGGACCGCGTCGTGCTCCGCAGCCAGGGTGCCGACGACGTCGACGGGCTCCCGGCCGCCCACTTCGACACCGCCGTCATCAACTCGGTCGTCCAGCTCTTCCCCAGCGGCTCCTACCTCACGACCGTGATCAACCGGGCGCTGACGCTGCTCAAGCCCGGTGGTTCGCTGTTCGTCGGCGACATCCGCGACCTGCGCACCCGGGACTACCTGTTCGCCGCGATCGCGCTGCGGCACCCGAGGGCGACCGACGCCGACGCGGTGCGGCGGCTCGCGCAGAAGCACGGGGCCAAGGACGAGGAGCTGTTCGTCCACCCCGACTTCTTCCTCGACATCGCCCGCAGCCACCCCGACGTCGCCGGGGTCGACGTCCAGCTCAAGCAGAGCAACCACCACAACGAGCTGACCCGGCACCGGTACGACATCGTCCTGCACAAGGCGCCCTCGCAGGCGACCGACGTGTCCGGCTGCCCGCAACTGCGCTGGGGCGACGAGGTCACCAGCCTCGCGGAGCTGGACAAGCAGGTGGCCGCCTCCGCCGGACCGCTGCGGGTCACCGGCGTGCCCAACGCGCGGCTCGCAGGCGAAGCGGCTGCGCTGCGGGCCGTCGAAGCGGGCGATTCCGCCCGTGCGGCCGAACTCGCCAGGAGCATCGACCCCGACTCGGTCGACCCGCACGACGTGAGCCTGCTCGCCACCGCTGCGGGACGCCACGCCGTTTTCGCGCCCAGCGCGGCGCAAGCCGACCGCTTCGAGGTCGTTTTCGTCGCGGGGAAGGAAAAGCTGATCGGCACCTACCCGGTCGCCGACCCCGCGCGACCGCAGCTGACCGAGTCCCCGGCCGCGGCCCACCGGGGCGCCGCGCTCAGCGCGCAGCTCGGCGACTGGCTGCGCGACAAGGTGCCGGCGCGGTTCCTGCCGACGAGCATCGTCGCGCTCGACGACCTCCCCCTGCTCCCGGACGGGACCGTCGACCGCACCTCCCTGGGCCGGGTCGCGCACGGCTTGGGCGACCCGGCGTGACGCCCGGCGGAACCGCGCGCGTCCTGCGCGCCGACCAGCAACCCGATTGGCCCGATCCCGACCACCTGCACCGCGTCGCGGCCACCCTGCGGAGCCGCCGCGCCCTTGTCGCCCAGGAAGAGGTCGACGCGCTGCGGCGGCGGCTGGCGGAAGCCGCTGCCGGACGGGCGCTGCTGCTCCAGGGCGGACCCTGCGCCGAGATCTTCGGAGCTCCGGCGCGCCACGAGACGGAACAGACCATGGCCATGCTCGGGCGGATGGCCTCGACGCTGTCCGAGGGTGCGGAGCTCCCGGTCGTCGCGGTCGGCCGCGTCGCGGGCCAGTACGCCAAGCCCCGCTCGCGGACGACCGAACAACGCCACGGCACGGTTCTTCCCGCCTATCGCGGCGATGCCGTCAACGGCACGGGTTTCAGCGCGCGGGAACGCGCGGCCGACCCGGATCGCTTGCTGCGGGCCTACGACGAGTCCGCCGCGGCGTTGCGGCGGCTCCGGTCGATGGCGCAGTGGTGCTACTCAAGCCACGAAGCACTCCTGCTGGACTACGAGAACTCCTTGGTGCGCACCGACCCGGACACCCGGCGGACCTACGCGTCGTCCGGGCACATGCTCTGGATCGGTGAGCGGACCCGCCACCCCGACTGCGCGCACGTCGAACTCGCCGCGCGCGTGAACAACCCGTTCGGCGTCAAGGTGGGGCCTTCGGCGACCCCCGACGACCTGCTGGACCTGATCACCAGGATCAACCCGGAGCGCACGCCGGGGAAGCTCACCCTGATCACGCGCCTCGGCGCGGACCGGATCGAGGACGTCCTCCCGGCGCTGGTCGACAAGGTCCGGCTCGCCGAGGTCCCGGTCCTGTGGGTCTGCGATCCCATGCACGGCAACACGAACGTGACCGAAACGGGGACCAAGACCAGGTCGGTGGCCGACATCGTGGCCGAGATCCGCGCGTTCGTCGGGATCCACCGGCAGCTCGGCACCCACCCCGGCGGGCTCCACCTGGAGATGACGGCCCACGCCGTCACGGAATGCCTCGGCGGCACCGAGCCGGTGCGCGCCGAGGACCTGGGGAAGAACTACACGAGCGCATGCGATCCGCGGCTCAACGCGGGACAGGCCGCCGACGTCGCCTCCCTCGCCGCCGAGGCGTGGGCGCACGGTTGGACACGGCGTTGAGACCGGCTCCGGGCGAAACAATGCTTTCCGCGAAACCGAGGGAGGTGCTCCGCAGATGAAGGCCACCGTCGCGCATTGGGACCTCAGCCGTTCCCACCAGACGATCGACACCCTGCGGGAGCTGTTGCGCGAAGAGGTCGTCGCCGAGTGGGCCGGTGTGCACGGCCTGCGCCTCAAGTTCTGGTTCGCCGACCGGGAACGCAACCTGTGGGGCGCGGTGATGCTGTGGGAGTCCGATGCGGACACCACCCAGCCGCTGCCCCCGAACCGGGCCGCCGAACTCATCGGATATCCGCCCACCCACCGGATGGAGGTCGAGATAGAGGCCGCGGTGGAAGGAAGGCACACCACCCCGGCGCTCACCGGCCTCGGTACCGCGCTGAAACCGGCCTGATCCCCGGCCGGATCCACGAGATCGAGCCGTCCGCGAGCGAGAGAAGGAACGACAGTGCCGACTCCAAACCCGATCCTCGACCTCCCAGCCCACGTCCAGCCCGATCCGGACGAGCTCGTCCAGGCGGCCGTGGAATGGCACTTCCACCCGGAAACCGGTTCGCCCTACTGGCTGCGACGTGCGAAGGACCTGGACTTCGACCCCCGGACCGACGTCAAGAGCCACGACGACCTCCGGCTGTTCCCCAACGTCGTCAACGAACTCCGCCACGTCCCGGTCACCGACCTGATCCCGCGCGGCTACGGCGGAAAGGCCGACATCGTCGGCGTTTTCGAGAGCGGCGGCACCACCGGAGCGCCCAAGCGCGTCGTGTGCACGCGGGACTGGCTCGACCGCCTCACCGACTGGTGCAACGCCAAGCTCGACGCGCACGGGTTCCCCCGGGACGCGCAGTGGCTCGGCGTCACCCCGACCGGCCCGCACATCGTCGGCAGGCTGTTCGAGCAGTCCGCGCGCACGCACGGCCGGTTCGGCATGACGGTCGACCTCGACCCGCGCTGGGTCAAGAAGCTCATCGCCGCGGGCAGGCACGAAGAGGCGCGGGCGTACGCCGACCACGTGGTCGACCAGCTGGCCGACGTCCTGCGCACGCAGGACGTCGGCGTCATGGCGATCACCCCCGCCCTGCTGGAGCGGGTCGTCGAACGCGACGAGCTCGTCGAGCTGATCAACGAGAAGGTGCGGGCGATCCGCTGGGGCGGAACCCAGCTGGACGCGGCCAGCCGTCACCTCTACCGCACCGAGGTGTTCCCGGACTCCGTGCTGTACGGCCACTACGGCAGCACCATGGTGCTGGGCGTCGCCGGTGAGCGGCTCGGTCTCGCCGACGACGCGGAATGCGTCTTCGACTCCTTCTCGCCCTACAACACGTTCTCCGTCGTCGACCCGAAGACCGGCCACAGCGTGCGGCTCGGCGAGCGGGGCCAGGTCGTCATGCACCACGTCAGCAAGTCGCTGCTGCTGCCCAACAACCTGGAGCGCGACACGGCGATCCGGGTGGAGCCGCCGGAGGGCGCGGTCGGGGACGCGGTCGCGGACATCAAACCGGTCGAGGTCTTCGAGGACGACGTCGTGATCGAGGGGGTCTACTGATGTCCACGCCGATCCGGCTCGATCCGCTCGGCCCTTCCGGGGACTACCCGGCGAAGGACAAGCTCGACGTCAAGGACGTTTCCGGGAACCACATCGCGGAACTGGGCCTGGTGCCCAAGCTGTTCGTCACCCGCGCGCTCAGCGCCCTGCGGAAGGCGAAGCCGCTGCCGTTCGACGAGCGCGCCCGCGCGATCGCAGAAGCGGGAGAGCTGTTCGCCACCGCGGACGTCGGGGGCGCGTCCGTCGAGGAGTACCAGCACGCCGCGTGCCGGGTGTCGGGACTGCCGATCTCGGTCATCCGCACCGCGACCCGGTCGATCGCCCACCGGGCGGCGAACGTGCGGCGCGGTGTGGAGGCGGCCCGCCCGCAGGGCGCGGTGGCCGACTGGCGCGACCCGCTGACCCGGACCGGCCGCGCGGTGTGGGTGCGGCGCGGCGAGGTGTTCGCCGTGCACGCCTCCGGCGCGCATCCGGGCGGCCACGGCCACTGGCTGGAAGCGCTGGCGCTCGGCTACCGCGTCGTCGTCCGGCCGAACCAGCGCGAGCCGTTCACCGCGCACCGGCTGGTTTCCGCCCTGCGCGCCGCCGGTTTCGGCGCGGATCAGGTGGTCTGGCTGCCGACCGAGCACGAGGCGGGCGCGGCGATCCTGCGAGGTGCCGATCTTGCCTACGGCGGTGACGACGTGGTCCGGCGCTTCGCCCCGGACCCGGCGATCCGCTCCCAGGACCCGGGCCGGTCGAAGATCCTCGTCACCGCCGACGCGGACTGGCGCGAGCACCTGGACACCATCGCCGACTCGGTGGCGCACCACGGCGGCGCCGGCTGCGTGAACGCCACGGCGGTGCTGGTGGAGGGCGATCCCGGACCACTCGCCGAAGCGCTCGCGGAACGCCTGGCCGCCCTGCCCGCCCGGAAACCCGAGGAGGAGGACGCGGTTCTGCCCGTCCAGGCCCTCGGCTCCGCCCGCGCGGTGGAGAGCTTCCTGCGCACCCGGGCTGAGGACGCGAAGCCGTGGCTGGGCGGGGACGGCATCGCCCACGACCTCGGCGACGGCAGCGCGGCGCTGCGGCCCGCCGTGCACCAGGTCGACCGGCCCGACGCACCGCAGATCGAGCTGGAGCTGCCGTTCCCGTGCGTGTGGGTCGCGCCCTGGGAGCGCAGGCGGGGAGTCGAGGCGCTGCGCGACACGCTGACGCTGACCGCGATCACCGGCGACGACGAGCTGTTCGACGAACTCGTCTCCGAGCCGACGATCTCGAACCTGCACCGGGGCGACCACCCGACCTACTGGACCGACATCGGTCTCCCCCACGACGGCTACCTGGTCGATTTCCTCATGCGCACCAAGGCGGTCATACGAGGCTGAACCGCGATCCGAGCGCGCGCAGCCGCGCTCGGATCTCCTCGCACGCGTCGAGCTCGAACTCCTCGGTCAGCGCCCCGATCGCGACGATGTACTGGGTTATCACCTCGGCGTTCTCGGTGCTGAGCCGCACGGTGCAGCGGTCCGGCCCGGCATCGGTGATCACCCCGGGGATCGGGGCGAACAGCCGGGCGCGCACGGATTCCGCCGGCAGCGGCACGGTGATCTGCGCCCGGTAGCGGTACGGAGCGTTCATCAGGGACTGGGCGAGGTAGGCCGCGGGATCCCCGGCGGGCAGTCCGCGGGGGACGAACCGGTGGCCCGTGGAGGTGGGCTGTTCCATCCGGTCGATGCGGAACACCCGCCAGTCCTGCCGCTCGACGTCGAAGCCGAGCAGGTACCAAAGTCCTTCCAGGGTCAGCAGGTTGCTCGGCTCGACGCGGCGCGTGCTGGTCGCGCCGGACCGCTTGCGGTAGCTGAAGGTGACCAGTTCCCGCTCGCTGCAGCACAATGCGAGCCGCGCGATCACGGCGGGTTCGGCGCGGGCCGCCGCGCGGGGCGAGACGGCCGCGGTCGCGTTGGTCATCGCGGCCAGCCTCGGCCGCAACCTGGTCGGCAGCAGCCGCTTCAGCTTCGCCAGGGCGCGCATCGAGGCGTCCTCGGCGAGGGAGCCGCCCGCCCCGGTCACCAGCCCGGCGGCCACGGCGATCGCCTCGTCGTCGTCGAGGTGCAGCGGCGGCAGCTTCTGACCGGACCCCAGCCGGTATCCGCCGAAGACGCCCGTCGTCGCCTCGACGACGTAGTCGAGGTTGCGCAGGCGCTCGACGTCCCGGCGCAGGGTGCGGGTGGTGACGCCGAGCTTGGCCGCGAGCTCGCCGCCGGGCCACTCGGCCCTGCTCTGCAGGAGTGACAGCAGCCGCAGCAGCCGGGTCGGCATGTCCTGCCGGGTCATCTTCTCCGTCACGCGTTCGGCTTCCGGAAGCATCTCGGGGACATTGCGGACATCGCGTGTCCGCAGGTCATCCTACGATGCGCCACATGATCGAAAACAACCACGACCTGAGCTCTGCCGGAGCCGCGTTGGCCGCCACCATCAGCGGCGACGTGCTCACCCCGGACTCCCCCGGCTTCGACGAGGAGCGCAGCGGGTTCCAGCTGCTGGACGCGCACCGGCCCGCGCTGATCGTCGCCGCGGACAACGGCGACGACGTCGTGGCAGCGGTCCGGTTCGCCACCGAGAACGGCGCTCCCGTCGCCGTGCAGTCCACCGGTCACGGCCTGGCCACCCCGTTCGACGGCAACGGCGTGCTGATCAGCACCCGCAGGCTGACCTCGGTCACCGTGAACCCCTCGGAACGCACGGCGTGGGTGGAAGCGGGCGCGCAGTGGCGCAACGTCATCGACGCGGCCGCACCGCACGGACTCGCTCCGCTGTCCGGAAGCCTGCCCACGGTCGGCGTCGTCTCCTACATCCTGGGTGGCGGCGTCGGCATCCTGAGCCGCAGCTACGGCTTCGCCGCCGACCACGTCCGGCGCATCGACATCGTCACCGCCGACGGCAGGCCGCGGCAGGTGACCGCGACCAGCGACCCGGACCTGTTCTGGGCGCTGCGCGGCGGTGGCGGCAACTTCGGCGTCGTCACGGGGATCGAGATCGACCTGATGCCGGTCGAGCGCATCTACGGCGGTGGGCTGGTCTTCGACCTGGAGCAGACGCCGCAGCTGCCGGAGGTCTGGTACCGCTGGACCGCCGACGTCCCGGAGGCGATGGCCTCCGCGGTGTCGATGCTGACCTTCCCGGACGTGCCCGACGTTCCCGAGCCGCTGCGCGGCAAGCACGTCGGCTCGATCCAGATCGCCTACAACGGATCCGCCGAGGACGGCGCCGAGCTCGTGAAGCCGCTGCGCGAGCTCGGCCCGGTGATCGACGGGCTCACGGAGATCCCCTACGGCGAGTCCGAGAAGGTGTTCAACGAGCCCGACCAGCCGCACCCCTACCGCGGCGAGAACCTGCTCCTGCGCGACGTCGACCCGAGCAGGCTCCCGGCGCTGGTGAAGCTGTCCAGCCCCCAGACCCAGCCGATGTGCGTGGTCGGCCTGCGCCACCTCGGCGGTGCGCTCTCCCGCTCCCCCGAGGTCCCGAACGCCGTCGGCAACCGGTCCGCCAACTACGTGCTGGGCGTGCTCTCCCTGACGCTGCCCGGCCAGTTCGACGCCGTGCGCGAGATGCACGACGAGGCGCTGGCGGCCTGGTCGGACCTCGCGATCGGGCAGGGGCTGAACTTCACCTTCGGCGCCGTCGAACAGGACAAGATCCGCTCCGCGTTCGACGCGGCGGACTACGAGCGGCTCACCGAGATCAGGGCCGCGGTCGACCCGGAGGAGGTTTTCCGGGCCAACTTCCCGATTCCGCCGAAGTCGGACAGCTGAACACCTGTCCCCGGTGCCCGTGCGAGCCCGCCCTCGCACGGGCACTTCGCTTTGCACAGCGGGAAAAACGTGTCCAACCGGGGACGGGACGCAGTTGAACGACCGCGTTTTGACAGTGTTCCGCGTTTTCTCCCGCAGCTGGTAGAACGAGGTTCCACCGCGTCGTGAATCCAGTGCGCAAGGGGACACATGGTGCATTCCGAACAGAGTCCGGATTCCGGGGGCGGCGAGGTCTCCGCGGGCCCGAAGACCCGGACCGAACGCGTTCTCGCCGAGATCTGGGCCGAGGTCCTGCAACTGCCCCGGGTCGGCGTGGAGCAGAACTTCTTCGACCTCGGCGGGCATTCCCTGCTGGTTCACGTCGTGCACGAGCGGATCACCGGCGAGTTCCCGAAGACCCCGCCGCTGGTCGAGCTGTTCCGCCATCCGACCGTGCGCTCGCTCGCCCGGTACCTGGACGAGCCGGGGGAAACCGCGGCCGAGGAGCGGACCGGCCGCCGGACCGGCCGGCTGGCCCGCCGCCGCGCCCAGATCGGCAGCCGGGACGAGCAGATCCGAGGCGACGAGCATGAGTGAGCACGACGAGTTCGACGACGCCGCGATCGCGGTGGTCGGCATGGCGTGCCGGTTCCCGGGCGCGCGCGACGTCGACGAGTACTGGAGCAACCTGGTCAACGGCGTCGACTCCGTGACCAGATACGCCGAACAACCTGTCGCCGGAGGCCGGGACAGCTACATTCCCGCCCGCGGGCTGCTGGCCGACCCGGAGTGGTTCGACGCCGGGTACTTCGGCCTGTCGCTGCGCGAGGCGCGCCTGATCAGCCCCCAGCACCGGGTTTTCCTGGAGTGCGCGGCGGAAGCGCTGGAGGACGCCGGCTGCGACGCCCCGCGCTACCCGGGGCTGATCGGCGTGTACGGCGGCGGTTCGGAGACCGGCTACGGCCACGTCGTGCGTTCGCGGCGCGACGGGCTTTCCGGTGTCACGGACTGGGAAATCCTCCTCGGCAGCGCCCAGGACTTCATGCTCTCCCGGGTCGCCTACAAGCTCGGGCTGACCGGGCCCGCGATCAACGTCCAGGCCGCGTGCGCGACCGCGCTCGTCGCGGTGCACACCGCGGTCCAGGCCCTGCTGTCCGGTGACTGCGACCTGGCCCTGGCGGGCGCGGCTTCGGTGCACTACCCGGAGAAGCAGACGCCCTACAGCGAAGGCGGAATCATCGCCAAGGACGGCACCTGCCGCGCCTTCGACCACCGCGGGTCGGGCACCGTCGGCGGTGACGGTGCGGGGATCGTCGTGCTGAAGCGGCTGTCCGACGCGCTGGCCGACAACGACACCGTGCACGCGGTGGTCCGGGGAACCGCGGTCAACAACGACGGATCGCACCGAGCCGGTTTCACCGCCCCCGGGGTCGACGGGCAAGCAGCGGTGATCCGCGCGGCGCACCAGGTTTCGCAGGTCGACGCGGGCAGCATCGGCTACGTCGAGGCGCACGGCACGGCCACGCCGCTGGGCGACCCGATCGAGATCGAGGCGCTGACCAAGGCCTTCCGCAAGGACACGGACCGGACCGGCTACTGCCGCATCGGCTCGGTGAAGACGAACATCGGCCACACCGACGCGGCGGCGGGCATCGCCGGGTTCATCAAGGCCGCGCTCGCGTTGAAGCACCGGGTCCTGCCGCCGAGCCTGCACTTCGAGAAGCCGAACCCGCACATCGACTTCGACTCCAGCCCGTTCCGCGTGGTGGCGCAACGGCAGGACTGGGACTCCGAAGGCCCGCGCCGAGCAGGGGTCAGCTCGTTCGGGATCGGCGGCACGAACGCGCATGTCGTGCTGGAAGAGGCCCCGCAACCGGATTCCGCGCCGGCAGGCGGGGAATTCCACCTCCTGCCGATCTCGGCCCGGACTCCCACCGCGCTCGACGCGATCACGAGCAGGCTCGCCGAACACCTGCGCGCCACTCCGGAGCTGCCGATCGCGGACGTGGCCTGGACGCTCCAGACCGGCCGCCAGGAACTGCCGTGGCGTCGTTGCGCACTCGTGCGCGACCGGGAAGACGCCCTGGCGGTGCTTTCCGATGCTTCGCGGCTCCCGTCCTCGTCCGGTCCGGTCAGCGCGTCGCCGGTGATCTTCGCGTTCACCGGCCGGATCCCGGAACTCGGCGACCTCGCGCACCTTCATCGCGAGGAGCCCGAATTCCGGCGCACCTTCGACGAAATCGCCGCCGCCGCCAACGGTGACGCCCTGACCGAACGCACGCCCCCGGGTGCGTTGATCGCTCTCGCGGACGGCGTGGGCAGAGCGCGGGTGCTCGCGGCGCGCGGTGTGGTACCCACGGCCGTGACCGCCTACGGCACAGGCGCGCTCGCGGCTGCTGTGGTCTCCGGTGCGCTCAAGCTGACGGATGCGATCTCCCTCGCAGAACGCCACGGCGATTTCGAAGCTGCTCTGGCCGAACCGTCCACAGAGGTCCTTCAAGCACCCGACACCGAGCCCATTTCGGCCGAGGAAGCGCAAGATCCTGCTACCTGGGCCGCCTTCGCTCGCCGAGAGGCGCCCGATGGCTGGGCATCGGACCGCTGCGTCGTGGAGATCGGCCCCGGGGAGCACTTCCCCGAGTCCGCGTTGGCTCGCACCTGGATCGCGGGCGGGCGGGTCCGCTGGAAGCCGGACGGTGTCCGGCGGCGGGTGCCGCTGCCGACCTATCCGTTCGAGCGCGAGCGCCACATCGTCGAGGCTCCCCGATCGGTCGAGAACCCCCAGCCCGTCGAGGCCGATCCTCCGCCCGAGGCGCCCCCGGAACCGCTCGAAGACGTCGTGACCACGGTGACGCGCGTCTTCGGCGAAACCCTCGGCGTGCCCGGCTACGAAGCGGACCAGGACTTCTTCGAACTCGGCGGCGACTCGCTGATCGCAGCCGACCTGCTCGCCCGGCTGCGCGAGATCTACCGGGTCGAACTGGACCCGCTGGTCATCTTCGACGCCTCGACCCCGGCCCTGCTGGCCCGACTCCTCGACCAGCCGGCCAGCCGACAGGAGAGCTCATGACCCGCCCGCCCGCAGCCGGTTCGCGCTGGCTCGTCCGCCGCGTCCGCCGCCCGGACGCACCGATCGACCTGTACTGCTTCCCGCACGCGGGCGGGTCGGCGGGCGAGTACGTGCGCTGGTCCGACGACCTGGCCGAGGCCCAGGTGTGGGGCGTGCAGCTCCCCGGCCGCGCCTCCCGGATGTCCGAGCCCTCGATCACGCGGATGGACGAACTGGTCGAGCGGGTGGTCGACGGGATCGACTTCGGCGAGCGGTTCGCGCTGTTCGGCCACAGCCTCGGGTCGCTGGTCGCCTTCGAAGTGGCCCGCGCTCTGCAACGGGACGGAAAGCCGTTGCCGCAACGGCTTTTCGTGTCGTCCGGGCCACCGCCGCCCGTCCCGCGCGGAACCGAGCGGATCCACGACCTGCCCGACGACGCGTTCCTCACCCGCGTCGAGCAGCTCTGGGGCGCCCTGCCAGAACCCATCAAGAGCAACGCCGACCTGCTGAAGATCGCCCTGGGCCAGTTCCGCGCCGACCTCGCGGTCTTCGAGACCTACGAGCACCAGCCCGGACCGCCGCTCGACTCCCCGATCACGGCGTTCGCGGGCGCCCAGGAAGCGCTCGCCGCCGACCTGGACGGCTGGAAAGCGCACACGGCCGCGGACTTCGAAAGCCACGTGCTGCCCGGGCACCACTTCTACCTCCGGGAGCAGAAAGCGGAACTGCTGCGCCACATCGCGGGTGCGCTGCGGCACACCGCCTGACACCGGTCGAAAGAGGACAGAATGCGTTACACGGCCTTCGGCCGGCGAACCGGCCTGCGCGTCTCGGAGTTCGGCCTCGGCACGGCGAACTTCGGTTCCGCGTGGGGCGGCGGCGCCGACCGGTGGGAAGCCAAGCAGGTGTTCGAGCGGTTCGCCGACGCGGGCGGCACCTTCGTCGACACCGCGGACTGCTACAACTACGGCGAGGCCGAGAGCATGCTCGCGGAGTTCATCGCCGCGGACCGCGACCACTTCGTGGTGGCGTCCAAGTTCGCCTACGGCGCGGCCGAACAACCGCGCGTCTCCGACACCGGCAACAGCCGCAAGACGATGGTGCGGGCGGTCGAATCCAGCCTCCGCAGGCTGGGAACCGACCACCTCGACCTCTACTGGGTCCACTTCGCCGACCCGCTCACCCCGATCGACGAGGTGCTCGCCGGGCTCGACCACCTCGTGCGCACCGGGAAGGTGCTCCACCCCGGGCTGTCGAACTTCCCCGCCTGGCGGGTGGCGCGGGGCGCCACCCTGGCCGAGGTCCGCGGCTGGGCGCCGCTGGTCGGCGTCCAGGTCGAATACAGCCTCGTGGAACGCACCGCGGAACGAGAGGTCCTCCCGATGGCCGAAGCGCTCGGGCTGGCGGTCGCGACCTGGTCACCGCTGGGCGGTGGCCTGCTCACCGGCAAGTACCGGACCGGCAGTGGCGGCAGGCTGACCGACTGGAAGCGGGCGGTCCAGCTGGAGGACACCGCGCAGAAGACCGCGACGGTCGAGGCCGTGCTCTCGGTCGCCGAGCAGGTCGGGGCGACTCCGGCGCAGGTCGCCGTCGCGTGGCTGCGCCGCCGGCAGACCGCGTCGGCCACCTCGCTCGTGCCGATCATCGGACCGCGCGACCTCGCCCAGCTCGACGGCTACCTCGCCGCGCTGGACCTGGAGCTCGACGCCGAGCACGTCGAGCGGCTGGACGAGGTCAGCGCGCCCGAGCTCGGAGTGCCCCACAAGATCAGCGCCAACGTGCTCGCCCGGGTCACCGGCGGCGCCGCGCTGCCCACCGTTCCAGTGGAGTGATGGACGAATGGACGAACTGGTCGGCGCCTGGCGCCTGGTCGACTTCCGGATCTTCGCCGAAGACGGCGAGCTGCGCGAGGGCCCGCTGGGTTCCCGCCCCACCGGACTGCTCGTCTACGACGCGGCCGGACACGTCGCGGTGAACATGATGCGCACGGACGCGGGCGAGGGCACGCACTACATGAGCTACGCCGGGACGTGGCGGCGCGAAGGCGACCAGGTCGTGCACAGCGTCTCCATCGCGCCGGACCAGTCGTGGCTCGGCACGGAGCAGGTCCGCAGCGTCGAGCTCGACGGCGACCGGCTGACCCTGATCGGGCGCGGGCTTCGCAGGAACGCCAAGCGCAGCGCGCTGGAATGGCAGCGGCTCAACCGATGACGGACATGCTGCGCCCTTCCGACGAGGGATACGAGCCCGAGCGCCGCGGGTTCCAGACCGGTTTCCAGCACTCCCCAGCGGTGATCGTCGGAGCCGTTGACGAGCACGACGTGTGTGCGGCTGTCGCGCATGCCGCGGACGCGGGGCTTGGTGTTTCCGTGCAGGCGACCGGCCACGGGACGTCGGGTCTGAACGACGGCGGGGTGCTGATCAGCACCAGGCGGATGGACGGCGTGCAGGTCTTTCCCGCACGGCAGGAAGCACGGATCGAGGCCGGCGTGCAGTGGCGGCAGGTCATCGCGGCAGCGGCTCCGCACGGTCTCGCTCCGCTCAGCGGATCGTCGCCGACCGTCGGCGCCGTCGGGTACGCGCTCGGCGGTGGGCTCGGGCTGCTCGGGCGCGAGTTCGGCTTCGCAGCCGATCACGTGCTTTCGCTGGATGTCGTCACAGCGGACGGGAAACTGCGATCGGTCGACGCCTCGAACGACCCGGAGCTGTTCTGGGGGTTGCGTGGCGGACGGGACCACCTCGGCGTCGTCACCTCCATGACGATCCGGTTGTTTCCGGTCGAGCGGATCCACGGCGGAGGTTTGTTCTTCGACGTCTCCCACGCTCGGGAGGTGATCAGCGCGTTCCGGGACCTGACCGCCCAGGCCCCGGAGACCCTGACCGCTTCGCTCGGGATGGTCCGGTATCCGCCGGTCGCGTTGTTCCCGGAACCCTTGCGGGACCGGCACGTCCTGCACTTCCGGTTCGCCTCGACCAGCGAGCCGGAACGGCTGATCGCCCCGGTGCGCGCGGCGGCTCCCGCGATTCTCGATCAGGTGCGGGACATGCCCTTCACCGAGTCGGGATCGGTCTACAACGACCCCGAGTTCCCGCACTCCTACTACGGGAACAACGTGCTGTTGAGCTCGTTCCCGGCGGAGGCGGCGGACGCGGTTCGCAGGCTGTGCGGTCCGGCTGCTCCGGTGCCCGTCATCCTCGACGTCCGGCATCTCGGCGGCGCCCTGTCGCGTCCTCCGGCTGAGCCCAACTGCGTCGGGCATCGCGAGGCGCAGTACATCGTCCGGGTGCTGTCGCCGCTGGCGACCGCGGAACTGGCGGATGTCCGGCGGGTTCATCGACGGATCTTCTCCGCGCTGGCGGAGTGGACTGTGGGCCAGGCGCCGAACTTCCGCTACGGCCCGGTCGAAGAGCTGGGCCCGGTCTACGACGAACCTTCGTCGGCGCGCCTGCGGGCGTTGAAGGAGCAGCACGACCCGAGCGGCCTGTTCCGAGCCCTTCCCGAAGCGTGATCCTGGCCCCGCCGACCGCAGGGCCAGGAATCCGCGTACTCATTCCGGTGGCTTGATGGACAGGGTGTGCCGGAAGACGTTCAGCGGGTCCCAGCGCTGCTTGACCTGCTGGAGCCGCGGGTAGTTCTCCTTGTAGTACAGGTAATGCCACGGAACGCCCGAGGTGTTCCAAGCCGGGTCCGCGAGATCGACGTCCGGGTAGTTGATGTACGACCCGTCGTTGTTCTCGTTCGGGACCGGCACCCCACCGGTGTCGGCGTAGACATCGCGGTAGAAGCGGCGCAGCCAGTCGATGTTCTTGCTGTCGTGCCTGGGATCCGGCCAGGCGGCCGTGTAGACGGCCTTCAGGATCGAGTCCCGCTGCGCCATCGCGGTCGCCGTCGGTTCGACGGCGTTCACCTGGCCCCCGTAGGAGTTCAGCCACACCCCGGCGAGGTCGATCTCCGCGGGCGGGTCCGAGAGGTAGTCGTAGAGCGCGTCCACCTGCGCGGCGGTGAACGGCCGCCGCAGGTACCCCGCCTTCCCCTTGTACCGGTCGTATTCGGGGATGCGCTGCATCTCGCCATCGACCACCGGCGGGACCATCGTGTACAACCACGGTTTCGCCGGGTTGACGAAGCGGACCGCACCGGTGTCGCCGTTGATGTGGTCGAGGTACTCGTCGAGCATCGACTCGGCGTCCGGAGCGCCGCTGTCCACCAGCGCGACCAGCGTCAGGCCCAGCGCACCGCTCCGCTTGGCGCGGGCGGGCAGCATCAGCAGCGAGGACAGCGCCGTGTACGGGCTGTCGGGCTCGCTGTTCTTCCAGTGCCACTGGCCGTGGTTGTGCACGAGCGACTGGAAGGTCTCGCGGGTCATGGTTTCCCACGGCCACGCCAGCACGCCGCTGATGATCCCGGTCGGGGGTTTGGGAAGCAGGCCGGGCGCACCGGGCGTGCGCATCCAGTACCGCGTCACGATCCCGAAGTTGGCGCCGCCGCCACCGGTGTGCGCCCACCACAGATCGTGGTTCGGGTCGTCCGGATCGCGCGTCGCTTCCACGGCGACCGCGCGACCGCGCTCGTCGACGACCACGACCTCCAGGCCCTGCAGGTGGTCCACGGTCGAACCGTGGCGGCGGGAAAGGCCGCCGTACCCGCCGCCCTGGATGTGCCCCCCGGCGCAGACGGTGTGCCCCCAGCCGCCGGGAATGGTCACGCCCCAGTTGAGGTAGAGCTGCCGGTAGACGTCGGCGAGGGTCGCGCCGGACTCGATCGCGAACGCCCCGCGCGCCGGATCGTAGGAGACCGAGTTCATGGCGGACATGTCGACGATCGTGCCCCCTGCCACCTCACCGACCGAGTTCTCCATCGAGTGGCCGCCGCTGCGCACCGCGATCCGGTCGCCGGACCGCATCGCCTCGTCGACCGCGGCGATGACGTGTTCGGTGCCGCGGGCGACCTGGAAGCAGCGGGGATAGTGCTCGAACCGCTCGTTGCGCCTGCGCAGCGCGAGATCCGCATAGCGCGGATCACCGGGACGCACGGCGCGGAACGAGTCCTCGGCGTGCGGTGTCGGGTCCTTCGTCACCGTTCGATGTTC
Source organism: Saccharopolyspora taberi (assembly GCF_039534165.1). Taxonomy (NCBI): domain Bacteria; kingdom Bacillati; phylum Actinomycetota; class Actinomycetes; order Pseudonocardiales; family Pseudonocardiaceae; genus Saccharopolyspora; species Saccharopolyspora taberi. The sequence continues at coordinate 193,671 of NZ_BAAAUX010000003.1, read as the reverse complement.
CTTCCTGGTTTCCCGGTGCGGGTCACAGTTGTGGGGCGACCTCGGACGCGATGTGCTCGACCTGGTCGAAGTCGGTCAGGTCCAGGATCTGCAGGTAGATGCGCTGCGCTCCGGACTCCTCCCAGCGGCCGAGGGTTTCGACCGCCTCCGACGGCGTGCCCGCGACACCGATCTGGCGGAGGACGTCCGGGGGAAAGCCGATCGCCTCGGCGCGACGGCGGACGGCGTCTTCGTCCGGCCCGACGCAGGCCGGGACCACGGCGGAGTAGTGCAGCTCCCCGGGATCGCGGCCGATCGCCTCGCACGCGTCGGCGACCCGCCGGTACTGCTCCGCCGCCTCTTCCGGGGTGCCCATCGGCAGGTTGTACTCGCTGGCGAACCGGGCGGCGAGCTCCGGAGTCCGCTTCTTGCCCTTGCCACCGACGATCACCGGAGGATGCGGCGACTGCGCCGGTTTCGGCAGGGCGGGCGAGTCCGTGATCGAGTAGTGCTTGCCGGCGAACGAGAACCGCCCCCGCGCGGTCCACAGACCGGTGATGGCGGAAAGCTGTTCCTCCAGCCGGTCGAAGCGTTCTCCCAATGCTGGAAAGGGAATTCCGTAGGCGGTGTGCTCGTCCTCGTACCAGCCCGAGCCGATCCCGAGTTCGACGCGACCGCCCGACATCTGGTCGACGTTCGCGACGCCGACGGCCAGCGGGCCGGGAAGCCGGAAAGTCGCGGACGTGACGAGCGTGCCGAGCCGAATGCGCGACGTTTCCCGCGCGAGCCCCGCCAGCGTGATCCACGCGTCGGTGGGCCCCGGTCCCGGATCGACGTCACCGAGATGCAGGTAGTGGTCGGAGCGGAAGAAACCGTCGTATCCCGCGTTCTCGGCGCACTGAGCCAACCGGAGCAGCGCGGAGTAGTCCGAACCCTGCTGGGGTTCTGTCGAAATTCGCAGTTTCACGCGGCAGGAGGCTAGTCCGCGGCCGGTTCCCGCACGAGTTGTCCAACGCTCGTTTTGTCCCGGTGTCACGGGGCAAACGTATGCTCGGCGAACGGAGGAGGGCACGACCGCCTGCCGGGCTGTCCGAATGCGGCGGTTCAACGGTTGGACACGCCGCCGCGCCCGCACCACCTCTCGATCGGAGGATCCGGATGAAGGGAATCATCCTGGCAGGAGGCGCGGGAACGCGTCTGCACCCGTTGACGCTCGCCGTCTCCAAGCAGCTTCTCCCGGTGTTCGACAAACCCATGATCTACTACCCGCTGTCGACGCTTATGCTCGGCGGGGCAAGGGAAATCCTGATCATCACGACGCCGCTGGACCTGCCTCTCTTCCAGCGCCTCCTGGGCGACGGTTCCCAGTTCGGCATCTCCCTGAGCTACGCGGAACAACCCGAACCCGCGGGCATCGCCGACGCGTTCCGCATCGGCGCGGATTTCATCGGCGACGACCCGGTTTCCCTGATCCTGGGCGACAACATCTTCTACGGCCAGGGATTACCGGCGCTGCTCCGCCAAAGCATGCGCGACACCACCGGCGCGACGCTGTTCGGCTACTCGGTGAGCGACCCCCGCCGATACGGAGTGGCCGAAACCGACGCTGACGGCCGACTGGTCGGAATCGAGGAAAAGCCCGCCGAACCAACGAGTTCGGTTGCGGTCACCGGACTGTACGTCTACCCGAACGACATCGTCGACCTCGCCCGCGACCTGACCCCGTCGAACCGCGGCGAACTCGAAATCACCGACATCAACCGCATCTACATCGAGCAGTCCAGGGCGAACCTGGTCCCCCTCGGCCGCGGCTACGCCTGGCTCGACGCGGGAACGCACGAAGGACTCCTCGAAGCCTCCCAGTTCATCCACGTCATCGAACGCCGCCAGGGCACCCGAATCGCCTGCCTGGAGGAAATCGCACTGGCGATGAACTACATCAGCCCCGAGGAATGCACCGCCCTGGGCCGAAAACTCCAGAAGTCCGAGTACGGCCAGTACGTTCTGGCCGCCGCGGCCGAGCGGGCCGGGCGCTGAGGGCCAGCGGCTACGAACGCTGCCGGACGTTCTGCGCGTGATGGCGGAGTGCGGTTTCGACGAGCGCGAGCAGCATCTGCTTGACCGACGAGGGATTGCGGGCGTCGCAGCTGAGAACCGGCACTGATTCGGCGATGGCGAGCGCCCGGCGCACCTCGTCGAGCTGGTGGCTCAACACGTCGTCGAAGCAGTTCACCGCGACCACGTACGGCATTTCCCGGTCCTCGAAGTAGTCGAGCAACGCGAAGCAGCGGCTGATCTCGCGGGTGTCCACGAGCAGAACGGCACCGACCGCGTCCCGCACGAGGTCGTCCCACACCGCCCAGTGCGATTCCTGGGCCGACGCCCCGAACAGGCAGAGGGTCAGATCGGAATCCAGCGGCACCTGGCCGAAGTCCAGCGGCATCGGCCCCGCCACGGCCGTGCGTTCCGACAGGGAGCTGATGAAGGTCGTCTTGCCCGCGCCCCGTCCACCGGCGATGACGATCTTCACGTAGACCGCGTCCCGGGTCCTGGGCGGATGCGGCCGGTTCCCCCGCCTGCCGGTCTCGGTCATCTGGCTGACGAAGGGCTTCAGCAGGTCCCGCAACCGCTTCACGTGGTTGCGCGCGGTCGACGGGGCCATGCTGAGCGTGTCGGCGATCTCCCGGTAGTCGCCGATCTCCTCGAGGAAGAACAGCTCCCCGACGGCGCGGCGCCGGAGCGGCTGCCTGCCGATCAGGGCGCGCACCTCGCCGACGACCGAGAGCTCGTCGAGGACCTCCGCGAACCCCGACTCGTCCGTCGCCGCGTCGAACTCGTCGTCCAGCTCGACGTACCGGCGTTGGTGCCGGTACCAGTCGAACACCTTGTTCGCCGCTATCGCCTGCACGTACTGCCGGTTCTCGTCCAGCGACCGGTGCTTGCGCTCCGGCCAGGACTTCAGCATCGCGACGTAGGCGTCGTGGGTGGCGTCGTCGGTGACGTGCCGGTCGCCGCCGGCCCTGCGCAGCACGGCCTTGAACGTTCGGGAGAAGGTCTCGGCGTAGAACGCCTCGAAGCTGCCGTCGGCAGGTGCCCTCCGGGGATGGCCCAACGTCATGCTGCCGGCCGCTCCGACCCGATCGGGAGCCCTGCCGGGGCGGATCCGCCGGGAGCGGTCACGACGTCGAGCGTCGCACCATCGGCCTCCCGATCAACGACCCGGCTGCCAGGAGCGGCACTGGCCACAACCCGTTCGACACTTCGACGCCGCACGAGGTAACGGCGAAGCGCGAACCACTCCCGTGCGACAGCAGCGACGATCGTGGTCGTGGCGACCGCCAGCACCCACACGTCGATCATCCGCGTAGTTCCTCTCTACGTGTCCGTCTCATGGGACTCGTGGAGGAGAGCCGTTCCGTCTACACCTCGGCGGCACGGTGTTTCGCGGATCATCCGTTTACCGCAGCTTCGGCGCTGTTCACCAACAACGGCCGCGACCCGAAATCAAAAAGTGGGCGCAGTAGGGTTCGAACCTACGACCCCTTGCTTGTAAGGCAAGTGCTCTTCCGCTGAGCTATGCGCCCCTGGAGGGTGGCCGGCCGGTGCGCGCTGACCGGGATCGGCTGGCGAACACTGTACCGGTCGACCACCGCGTGAGATCAGGCGGACAGTTCCGCCAGGGCCTTCTTCCACACGCTCTGGTCGCGGGCCTCGCCGGGCTGGTTGACCTCGGCGAAGCGGACCTTGCCCTCCGTGTCGATCAGGAAGGTCCCGCGGTTGGCCATCCCCGCCTGCTCGTTGAAGACGCCGTAGGCCTTGGCGATCTCGCCGTGCGGCCAGAAGTCCGACAGCAGCGGGAAGGTGTAGCCCTCCTTCTCCGCCCACGCCTTCAGCGCGAACGGGGAGTCGACCGAGACGCCGAGCACCTGCACGTCATCGTTCTGGAACTCGCTCAGGTCGTCGCGGACCTGGCAGAGCTCGCCCTGGCAGATGCCGCTGAAGGCGAACGGGTAGAAGACCAGCAGCACGTTCTTCTTGCCCTGGAACCCGGACAGGGAGACCTGCTCCTTGTTGTAGTCCGGCAGCGTGAAGTCCGGTGCCTGCGCACCGACCTCGACCGTCATGAGCGCGCCCTTCTGTTCGGCGTGACCTTGTCGTCGCCGAACCTACACCGCACCACCCCGTGCGGGCACCGGCCGCTCGCGCCGCCGGTGCCCGCGGTGGCACCTCAGCGCTTGGTCTTCGCTCTCCGGTATCCCAGCCTGGTACCCATCCACTCGTCGCCGACGCTGACGTTGGAGGTCTGGGCGAGGTTGGACGTCGAGGCGGCCTCGGCGATATCGCTGGGCTCGACGTAGCCGTCCCGGCCGGTCTTGGGGGTCAGCACCCAGATGACCCCGTCATCGGCCAGTGGAGTCATGACGTCGAGCAGCGTGTCGGTCAGGTCGCCATCATCGTCGCGCCACCACAGCAGCACCACATCGACCACTTCGTCGGCGTCTTCGTCGAGCAGCTCGCTGCCGCAGCGCTCCTCGATCGCGGCGCGGACGTCGTCGTCGACGTCCTCGTCCCAGCCGATCTCCTGGACAACCATCTCCGGCTCGATGTCGAGCCTCTCGGCGACGTCGACATCGCCTTTGCCGGCGTCTCCCGCGGCGACCACGGTTTTCTCACTCCTCCAATGCCACCGGTGCGGCGCGGCATCGCGCCCACCGCACACCAGTTTCCACGATCTGGCCGTTAGCGAACACCGCCAAGGGCCACGAGCGCAACTGCTGGCGCTTCGACACGCCGGAGCTGCACGTTGGGAGACGACTGTAGCCGTGCGCACCGCTGCCCCGATACGCCGTACTGACCGGTAGCGATGACGGCTTGCGCATCGGCGGCGAAGATGGGGGACGATGAACGTGTCGGACATCACTTCCGACGTCATCCCACGCCACGACGCAGTCGAGGAGTACGTCTTGTCCCCGCTCAACAACGACGCCGGCAACGACGGTGCCCCGCAGCGCGTGCGGGTCATCCGCGACGGTCTCGCTTCGCACCTGCCGGACATCGATCCGGAGGAGACCGAGGAGTGGCTGCAGTCGTTCGACTCGGTGCTCTCGGCCACCGGTCAGCAGCGCGCCCGCTACCTCATGCTGCGCCTGCTCCAGCGCGCCCGCGAGAGCGGCGTCGGTGTCCCCTCGCTTACCAGCACCGACTACGTGAACACCATCCCCACCGAGCTGGAGCCGTGGTTCCCCGGCGACGAGGAGACCGAGCGCCGCTACCGGGCCTGGACCCGCTGGAACGCCGCGATGATGGTGCACCGCGCGCAGCGGCCGGGCATCGGCGTCGGCGGCCACATCTCCTCGTACGCCTCGTCGGCGAGCCTCTACGAGGTCGGGTTCAACTGGTTCTTCCGCGGCAAGGACCACCCCGGCGGCGGTGATCACCTCTACATCCAGGGCCACGCCTCCCCCGGCATCTACGCCCGCGCGTTCCTGGAGGGCAGGCTGGGCGCGCACCAGCTCGACGGGTTCCGCCAGGAGTACTCGCACGCCGGACCGGGCGGCGGCCTGCCGTCCTACCCGCACCCGCGGCTGATGCCCGACTTCTGGGAGTTCCCGACCGTGTCGATGGGCCTCGGCCCGATGAACGCGATCTTCCAGGCCCGGTTCGACCGCTACCTGCGCGACCGCGGCATCAAGGACACCGGCCAGCAGCGGGTGTGGGCGTTCCTCGGCGACGGCGAGATGAACGAGCCGGAGTCGCGCGGGCTGCTGCACGTGGCCGCCAACGAGGGCCTGGACAACCTGACCTTCGTGGTCAACTGCAACCTCCAGCAGCTGGACGGCCCGGTCCGCGGCAACGGCAAGATCATCCAGGAGCTGGAGGCGTTCTTCCGCGGCGCGGGCTGGAACGTCATCAAGGTCATCTGGGGCCGGGAGTGGGACGCGCTGCTGCACGCCGACCGCGACGGCGCCCTGGTCAACCTGATGAACACCACGCCGGACGGCGACTACCAGACCTACAAGGCCAACGACGGCGCGTTCGTCCGCGAGCACTTCTTCGGCCGCGACCCGCGCACCAAGGACATGGTCCGCGACCTCAGCGACGAGGAGATCTGGGGCCTGCGCCGCGGCGGCCACGACTACCGGAAGGTCTACGCCGCCTACAAGGCCGCCACCGAGCACCACGGCCAGCCGACGGTGATCCTGGCCAAGACGATCAAGGGCTACGGGCTGGGCCCGCACTTCGAGGGCCGCAACGCGACCCACCAGATGAAGAAGATGACCCTGGACGACCTGAAGCTGTTCCGGGACAGCCTGCGGATCCCGATCACCGACGCGCAGCTGGAGCAGGACCCGTCGCTGCCGCCGTACTACCACCCCGGCCAGGAGTCGGCGGAGATCCAGTACCTGCAGGAGAGGCGGCAGCGGCTCGGCGGTTACCTGCCCGAGCGGCGGGTGAAGTCCAAGGCGCTGGTGCTGCCCGGGGACAAGGTCTACGACGTGGTCCGGCGCGGCTCGGGCAAGCAGGAGGTGGCCACCACGATGGCCTTCGTCCGGCTGCTCAAGGACCTGGCCAAGGACCCGGAGATCGGGCCGCGGATCGTGCCGATCATCCCGGACGAGGCGCGCACCTTCGGGATGGACTCGATGTTCCCGTCCCAGAAGATCTACAACCCGCTCGGCCAGAGCTACACCCCGGTCGACTACCAGCTGATGCTGGCCTACCGGGAGAGCGAGCAGGGCCAGATCCTGCACGAGGGCATCAACGAGGCCGGGTCGACGGCGTCGTTCACCGCCGCGGGCACCAGCTACGCCACCCACGGCGAGCCGATGATCCCGATCTACATCTTCTACTCGATGTTCGGGTTCCAGCGCACCGGCGACAGCCTGTGGGCGGCGGCCGACCAGATGGCGCGCGGGTTCATCCTCGGCGCCACCGCGGGCCGGACCACGCTGACCGGCGAGGGCCTGCAGCACGCCGACGGCCACTCGCTGCTGCTCGCCGCGACGAACCCGGCGGTGGTCGCCTACGACCCGGCGTGGGCCTACGAGGTGGCGCACATCGTCAAGGACGGGCTGCGCCGGATGTACGGGGAGGAAGCCGAGAACGTCTTCTACTACCTCACCGTCTACAACGAGCCGTACCAGCAGCCCGCCGAGCCGGAGGACCTCGACGTCGACGGCCTGCTGCGCGGCCTGTACCGCTACCGGCAGGCGCCGGGTTCGGGCCCGCGGGCGCAGATCCTGAGCTCGGGCGTCGCCATGCCGTCGGCGCTGCGCGCGCAGGAACTGCTCGCCGAGGAGTGGGGCGTGCGGGCCGATGTCTGGTCGGCGACTTCGTGGTCGCAGCTCCGCAGGGACGCCGAGGCCGCCGACCGGCACAACCTGCTGCATCCCGACGCCGAGCGGCAGGTGCCGTACGTGACGCGGGTGCTGTCGGACGCCGAGGGACCGGTGGTCGCGGTCAGCGACTGGATGCGGGCGGTTCCGGACCTGATCCGGCCGTGGGTGCCGGGCGAGATGGTCAGCCTCGGCGCCGACGGGTTCGGGTTCTCCGACACCAGGCCCGCCGCCCGGCGGGTGTTCCTGGTGGACGCGGAGTCCACCGCGGTCGCGACGCTGGCGGCGCTGGCCCGGCAGGGCCGGGTGGACGAGGCGAAGGTCGCCGAGGCCGCGCGCCGGTACCGGCTCGACGACGTCCGGGCCGCCGGGCCGCAGACGTCGGACCCCGGGGTGGCGTGAAACCGGAGGGGCGCCACCGGCCGGCGGCGCCCCTCCGTCTTTCGGATTGGCCGACCCGCGATCCGCTCGCGGGGTTGGCGTCCTTCGTGCTTCAGCAGCGCACGGGTTCGGCGTCGGCGATGCGGTGGGTGGCGCGGGAGTCGAGCAGCAGCGCGGCCAGCGCGCGTTCTTCCTGCCGCATCGGCACCAGCCGCGTCCCGCCCGCTTCGGGAGCGCTGCGCACTCCGTGCAGGTCGAGTTCGTCGCCGATCTGCGCGAACTGCGCGTCGGTCAGCCGGTATGCGCACGGCGGGTTCTCGTCGACGTCCTCCGGGGCGGGCGGCTCGTTGTCGGCTCCACCGAAGTAGATCGGGCCGTCCCCGCGCAGCCCGGCAAGCCGGGCGTCGGTGGTCGCGCGCTCGATCTGTTCGCGGCGCTCGGAAACCATCCGCATGGTCGCCTGCAGGGCAACCCGCTGGGAATCGACGCGGCGGCGGTTGTTGGCAGCCGGGTCGTCCTCCGCCAGCGGCTCGACCCTGGCCTCCACCAGTAGCCCGACCGCGTGCTTCACCCCGGCCGTGTTGCGCAGGATGCGTTCCTGGCCGTCCCCGGCGACCTGCTTGATCGGCTCGCCGGTCTGCGGATCGGTCCAGATCCCGTAGACGCCGCTGGAGTAGCCGGCTTCTTCAGCCTCCGGTCGCACGTACTCCTCGGACAGCAGGCGGGACCCGTCGTGCACTCCTCCTCCGACGTTGAGGTTGCGCGGCCACAGTGCCAGCAGGTCCTTGTCGTAGTAGGGCGGTTCGGCGGTGTACTCGTGCAGGTCGTGGACGAGCGCGGGCCGGTGGTCGCGGATGACCGCGGCGACCGCCCGCGCTTCCGGCGACACGAGCGCGAGGTGATCGCGGTTGATGTCGACGCCGTCGCTGTTCTCCCGGGTGTTGGCGACGAGGCCGTCCGGATTGACGTTCGGCACGACCAGAACCGTCGTCGAGCGCAGGAACTTCCGCACCTCGCGGTTCTGCGAGTAGCCGAGGTCCCGGACCGCGCTCAGGCACGCTTCGCGCCCGGACGGCTCGTCACCGTGCTGCGCGCACACCAGCAGCACGGTCGGGCGGCCCGATCCGACCCGCACCAGGTTCAGCGGACGCCCCTGCGCGGTGGTGCCGATCCCCTGCACCGACACGTCCGGCTGGGCCCGGTCGACCTCGGCCAGGAACCGGGCCTCCTCCTCCGGCGTGGTCCACCGCTCCCCCTGCGAATCCTCGAAGCCGGTGGTCGGAGCTTCCTGCGCGAGCGCGGGCTCGGACGCGGTCACCAGCGCGCACAGCGCGACGACCGCGACCCAGCGAAACCGACGAAACATGGCCGCCCCCTTCGTGATCGATAGTGCTCGAATCCATCAGGGGGTCGTTGCGGAGTCAACCGCCGACCGGGGTGGCCTGCCGAGCGCGCTGGACCCGCGCGGTGCGGTTCCAGCTCCACCAACCGTGGATCACCAGGGCGGCGAAGACCACGTAGATCGCGGCGCTGAACCAGAGCCCGGACGCCAGCTGCAACGGCACGCCGACGGCGTCGACGGCCAGCCACACCAGCCAGAACTCGACCAGCCCGCGGCCCTGCGCCCAGAACGCCACCAGCGTCCCGACGAAGATCCAGGAGTCCGGCCACGGCGCCCACGAGGCGTCCAGCACCGTCAGCAGCAGCGCGAACGCGGCGGTCCCGACCACGAGCGCGGCCAGCAGCACCAGCCGTTCCTGCGGTCGCGCCCGGCGCACCGCGACGCCGTAGACCGGGTCGCTGCGGCGGCTCCAGGCCCACCAGCCGTAGATCGAGATGACCAGGATCATGACCTGCCGGATCGCCAGGCCGCCCAGGTGCGCGCTCGCGTAGACCGCGAACAGCAGCACGGTGGCCGAGACCTGCACCGGCCAGGTGGCCAGCGTCCGGCGCTGGGCGAGGAAGACCACGGCCAGCGCACAGAGCTGCCCGACCAGTTCCGCCCAGGAAATCTGCTGACCCAGCACGGTGATCCCGTTGCCGAGCACCCACTCCGCGAGACTGCGCACCTGCGTTCCCTCCGGCAGGTCGTGAAACCCCGGGTGGGCGGTGCGCGCGGTCGGCGGGAGCGCGGACCCCGCCGCGGGCGCACTGCGCCGCGGCATCGTCCGGCACCCGTGCGCTGCCTCCCATCCGGACTTTCACCGTCGGTTCCGGATTTCCACCGGATCGGCCCGCGCCGTCCCGTTCGGGAACGGCGCCGGTTCGCGGACTTTCACCGCCGGTTCGGAATTCCACCGAGCCCCGGAGCGCACGACGTTCGTACTCCGCCCAACATCCTGCGCTGCCGACCTTGTTCCGGCACCCGCTGGTGGGGTGGATCACACGAGGCGAACAACGCCGAACGGCCGATCGAACAGCAGTACGCCACTGGGTAAACTCGGCACGGCCGAAGATCGAACCGGGGAGGGTCGGACTCGTGAACGACAGGGATCGCGCCATCCTCGCCTTCGAGAACGAGTGGTGGCACCACGCGGGCAACAAGGAGCGCGTCATCCAGGAGCGCTTCGGGCTCTCGCCGAACCGCTACTACCAGCGGCTGAACCGGCTGCTGGACCAGCCGGAGGCGCTCGCGCAGCAGCCGTCGCTGGTCAAACGGCTGCTGCGGTTACGCGACGAACGCGAGCAGCGCCGCTCCGCCCGCCGCTGAAAGCGGAATCGCCGCCACCCGGTCCGGGCAGCGGCGATCCGAGGATCTTCCTCAGGCCTTCTGCTGGGCGTGCTGCTCCGGGGTGAGCTGCCGCTCCTGCTGGATCCGCACCAACTCCGCGAGCAGCGGCGCGGCCTGCTCCGGCGGCAGCGCCTGGAACGCGGACCTGATCCCCTCCGCGTCCAGCGACCGCTGCTGCGGCACCGCGCCGGGGCGCTGCGCGAGCAGCCCGTTCACCAGGTCCACCAGCATCGCCACGATCGTGCGCGGGCCCAGGTCGGTGTCCCAGCCGGTGATCTCGCCCTTCGGGCCGCGCGGGCCGAGCAGCTCGTTCTCGATCCGCCGCAGGATCGCGTCCTGTTCCGGAGTCATCTCGCCCTCCTCGTTCCTGCCGGACAGCTCGCTGCGGAACCTGTCCATGTCCACGTGACCGGGGTCGATCTTGCCGGTGGTGCTGGTCTCCTTGTGGCCGCGCGCGGCCTCGTCCGGGCGGCCGAGGTGGCGCAGCACGGCGGCCGTCGCGCGCAGGGCGGCGGCGTACTGCTCGGGGCTGGGCTGCTGGTCGACGCCCTGGTAGTCCCACTCGAACCCGACGTAGAGGACGTTGCCGTCACCGCCCGGGTTCGGCCCGGACTCCCTGGCCTCCCCGGCGTGGTTGGCGCGGCCGGCCGCGATCACGTGGATCACGCCGTCGTAGCCGATCAGCCCGTGGCACAGCGGGCCCTTGAGGTCCGGGCGGCCGTCGATGCAGAGCTGGAGGCTGGGCGCCGGGTTCTCGTAGGACGCGACGTAGGCGGTGTGGTGTTCGAGGACGCCGACCGGGTCGGGCAGCGGCCCCGAGTTGGCGGACCGCTCCTTCCACCCCGGGGTCTCGACGACCTTCAGCCCCGCTGCCCGCAGGACGTCCGCCAGCCATGCGAGAGGCAATGCCATCGCGATCACTCCCTGATCGTCGGCGTCGTTCCATGGTGTCGCCGCCGCCGCGGACCGGCCACGGCCAACCGCGTGAAAATGGCCGGGACCGCTCGATCGAGGTCCCCGGCCACCGGTCAGGCGTGGCCAAACCCGCCGCCCGTCGTGGCCAGCACCGGCGTGGTCACGGTGAGCGCGATTCCGATCTGGTTCAGCGCGGCGATCACGCCCAGCGCCACCAATTCTGCTGCTGGCCGGATGGCTGGTGGCGAAAAGGTCAGCAAAGGGAATCCAGCTGCTGTTCGGCAGAATCGGATTCAACCGGCTCGTCCGTAAAGCGGGAATCGGCGACCTCGCCGAGAAATCGCGGAACAAGCGTCACCAAAGTGTCATTTCCGCACTCGATCGACCGAGAGTTGCCGGTGTGACCTGGCACCGATCCGACCCGCACCCGGCCGGGCGCGATCAGGCCGCGTGCGATTCTGGAGCCATGGCTACCGAACGGGCAGGCGACGAACCACGTCAGGTTTCGGCCGCCACGCTGCGCCGGCTCGAACGCGCTTCCGGTGGCCTGGCCACCGCCAGCATCGCCGCGATGGAGCAGCGACTGCCGTGGTTCCGGCGGATGCCCGCCGACCAGCGCGCGAGCGTGCTGCTGGTGACCCAGACCGGGGTGTCGAACTTCGTGGCCTGGCTGCAGGATCCGACCGAGGCGATCCGGCTCACCGCGGAGGCGTTCCGCTCCGCCCCGCGCGACCTCTCGCGCTGGGTCAGCCTCCGGCAGACGCTGGAGCTGGTGCGCGCCGCGATCGACGTGTTCGAGCAGCAGCTGCCCGAGCTCGCCGACGAACCCGGCGAACGCTCGGTGCTGCGCGAGTGGATCCTGCGCTACACCCGCGAGATCGCCTTCGCCGCCGCGACCTCCTACGCCGCCGCCGCGGAGGCGCGCGGCGCCTGGGACGCCCGGCTGGAGGCGCTGGTCGTCGACGGCATCGTGCGCGGCGACGCCGAGGAGTCGCTGCTGTCCCGCGCCGCGGCACTGGGCTGGGAACCGTCGTCGGAGGCGACCGTGCTGGTCGGGACCTCGCCTGCGGACGACCCGCCGACGATCGTCTACCAGGTGCGCAGCCGCGCGGCCCGGCTCGGGCGGCCGGTGCTGCTCGGCGTGCAGGGGACCCGGCTCGTGGTGGTCTTCGGCGGTCCGTCCGAGGAGCGCGGCGACGAGGAGGCCGCGGCGCGGCTGGCCGAGGCTTTCGACGAGGGCCCGGTCGTGGTCGGGCCGACGGTGACCAGCCTCGCCGAGGCGCACCGGTCGGCGGCGGACGCGATGTCGGCGCTGCGCGCCGTGGTGGCCTGGCCGACCGCACCGCGACCGGTGCAGTCGGCGGACCTGCTGCCGGAGCGGGCGTTGGCGGGCGATCCGGAGGCCGAGCGCCAGCTCGTCGAGCGGATCGTGCTGCCGCTGGTCGACGCGGGCGGCGCGCTGATGGAGACGGTCGACACCTACCTCGAGGTCGGCGGCGTGCTGGAGAACTGCGCCCGCCAGCTCTACGTGCACCCCAACACCGTCCGCTACCGGCTGCGCCGGGTCGCCGAGCTCACCGGCCGCACCCCGTCGAACCCGCGGGACGCGCTGGTGCTGCGGGTCGGGCTCGCCGTCGGGCGGCTGGCGAAGTCGCGCGGGCTGTGGTGATCCGCCAACATCCGACCGGGCCGATTGCAACACTTTCGAGTGAAATCTCACCGGCTCCCGGATAACCGCCATGTCACCATCCGGACACGGCCGACCAGCGCAGATGCACCTGAGCAGGCGGGTTGTAGACACCCCACAACTTTGCCTGGCGGACTTCGTCCATCCCGGCATCACGACGGGCACACCCGGACGTGTTCAGTAGCAAGCGTGATCGCGCTGCTCGCTCCCGGACAGGGCTCCCAGGCCCCCGGCATGCTGAACCCGTGGCTCGAACTCGACGGTGTCGAGGAACGCCTCTCCGCCTGGTCCGACCGCATCGGCCTGGACCTCGTGCGGCTGGGCACCACCGCCGAGGCGGACGAGATCAAGGACACGGCGGTCACCCAGCCGCTGGTCGTGGCGCTGTCGCTGATCGCGGCCGACGAGCTGCGCGGGCGGATCCGGATCCCGGAGGACACGCCGGTCGCCGGGCACTCCGTCGGTGAGCTCGCCGCCGCGGCGGTAGCCGGTGCGCTGACCTTCGACGACGCCGTGTCGCTGGCCGCCGTGCGCGGCCGGGAGATGGCCGCGGCCTGCGGGCTGGAGCCGACCGGCATGTCCGCGGTCCTCGGCGGCGATCCCGAGACCGTGGTCAAGCACCTCGACGGCCTCGGACTCGACCCGGCCAACCGCAACGGCGCCGGTCAGATCGTCGCCGCCGGGCGGGTGCCCGCGCTGGAGGCGCTGGCCGAGGAGCCGCCCGAGGGCGCGCGGGTGCGCCCGCTCGCCGTCGCGGGCGCCTTCCACACCCGGTTCATGGCGCCCGCGCGGGAAGCGCTGGAGAAGCACGCCGAGCAGGTCACCACCAGCGACCCCGAGCTGCCGCTGCTGTCCAACGCCGACGGGACCTTCGTCGGCGCTGCCGACGAGGTCCTGCGCAGGCTGGTCGCGCAGGTCACCAGCCCGGTGCGCTGGGACAGCTGCATGACCGCGCTCGGCGAGCGCGGGGTGGAGGCCGTGGTCGAGCTGCCGCCCGCAGGCACCCTGTCCGGCCTGGTCAAGCGCGAGCTCAAGGGCACCAAGGCGGTGCCGCTGAAGACCCCGGCAGACCTGGACAAGGTCGCCGAACTACTCGACGGGAGCAACGCGTGACCCCCACCATCCGGCAGGCAACCCCGCCGCCCGCCACCAAGCTGCTCGGTTTCGGCAGCACCCAGGGCAACCGGGTGGTCACCAACGACGACCTCGCCAAGATCGTCGACACCAACGACGAGTGGATCCGCCAGCGGGTCGGCATCATCAGCCGCCGCCTCGGCGAGGACCACCAGACCGTGGTCTCGATGGCGGTCGAGGCCGGCGCCAAGGCCATCGCCAACGCCGGGCTGACGCCCGACGACGTGGACCAGGTGATCGTCGCGACCTGCACCATGATCGGCGGCATCCCCAACGCCGCCGCCCAGGTCTCGGACCAGATCGGCATCAAGGCCAAGAGCGCCTTCGACGTCAACGCCGCCTGCGCCGGCTTCGTCTACGCGCTGTCGGTCGCCTCCGACGCGGTGCGCGCGGGCTCGGCCCGCAACGTGCTGGTCATCGGCTCGGAGCGGTTCCAGGAGTGGCTGGACTGGGAGGACCGGGCGAACTGCATCATCTTCGCCGACGGCGCGGGTGCCGCGGTGGTCGGTCCGGCCGAGCAGGCCGAGATCGGCCCGGCGACCCTCGGCAGCGCGGGCGACCTGGTCGACACCATCTACCTGCGCGACGACAAGTACATCTACCAGGAGGGCCAGGCGGTCTTCCGGTGGGCGACCACCCAGATCGCGCCGGTGGCGGCCCGCGCGGTGGAGCTCGCCGGGCTGAAGCTGTCCGATGTGGACGTCCTGGTGCCGCACCAGGCGAACCTGCGCATCGTCGAGGCCATCGCCAAGAAGCTCCAGTCGCAGGGTGCCCGTGACGACCTCGTGGTCGCACGTGACATCGTCTACTCCGGCAACACCTCGTCGGCATCGATCCCGCTCGCGATCGACCACATGCGGTCGGCGGGCGAGATCTCCAGCGGCGACGTGATGCTGCTGGTCGGCTTCGGCGCGGGTCTGTCCTACGCCGGGCAGGTCGCCATCTGCCCCTGAGGGCACCCCCCACCACCGCGGGAAGAGTCCCCGGTCGCACATCCGGAACAAGGAAGGAACACCACCGTGTCGAACGAGGAAATCACAACTGGTCTGGCCGCCATCGTCGAAGAGGTCGCCGGTGTCGACGCGGAGGACGTGACCACCGACAAGTCCTTCGTGGACGACCTGGACATCGACTCGCTGTCGATGGTCGAGATCGCCGTCCAGGCCGAGGACAAGTTCGGTGTCAAGATCCCCGACGACGAGCTGGCCAACCTCAAGACCGTCGGTGATGCGGTGAACTACATCGCCTCGAACGCATGACAACCGAAGTCGTCATCACCGGGCTGGGCGCGACGACGCCGCTGGGCGGCGACGTCGCGTCCACCTGGGACGGAGTCATCAACGGCCGGAGCGGGGTCCGGGTGCTGGACGCCGACTGGGTCCAGCGGTTCGACCTGCCCGCCAAGATCGGCGCGCCGCTGGCCGTCGAGCCCAGTGAGGTCCTGCCCCGGGTGCAGCTGCGCCGGATGGACCGCTGCGAGCAGATCGCCGTGATCGCGGCGCGCGAGGCGTGGGCCGACGCGGGCTACGAGCTGCCCACCGACGAGCAGGAACCGGTCGACCCGGACCGGCTCGGCGTCGCGCTGGGCACCGGCATCGGCGGCCCGGTGACGCTGCTCCAGCAGGACGACCTGCTGGAGGAGCACGGGCTGCGCAAGGTCTCGCCGCTGACCGTGCCGATGCTGATGCCCAACGGCCCGGCCGCCTACGTCAGCCTCGACCTGCGGGCCCGCGCCGGGGTGCACTCCCCCGCGTCGGCTTGCGCGTCGGGTGCCGAGGGCCTGGCCAAGGGCTGGGAGATGATCCGCTCCGGGCAGGCCGACGTGGTGGTCGCCGGTGGTGCCGAAGCCTGCATCCACCCGATCACGATCGCCGGCTTCGCGCAGGCGCGGACGCTGAGCACCCGCAACGACGAGCCGGAGCTGGCCTCCCGCCCGTTCGACGTGGACCGCGACGGCTTCGTCATGGGCGAGGGCGCGGGCGTGATGGTGCTGGAGAGCGCCGAGCACGCCAGGGCCCGCGGTGCGCGGATCTACGGCAGGCTCGCGGGTGTCGGCATCACCTCGGACGCCTACCACATCACCGGCAGCCACCCGGACGGCATCGGGCAGAGCTCGGCCATCCGCAAGGCGCTGGAGTCCGGCGAGCTGTCGGCGTCCGACATCGGGCACGTCAACGCGCACGCGACGTCCACCGTGGTCGGCGACGTGGGCGAGGCCCAGTCGATCCGCAAGGCGCTGGGCGACGACGTGGTGCTGACCGCGCCGAAGGGCGCGCTGGGCCACCTGGTCGGCGGGGCCGGTGCGGTGGAGAGCATCGTCACGGTGCTGTCGCTGCGCGACGGCATCATCCCGGCTACCCGGAACCTGGAGAAGCTCGACCCGAAGGTCGAGCTCGACGTGGTCGCCGACAAGCCGCGGCAGGTCGAGCAGACCGCGGCGATCAACGACGCCTTCGGTTTCGGCGGGCACAACGTCGCCCTGACCTTCGCCCGGGCCTGACGCGCGGGCGGGACTCTTCCACGACGGGCCATCCCGGATCTCCGGGGTGGCCCGTCGTCGTCAGCAGGGCGCGTACTGGGCGCTGCCCGGCAGCCTGGCGGTGTCCAGCCGCAGCCCGCCGGAGTCCGGGACCAGCGGGTAGACGACGTTCCACTTGAGACACCTGGAGCGGGAGTCGGGCGAGCTGGCCGGGTCCTGGGTGCTGGTGAAGGTCAGCATGACCCGCAGCGACGAATCCGGACCTGGCTCGATGCGGTGCACCCTGATGTCGCGGTCGTCGGTGCTCTGGTACTCCCGCTCCCACAGCTTCTTCGGCTTCTCCTGCTGCCGGGCGGGGACCACGGTTTCCTTCCACACGTCGTACTGCTTGAAGTTGATCGCGTTGAAGTGGCGCTCCAGCAGGTACCGGACCGTGGACTGGTCGGGGTGCGCGGTCGCGTCGGGGCTGAGGTCTACGAGCACCTGGCCGCCGCCCTCGTCCGCGCGCAGCGACTGCGGGGCCAGCTCGGAGGTGGCATCGGGCGTTGGCCGGCCTGCGGGGGTGCGCGCGACCAGTCCGCCCAACGCCGCGAGCGCGACGACGACGGCGGCGAGCGGGACACCCCACTTCAGCCACGGGCGACCGGTGGACCTGGTGGGAGAAGTCGACACCCCTGGAGCTTCCCACAGCGCACCCGCCGGGATCAGCGCTTCCCCGGCGAAAGCCCACAGACCTGCGCCGTCAGCCGACGCGGTGCAGCCAGGTCACCGGTGCGCCGTCGCCCGCGCGGCGGAACGGCTCCAGGGCGTCGTCCCACGCCGCGCCCAGCAGCTGGTCCACCCGGTGGGCGAACGACTCGGGGCCGCGGCTGTTGGCCGCGAGCGTGCGCAGCTGGTCCTCGCCGACCACGACGTCGCCGTTGGCGCTGGTGCAGGCCCGCCACAGCCCGAGTCCGGGAACGTGGCAGAACCGCTGGCCGTCGATGCCGGGGCTCGGGTCTTCGGTGACCTCGAAGCGCAGCATCGGCCACGCCCGCAGCGCGGCGACCAGGGCCGCGCCCGTACCGGGCTCTCCGGACCAGTTGCACTCCGCGCGGAGCTGGCCCGGCGCGGCGGGCTGCGCCGTCCAGCGGAGCTCGGTCCGGACTCCGAGCGCGCCGGAGATCGCCCACTCGACGTGCGGGCAGACCGCAGACGGCGACGAGTGGACGTAGACGACTCCGCATGTTGGACCACGGGCGCTCACTGCTGACCTCCGCTGTTGTTCGACGAGGGACGTCTTCCCCTACGACCTCGTCCTGCGGAAGCGATCACCAGCTCGCGGCGTCATTCTGCACGGCGGGGGTTGACCTTCGCCACAAGAACGCAACGAATCGGCGTGGATGCGCCAACGGCGGCCGCGTCCGGACCCGGCGGGCGGGAGGTGCCCGCCGGGTAGCGGTATGCGCAGTTCCCGGCCCTGCGGGAGCAGATCGCCGACCCTGCCGGCGCGGCAGCTCGGCGGGGGCGGACGAGTGGTGGATAACACTCGAAAGGGCGAAGGTCGCAACCGCGGGCCAGCGGGTTCCCCGTCCGGCTACGGTGCTCAGGCGGGAACGCCGAGCAGTCCTTAGGGAGGTCGTCATGCGGCTGGTGCGGACCGGTCCGGAACCGACGACGGTCGGCGCCGACATCCGCGCGGCCCTCACCGCCTGGGGTGAGGGCGTGGAGGTCCTCGGCGGCGTGGCCGTGTTCGGCTGCAAGCCGCCCGGCTGCCCGCGGACGCTGGACGCGGTGATCGTGCTGCCCCGCGGCGTGATCGTCGTGGCCGGGGTGGACCTGCCGGAGCCGGTGCTCAAGCTGGAAGCTCCACTTCGGACACCGTGGTCGGTCGACGGCTGGCCGCTGGTGCGCACCGAGGGCGCGGTCAACCCCGGGCTGGAGGCGCTGGAGTCGGCGTCGGCGCTGGCACGCAGCCTCCAGTCGCGGGACGTCGAGCCGATGCCGGTGAGCACGATCATCGCCGTCGGACCGTTCGTCGAGCAGGTCACCCAGCCGACCAGCGATCTGCACCGCGGCGTCCGCGTGCTCTACCCGACGACGACGTCGGTCCTGGCCGCGGCGCGGGAGCTCGCGACCTACGAGCGCTCCTGCCCGGTCGGCGCCGCGCAGCGGTTGCTCGCGGTCCTCAGCGACGAGGCCGCGGAGCTGGACATCGCCGCGCTGACCGCCGAGGGCTTCCCGGACGCGGTCGCCCCGGACCTGGCCACAGCGGACACGATGCTGCTCTCGAAGGTCGAGGACGAGCCCGCGCCACCCGCGCCCGCGCGGGAGCCAAGCCGTTCGTTCTCCGCGCGCCACAAGCTGATCGCGCTCGGCGCGGCGGTGCTGGTCGTGCTCGTCGTGATCGTGGCGCTGCTGGTGGGTGCGAGCCAGCAGCCGCGGGCGGGCAACACCGCGGTCCCGGTGCAGCGGGTCGACGGGGTCGAGTTCGTCGAGCGGGCATCGCTGAAGGACTCCGCCTGCACCGCCGGTTCCTACGGCGACGTGCGGGTCTGGTTCCAGTCCCGGCCCTGCACCGGGCTTTCCCGGCTCGCGTTCGACACGCAGGTGCAGGGGCGCAAGGCAGCGGTCGCCGTCGCGGTCATCGATCTCGCCGACGAGCAGAGCGCGCTGGAGCTGCGCGGCGTCCTCGACACCGCGGGCACCGGCGGTGTGACCGATCCGGTCCGGGCGGGCCACCGCTGGCCCGGCGCACCGGAGTCCTTCGACGGCGCGGCGCAGGCCGTCGAGCGCACCGGGACGCGGGTTCGGATCGTGCAGGCGGTGTGGTCGCAGGGGCCGTCCGACTCCGACGACGTGGCGTTGCGGTCGCTGGCCGAGCGCGGCCTGCGGCTGCGCGGCGCCTGATCAGGACGGCTCGGGGGCCCTGTCCTGCTCGGGTGCTTTGGCCTGCTCGGGGATGCGGCTCCAGCCGCCGCGCCCGGACGCGCCGCTTTCCGGCGTCAGCACGCGCGGAGCCCGGGTGATGTAGGGACGTCCGAGCCGGATGATCGCGGCGGCCGGGGCGACCAGCGGGACCACGACCGACAGCGTCGCGGCGGTGACCGAGGCGCGCAGCACGTCGCGCGGCAGCAGCGTGGAGCGGCGGTCGACGAACCGGGCGGTGGTCAGCGACAGCAGTCCGATCAGGACGGCGAAGCCGACCAGGGTCGCCACCGCGATCAGGACGGCGGGCCGGTACCCGAGGCGTTCGGATCCGAGCATCACCGCGATCCAGCCCAGCAGCGCCGGGGTCTGCCCGCGCTCGCTGGTGGCCGCCCACAGCAGACCGCCCGCGACCGGCGGCCAGGCGCCCGCGCCGTGCCAGACCGCGGCGACCTGCGTCGTCCACTGCTCGGCTGCGACCCCCACGGCGCCGCCGAGGACCTCCAGCACGCCCAGCGCCGACGGCGCGCTGCCGGTGAACTGGCCGCCGATCCACAGCAGCGTCCAGACCGAGACGGCGAACGCGAGCACCCACTGCCACCGCGGCCGGTCGAGCGCGACGCGGAAGAGCCGGACGAGTTCCTGCCGATGCCTGTGCACGTGCCCCCCTCGTTTCCGATCACCTCCGAGCGATGATCACGGCGAGCGGCGCCCGCGATCCGCATTGGCCGGATCAGGGGCGTGTCCCGGTCACAGCCCCATCAGCTCGGGGGAGCTCGCCAGCGCCCGCCACCGCTCCTGGGGGTTGGCGACCAGCCTGCGCTCGGCCAGGTCGAGCAGGCCGCTGACGCTGATGATCTCGGCGACCGGCGACCCGTCGGCGAGCCGGAGCTCCTGGCGGACCCGGAAGGTCTTGCCCGTACCCCACTCGAACTCGCAGGAGACGTCGACCTCGTCGCCGCCGCGCAGCTCCCGCTGGTAGCGGATGGTGGTCTCCAGGTTGATCGGACCGAGGCCGTCGGCGTGCACGTCGGCGATCTCCACCCCGGCCCTGCGGATGCATTCCCAGCGCGCGTGATCGCCGTACTGCAGGTAAACCGCGTTGTGCACGTGGCCGTGCAGGTCCAGCTCGTAACCGCGGACACCGACCCGGATCTGGAACGTCATGGCCGCCACCCTGGCACGGAACCCGGCTCAGCTCCAGAACGTCGTCGCCACGTCCGCGCAGCCGCCGCCCGGTGCGCACGCCGCGGGCACCTCGCGCACGTCCGTCTCGTCGACGAGCCACTGCCGCCCGCCGCCGACCGAGACCAGGAACCGCCCGAGGCGGTCGCTGGAGAGCTGCACGTCGTGGACTTCGACCCGACCGGCCTCGAACGGCACCCCGCCGCCGATCTGCCGACCGCTGCCGTCGATGGTGGTCACCCGGACCCTGCCGGAGTCGCAGCCCGCGCTGCGCAGCGCGGCCACCTCCGGCCCGGACCAGGTCACCGCCAGCGGTCCGCACTCGTCCCCGGGGTCGATCGCCGGGCCCGAGGTCATCGACGTCTCCCCCGGGCCGACGAGGTGGATCGTGCCCGCGCGGGAGCCGTCCGAAGCGGTCAGCACCGCGAGCCTGCCGTCGGAGGCCAGCGCCACGTCCACCACCCGCTCGCCCCGCGGCGGGAGCAGCCGCCGCTCGCCGGAACCGCCGCGCACCACCACCGCGTCCGGGGAGGCGTACGCGACCTGCCCGCCGCCCGCGGCCAGCAGGTTCGTCTGCGGCGGGACGTCGGCGAGCACCTGCTGGGCCCCGCGCGAGGAGGTCTCGACGAGCTGGTCGCGCGAGCCCGACACCAGCGCGTAGACGTGCTCGCCGTCGGTGGCCAGCGCCTGGACCCGCCTGCCGGGCAGCTCGGCGACCCGGCCCAGCTGCTTGCCGGAGACGATGTTGAAAGCGGTGATCGAGTCCGGGCGCGCAGCGGCGACGTAGCTGTTGGGCTGCATGCTGACCGGTTCGGTCCCGCGGTTGCCTGGGAAGTTCAGCAGCGCCACCAGGAACACCGCGGTGGCCGCGACCGCCGCGCCCGCGGCCAGGACGAACGGCCGCCGGGGCGAGCGCCGCCTGCGGACCGAGGCCAGCAGCCGGGGCAGCGAGTCGCCGCGCGGCTCCACGTCCTCGACGAGCCGGTGCAGGCGGGCGCGCAGCAGGTCCTCTTCTCGCGTGCTGTCTCGGTTCGTCACACCCGCTCCCGCAGCAGATCGGAAAGCCGCGCGACCCCGCGCGAGCAGTAGGACTTGACCGCGCCCTGGCTGCATCCCATCACCTCGGCGGTGCGGGCCTCGCTGAGGTCGGCGTAGTAGCGCAGCACGACCGCCTCCCGCTGCCTGCGCGGCAGCTGGGCGAGCGCGGCGGCCAGCACCGCCCGGTCGACGCCGCGGCCGGTGTCGTCCGGGAGCGAGTCGCTGGTGGCGAGCCTGGGCTGGTACTTCTTGGCCACCATCCGCCGCCGCAGGATGGAGCGGGCCCGGTTGAGCACGGCCTGCCGCAGGAACGCCAGCGCCTTGTCCGGATCGCGCAGCCGGGACCGGGAGTCGAACACCCGGACGAAGGCGTCCTGCACGATGTCCTCGGCCGACGCCCGGTCGTCGACCAGCAGGACCGCGATCCGCAGCAGCTGGCGGTAGTGCTCCTGGTAGAGGTCGGTCAGCCGGGCCGTCAGTTCATCCATCGCCGCCGACCCGCCGTCCGGCCAGGCGGTCGCGGGCAATGCGATCGATACCGTCACATACCTGCAAGACGCCCGAGACCCCCTCCGTGGTTGTGGCCGGAGCCGGTTTTCCCGCCTGCCGTCCGGCGGAACCCACGGCGGCGAAGCTTACCGCCGACCCCGACCAAGATCGGCGGGAATTCCCATGACGCCTGCTCGCGCTGCGTACGGCGACCGCCCGGGCACCGGCCGAGGTCGCGTCTTACATCATGGTTACTTCGATGCCACGCACTGGACATCGAACCCTCGCGGGGCAGATCCTCGTCACATTGCCGTGCTTCGCGCGGGTGGACGTGAGAACGGAGACCGGAGACGGTGGCGAGCACTACTACAGCGCCGAACGGCCCAGCGGCGCCGAAACGGAAAATGAGTCCCAAGGAGATAGGTGTCTGGGTGCTCGTGGCGATCGTGGGTGCGATCGCCTGGGGCATCATCGCCCTGAGCCGGGGCGAGGAGATCTCGGCCGCGTGGCTGGTCTTCGCCGCGCTCGCGTCCTACGCGATCGGCTACCGCTTCTACGCCCGGTTCATCTCCTACCGCGTGCTGCGGGTCGACGACACCCGCGCCACGCCCGCGGAACGCCTCAACAACGGCGTCGACTTCCACCCGACCGACCGGCGGGTGCTGTTCGGCCACCACTTCGCGGCGATCGCCGGGGCGGGCCCGCTGGTGGGTCCGGTGCTGGCGGCCCAGATGGGCTACCTGCCGGGCACGATCTGGATCATCCTCGGCGTCATCTTCGCCGGGGCCGTGCAGGACATGGTGGTGCTGTTCTTCTCCACCCGCCGCGACGGCCGCAGCCTGGGCCAGATGGCCCGCGAGGAGATCGGCCCGATCGGCGGGATCGCGGCGCTGATCGCGGTGCTGGCGATCATGATCATCCTGCTGGCGGTGCTGGCGCTGGTGGTCGTGGGCGCGCTGAAGGGGTCGCCGTGGGGCACCTTCTCGATCGGCATGACCATCCCGATCGCCCTGTTCATGGGCTTCTACCTGCGCTACCTGCGGCCCGGCCGGATCGTCGAGACCTCGGTGATCGGCGTGGCGCTGCTGCTGGTCAGCATCGTGGGCGGCGGCTGGATCGCCGAGTCCGGGCTGGCCTCGGCGTTCACCCTCAGCGGCAACGAGCTGACCTTCGCGCTGATCGCCTACGGCTTCGTCGCCTCGGTGCTGCCGGTGTGGATGCTGCTGGCCCCGCGCGACTACCTGAGCACCTTCATGAAGGTCGGCGTCGTGGTGATGCTGGCGGTGTCGATCCTGATCGCCTGGCCGGTGATGAAGACCGAGGCGGTCACCGACTTCGCGCTCAACGCCCAGGGACCGGTGTTCTCGGGCGCGCTGTTCCCGTTCGTGTTCATCACCATCGCCTGCGGTGCGCTGTCGGGTTTCCACTCCCTGGTCTCCTCCGGCACGACGCCGAAGATGCTGGAGAAGGAGTCGCAGGTCCGGGTCATCGGCTACGGCGGCATGCTGACCGAGTCGTTCGTGGCGATCATGGCGCTGGCCGCGGCCTGCATCATCGACCCGGGCATCTACTTCGCGATGAACATGCCCTCGACCGCGCTGGGCGACACGCTGCAGTCGGCGTCGCAGGCGGTGGCCGGCATCGGCTTCCAGGTCACCCCCGAGCAGCTCGCCGCCGCGGCCGCGGCCGTGGGCGAGGAGACGCTGGTCGGCCGCAGCGGTGGCGCGCCGACCCTGGCCTACGGCCTGTCCGAGGTGTTCTCGCAGGTCCTGGGCGGGGACGCGATGAAGGCGTTCTGGTACCACTTCGCGGTCATGTTCGAGGCGCTGTTCATCCTGACCACCGTCGACGCCGGCACCCGGGTCGGGCGGTTCATGCTGCAGGACACCGTCGGCAACGTCTGGAAGAAGTTCGGCGACGTGAGCTGGAAGCCGGGCATCTGGATCTCCAGCGCGGCGATCGTCGGCGGCTGGGGCTACTTCCTGTGGGCCGGGGTCAACGACCCGCTGGGCGGCATCAACCAGCTGTTCCCGCTGTTCGGCATCGCCAACCAGCTGCTGGCGGCGGTGGCGCTGGCGGTGGCGACCACGATCCTGATCAAGTCCGGGCGGGCGAAGTTCGCCTGGGTCACGCTGGTCCCGCTGGCCTGGGACGCGATCGTGACGCTGACCGCGAGCTGGCAGAAGGTGTTCTCGGCCGACCCCAAGATCGGGTTCTTCGCGCAGCGGGCCTCGTACCAGGCGGCCATCGACGCCGGGCAGACCAGCAAGGGCGCGGCGAGCACCGTGGAGGAGATGCACAAGGTGGTGCTGAACT
This sequence comes from Saccharopolyspora taberi, assembly GCF_039534165.1. Classification (NCBI taxonomy): domain Bacteria; kingdom Bacillati; phylum Actinomycetota; class Actinomycetes; order Pseudonocardiales; family Pseudonocardiaceae; genus Saccharopolyspora; species Saccharopolyspora taberi. The sequence goes on along the minus strand of NZ_BAAAUX010000003.1, from coordinate 169,093 downwards.
CCACTGTGGACGGAGTGCTGAGCATCCTGTTCGCGGTGCTGATCATCATCGTGCTCGTCGACGCGATCAGGGTGTGGATCAGGGCCCTGCGCGCCACCGCACCGCTGCCCGACACCGAGGTCCCGCACGTCGAGTCGAAGCTGTTCGCCCCGGCCGGGCTCATCCCGACCGCCGAGGAACGGCAGCGGCAGAAGGCAGGGGCCGGAACGTGACCTCCGCGCCGATCCTGACCAGGCTGCGCCGATCCGCTCGGGGCGCCTGGCAGGTCGTGCGCGGGATCGTCGGCGAGACCGCCTACGAGCAGTACCTGGAGCACCAGCGGACGCACCACCCGGACCACCCGGTCCTGACCGAGCGGGAGTTCTGGCGCCGCCACGTCGACCGGGGCGACACCAATCCCGGATCCCGCTGCTGCTGAGGGGGAAAAGGGGGCCCAGCGCCCCCTTTTCCCAGTTAAAGACGGCCTTTCCGGATCGTACGTTCGGCGGTCGCGAGGCTTCCCCACCCCTTATGTGATCGACAAGCACGCCAGACCGGCGTGCGATCGCACGAGGGGACGACATGGGGAAGACGTTGCTGGCCGTCGCCACCGCGGCGGGCGCACTGCTCGCGACGGCACCGCCGGTGCCGGCCGCGCCCGCGGCTCCGGTGCCCGCGCCGTACCTGGCGCAGGGCATCGAGTGGAAGCCGTGCTTCGAGACGCCGCCACCGGAGCTGCCACCCGGCTCGGAGCGGCTGGAATGCGGTTCGTTCCAGGCACCGCGCGACTGGGACCGGCCCGACGACGGCGAGTCCGTCACGATCGCGGTGAGCAGGCTCGCTCCCGCTGACGGGCAGGCCGAGCGCGGCAGCCTGCTCACCAACCCGGGCGGGCCCGGCGGACCCGGCCGGACGCTGCCGCTGACGTTCCTGGGCCGGCAGAAGTTGCTCGACAGCTTCGAGGTCGTCGGCATCGACCCGCGCGGCACCGGGGACAGCACCAACATCAGCTGCGGCGGGGCGACCACGATCGGCGCCGACCTCGATCCGCGCGACCGCAGCCAGGCCAATGTGGACAAGCTGCTCGACAGCGCCGAGCAGATCGCCGCGGGCTGCCAGCGGGAGAACGGCGACCTGGGTCCGCTGATCACCACCGAGCAGACGGTTCGCGACCTGGACCTGCTGCGCGAGCTGCTCGGCCGGGAGAAGGTCAGCTGGGTCGGCTACTCCGGCGGAACCTGGATGGGCGCCTACTACGCGACCTACTTCCCGCACCGCGTGGACAAGTTCGTGCTCGACTCCAACACCGACTTCACCGCCTCCTGGCAGGACTCCTTCGGCTGGCAGCCGATGGGCTTCGAACGGCGGATGGTCGAGGACTTCCAGCCGTGGGCAGCCGCGCACGACGGTCTCTACCGCCTCGGCAGCACCAGCGACCAGGTGCGCGCCACGTTCGAGGACCTGCGGGCGCAGGTCAAGCGCAAGCCGGTCGACATGCCCGGCGTCGGCGTGATCGACGAGATCGCGCTGGACGCGGCGGCCGGTCAGGCCATGTACAGCAAGACGCAGTTCGAGAAGCTCGCCGCGGGCCTGGCGTACCTGAAGCAGCCCATCGAGAACCCGCAGGGCGCCACCGCGCAGACCGCCGGGTTCGCCGGCCTGTTCCAGCGCGCCGACGACGCCTTCGACTCCACCTTCTTCGCGATCACCTGCAACGACACCCCGTGGCACGGTGACAGGGAATGGCTGGCCGAGTGGTCCGGCGAGCTCAACGACCGGTACCCGCTCATCGGCGGCGGCAAGATCGTCGAGCCGTGCGTGTTCTGGAACCGCCCGGACGTCTCGATGCCGACGCCGACCGGCAACGGCGTGCCGCCGGTGCTGATGGTGCAGTCGGTGCACGACGCGGCGACCCCGTTCGAGGGTGCGCGGCAGGCGCACGAGAGGTTCGCCGGGTCGCGAATGCTGACCGTCACCGGCGAGGGCGACCACGGCGTCTACGCGGGCGGCAACGCGTGCGTGGACGACGTCGTCGAGTCCTACCTGGTCGACGGCGTCGTGCCGGGCGCGGACCTCACCTGCGAGGGCCTGCCGATCCCGGAGCCGCCGGCAGCGGCCTCGACCGGTGCGGAAAACCCGTTGCTGGCCAACGAGCGCTACGGCGAGGCCGCGGGCCGGCTGCCGGTGTGATCCCGCGAGACCCGGGTGTCAGCTCCCGGCCGCGTCGAGCAGGATCCGCGCGAGTTCGCGCGGCCGGGAGAACATCGGCCAGTGGCCGGTGCCGAGCTCGACCAGCTGCCAGCGGTCGCTGGTCAGCAGCTCGGCGACGGCGGCGCCGGGCTCCGCGCCGTCGAGCAGGCACTTGACGTAGGTGGCCGGGAGCTCGCCGAGCGGTCGCGCGAGCGCGGCGGGCTCGGCCAGCGAGGTGCCCGGGTGCGGCGTCGAGCGCTCCACGAACCGCGCGATCTGCTCGTCGGTGAGGTCCTGGCCGGCGCAGTCGGCCGCGGTCAGCGGCGCCCAGAAGCCGCCGTTGCCGACGATCGACGCCTCCAGCTTCGCCGGGCCCTCCCACCAGCCGGAGACGAACGACTCGCCGTCGACCGGGACGTTGGAGTCGACGAAGACCACCCGGGTCAGCCGGTCGCCGATCCGCTCGGCCGCCTGGCCGACCGGGATTCCCGAGTAGCTGTGCCCGACCAGCACGACGTCGCGCAGGTCTTCCGATTCGACCACGCCCACGACATCCCGGACGTGCGTCTGCTGCCCGGCGGGCACACCTCGCTTGTCCGCGAGACCCGACAGCGTCAGTGGATGGGCGCCGTGGCCCGCCGCGCGCAGGTGCGGGACCACGTCGTCCCACGCCCACGACCCGAGCCACGCACCCGCGACCAGTACGAATTCCGCCATGACGGCAAGGTAGCCGACCGCGGCCGGCTACAGCTCCCGCAACAGGCGGGCGCGGTCGTCCTCGTCGATGAACGACGCGCGGAAGGAGTTCGCCGCAAGCTCCCGCAGCACGTCGTCGCCGAGGCCGAGTTCCCGCCGCAGCGCCTGGAAGTTGTCGTCGACGTAGCCGCCGAAGTAGGCCGGGTCGTCGGAGTTGATCGTCACGAGCAGCCCGGCGTCGAGCAGCTCCGGCAGCCGGTGCTCGGACAGCGCGGGCACGCAGCGCAGCCGGACGTTCGACAGCGGGCACACCGTCAGCGGGGTCCGGTCGCGGGCCAGCCGGTCCAGCAGCGCGCGGTCCTCCACCGCGCGGATGCCGTGGTCGACCCGCTCCACGCCGAGGACGTCGATCGCCTGCCAGACGTAGTCCGGCGGGCCCTCCTCCCCCGCGTGCGCGACCAGGTGCAGGCCCGCGTCCCTGGCGGCGCCGAAGACCTCGGCGAACGCCTCCGGCGGGTGGCCGACCTCGGCCGAGTCCAGACCGACGCCGTGCAGCCGGGCCGCGTGCGGGGCCAGCGCCTCCCAGGTGGTCATGGCCTCCCGCGCGCCGCGGTCGCGCAGGAAGCAGGCGATCAGCCGGGTGGAGATGCCGAACCGCTCGGCGGAGGTCGACAGCGACGCCTCCAGCCCGTCGAGCACGACCTCCAGCGGCACGCCCCGGCTGACGTGCGCCTGCGGGTCGAAGAAGATCTCCGCGTGCCGCACGCCCTGCTCGCGCGCCCGCGCGAGGTAGGCGTCGGCGAGGTCGGTGAAGTCCTGCGCGGTCCGCAGCACGTTCATCGCCAGGTAGTACAGGTCGAGGAACGACTGCAGGTCGTCGAAGACGTAGGCGCGGCGCAGCTGCTCCACGTCGGCGAACGGCAGCTCCACGCCGTTGCGGCGGGCGCACGCGAACACCAGCTCCGGCTCCAGGGTGCCTTCGATGTGCAGGTGCAGTTCGGCCTTCGGCAGCGGGCCCGCGTCGGGACGCACAGATTCCTCCTGGACGTTCGGAAGTGGAAACGTCCAGGGTAAGCGCCGCTCAGAGACCCGGATCGAGCGGCAGACCGGTGTCCGAGACCACTTCCGGGGATCCCGGCGCGAACCCGTTGCCGGTCAGCGTGAAGAACGACAGCGCCTTCTGCTGCGGATCGCCCCGCTCGTTAAGCGAGATCCAGCCGCTCGCTCCGGGCACGACCGACGCGCCGTTCATCGCGTAGAACTGCTGGAACACCGCGTCGGACGTCACCGGCGGCGCCGGGTTCTGCGTGGCGTTCTCGGCGGCCCGACGGATCGCCGTCGCCGCCACGCCCACGGCGTCGTAGGACATGATCGCCGCCTCCTCGTCGCCGGGCTGCCGGTAGAACTCGCTTGCCAGGAGGTTGCGGAAGTCGTTGGTGGCGCTGGTGGAGAAGTACTGGTCGCGGCCGTCCCACGCCTTCGGCGCGGCGAGTTGCGTGTACTCCAGCCTCATGTTCGACAGCTGCTCCTTGATCTTGTCGATGCCCGCGATGTTGACCAGGCTGTCCAGCGTCACCACCCGCAGGTTGCGCTTGCCGCAGATGCGGGCGTTGAGCGCGGCGAGCAGGTCCTTCAGGTCGCCGAACCGGCCGGAGAAGAAGATCGCGTCCGGCTGGGCGACGCAGATGTTGGTGACGATGGTGGAGAAGCTGTTCGCGGTGTCCAGCGAGGAGTCGTAGATCTGCGGTTGCAGCAGTTCCCGGCCGTCCCGCGGGTACTCCCGGCTGAAGTTCTCGTTGAGGTTGCGGGCGAAGACGTCGGACTGGTTGTCGTCCTGCACCAGCATCGCGCTGCGGGTGTCGGCCAGGCGGTCCACCACGGCTCGGACCTGTGCGCTGTTGGGCGGCGCGACCCGGATCATCCAGCTGCGCCCGCCGTCGATGCGGTCGGTGAAGCCGTCGGCGGTGACGGTGGCCCCGACCATCGGCATCCGGCTCCTGGTCAGCGCCGTGATCGCGTTGGCGGTGCCCTCGTGGCTCTGCCCGAGCCCGGCGACCGCGACCACCGGCTCGCTGCCGGAGTCGCGCATGCCCACGATCTGGCGGGTCACCGGCTCCCACTGCTTGAACTGGCTTCCGGGGTTGGCCAGCAGGATCCGGATCAGCGGGGAGTCGCCGTGCCAGCCCGCGGTCCGGTTGGCCCGCCGCTGCGACAGGTAGGCACCTTCCAGGCCGTTCCGGGTCGAGGCCATCGTGATGGTGTCCCCTTCGGTCAGCGTCATCGGCGCGAGGTAGACGATGCTGACGTGCGGCCGGGGCTGCTGGAGCACCCAGTCGTTCTCCGCCTTGATCTTGCGCGTCACCTCGGCCAGTTCATCGTCGAAGGCGTAGGAACCGTCGGTGACGCCGATGCATTCGTCCCCGATCCGGCTGACCCCGTTGGCGCACCGGCCCGTCCACCACGCCACCACGACACCGGCGGAGGCCACCAGCACCAGGGCGACCGCGGCGGCCAGCACCCGCGCGCGGTTGCGCTGCCACCACGACTTCGGCACGAACTCGACCATGTTCTCCCCCAGTTCTCACGCGTACTTCTCGGCTTCGGCGAGCAGCACCACGAACCCGGCCTCGGCTTGCTGGGCCAGGCGCTCGAAGCCGATGCGGACGACGTTGTGCAGCGACCGGCCCGGGTCGCCGAGCGGATCGGACAGCAGCCACTTGGCGGCGACGAGCCGCCCGAGGTTGGCGTCCTGCGGGGAAACGGTGCCCAGCACCAGTTCCTCGACCCGGTCCCGCGGCGCGCGGTCGCCGGAAATCCGGTTGGGCGCGGAGGTGATCAGGTCCAGCCGCTGCACCCACGGGCGGACGTCGTTCTCGGCGTGGATGCGCTCGAACCGCGTCCGGAGGTCGTCGACGACCGCGCCCAGGTCCTCCAGCGCCAGCGCGTGGTAGAGCGACTGGGCGGTGTTGCCCTGGTCGCGGTGGTGATCCCGGTGCCGTGCGTGGACGACCTGCCAGCTCTCCTCGTCGTCCTCGGCGCGCGATGCCAGCTCGTGCAGCAGCAGGCGGCGCAACCAGGGGTGCAGCGACAGCCGGTTGTCGTCATCAGTGCCGGACCACAGCCGGCTGCGCACCTCGCGCAGCGGGCCGATGCCGTCGTCGGTTCCGGCCGCGCGGACGGCGGATCTCGTTGCCAGCTCGAGGTCGGGGGCCGCGGCGAACACCGCGAGGGTGCGGCGCTGCGTGATGTTGAAGTCCTGCAACAGGTATTCCCGCGCCCGCACGGCCAGCGCGGCGCCGTCGTCGTCCCGCCGCTCGAACACCAGGCGCATCTCGGGCTCTGTCGGCTGTTCGCCGAGGGCAGCGCAGACTTCCCTGGTGCCCCAAGGGTGCCCGCCGGTCAGCGCGTGCACGAAGGGCGACGGGGCGGCTTCGGTGGCGAACCGGCCGATGACGGCGACCTCGGACGCGGTGAAGTCGCGCAGTTCCACCGGGTACCACCAGGAATCCCGGCCGGTGCCGATCCGGCGGAGGCTCTCCCACGCGGCCAGCCCGGCCTGTTCCGGGGTGTGCGCGTCGACGCCCTGCCGGCCCCACCGGCGGTCCCACTGCCTGCTTGTGCACACCAGCAGCAGCGGGTGCGATCCCTGTTCGCCGCGCTGGCGCACGTCGAGCAGGATGTCGAGGAGCTGGCGGCCCCCTTCGGAGTCGATGTTGTCCAGCAGCACCACGCAGTTCGCCCGGCTCCGCGCGGAACGGCGCTTCCGGTACGCCTCGCGGAGATCGGCGAGGAAGGCGGCGCAGAACACCTCGTCGACCACCCCGGAGTCGGCGACGCCGATGTCGACCCACATGTCACCGAGGTCGACCGGTTTTCCCTCGACCGGCCAGCCGATTCCCGATCCGAGCCGCAGCCTCCGGCGCCAGCGCAGCGAATCAGCGCCCCGCAGCAGGAGATCCGCGGCCACGCTCGACCAGGGTGGCAGCAGCCCGGCCTCGGCCGCGTTGGCGACGACGTCGTTCACCGCGTTGCGGGTGCGGTCGTCGATGGCGGTGTCCTCGGCGACGGTGGTGCGCAGCTCGGCCAGCGCCTTGCGCCGGTTCTCCTCGTTGAGCTGCGCACCGACGACCAGCAGGCAAAGCATCAGCCTGCGGAAGTGGATGCGGCCGAAGTTCTCGTACTTGCGGCTCAGGTCGAAAGCCAGCCGGGTCACCGCGGCCCGCGCGGAACCGCTGGGTTTGTTGTCCAGATCGATCCGCGCGTTGGGAACGGCCTGCCCGCACCGGTTCTCGATGGTGCCGAGCAGGGCGGTCTTGCCGCTGCCGCGCGGACCGAACAGCACGACCACCGGAAGATCCCGGTCGGGGTGGTGCTTGGGGCGCAGCACGCACTCCCGCACCAGTCCCTCGACCCCGGAACGCCCTTGCAGGCGCCCGGGATCCTGCGGCCGACCCCGCGGCCCGAATAAGTCGGCATCACCTGCCATGCGACGCACCACCCCTCCGGTCACGTGCAGCGGGTAACTCCCGTGCTACTCAGGGTGCCAGGCCGGGGAGCGGTGGGATGCGAAACGAGATATCTGTTCGGAAACGGAATTGCCTACCAGTTCCCCGTTTCCGGCCCCATGGAGCCGAGTTCGAGATCGCCGTGCCGCGCGTACCGACCGATCAGCACACCGGTGGCCGACGTCTCCGACTCGACGAGCCGGAGCCCGGCCGGGACGGTCCCACCGGCGAAGAGCCGCTTGCCGGACCCGACGAGCACCGGGAAGAAGAGCAGGTGGAACTCGTCGACGAGATCGTGCCGAAGCAGCGTCTGCACCAGCTGCCCGCTGCCGTGGACCTGGATCTCCCCACCGCCGTCCCGCTTCAGCGCGCGAACGGCCTCCACGACATCGCCGGCGAGCAAGGCGGAGTTCTGCCACGAAACGCTCTTCAGCGTCCGCGAGGCGACCCGCTTGGGCATGCTGTTGAGCTTCGCCCCGATCGGATCATCAGCAGCGGCCAACGGCCACGCCTCGGCGAAGATCTCGTAGGTCTTCCGCCCGAGCAGCAGCACCTCGGCCTGTTCGGTCAGATCGGCCATCCGCCGGATCAGCTGCTCGTCGAAGTGCGGCACCGCCCAGCCGCCGCACGCGAACCCGCCGTCCCGATCCTCGTCAGCGCCACCCGGCGCCTGCACGACCCCGTCCAACGACAGGAACGCGGTCACCAACAACTTGCGCATGGGCTTCCCCTTCGCTCGCGATGTCTTCACCACTGCGTCGAACGGGGCGGGTCGGGATCGACAGGCAAGACCGTTACGGGCTCCACTCTCTGAACGGTGCTTCGGCGGAACTGCTATCGACTCGATCGGTCAGTCGCAAAGGCCGGCGGCGATGGCCCCAGGTGTGCCCGTCCAGCGGTGACGGTCTGGCCAGACGCCCTCGATGTTGACCTCTTGAAGAATCTCGAGGCAGAGGTCACCGACCGGTTCGTTGAACAAGGCCAACATGCGGACCGCACGCGGCTCTGAATAGTGGCAGTACCTGTACCAAATGAGCTGGGACAGCGCGTCGCGTGTGGCTTGGACGCCGTTGCCGCGCTGGAGGACCTTGGCCTCCACAAGCCAGCTCTGACCGTCGCGCTCGGCGACGAGGTCACGCGGGTGCGGGCTCCCGGTCGCGAATCCGCAGGCGCGGAGGTGGTCGTTGAACTTCTTGAGCAGCGTTTCGTGCTTGCGGCTCTTCTTGATCTTCCTGGCCTTGATGATCTGTTCGTAGTCGGCGTCGTCCTTGGGTTTGAACTCGCCCATCACTTCCGGCTGGATATCTGATTCTGCGCCGACGACCACATCTGGTCGGACTAATGCGAGTTGCCGATACCGGTCAACGGCAAGTTCATAAAGGTGCAGGTGACGCAGCAAGTCGTCAGCGAGCTCGGTGTCAGTGGGCAGGTCTTCCGCGTCGTAGCGCTTGGCAACGATCGTGCCTGCCTCGTAGTATTTCGGGCGTTGCACACGTGACGGAGCGCCTAATCGAATCCGATCTTCGAGCCCTTCTCGCACCTCGGCCCCTAGAGCGTCCCGGATGGCTTCGGCGCGGTCTGCGAGGATGTCGAGGGCTCGTCCCCTGAACTCCTTACGTGTTTCCTCCGACCCGCATAACAGCGCCAGGAAGATAGTTCGCATATCCGCTGCGAATAGGTAAACGACGTAAATTCCGTGCATCGCGGAGGTTGTGTGGTCCGGGTCGAACACCGCGATCCACGGCACGAAGGCTGGCGTGCTCTGCCCGCTGCTGCCCTTGACCAGGTACCCGACGGGCACATAACCATCGACGACCGTACCGGCACCGCGGAGCAACCTCGCCGCGTGACTTTGCTGCCCCTCTTCGCGAACGTAGGTACGCGTGACTCTGCCGAGCAGATCCCGCAAGTTCACCAGCGCTCAGCCCCCATACCCCAAGATTCACCGGCGACACTTTCATGCCGCGCTAGCCCGCAAGCCGCCACCGTAGCGGGGCGGACCGACATCAGTACCACGCGACCGCCGCCAGATCAGCTGGCGGCGGGCCAACTCACCCGCCTCACCTGACCCCGTGTTCCTTCGACGGACACGCTTGATCAGGTTGAACGGTTCGACGAACTGGGCGTGGAAAGGTGTGGAGTTGATCTACCCCGCCGGCGTCCTTGTTGGCCAGGCACTGCTGGTGGGGCAGGTGGGATTTGAACCCACGACCTGACGGATTATGAGTCCGCTGCTCTGACCTGCTGAGCTACTGCCCCGGGTGGTCGGCGCGACACGCGCCGTCGCGGCGATCGTAGCGAGCCCGGGGCGTGCGTGGGGCCGCGGGGCGATCTTCGGACAGCAGACGGCCGGCGCCCCCGTGCGGAGCGCCGGCCGGTCGCGTTGCGGTCAGAACAGGCTGAAGGCGCCTGTGAGCTGACCGATGATCACGATGGTGGCCGCCAGCGCGCCGAGCGCGGCCACCGTCAGCACTGCCAGCAGGACCAGATAGACGAGTGCTTTGACCGGCTTCGGCAGCCGGGTGACGGCCGAGAAATCCGGCAGCGAGAGGTGTGGTTCCTTGCCGATCCCTGGAGCGGACATTCGTGCTTCCCCCGTTCTGTTCAGTCCCCTGCGAACTCCACTACTCCTGGGACGGAGCTGGTGGCGTTCCCGTTGTGCCAAAACGTGTCACGAGTTCATCTCGTTCCCCGCCGAACCGCCGCAGGCCGGTGATCTCCCCCACCGGACCGGCGCTGACCTGCACAGACATCCGAGAACAACGGTGCGGCGGAAGGCTGCCGAGCACCACTGGAGATCGGGGCACGATCCGGATTCGTTACCTGAACCAGACGCACCCGACACTTCCTCACCCGAACAGGTGACGTCGGTGGTTGATCGGCATCGGGCGCGGCGGAAAGACATCGAGAACCGATGCCGTCTCCGCATTCGAACAAGCAACCCGCTGGCCGGCTCCGCCCGTGCTCGAACACCATCGGCCGATCCGGCCGCGAAGCCATTCGCGATCTTACCCGGACAGCCCCGCGCCGATGCGGCTGCCCCGGCACCAGGCCGGGCTCGGGCGGCTGGAGTCGCTTTCCGATATGGGCCACAGATTGGCTACGCCACGTCTATCGTGTGGCCCGACAGAGCAGAGGGCGCCAGGACCCGGCCGCTCCTCTCAGCTGCCCGCAGGCAATCTGCCTCCTCGACAGGTCAGGACGATGACTGCTGAGCACTCACAACACGACAGAGCCGTGCGCAACCAGGTCGATGATGCTCCGGGAAACGTCGTACAGGCGGGCGTCATTCATGGAGGAGTGCACGTCACTCAGCTGACATCACCGCAGGCCACCAGCGCCGATCGTACGAGATCGCCCATGAAGATCCTCGTGCTGCTCAGCAGCGTCGTCGGGCTAGGTGCCGCCGTAGGAATCCTGGCAGTCGTTCTCCAGTCGCCCGGAGAACGCACCGACCACCTGTCCTCGCCTGCTCCACGGTCACCGTCCCCCGAGCAGATCGCCGCGGACCGCGTAGCGCAATGCGAAGCCATCCACCGCCTGGACGCCCAGACGCAGAAAACAACCGAATCGGACTCCGTGGTCGCGTTCGCTTCCTGCACGTGGCCCCCGCTTCCTTACTCGGACTCCGACGGCTACACCGAGATCACCGTCGAAAAGATCTCCCGCCCGGATGGATCCGAATTCTCCGGCGACTCAATGGTTGACCGGATCACGGGCCCATGCCGGGTCTTCAGCCTGTCGTACGATTTCGGCTTTCAGGGTGATCTGGAGCGCCGCCCGGCATTCGCCGTCCCAGCTGGCTTGATCACCAGCCTGGACCCGCCCGGCGCACCTTGGCCACCAGGCACCGCTGCGCTGGACTTCTATCCCGAACGCAACGAGGTCGACGTCGTCCACAACACCCGCAACGCCATTTCACACGCAGCGTGCGACAGCTGAGGCCCGAGGATGCTGCACGCCAGGGCTGTGATCAGCCGCATGACCAGCCACCAGCTGACCACAACCCCAAAACAAAAACCCCAGGCCGGTGACCTGGGGTGGGAGCTCCTCCGACTGGACTCGAACCAGTAACCCTTCGGTTAACAGCCGAATGCTCTGCCAATTGAGCTACGGAGGAATGTTCTCAGTTGTTCTCGCCAGCCCGTGTCGCGCTGACGTGGACTACTTTAGCCCATGCCGTCGGCCGCTTTCACACACCCCCCTGCCAAGCCCCGGCCGACCTGATCAGCGCAGCTCAGCGACCGCGAAGATCCGCCGGAACGGCAGCCAGGTGGTCCCGTCCGGCCTGCGGGGGTAGGCGCTGCGCAGGCGCGGGGCGAGCTCGGCGCGGAAACCGTCCCACTCCTCGTCGCCGAGGACGGCCCGGACCGGGCGCAGCATCGTACCGGTGATCCACTCCAGCACCGGGTCGTCGCCGCCCAGGGCGTGCACGTACGTCGTCTCCCACGCGTCCACCGCCGCGCCGAGGTCGGCGAGGGCGTCCGCGTAACCGGTGGCGGGCCGGACGCTGTCCGGTCCCAGCAGGAGGCCGCCGAGGCGGTCGCGCCAGCGCGGCTCGTCGATCAGGTCGAAGGTGACCTCGTGCGAGGGCGACTCGAAGTTGCCGGGCACCTGGAAGGCGAACCAGGCGCCGCTCGGCAGATCGGCCAGCCAGCGGCGCAGCAGGTCCACGTGGTCGGGCACCCACTGCAGGACCGCGTTGCACATCACGACATCGGTGTCCGGCCGGGGCTTCCACTCCCGCACGTCCTCGACGCGGGCGTCGATCCCCCGCCCGCGGGCGGACTCGACCATCTCCGGCGACGAGTCCAGCGCCTCCACCTCGGCCCGCGGCCAGCGGTCGGTCAGCAGGTGGGTGAGGTTGCCCGCACCGCAGCCGAGGTCGACCACGCGCCGCGCCGACGCCGCTCGGACGCGCGCGACGAGGTCATGCGCGGGCCGGTCCCGGTGCTCGCTGAAGTCCAGGTACTGCTGCGGATCCCACATCACGCCTCCCTGAGCCGGCGACCCACTTCTTCGGCGAACTCCGCCACCGCGATCTCGTCCGCACCCCGGTCGGCGCGGACCTGCAGGACGATGCCGTCGCGGCCCGGCACCTTCCGCTGCACGAACCACGCACCGCCGCCCGGCAGATCGCGGTGGTGGCTGGACTTGATCGAACCGGTGACCCTGGCGTGCACCACCTCGGGCAGGCGGCCCGGCGACTCCAGGTCGAACCGGCGCGGTGGCAGATCTCGCAGGATCACCACGTCACCGGCGGTGCCGGACTCCTCGGCCTCGGTCACCTCCAGCCGGCCGCTGTTCCAGGTCGCCTTGCTCACCAGGTGCCAGCCGACGCGGCGCGGACCGTCCGGCCCGGGCAGCCACAGGCCCAGGTGGGTCGCGACCACCGCGCCGTCGCGGCTGCCCGCGACCGCGAGCACGTGCTCGTCGTTGGCGAGCTCGCCGCCGAAGTCCTCGGGCAGGTCGCCGGTGCCGCCCAGCCTGGCCAGCAACCGGCGCAGCGGCCTCACAGCGCCCCCAACGCCTGCTCCAGCAGGCCCTTCCGGTACTCCTCCAGGGCGATCAGGTCGCCGAACAACGCGTTGTACTCCTCGGCGTCCTCCAGCGGCGACATCCGCTGCACCTTCGACTTGATGTCCGCGATCTGGCGGCTGACCAGGCGCTCCTGCAACCGCGTGATCAACCCGGTGACGTAGCGGACCTCGTCCTCGGTCCGCATGTCCAGCGCCTCCACCGACAGCTCGGTGAGCAGGCCGCGCGCGACCGAGCTGTCGCACTGCTGCCCCACCGCGTCGACCAGCGCCGAACCGGCCAGCCCGGAGGCGCTGCCGCCGACGCCGAGCACCGCGCGGTGCAGCTCGGCGTAGGCGGGCTCGGTGAACGCCTCCTCCGGCAGCGAGTCGTAGAGCGGCCCGGCCAGCGCGGGCTGCTGGAGCGCCGCCTTGAGCGTCTCGCGCTCCAGCCACGCCGGTTCGTGCCGCGGCGGCCGTTTGGGGAGGTCGACCTCCATCCCGAGCGGCTCCTGCCCGCGCGGCTGGCGGCGGCGCGGCTTCGACGAGGTCACCCCAGCGGCCTCGCGCACCCGCCGCACGACCTGGTTCTCGTCGTTCCACCCGGTCCAGTAGGCCAGCTGCGCGGCGTAGCCGTCCCGGCTCGCCGGGTCCTTGATCTGCGCGACCAGCGGAACCGTGCGCTTGAGCGCGGCGACCCGGCCGTCGACCGAATCCAGGTCGTACTCGCCGATCAGGCTGCGGATCGCGAACTCGAACAGCGGGCGGCGGCGGGCCACCAGGTCCTTGACCGCCACGTCGCCCTTGGCCTCGCGCAGCTCGCACGGGTCCATGCCGTCCGGGGTGATCGCGACGTAGGTCTGGCTGGTGAACTGCTGCTCGCCGTCGAACGCCTTGAGCGCCGCCTTCTGGCCCGCGGCGTCGCCGTCGAAGGTGAAGATGACCTCGCCGCGGAAGGCGTCGTCGTCCATCATCAGCCGCCGCAGCACCGAGATGTGCTCGTCGCCGAAGGCGGTACCGCAGGAGGCGATCGCGGTCGGGACCCCGGCCAGGTGCATGGCCATCACGTCGGTGTAGCCCTCGACGACCACCGCCTGGCGGCGCTTGGCGATCTCGCGCTTGGCCAGGTCGATGCCGAACAGCACCTGGGACTTGTTGAAGATCGGGGTGGCCGAGGTGTTGACGTACTTGGCCTCGATCGGGTCGTCGTCGAAGATCCGGCGGGCGCCGAAGCCGACCACGTCACCGCCGAGGTCCTTCAGCGGCCACAGCAGCCGGCGGTGGAACCGGTCGATCGGCCCGCGCCTGCCTTCCTTGGCCAGCCCGCACTTGTACAGCTCGTCGAGCTCGAAACCCTTGCCCAGCAACAGCTTCGTCAGCTTGTCCCAGCCGCCGGGAGCGAACCCGCAGCCGAAGCGGGTGGCCGCGGCCTCGTCGAACCCGCGCTGCGCCAGGTACTCGCGCGCGAGCTGCGCCTCCGGCGAGCGCAGCTGCTCGGCGTAGAACTCGGCGGCGATGCGGTGCGCCTCGACCATCCGGGTCCGCGTCCCGCGGTCCCGCCTGGACGGCGCGGCCCCGCCCTCGTAGGTGAGCTGGATGCCCGCCTGGTCGGCCAGCCGCTCGATCGCCTCGACGAAACCGAGGTGCTCGATCTTCATCACGAACGCGATGACGTCGCCGCCCTCACCGCAGCCGAAGCAGTGGAAGGTGCCGTGCCCGGGGCGGACGTTGAACGACGGGGTCTTCTCGTCGTGGAAGGGGCACAGGCCCTTCAGCGCGCCGCCACCGGCGTTGCGCAGCGCCACGTACTCGCCGACGACACCGTCGATCCGGTTGCGTTCGCGTACTTCGGCGATGTCGCTTTCCCGGATCCTGCCTGCCACGCCGACCAGTCTAGGGGGTTGCCGATCGCCGGCGGGGTTCCGGTGGCCCGGCGGGACGGGCCCGCGAGGCAGAATCGGACGCGTGCTCACCGACGCCACCGCCCTCGCCGCCGAGTTCGACCGGCACCGGTCCCGGCTGATCGGCCTCGCCTACCGGCTCACCGGCCGGGTGGCCGACGCCGAGGACGCCGTGCAGGAGGCGTGGTTGCGGCTGGCCGCCGAGCGCTCCGAGATCCGCGAGCTCGGGGCGTGGCTGACGACCGTGGTGAGCCGGATCTGCCTGGACCAGATGCGTTCGGCCGCCGTCCGGCGCGAGCGCTACGTCGGACCATGGCTGCCGGAACCGCTGGTCGCCGACGTGGACGACCCGCAGGACGTCGTCGCCACCAGGGACGACCTGCGGATGGCCGCACTGCGGGTGCTGCACGAGCTGCCGCCCGACCAGCGGCTGGCGTTCGTGCTGCACGACGCCTTCGACGTCCCGTTCGCCGAGATCGCCGAGGTCCTCGGCTGCGCCGTGGCCACCGCGCGCCAGCACGCCTCGCGCGGGCGGCGGGCGATGGCCGCCGCCGATCCGGCGCCGCGCGTGCCGCTGCCCGAGCAGCAGGAGGTGCTCGGCGCCTTCCTGTCGGCCGTGTCGTCCGGTGACCTGGCCGCGATCACCCGGGTCCTGCACCCGGACGCGGTCTTCGTCGGCGACAGCGACGGGAAGGCCCGCACCGCCCGCCGGGAGATCCTCGGCGCGGAGAAGATCGCGCTGTTCATCACAGGGCTGTTCGACAAGTACGGCCCCGGTCTGTACGACGGCCTCCGCCCGGTCGCGGTCAACGGCGACCTCGGGCTGGTGCTGCCGGAAGGACCGGAGGTGGACGCGCGGGTGGTCGTCTTCTCGGTGCGGGCCGGGCTGGTCGCCGAGATCTTCGACATCGCCAATCCCGACAAGATCGCCCACGTCGTCATTTAGGAAACGGGGCCTATTTAGGAAACGGTGGCCTATTTAGGAAACGGGGCCGCTAGGCCGGGTCGACGACCCTCGCCAGGAAGTAGAGGGCACCGGTGGTGCGGTGGCGCACCAGGAACAGGAACGGCCGGTCCACCTCGACGCGGATCGGCTCCTCCTCCCGGACGATCGCGGTCAGCCGCATCATCGCGGCCGTGGCCGCGGCGCCCTCCAACCCGTTCTCGTCGACGCGCAGCACCGACTGGTGCACCATCGTCGAGATCCGCAGCGGCCGGTCGGTCAGCGGGGAGAAGTCCGCGCCGGGGGTGAACACGCTGTGCACGCCCAGCTCGCCCAGCGACCGCTGGAGCTCCGCGTCCCCGCGCACGTCGAACTTCGGCAGGAACAACTCCACCCGCTGCGAGCTGGTCGCCGACAGCAGGCTTTCCAGCCTTTCGCCGTCGAGGGCCGCTTCGGCGGTCGAGAGGTCGCCGTCGGGCAGCAGCACGACAGCTTCGACACCCCCGGCCGCGGGCAGGCTCACGACCTGCCAGCCGTCGGTCGCGGCGTAGCCGAAGCGCCGGGTGACGTGCATGGTCGGCACGTCGCGGTCGCCCTCGGGGGCGTGGAAGGCGCGCGGCGCGGTGGCCTTGTCGTCGAACGACTCCTGCCAGGAGACCTTCAGGTACAGCGCGTTGACCAGGGCCGCGACCGTTTCCGGATCGACGGTGCCCGGTTGCAGCAGTTCCGGGATCAGGCCGCGGGTGGTCTCGGCGACGTCGGAGTTGATCAGTTCCCTGGCCTGCTCCGGCTCCCGCCGGAAGGGCGCGTTGCGCACGGCGTTGCCCGGCCAGTCCTTGAGCTCCCGCAGGAACGACTCGGTGACCAGCAGGTCCTCGTGCGCCCACAGCGTGTTGGCGACCGCGAGCACCGGCTGGTCACCGCCGAGCTCGGCCGCGCCGCCGAGCAGTTCCAGCAGCCCGCCCCGGTCCTCCGGGTCGACCCGCAGCGCGTCGGCGATCTCCTGCCGGGTACCGCCGCCCGCTGCCGCGGTCAGCAGGCCGAGCGCGCTGGCCACCGAGTACGGCGACCAGCAGAACGGCCGGCCGGCCGCCGGTGCGAGGTGGCGGTGCAGGGAGAGGCTGAAGTCGAGATGCTCACTCATGGCCGCGCTGGACTCCAATCGGGATCGCCTGGGTCTCCGGGCTGATCCCGAGTCTGCCAGTCCCGCGGGCGCTCGTGGGGTTTCGCTTACCGGAGCGATTCCTCGACGTCGGACAGGCCCATCAGGCGCAGCTCCTGGGCGATGTAGTCCGCCGCCCGCTGCGCCGCGGGGTCGTTCCAGCGCAGGTCCTTGACCCAGTTGGCCAGGTCGTCGGTGTTGACGTACGGCTCGCCGCCCGCGACGAGCTTCTGGATGTAGTGCCGGTTGGGCATCGGGGGTCTCCTTGCGGCACGGGGACTACGGGGACCGGGCCGCGGGGTGCGAGCGACACAGGTCCGCTGCGCGGCCGGTCCGTTGTTCGGGGCAACGGGCCGACCAGCCACCCATAACGCTCCAGGTGTCACCCGATCTGGCTATGTCTCAGAACCGGCGAACACCCTGAGTGAAGAGTGTGCCGAACGGGGACCGCTGATCGGCAGGCTTTCGGACGTACCTCACACCGCAGTCCTGCTGTCCGCGCACGCCTGCCGGTGCCAGCGGATCGCCTGCGCGTCGGTCAGCGACGCCACCTGGTCCACCACCACCCGCAGCCGCGCCGCGTCGTCGCCCGCCCGGTTCCACGCCACCGCCATCGCCGGGTCCAGCGACTCCGGTGCGCGGCTCGCCAGCGCCTCGACCAGCTCGGCGAGCAGCGCCCGCTGGCGCTCCTGCTTGCGCAGCCGCTCCGGATCGCTGAGCACGTAACGCACCGCGACCGCCTTGAGCACCGCGACCTCGGCCACCACCTGCTCCGGCAGCACCAGGTCGGCGCGGTAGCGGGTGAGCGGACCCGGGCCGAACGCGGCCGCCGTCCCGGTCACCGCCGCCGACGCGAAACGGCCGACGAGTTCGCTGGTCAGCCGCTTGAGCGCGACCTGCGCCCGCAGCGTCGCGTCGTAGTCGAGCACCGCGGCGACCGCGGGCAGCTCGACCAGCTCGCCCGCCGCCTGCTCCAGCAGCGCGGTGGTCTCCTGCGCCGAACGCCCGTCGCGCCAGAAGTGCTTGGCCGCCATCCGGACGATCTCCGCGCGCTCGTCCGGCCGGGTCAGCGAGTGCAGCGAGATGCGGCCGGAGTGCACGCCGTCCTCCACGTCGTGCACCGAGTACGCGACGTCGTCGGCCCAGTCCATCACCTGCGCTTCCAGGCAGCGGCGCCCCTCCGGCGCGCCCTCGCGCATCCACGCGAACACGTCGAGGTCGTCGGCGTAGACGCCGAACTTGGCTTCGCCCGGCCGCTTCGGCCACGGGTACTTTGTCGCCGCGTCCAGGCAGGCCCTGGTCAGGTTCAGCCCCCGGCCCGCGCCGTCGTCGGTCACCAGCTTGGGCTCCAGGCGGACCAGGATGCGCAGCGTCTGCGCGTTGCCCTCGAAGCCGCCGAACCCCTCGGCCAGGTCGTTGAGCGCCCGTTCGCCGTTGTGCCCGAACGGCGGGTGGCCGATGTCGTGGGCCAGCCCGGCGGTGTCGACCAGGTCGGGATCGGCGCCGAGCGCCGCCGCGATGCCGCGGCCGATCTGGGCGACCTCCAGCGAGTGGGTCAGCCGGGTGCGCGGGACGTCGCCCTCCTCCGGCCCCATGACCTGGGTCTTGCCCGCCAGCCGCCGAAGCGCGGCGGAGTGCAGGACCCGCGCGCGGTCGCGCGCGAACGGGGTCCGGTCCTCGGACCGGGAGCCGGGCAGCGCGGCCTGCTTCGGCGGCTCCGGCAGGAGCCGACGCAGGTCGTGCTCGCCGTAGCCGGGCAACTCGTCGCTCATCGGCCCCAGACTACGGCCGGAACCCGACGAACAGGTCACGGCCGAGGCGGGATCACCCCGGCCCGCCGGTCAGCTCTGGCCGCCGGTCAACCCAAGCCGCCGGTCAACCCAGGCGGCCGGTCAACCCAGGCGGCCGGTCAATCCAGGTGGTTGGTCAATCCAGGCGGTCGGTCAACCCAGGCCGCCGGTCGACACAGGCCGCCGGTCGACACAGCACGCCGATCAGCCCAGCACGCCGATCACCCCGGCCTGCCGGCCAGCTCACCCCGCCGGTCAACCCAGGCCGTCGATCAACCCAGCCCATCGACCAGCCCGACCCGCCGGTCATCCCGGCCCGCCGAGCAACCCGGCCCGCCGAGCAACCCGGCCCGCCGACCACCCCGGCCCGCCGACCACCCCGGCCCGCCGGTCAGCCCAGCCCGTCCCCGGTGAGCTCGGCCGGGGCGTGGGTCAGCCGGTAGTACAGCAGCGCGCCGGTCTCCCGGACGATGTACTGGAACTGGATGTCCCTGGTCTGCACGATCGGCCCGGACCTGGTCGGCGAAGCCCAGGTCTCCAGGCCGAAGTCGTTGGCCATCGTCCTGGCCCGCAGCGAGTGCCAGGGATCGCTGACGATCAGCGCGCTGCTCCAGCCGCGCTGCCTGCCCAGGTCGGCCACCGCCTGCATGCTGCCGAGGGTGTCGCTGCCCACGTCGACGTCGACGATCTGCTCGGCGGGCACGCCCTTGTCGACCAGCCACTTCTTGCCCGCCTGGGCCTCGGTGTACTTGTCGCCGCTCTGCCTGCCGCCGACCGTGACGATATGGTCGGTCAGGCCCTCCCGGTGCAGCTCCAGCGCCTGCCGCAGGCGCGCTTCGAGCACGTCCGACGGCTTTCCGTGGTACTGGGCCGCACCGAGCACGACCACCATGTCGACCGGTCGGCGCTGGTCGTCGCGGGCGACCTGCCAGACCCGGAACGCGGTGCCACCGCCGACCAGCAACGCCACCAGCAGGGCACCGATCAGCGCGCGTCGCACGATGGTGCCCCACCGGGATCCCGGCGACCGGCCGGCCCGAGAGGTGTTCACATCCCGCATGATCCCCGTTTCCCGCCTGCCTTGTCCTCGAAGCGGCGCAGCCGCGTGACCCGCGCGGGGCCGGGAGCGATCAGCCCCTCAGCAGCCCGGCACCACTCAGCAGCCCAGCAGGCGGACCGCCAGGTACTCCTCCAGCTTGTCCATCGCGACCCGCTCCTGGGCCATGGTGTCCCGCTCGCGGACGGTGACCGCGTGGTCGGACAGCGAGTCGAAGTCGACGGTGACGCAGAACGGGGTGCCGATCTCGTCGTGCCTGCGGTACCGGCGGCCGATCGCACCGGCGTCGTCGAACTCGATGTTCCAGTTCCTGCGCAGCCCGGCGGCCAGGTCGCGGGCCTTCGGCGAGAGCTCGGCGTTGCGCGACAGCGGCAGCACCGCCACCTTCACCGGGGCGAGCCTGCGGTCGAGCTTGAGCACGGTGCGCTTGTCCACGCCGCCCTTGGCGTTGGGCGCCTCGTCCTCGGTGTAGGCGTCGATCAGGAACGCCATCATCGGCCTGCCCACGCCCGCCGCGGGCTCGATCACGTACGGCCGGTACCGGGAGTTGCTGGCCTGGTCGAAGTACGACAGGTCGACCCCGGAGTGGTTGGAGTGGGTGGTGAGGTCGAAGTCGGTGCGGTTGGCGATGCCCTCCAGCTCGCCCCACTCACCGCCGCCGAAGCCGAAGCGGTACTCGATGTCGACGGTGCGCTTCGAGTAGTGCGACAGCTTGTCCTTCGGGTGCTCGTAGAGCCGCAGGTTGTCGCGGTCGATGCCCAGCTCGGCGTACCAGTCCATGCGCTGGTCGATCCAGTACTGGTGCCAGGTCTCGTCCTCGCCCGGCTCGACGAAGAACTCCATCTCCATCTGCTCGAACTCGCGGGTCCGGAACACGAAGTTGCCCGGGGTGATCTCGTTGCGGAAGGACTTGCCGATCTGGCCGATGCCGAACGGCGGCTTCTTGCGCGCCGTGGTCATCACGTTGGCGAAGTTGACGAAGATGCCCTGCGCGGTCTCGGGCCGCAGGTAGTGCAGGCCCTCCTCGCTCTCGACCGGGCCGAGGAAGGTCTTGAGCATCATGTTGAACTCGCGCGGCTCGGTGTACTGGCCGCGGGTGCCGCAGTTCGGGCACGGGATCTCGGACAGGTCGCCCTCGGCGGGCTCCTTGCCGGTGCGCTCGGTGAACTCCTCGGCGAGGTGGTCGGCCCGGAACCGGTGGTGGCATGAGGTGCACTCCACCAGCGGGTCGTGGAACGCGCCGACGTGGCCGGAGGCCTCCCAGACCTGCCGGGGCAGGATCACCGAGGAGTCCAGGCCGACGACGTCGTCGCGGCCCTGCACGACGGACTTCCACCACTGGCGCTTGATGTTGTCCTTCAGCTCGACACCCAGCGGACCGTAGTCCCACGCCGACTTGGTACCGCCGTAGATCTCGCCCGACGGGTAGACAAAACCACGGCGCTTGCAGAGGTTGACGATCGTGTCGATCTGATCGGCGGGCACGTTCACTCCGGAATATCGCTCGGGAAGTATCGCTTGGGCGTCGAACTTGCTGGTCACGCACGACGGACGTGCTGGATGACCCAGCCTACCCATGCGTGCGACCGCATTGTCGCGCCCCACCCGGCGCGGACGCGTGCGGGGGCCGGTCAACGGTGCTCGTCCGGGCAAGTCGTACCCGTAGTATGGGAACGGCAGAGCGCGCGTCGCGTTCCGGGCTCCGGGTCCGCAGGTCAGCCGCCCCGGCGCCCGTTCGAGGTCAGGCGAGTTCCCCGCCGGAAAGGACACCATGCCCGCGGTCAGTCCGGACTCCGTTCCCGAACCGGCCCGGTCGGCTGTTGGCACCGGTCATCCCGACCGCGCCGAGGAACACGTGCACTCTCCCGAACGGGGGCCCAGGCAGCCCGCGCCGCTGCGCGACCAGCAGACGCTGGTCGACGCGGGCGAGCTGCTGCGGGCGCTGGCGGCGCCGGTGCGCATCGCGATCGTGCTCCAGCTGCGCACCGCCGAGCGGTGCGTGCACGAACTGGTCGAGGCGCTGGGGGTCACCCAACCGCTGATCAGCCAGCACCTGCGGGTGCTGAAGTCGGCGGGCGTGGTCTACGGCGAACGGCACGGCCGGGAGGTCGTCTACCGTCTCGTCGACGAGCACCTGGCCCACATCGTCGTCGACGCGGTGGCGCACGCCGAGGAGATCGCGGGCAAGCGTCCCCGGCGAGCGACCGTCGCACCGCACACCCGACAGGAGACGGAGACAGCGTGACCACCGGTGAGCGCCCCGCGGCCGGCGTACCCGGCCTCCGGGCGACCAAGCAGCGAGCCGCCGTTTCGAAGCTGCTCAACGAGGTCGAGGACTTCCGCTCGGCCCAGGAGCTGCACGAGCAGCTGCGGCGACAGGGCGAGGGCATCGGCCTGACCACCGTGTACCGGACCCTGCAGACCCTGGCCGACGCCGGCGAGATCGACGTCCTGCGCACCGACTCGGGCGAGGCCGTCTACCGGCGCTGCTCCAGCCACCACCACCATCACCTGGTGTGCAGGCGGTGCGGGCGGACCGTGGAGGTCTCCGACCCGCCGGTGGAGAACTGGGCGGAGCGGATCGCCGAGGAGCACGGCTTCTCCGAGGTCAACCACACCGTGGAGATCATCGGGACCTGCCCGGACTGCGCGGCTCAGTACTCATAGGGCAGCCCGGAACTCATAGCCCGGTGACTCGTAGGGCAGCTCAGTACTCGTAGGGGTCGTCGGGCGCGGGGATCGTCCGGACGTCGGTGACGTCGACGGTCGGGACGTGGCCGTTGCCCTCGGTGGCGGTTCCCGGGCGCAGCGCTCCGGTGATCTCGATCCAGGTGTCCGACGGCAGCGACGCCGCCCGTCCGGCGGCGGGGCCCGCCAGGTCGACCCGGACCGGCGCCGCGTCGGCCGCGCAGCAGCTGATCCGCATCCGGGCGAGCTGGGCGCCCGCGCCGTCGGGGTGCACGACGAAGCCGCGCAGCCGCACGGTCCGCCCGTTGAGCGCGCCGCTGTCGTCCCAGACGACGCGGGTGACGAACTCCGACAGGGTCAGCTCGGGCGCCGGGCCCGCGGGCAGGGCCTCGAACAGCGACTCGCGCGGCTGCTGCGGCGCGACCGCCCCCGCGCGGTCGACGGAGTCGGAGCCGAGCGCGGGCGGGGCGATCAGGAAGATCGCGAACACCGGGAGCAGCAGCAGCCACGGGCTGCGGGAACCGTGGTCGTGGTGCGGCGCGCTGTCGCGGCGGATGTCGCCGACGATCGCGACCACCGCCAGCACCACCATCACGCCGCCCGCGACCAGCAGCCACGGCAGCAGCGACGGCTTGACGTAGCGCAGGTACGCGCCGCTGAGAGCGATCTTGAGCAGTGCACCGCCAAGCAGCAGCAACAGCAGGTTCTGGGTCTCGCGCCGCATCATCGTCCTCTTTTCGTTTTCGAAGCGGCACAGCCGCTTGGCCGATCCGAGCAACCGGCACCACCGCAGGCAGGGGACTCCGAAGCGGCAGGACCGCTTCGGTCACGCACCTCCGAGCAGCAACGCACCGACAGCGACCGAACACGCGACGGCCACCACGAAGGTCGCCGGGGCGAAGCGGGCGGCGAACCGGCGGCCGAAGGTGCCCGACTGCAGGGCGATCAGCTTCAGGTCCACCGCCGGGCCGACCACCAGGAACACCAGCTTCGGGATCAGCGGCAGCCCGGACAGCGACGCCGCCACGAACGCGTCGGCCTCGCTGCACAGCGCGAGCACGACCGCGAGCACCGCCATGACCAGCACGCCGAGCACCAGCTGACCGCCGAGCGACTGCATCCACTCGGCGGGCACGACGACGTTGAACACCGCCGAGGTCAGCCCGCCCAGGACCAGGAACCCGCCTGCCTCGACCAGGTCGTGCCGGGCGGTCTCGGTGAACACCGCCCACCGGCCGCCCTCGACGCCGTGCTCCATCCGGCGCAGCGCCCGCTCGGCGATCCACTCCGCCTTGCCGACCCGCACCCACAGCCAGCCCATGACGCAGGCGGTCAGCAGCGAGCCCAGGAACCGGGCGAGCACCATCAGCGGTTCCGCCGGGAACGCCACGGCCGTCGAGACCAGCACGATCGGGTTGACCGCCGGGGCGGCCAGCAGGAACGCCAGCGCCGCCGCGGGCGCTACGCCCTGCTGCATCAGCCGCCGCGCGACCGGCACCGACGCGCACTCGCAGCCCGGCAGCGCGAGCCCGGCCACCCCGGCCACCGGCACCGCCGCCGCGGCGTGCGACGGCAGCATCCGGCGCAGGGCCTCGGGTGGCACGAACGCCGCGATCAGGCCGCTGATCAGGACGCCGAGCACCAGGAACGGCATGGCCTGCACGCAGACCGCGACGAACACCGTCGAGCCGGTCCGCAGTGCGGGCACGTCCAGCACCGACGCCAGCGGCGCCTGGAACACCACGGCGGCGACGAGCAGCGCGCAGAGCACTTCGAGGGAGGTGATGCGACGACGTGGCCGGGCGCGGCCCGGCGGACTGGCGGTCGTGGTCACGCCGACATCCTGCCAGCCCGAAGTGATAATCGTTCGCACTAGGGGTGATCTCCCCCTGAGCTACTCCCCGGTGACGTCCTCGGATTCGGCGAGCAGCTCACCGCGCAGCTGCGACGCGGTGGAGACCACCAGCATCAGCAGCGTGCCCAGCGGCGTCGGGTCCATGCCCTGGGCCGGGAACGCGTAGCGCAGCGTCACGTCCATCCCGCGTTCGGTGCGGACCACGCCGAGCGTGCCGAACAGGCCCTGCCCGGCGCGTTCGGCCGCGGACTGGGCGAGCCGGTCGCTCTGCGGCAGGTCCCAGGCCACCACGCAGGTCAGGCTCAGCACCGTCAGCCCCTCGGCGAGCTGCATCGCCTGCACCGCGCACGGCACCTCGGCGTGCCGGAACGTCAGCGCGCCGTCGTCGTCGACGTGGACGTCGTGGTAGGTCTCCAGCGCCTCCTTGGCCGCGGTCATCAGCTCCGCGGTGGTGGCGGCCTCCTGGGTCATCGGGTGCCCTCCTGGGCGGTCTCGGTGTGCTGCCCGGCCCGGTCGATCGCGCCGCCGAAGCGGCGGTCGCGGCGCGCGTACTGCTCGCACGCCCGCCACAGGTGGGTGCGGTCGACGTCGGGGAACAGCGTGTCCTGGAAGACCATCTCGGCGTAGGCGGACTGCCAGAGCATGAAGTTGGACGTCCGCTGCTCCCCGGAGGGGCGGATGAACAGGTCCACGTCCGGCATGTCCGGCTGGTACATGTGCTTGGCCAGCATCCGCTCGTCGACCTTGTCCGGGTTGATCTTCCCGGCGGCGGCGAGCCGGGCGACCTCCCTGGCCGCGTCGCCGATCTCGGCCCGGCCGCCGTAGTTGACGCACATCGTCAGGTTCATGACCTCGTTGCCCGCGGTCCGGACCTCGGCGGCCTGCAGCGTGTTGACCACGCTGCGCCACAGCTTCGGCTTGCGGCCCGCCCAGCGGACCCGGACGCCGAGCTCGTCGAGCTCGTCGACCCGGCGGGCGATGACGTCGCGGTTGAAGCCCATCAGGAACCGCACCTCGTCCGGGCTGCGCTTCCAGTTCTCGGTGGAGAACGCGTACAGCGACAGCCACTTCACCCCGATCTCGATGGCGCCCTTGGCCAGTTCGAGCACCACCGCCTCACCGCGCTTGTGCCCCTCGATGCGGGGCAGCCCGCGCTCGTTGGCCCAGCGGCCGTTGCCGTCCATCACGACGGCGATGTGCTGGGGCACCAGCTCCGGGGGCAGCGCGGGCGGGCGCGCTCCGGACGGGTGTGGGTCGGGAGGCCGCACGCTCGGGTCGTCCTTGCCTCGCCCTCTGCGTCGCAGCATGGGTTCCTTCCCTCTGGTCGGCGTGCCGGAACGCTCATTGTCCCGGACCGCTCGCGGTCACCCGTTCAGTGGTAGGCCGAACCGGACCTCGGAGCGGTCGTGCGAGGCGAGCCGGATCATCCCGGTCGCCCGGTAGAAAGCCTGCGCCCTGGTGTTGCTCACCCGCACGCCCAGCTGGACGCCTGGTGATCCGGCGCGCGCGAGCTGGCCGAAGACCGCGTGCATCAGCCTGCGGCCCGCGCCCTGCCGCCGCGCCTGGGCGAGCAGGTTGATGTGCAGGTGCGAGGGGTAGCTGTCCAGGTGCGGCGGCAGCATCAGCCGCGGCCGGTGCAGGAACGCGCGGAGCTGGCTGTCGGCGTTGCGGGCGTTGACCCGGCTGCTGGCCGGGTGGGTCGCGGCGAAGCGCGGGGACCACTCCAGCTGCCACCGCGCGTAGAACTCCTCGGTGTGCAGTGCCGCGACGACGTAGCCGAGCACCGCGCCCCCGGACTCGGCGACGAACGCCAGCTCGGGCTGAAGCAGCACGTACGGGTCGGCGAAGACGTAGGCGACGAGGTTCGGGTCGGCCAGGATCGGGTGCACCGGTTCGCCGGCGTCGCCGGTGGCCACGCAGATCCGGTGCACGGCCTCGGCGTCGCCGGGCCGCCAGCTCCGGACGATCAACCGTCCTCCCCGGCCGCGGCGGTGATCACATCCCGGGGTGGTTCCAGTTCGGCCGCGCGCTCGCGGATGAGGTCGGGCACCTTCCACTCGGACCGCTCCACCAGCGGCAGCGACCGCAGCTGGCGCTCCATGTGCCACTGCAGGTGCGCGGCGATCAGCCCGCTGCCCTCGCGGCGCACCGGCTGGGCGGCGGCCTCGGCCGAGCTCCAGTCGCCGTGCAGCAGCGCCTCCAGCAGCGGCAGCGTCAGCGGCGACGGGCGCACCGAGCCCGCGGGCTTGCACTGCGCGCACACCGCACCGCCCGCTGCGACGTTGAACGCCCCGTGCGGGCCCGGCGCGTTGCAGCGCGCGCACTCGGCGAGCGCGGGCGCCCACCCGGCGAAGGACATCGCCCGGAGAAGGAAGGCGTCGAGCACCAGCGACGGGTCGCGCTCGCGCCCGGACAGCGCGCGCAGCGCCCCGGTCGCGAGCAGGTACAGCCGCAGCACCGGCTCGCCCTCCTCGGCGGCGAGCCGGTCGACGGTCTCCAGCACCGCGCACGCCGCGGTGTAGCGCTGGTAGTCGTCGACGATGTGCACGCCGAACGCGTCGACGGTCTGCACCTGCGTGATGACGTCGAGCGTGCGCCCGGTGTAGAGCTGCACGTCGACGTGGCAGAACGGCTCCACGCGGGCCCCGAAGCGGGAGGTCGTCCGGCGCACCCCCTTGGCCACCGCCCGGACCTTGCCGTAGCGCCTGGTCAGCAGGGTGATGATCCGATCGGCCTCGCCGAGCTTCTGCACCCGCAGCACGACCGCGGAATCCCGGTAGAGGCTCACGCAGGGCATCGTCTCACCTCTTCGGCGGACGGCGGGAGGCAAGGGGCCGACCGATCCGCCGCCGACCCCGCGGTTCCGGGACGATCCTCGGCGAAAACGGCCCTGCTGCCGCACCGTGGCTGCTACGTTCCCGCTCGTGGTCGACGAGCTGAAGAACCGCGCCGAACTGCGCGCGGAAATCCAGCTGAAACTGGATGAGATGGAATCCGCGATGAACGCCTGGACGCGGCGGATCGACGAGGAGAACGAGCGGTTCGCGGAAGCGCACGCTGATTTCGGCGACGAAATCGAGGACCTCTCCGACGCTTCACCGGAATACCGCGAAGTGGCGGGTCTCGTGTCGGCCGGTGAACTCACCTGGAACGACGTACTGCGCGGAACCGGGAACCTGTCGGACGAACCGGCGGTGCGCGCGATTCACAACGAGATGAACCGCCAGGTCCGGGTGGTGCGCGAGGTTTACGAACTCAGGCAGGGCGGTGCTTCGCCGGAAGACGCGGCGAACGCGGTGCTCCGAAAGGCCGCCGACGAAAACCGAGGGCAGTAGCATGGGCGGATTCCAAGTCGAATTGCCGTACTTGCAGGGATATGCCGACCAGTTCGAGCGAAATGCCGACGGTGCGTTGGCGCACATCACCCGTCACATCAACGAGCACTGCCGGAACTTCGACCGGATAGACGGAGTTCTGTCGCCGCTGCGCGGAATTTTCAGCCAAGGGGCGGACAACTTCGCGGAGGGCCTCGGGCGGACCACCGAGACGTATCGCAGGAACGCCGATGAGCTGCGGGGGTCGGCGGAGGTCTACGCGCAGACGGACTCCGGGGCCGAGAAGGTGTTCGAGAAGCACGGCGCACAGCTCATGCCGTCCATGGGCCATGCCGGGCGGCTTCCGGAACCAGCGGTTTCCATGCCCGAGTCCGCGGTCACCCCGAAGGCTCCGCCGGACAACAACGAGATCGATCCGTTCAAAGAGCAGATCGAGGGGCTGATCGGCGACTGGGTCGGCACGGTCAAGGACTTCACCGGTTTCGACATCATGGAGCAGGTGATGCCCTTCGTCCTCGGCGACCCAGGAGCCATTCGCCGGGTCGGGAGCGCTTGGGGCGAGACCGGTGTCGCACTCGAAGCTCTCGCCGAGAACTCCCGCACCGGACTGGATCAGGTGTCCGGGCACTGGGAAGGTCTCGCCGCCCACCTTGCCGAGCAGAAGATCCGGGAGAAGCACATCCGCTCGGTGACGACTCAGGCCGACATCTGCGTCGCGTTGAAGGACTGCTGCGACGGCATCGCCCGGGTGTACGAGAACGCCCTCCGCGCGGTCATCTCGATCCTGCGCATCCGCGGACTCGGAATCCGCAAGGTCGTCAAGGAGATCAAGGACCTCGCCAGGAATCCGGCAAAGCTGCTCTCGCCGGATGTGCTGATCGAACTGGTCGAGACCCTGTGGAGTCTCGTGACCGAGATCTGGGATCTCATCCAGGAAGCGATCAAGTCGATCTCCGACCAGTGCATGATGGTCTGGGACATGGCCAAGACCCTGTACCACTCGCTGATCGTGGCCGTGGATCTGCTGGAGTTGCACACCGGTGGGGCCGCCCCGCTCCCCGAGCTGCCCAAGTAGGACCCGAGCAGCCGGCGCGTGACACGCCGTGTCGGCCGTACTCCCGCCAGGCGTACACCTACTCACACGTCCAGGTGACGCAAGGCGGAGAATCCCGTTGGATCCGCCAACGCCGGCGATCCGTCCCATCTCCCGGGCCCATACCCGGCGCCGCCGTTCGGCCGGCGCAGAGAGGATCGTGATGACCTACCCCTACAACGCCCCGTCCCCGTATCCGCAGTACGGGCAGTACCCGATGCCGCCCCGGTACAACGGCATGGCAATCGCCTCGATGGTGGTCTCGCTCGTCGGGATGATCAGCTGCTACGGAGCGTTGATCATCTGCCCGGTCGGCGCGATCCTCGGCCACGTCGCCCAGAACCAGATCAAGAAGTCCCCGCAGCAGAGCCTCGGCGGTGGGATGGCGCTGACCGGGATCCTCGTCGGCTGGATCGTCTTCGGGATCTGGCTGCTGCTGCTCACCTTCGTGATCCTGGCCGCGACCGGGGTACTCGGCCCCGACCTCCAGCGCGGGTTCGACTAGATCGCCGATCAGGCGAGCAGCACCTCGGCCCCGGGCAGGTTGCGGACCACGGCCCACGCCACGATCGCAACCCCCAGCGCGACAGCGGCGAGCAGCCCGGTGCGGCCGGATGGCCACATCCGGGCGGCCCTGCCGAGCTCCACGCGCGCGCCCGCGATCAGCAGGACCGCGGCCAGCGGGAGAACGACCAGCAGTCCGAAGGCGTTGAAGTCCAGCGCCGCGGCGAAGTCTCCGCGCAGGAGGGCACCGATCATGCGGCTTCCACCGCACCCCGGGCAGTCGATTCCGAAAACCGTCCGGAAAGGGCAGGCCAGCGATACGATTCCGCCGCCGAGCACCAGCCCGGTCGCTCCGGCCGCAAGAACAGCGCTCGAAGTCCAGCGCAGTTTCCGCAGCGAACTCGTCCAACCGGTCGGCACGCGGCCGATCCTAACCCGTGTGAGGCCGCTCCCATCCCGGCCGACCGGCCACCCGCGCGGCAGCCGGCCCGGGAGCATCGAAACCCGAAGCAGAACCGCTGACACCAGAAGGCTGTCATGACCAACGCGCACGGCGACGGCAATCCCGGAGACCCGTCGGGCTCGGCCCAGAGCTTTCCCCAGAACATGCCGTCGGCGCCCGAACACCCGATCGTTCCCGCCGGCCCGTACCCGTATCCGACGCCGCATCCGGTCTATTACGTCGGGCGACCGACGCACAGCCTCGCGACGACATCCCTGATCCTGTCGCTGGTGGCCACGTTCTGCTTCGTCACCGCGATCCCGGGCGTGATCATCGGCCACATGGCACGCAAGAGGATCAAGGAGGATCCGCGGTGGGACGGCGCCGGGATAGCCCTGGCCGCCATCATCATCGGCTGGATCATCATCGGCGGAGTTCTGGCCTACGCCGCGTTCGTCATCACGATGGCGATGGTGATGGTGAACAACCTTCCGAACTAGGCCCGCAGCACCAGGAACGGTTCGAACGGAAGATTTCGCAGGACGCTCCACGCCGCCAGCAGAACGAGGAGCGTCATCCCGGCCGTCCGGCCGGGCCCCGGAATCCGCACCGCCAGGAAATCCCGGAGAACCCCCGCGATCAGCATCGAGGCGGCCAGCGGGAGCACCACCAGCAGCGCGAAGGCGTTGAGGTCGAGCGCGCGGCCCAAATCACCCGCGAGGAGCGCGCCGAGCATCCGGCTACCACCGCAGAAGGGGCAGTCCAGGCCGGTCAGCAGCTTGAACGGGCACGGCACGGCCAGCACGCCGGTGGCGAGCAGCAGACCGAGCGCCCCTGCACCCACGGCCAGTCCCGCCGTCCTGCGCCTGCGCCGCGCCGTGACCGCGGACTCACTCACCGGCTGCCCCGAGCAAGAGGTCTCCGACCGGTCCGGCCGGAGACCTGGTCTCGGATCACCACTGCTGGGGCTGTCCGTATCCCGGCTGCGGACCGGGCTGTCCGGGCACGGCGCCGGGAGCACCGGGCGCGAACTCGTCCACCTGCACCACGACGGTCTTCATGATCTTGTCCGCCCAGGTCTGGTTCTTCTCCTCCCACAGCGGGGCCAGCCAGCCGATGGGGAGACCGCAGATGATCGAGTCGACGATGTGGCACAGCTGCCGCAGGAACGCCTGGCCGAAACCGATCGGCTGGCCGGTCATCTCGTCCACCGTCTTGATCTTGACGACCTTCTGGCCGAGGGTCTGGCCGGTGGTGCCGCGCCGGTAGGCGAGGTTCCAGATCTGGAAACCGATGATCCCCAGGTAGACCAGCACCATGAAGATCACGCCGATCACGGCGACGGCGCCGAAGCTGCCCGTGCTGGAGATGCTGGCCCCGATCATGAGGGCCGCGATGAGGTAGACGATCGCGGCGATCGCCCCCGGGATGCCCGCGTCGATGAGGTAACCGAGCACCCGCGGCCCCCACTCGGCCAGCCGGCCCGCCGGGTGCATGCCAGGCACTCCGTACTGCGGCCCCGGGTAGGGCTGCTGCGGCTGACCGTAGCCGCCGGGCTGCTGGCCGTAGGGCTGCTGCGGGTTCGGCCCGGAAGGCGGACCGAAGCCGCCCGGCTGGGGCTGGCCGTAGGGCTGCTGGGGCTGCGGGCCGGAAGGCGGGCCGTAGCCGCCGGGCTGCTGGCCGTAGGGCTGCTGCGGGTTCGGTCCGGAGGGCGGACCGCCGTAAGGGGTGCTCACAGGGGATTCCTTCAGGTCTCAGGGTGAGGTTCGGATGGCCGGCAGTGAACACGGCCGGGCGAAAACGTACCTGAGAGCACTCCGCCGAAAGGGCGATTCCAGTAGATCCCTGACCGTTCTGTGATCAGAACCCCAGCCTGCGGAGCTGCTTGGGGTCGCGCTGCCAGTCCTTGGCCACCTTGACGTGGACGTCCAGGTAGATCTTGCTGCCCAGCAGCGCCTGGATGTGCTTGCGGGCCTGGGAACCGACCGACCGCAGGCGCTCGCCGCCCTTGCCGATCACGATCGCCTTCTGGCTCTGCCGCTCCACGTAGATCACCGCGTGCACGTCGATCAGGTCCTCGCGGTCCTCGCGCGGGATCATCTCCTCGATGGTGACCGCCAGCGAGTGCGGCAGCTCGTCGCGCACGCCCTCCAGCGCGGCCTCCCGGATCAGCTCCGCGATCAGCGTGGTCTCCGGCTCGTCGGTCAGCTCCCCGTCCGGGTACAGCTGCGGGCCCTCCGGCAGGTGCCCGACCAGCAGGTCGGACAGGGTGTCCATCTGGAACGAGTCCACCGCCGAGACCGGGACCAGGTCGGCGAAGTCCATCACCCGCTGCAACGCCAGCAGCTGCTCGGCGACCTGGGCCCTGCTCGCCAGGTCGGTCTTGGTGACGATGCCGACGACCGGGGTGCGGCGGGCGACCTTGGCCAGCTGCTCGGCGATGTAGCGGTCGCCGGGGCCGATCTTCTGGTCGGCCGGGACGCAGAACCCCACCACGTCGACCTCCGACCAGGTCTCGTAGACCAGGTCGTTGAGCCGCTGCCCCAGCAGCGTGCGCGGCCGGTGCAGGCCGGGGGTGTCGACGATGATCAGCTGCGCGTCCGGCCGGTGCACGATGCCCCGGATCGCGTGCCGCGTGGTCTGCGGCTTGCTGGAGGTGATCGCCACCTTCGAGCCGACGAGGGCGTTCGTCAGCGTGGACTTGCCGGCGTTGGGGCGGCCGACGAAGCAGGCGAACCCGGAACGATGCGCATCAGGACTGGTCACCGCCCCATTCTGACGCATGGCCTCTGACCTGCGGTTTTCGCCTCCCGGACCGGGGTCGTCGCAGCAGGTCAGCGGCGCGCCCGGGATCGTCGGGCATGCCGGGCGCCCTGGCTCGACGACCGCCCGGCGCGCGACCCGGGCCCGGTCAGGGCCGCAGGACCTCCACGAACTCGCCCGCCGCA
>NZ_BAAAUX010000003.1:132058-136360 GCF_039534165.1 Saccharopolyspora taberi | reverse complement strand
CGGCGTCCACCGCCCCGGCGCCGGTAACCACCGCCGCGGC
This sequence comes from Saccharopolyspora taberi, assembly GCF_039534165.1. NCBI lineage: Bacteria > Bacillati > Actinomycetota > Actinomycetes > Pseudonocardiales > Pseudonocardiaceae > Saccharopolyspora > Saccharopolyspora taberi. The sequence continues at coordinate 136,320 of NZ_BAAAUX010000003.1, read as the reverse complement.
CTCCAGCCCCTCGGCCCCGCTGGCGACCGCGGTCGCCACGGCCGCCTGGAGCGCGGTCAGCCGCAGCGACGGCAGCGCGACCGTGCTCGCGGCGTAGGTGCGGCCGTCGGTGTCGCGAACCGCTGCGCCCTCGGCCGCGCCGGTGCGGGCCCGCGTCGCGCGCGCCAGGGTCACGATCTTGGCGTCCTCGGGGTCGATGTCGTGGTCGGCCACGGTGTTCCTCTCTGCTGTCACTCGGAAACGCGCTGGTCGGCCGCGGGGCGGACCAGCAACGCGTTGATGCGGATGCGTCCGCGGTGGTCCTTGCCGCCCTCGGCGCGCAGCCGCAAGCCCTCGATCTCGGCCTCCGCCCCCGGCAGCGGCACCCGGCCGAGACGCTGCGCGAGCAGCCCGCCGACGGTTTCGACCTCGGAGCCGTCGAGCTCGACGCCGAACAGCTCGCCCAGGTCCTCCACCGGCAGCCGGGAGCTGACCCGCACGGTGCCGTCGTCGAGCCGCTCGACCGGCCGGTGCTCCTCCAGGTCGGACTCGTCGGTGATCTCGCCGACGATCTCCTCGATGATGTCCTCGATGGTCAGCAGACCCGCGGTGCCGCCGTACTCGTCGACCGCGACGGCCAGGTGGCTGCGCGACTTCTGCATCTCCTTGAGCAGCTCGTCGAGCCGCTTGGTGTCGGGCACGAAGCTCGGCGGGCGCATCAGCTCGGACACCTCCGGGCCGGGCTCGCCGCGTTCCACGACCGCGCGGGTGAGGTCCTTGAGCGTGACCACGCCGACGATGTCGTCGACGCTCTCGCCGATCACCGGCACCCGGGAGAAGCCGGAGCGCAGCGCCAGCGCCAGCGCCTGCCGGGCGGTCTTGGTCCGCTCGATCCAGATGATCTCGGTGCGGGGCACCATCACCTCGCGGGCGATGGTGTCGCCGAGCTCGAACACCGAGTGGATCATCTCCCGCTCGCCGGGCTCGACCACGCCGCGCTCGCCCGCCAGGTCGACCAGCTCGCGCAGCTCCACCTCGGAGGAGAACGGCCCCTCCCGGAAGCCGCGGCCGGGGGTGATCATGTTGCCGATCAGGATCAGCAGCCTGGTCAGCGGGTTGAGCACCCGGGCCACCGCCCGCACCGGGCCGGCCACCAGCAGGCCGACGCCGTAGGGGTGCTGGCGGCCGATGGTGCGCGGGCCGACGCCGATCAGCACGTAGGACACCACGAGCATGATCAGCACCGCGACGGCGACCGCCCAGCCTTCGGACTCGGCCATGCGCAGCGCGACCACCGTGACCAGCACGGTGGCGCCCATCTCGCACGCCAGCCGCAGGAGCAGCAGCAGGTTCACGTGCCGCGGCCGGTCGGCCAGCACCAGCGCCAGCTGCCGCGCCCCGCCCCGGCCCTCCCGGACCAGCTCGTCCACCCGGGCGCGCGACGCCGCGCCGATGGCGGCGTCGGACGCCGCGAACACCCCAGCGGCGCACACCAGCAGCACCGACCAGACCATCAACGCGATGGAACCGGAGAACACGACTACCGCCCTAGGTGAGTGATCTGCGATCAGTGCGCGCCGGGACCGCCCTGGTCCTCCAGCCCGACCGCCCCGAGCACCTTGGAGTCGGCGCTGCGCTGGGCCTGCTCGCGCTCGGCGGCGGCCTTGGCCGCCCGGAAGTCGGCCAGGATCTGGTTCTGCAGGCCGAACATCTCCTTCTCCTCGTCCGGCTCGGCGTGGTCGTAGCCGAGCAGGTGCAGGACGCCGTGCACGGTCAGCAGGTGCAGCTCGTCGAGCAGGCTGTGGCCTGCTTTGCGGGCCTGGTCCTTGGCGAACGCCGGGCACAGCACGATGTCGCCCAGCAGCGCGGGCCCGGCGCCCGCGGAGTCCGGCCGGCGGGACGAGTCGTACTCGTCCATCGGGAACGACATCACGTCGGTGGGACCGGGCAGGTCCATCCAGCGCTCGTGCAGGTCGGCCATCACGTCCAGCTCGACCAGCACGATCGACAGCTCCGCGAGCTGGCTGACGCTCATCTTGTCCAGCGCGAAGCGGGCGACCGAGACGATCGAGGGCTCGGGCACCTCGACGCCGGACTCGTTTGCGATCTCGATGCTCATGCGTGTCCCCGTCGCTGGCCGTTGCGCCTGCCGCCGGACTCCTCGGCGTCGGCGCGCGCGTGCCAGCGGTCGTATGCGTTGACGATGTCGGTCACCAGCCGGTGCCGCACCACGTCCTGGCTCTCCAGCATGGAGAAGTGCACGTCCTCCACGCCCTCCAGGATCTCCCGCACGACCTTGAGGCCGCTGCGCTGCCCGCCGGGCAGGTCGATCTGGGTGACATCGCCGGTGACCACGATCTTGGAGCCGAAGCCCAGCCGGGTCAGGAACATCTTCATCTGCTCGGGCGTGGTGTTCTGCGCCTCGTCGAGGATGATGAACGCGTCGTTGAGGGTGCGCCCGCGCATGTAGGCCAGCGGCGCGATCTCGATCGTCCCGGCCTGGGTCAGCTTGGGCACCGACTCCGGGTCGACCATGTCGTGCAGCGCGTCGTAGAGCGGGCGCAGGTACGGGTCGATCTTCTCGTAGAGCGTGCCCGGCAGGTAGCCCAGCCGCTCCCCCGCCTCCACCGCGGGACGGGTCAGGATGATCCGGTTGACCTGCTTGGCCTGCAGCGCCTGGACCGCCTTGGCCATCGCCAGGTAGGTCTTGCCGGTACCGGCGGGACCGATGCCGAACACGACGGTGTGCTTGTCGATGGAGTCGACGTAGCGCTTCTGGTTGAGGGTCTTGGGGCGGATGGTGCGTCCGCGCCGGGAGACGATGTCCAGGCTCAGCACGTCGGCGGGGGACTCGCCGTGGTCGGCCGAGAGCATCGCCACGCTGCGCCGGACGCTGTCCGGCGTGAGCGAGCCGCCCTTGGTCACCAGCGTGATGAGCTCGGCGAAGACGCGTTCGGCGAAAGCGACCTCCGCGGGCTCGCCGGACAACGTCACCTCGTTGCCCCGGACATGGACATCGGCGGTCAGCAGATCCTCGATCACCCGCAGGTTCTCGTCCCTGGTGCCCACCAGCGCCAGCACCGCGTCGTCCGGGACGGTGGTGCGGGACTGCGCCGTGGCGGTCTGCGTCTGCTGCTCTCCGGACTGGGCTGCGGCTCCACCCGCTGCGATTCCGGCCACGTGTGTTCGGGCCCGCTTTCTGCGCCTGCGCGCGAGTCGGTCGGTCAGTTCTTCCCTACCCGCCGATGGTAGTGCAACCGGCAATGCGATTGCCGCCACAACCTCCGGCGGCTCAGCCGTGCCTGGGGCCTCCGGTCAGGCCGCCCATGGGCTCGCCGCCGAGCAGGTGGAGGTGGACGTGGAAGATGGTCTGCCCGGCGTCGGAGTTGGTGTTGAACAGCAGCCGGTAGCCGGAGTCCGCGATGCCCTCCTGGCCGGCGATCTCGCTTGCGACGCGGATGAGCTCGGCCAGCAGGTCCGGGTCCTTGGCGGCCAGCTCGGCGGCGTTGCGGTAGCGGGTCTTGGGGATGACGAGCACGTGCGTCGGCGCCTGCGGGTTGATGTCGCGGATCGCGATGACGCGCTCGGTCTCGGCGACGATGTCAGCGGGGATCTCGCGGGCGACGATCCGCAGGAACAGGTTGTCCAGATCGCTGTCGGTCATACCCGCAGGCTATCCGCTCGCGGCTCCGGGGTGATCGGCCCGGCGCCGCGCCGCAGCTGGATCTGGGGGTTACCCAGCTGCGGCACGGCTCTCGCCGGACCGAGGGGGGAGGTGCCCGGCGAGAACTCCAGACCGGCGTCCCGGGCGCCGATGATCAGCGCACCGCAACGCGTTCGACACTGAGCGTATCGCCGTTCACACGATCTCGCTACCGCGATCGTGATTATTTTTCAGAACTGCCGGGCAACCTGACAAAAACTGACTGGGCGTTACCCGATGTCATCCCACCGGTTGGTCAGCACCCCGAGCGCGCCCAGCGCCACGGCCGCCGCCGTCGACGCCCGCAGCACCGACGGCCCGAGCCGGACCGCCCGCGCGCCCGCCGCGGTCAGCGCCGCGATCTCGTCCTCGGTGACGCCGCCCTCCGGCCCGACGACCAGCAGCAGCTCCCCCTCGGACGGCAGATCCACCGACGCCAGCGGCACCGACGCCGCCTCGTGCAGGACCACCGCCGCGTCCGCCTCGGCCACCACCGCGGCCAGCTGCTTGGTCGTCACCGGCTCTTCGACCCGCGGCGTCCACGGCCGCCGCGCCTGCTTCGCCGCCGCCGCGGCGGTGC
>NZ_BAAAUX010000003.1:31500-132043 GCF_039534165.1 Saccharopolyspora taberi | reverse complement strand
CCGCGGCGTCCACGGCCGCCGCGCCTACTTCGCCGCCGCGGCGGCGATGCGGCGCCAGCGCGCCAGCGCCTTCGCGCCGCGCGGACCGTCGTCCCAGCGCGCCACGCAGCGGGCCGCCTTCCACGGCAGCACCGCGTCCACGCCGGCCTCGGTCGCCAGCTCCACCGCGAGCTCCCCGCGGTCGCCCTTGACCAGGGCCTGCGCCAGCCGGACCCGCAGCCGCGGCTGCGGCACCCGCCAGGTCTCCTCGACGGTCAGCGCCAGCGAGTCGCGGGCGGCCTCGACGACCTCGCAGCGGGCCATCCCGCCGCGCCCGTCGGACAGCAGCAGCCGCTCACCGGCGCCGATCCGGCGCACGGTGGCGGCGTGCTTGCCCTCGGGGCCGGACAGCGTGGTCCCGCCGACGCCGGGCAGCTCGTCGACGGAGAAGACCGGCAGCGACACGTCAGCGGTGCCCGAACGAGCGGAACCGCGAGAACAGGCCGTGCCGCTGGCCGTTGCCGTTGGCGGTCACGGTCGGTTCCGGTTGCTCCTCGCCGCGCAGCGAGGCCAGCTGGCGCAGCAGGTCGGCCTGCTGGTCGTCGAGCCGGGTCGGCACCACCACGTCGAGGTGGACGTGCAGGTCGCCGTGGCCGCTGACGCGGCCGTTGGAGCGCAGCTTGGGCAGCCCGTGCCCGGTGAGCACGTGCTCGGTGCCCGGCTGGGTGCCCGGCTCGACGGTCAGCTCCTCCTGGCCGCTGAGCGTGTCGAGGGTGATCACGGTGCCCAGCGCGGCGGCCGTCATCGGCACCTCGACGTTGCAGTGCAGGTCGGCGCCGTCGCGGGTGAACCGCTCGTGCGGCAGCTCCTCGACCTCGACGAACAGGTCGCCGGGCGGGCCGCCGCCGGGCCCGACCTCGCCCTCACCGGCCAGCCGCACCCGCATGCCGTCGCCGACCCCGGCCGGGATCTTGACGGTGATCGTGCGCCGCGCGCGGACCCGGCCGTCGCCGCCGCACTGCTGGCACGGATCGGTGATGACCTCGCCGAACCCGCGGCAGACCGGGCACGGCCGGGAGGTCATGACCTGGCCGAGGAACGAGCGCTGCACCGACTGGACCTCGCCGCGGCCACCGCAGGTGTCGCAGGTCGACGGCGCGCTGCCCGCCTGGGAGCCACCGCCGTCGCAGACGTCGCAGAGCACGGCGGTGTCGACGGTGATGTCCCGGTTGACACCGCTGGCGCACTCCTCCAGCGTCAGCTCCAGCCGCAGCAGCGCGTCCGAGCCCGGCTGGACGCGGCTGCGCGGGCCGCGCCCGCCGCCCGCGGCACCGCCGCCGAAGAAGGCGTCCATGATGTCGCCGAGCCCGCCGAACCCGGCGAACGGGTCGCCCCCGCCGGGGCCCGCGCCGCCGCCGTTGGACAGCGGATCGCCGCCGAGGTCGACGACCTGGCGCTTCTTCGGGTCCGAAAGGACCTCGTAGGCCGTCGTCACCTCCCGGAAGCGCTCCTGCGCACCGTCGTCGGGGTTGACGTCGGGGTGCAGTTCCCTGGCGAGCTTGCGGTAAGCCCGCTTGATCTGCTCCGGCGTAGCGTCCTTGGCCACCCCGAGGGTCCCGTAGTAGTCCCTGGCCACAGTTCTGAGTTCTTCCTCTGCTCGATCGACGGGTTCCGGGCGAGTCCGGCGGCGTTCACCGGCCGGCCAGGATCTCCCCCACGTACGCGGCAACGGCCCGTACCGCCGCCATCGTTCCCGGATAGTCCATCCGGGTGGGACCGACCACACCCATGCCGCCCAGCACCATGCCATGCGAGCCGTAGCCGGTGGACACCACCGAGGTCGTCTGCATCTCGGCGGCCTCGTTCTCCATCCCGATCCTGACCGTCACGGTCCGCGAGTCGCGGGCCGCGGCCAGCAGCTTGAGGACCACGACCTGCTCCTCGAGGGCTTCGAGGACCTGGCGCAGCGAGTTGGGGAAGTCGGTGACGTTGCGGGTGAGGTTCGGCGTGCCGCCCAGCACCATCCGCTCCTCCGGGTGCTCGACCAGCGATTCGATGAGCACGCTGCACACCCGGGTCATGGCGTCGCGCAGCTCCGGCGGCGCCTGGTCGGGCAGTTCGGCCACCGCCGCCGACGCGTCGGCCAGCCGCTTCTCGGCCATCGCCGAGTTGAGCACGCCGCGCATCCGGGAGACGTCGTCGTCGGTGATGACGTCGCCGAGGTCGACCATCCGCTGGTCCACCCGGCCGGTGTCGGTGATCAGCACCAGCATCAGCCGGGCCGGGGTGATCGTGACGACCTCGACGTGCCGCACGGTGGAGCGGGTCAGCGTCGGGTACTGCACGACCGCCACCTGCTGGGTGAGCTGGGCGAGCAGCCGCACGCTGCGGCGCATCACGTCGTCGAGGTCCAGCGCGCCCTCCAGGAACGCCTGGATCGCCCGCCGCTCGGCGCCGGTCAGCGGCTTGATCTCGTGCAGGCGGTCGACGAACAGCCGGTAGCCCTTGTCGGTCGGGATCCGGCCCGCGCTGGTGTGCGGCTGGGCGATCAGGCCCTCCTCCTCCAGCGTCGCCATGTCGTTGCGCACGGTGGCGCTGGACACCCCGAGGTTGTGCCGGTCGACGAGCGCCTTCGAGCCGACCGGCTCGTTGGTCGACACGTAGTCGGCCACGATCGCGCGCAACACCTCGAAGCGCCGCTCGTCCGCGTTCACCGTCGTCACCTCCTCTTCCGGACTGCCCGCCTGTCGAGTTTACGGTGCTCCGGCACCGCAGCCGAGAGCCGACGGGCGGCTGACCGGTAGCCTCCCGTCGACGACCAGGACCGACGATCCGCCACGGCCCGGGCCGTTGTCGGGAGGTGCCACCAGCCGTGATCTTCAAGGACGTCCGGGAAGGACGGCCCTACCCCGACCACCAGCTGTCGACCAACGACTGGTCCAAGATCCCACCCCGGCAGGTGCGGATGGAAGAGCTGGTGACCACCACCAAGGTCCTGCACCTGGACCGGCTGCTGAGCCCGGACTCGACGTTCTTCGGCGACCTGTTCCCGCACGTGGTGCAGTGGCGCGGCGAGCTGTACCTGGAGGACGGGCTGCACCGGGCGCTGCGGTCGGCCCTGCACCAGCGCACGGTCCTGCACGTCCGGGTCCTGGAGCTCGACGCGCTGCGGTAGGAATCTGAGCAGGATTGCTCATGATCGGCCGGGGCGTTGGCGCTAGCGTCGCCGGATGCCTTCGGGAAAGCACTCCGCAACCGCCCTGGCTGCCACCTTCGTCGCGGCCCCGGTCTCGGCCTGGTACGCCATCGGCCCGCTGACCGCGATCGCGCCGCCTCCGGAGGGCGCCGACTACGTCGTCCAGCCGCCGCCGATCCCGGCGTGGGCCGAGCACACCGCCGGGATCCTGGCGCTGGCCCTGCTCGCCGGAAGCGCCGTGCTGCTGTACCGCCGCACCACCGCCCGGCTCCCGGCGTGGTTGGCGTTCGGCCTGTTCGTGGTGGGCGGGCTGATCATCGGCGGCACCGCGCGGCTCGTGACCGCACCGGCCGTCGGGGCCAACATCGGGGCCGGGATCGCGATCATCTTCGGGCTGCCGACGGCCGGGGTGATGCTGGTGGCGGGTGTGGTTCTCGGGGTCGTCGCGGTGGTGCGTCAGCGGCGGGCGTGAATCCGGACGCGGGGGTGTGGGGCGGGGCGGCAGCAATAGTGAATCCGGCCACGGGGGGTGGCTCGGGGCGGCAGCGGTGGTGAATCAGGCCCCGGCGGGTGGTCTGGGGCGGCAGCAGTAGTGAATCCGCCCGCGGGGCGGATGGCGCTGCGCGCCACTGAACGCCCCATCTGGGGCGTTCAGCCCATCGGGGCGTTCAGTCAGCCTATGAGCCGCTGCACCACGCCGTCGGCGAGCAGTCGCCCGCGGTCGGTCAGTACGCAGCGGCCCGCCCGCAGCTCCGCTTCGCGCAGCAGCCCGTCCGCGACGGCCTCCTTCGCCGCGACCAGCCCTTCCTCGTCGAGGGCGTCGGTGGCCAGCCCTTCGGCCAGGCGCAGCTCCAGCATGATCCGCTCGATGCGCCGGTCCTCGGCGTCGAGCACCTCCCGGGCCTGCGCGGGCGAGCCGCCGTCGGCCAGCAGCGCCGAGTAGCGCGCCGGGTGCTTGACGTTCCACCAGCGCACGCCGCCGACGTGGCTGTGCGCTCCCGGACCGGCGCCCCACCAGTCGCCGCCCCGCCAGTAGCCGAGGTTGTGCTCGCACCGGGCGTCGTCGTCCGCGGCCCAGTTCGACACCTCGTACCAGCGCAGACCGGCGCCGCCCAGGACGCGGTCGAGCAGTTCGTAGCGGTCGGCCAGCACGTCCTCGTCGGGCATCGGCAGCTCGCCGCGGCGGACCTTGCGGGCCATCGCGGTGCCGTCCTCGACGATCAGCGAGTACGCCGAGACGTGGTCGACCCCGGCTTCCAGCACCGCGTCGGCGGAGGCCCGCAGGTCGTCGGTGGTCTCCCCCGGCGTGCCGTAGATCAGGTCGAGGTTGACGTGGCCGAAGCCCGCCGCCCGCGCCTCGCGGGCCGCCGCGACCGCGCGGCCCGGGGTGTGCCGCCGCTCCAGCACCCGCAGCACGTGCGGGGCCGCCGACTGCATGCCCAACGAGACCCGGGTGTAGCCGGCCGCCCGGATCCCCGCGAAGAACTCCGGCGAGGTCGACTCCGGGTTGGACTCGGTGGTGATTTCCGCCTCAGCCGCCAGGCCGAACGAGGCCCGGATCGCCGCCAGCACCTCGCCCAGCCGCTCCACGCCCAGCAGCGACGGCGTGCCGCCGCCGACGAACACCGTCTGCGCGGGCGGAGCCGTGCCGAGCACCCCGGCGGCGAGGTCCAGCTCGGCCCGCAACCCCTCCAGCCAGCTGCTGAAACCGGCCGAGGAGCCCAGCTCGTCGGCGGTGTAGGTGTTGAAGTCGCAGTACCCGCACCTGGTGGCGCAGAACGGGACGTGGACGTAGACGCCGAAGGGCCGGGAGCCCAGGCCGGCCAGCGCGCCGGCCGGCAGCGAGCCGTCGCGCGGGGCGGGTTCTCCGGAGGGCGGTTGAGCAGGCACGACTCCAGTGTTCCAGAGCCGGTGAACGGTCTGTTTCGGCAACGTTTCGGAACACCAACTCACGTCGAGCGCAAGACCGTCCCAGCATTCGGATGAGCTTTGTCCACGAGCTGAGCACGTGGCACGCTGACCGGCATGGTGACCGTGACGGAGCTGCTGCTGGTGGCTCGCCGCTATGTGGATCTGCGGCGCGTGTCCAGCGCACTGTGCCGTTACACGGACTGATCCCGCGCCCCGAACCGCACTGTCCAGTGGCGCCGGGCACGCCGGCTGCGAGGACCGTCAGCGCCGACGGGGTTCGAAGCGGCGTCACCGCGCCAACCACCCCCTCCGGAGGTCCGACGATGGTCCCCCCGACGGAAGCTCCCGCCCGCCGCGCCCCCGCCCGCAAGGGCAAGGGCAAGCCACGCGGCGAAGGCCAGTGGGCCCTCGGTTACCGCGAGCCGCTCAACGCCAACGAGCGGTCGAAGAAGGACGACAACCCGCTCAACGTGCGGCAGCGGATCGAGACGATCTACGCCCACCGCGGGTTCGACTCGATCGACCCCGCCGACCTGCGCGGCCGGTTCCGCTGGTGGGGTCTCTACACCCAGCGGGCCCCGGGCATCCCCGGCGCGCGCACCGGCGCCATCCCGGACGAGGAGCTCGACGACTCGTACTTCATGATGCGGGTCCGCATCGACGGCGGGGCGATGACCACCGAACAGCTGCGCGTGGTCGGTGAGATCGCCCAGACCCACGCCAGGGACACCGCCGACATCACCGACCGGCAGAACGTGCAGCTGCACTGGGTGCGGGTCGAGGACGTGCCGACGATCTGGCAGAAGCTGGAGGCCGTCGGCCTGTCCACCACCGAGGCGTGCGGCGACTGCCCGCGCGTGCTGCTGGGCTCGCCGGTCGCCGGGATCGCCGACGACGAGATCATCGACGCCACCCCGGCGGTCCGGGAGATCACCGAGCGCTACATCGGCGACCGGTCGCTGTCGAACCTGCCGCGCAAGTTCAAGTCGGCGATCAGCGGTTCGCCGCGCTGGGACACCGTGCCGGAGATCAACGACGTGTCGCTGGTCGGCGTGGTGCACCCCGAGCACGGGCCGGGCTTCGACCTGTGGGTCGGCGGCGGGCTGTCGACCAACCCGAAGCTGGCGGTCCGGCTGGGCGCCTGGGTGCCGCTGGCCGAGGCCGCCGAGGTCTGGCACGCGGTGGTGCAGGTCTTCCGCGACTACGGCTACCGCAGGCTGCGGCACCGGGCGCGGCTGAAGTTCCTGGTCGCCGACTGGGGACCGGAGAAGTTCCGGCAGGTGCTGGAGGACGAGTACCTGGGCCGCAAGCTGGTCGACGGCCCGGCCCCGGAGACGCCGGCCGCCCGCGACCACCTCGGCGTGCACAAGCAGAACGACGGCAACTACTACGTCGGGGTCAAGTCGGAGGCCGGGCGGGTCACCGGCTCGACGCTGGTGGAGGTGGCCAAGGCCGCCGAGCGGGTCGGGTCGACCAGGGTGCGCACCACCGTCGAGCAGAACCTGCTGGTGCTCGACGTTCCCGAGTCCGATGTGGACGGACTGGTCGCCGATCTCGCGGAGCTGGGCCTGCAGGCGAACCCGTCGCCGTGGCGGCGCAGCGTGATGGCCTGCACCGGCATCGAGTTCTGCAAGCTGGGCATCGTCGAGACCAAGGAACGCGCGATCGTCCTGATCAACGAGCTGGAGCAGCGGCTGGCCGACGTCCAGGGCGACGTGGACAACCCGGTCACGATCAACCTCAACGGCTGCCCCAACGCCTGCGCCCGCACCCAGGTCGCCGACATCGGGCTCAAGGGCCAGATGGTCACCGACAGCGAGGGCAACCAGGTCGAGGGCTTCCAGGTGCACCTGGGCGGCGGGCTCGGCCTCGACGCCGGGTTCGGCCGCAAGATCCGCGGGCACAAGGTGACCTCGACCGAGCTCGGCGACTACGTCGAGCGGCTGGTCCGCCGCTACCTCGACCAGCGCGAGGACGGCGAGCGGTTCGCGCAGTGGGTCGCCCGGGCCGAGGAGGACGACCTGAAGTGAGTTCACCGGAGGGCAGGGCGGTTCCGTTCTACTGCCCGTACTGCGGTGAGGAGGAGCTCACGCCGGAGGAAACCCCGGCGGGGGCCTGGAAGTGCCACTCGTGCCTGCGGGTGTTCACCGTAAGTCTCGTTGGACTCTCACTCGGAGGAACCGAACAGCCATGACTGCCGAACCCACCACCAAGATCGGCGTCCGGCGCAGCGACGAGGAGCTGCGCGCCCTGGTCGAGCAGGCCGCCCCGCGGCTGGCCGAGGCCACCGCGCAGGAGGCGCTGAGCTGGGCCGCCGAAACCTTCGGCGACGGCCTGATCGTCGCGTCGAACATGCAGGACGCGCTGCTGGTCGACCTGGCCGCCAAGGCGAAGCCGGGCGTGGACGTGCTGTTCCTGGAGACCGGTTACCACTTCGCCGAGACCATCGGCACCCGCGACGCGGTGGCCCAGGTCTACGACGTCAACGTGGTCAACGCGCTGCCCGCGCAGACGGTCGCCGAGCAGGACGCGAGCGAGGGGCCGCGGCTGTTCGAGCGCGACCCGAACCGCTGCTGCTTCCTGCGCAAGGTGGTGCCGCTGCGGGACACGCTGGCGCGCTACGAGGCGTGGGTGACCGGGGTGCGCCGGGTGGAGGCCCCGACGAGGGCCAACACGCCCATCGTGACTTGGGACGAACGCAACAACCTGGTCAAGGTGAATCCGCTGGCAGCATGGAGCGATGCGGAAGTGGACGCCTACATCGCCGAGCACGGGGTCCTGGTGAACCCGTTGGTCCCGGCCGGTTACCCGTCGATCGGGTGCCAGCCGTGCACGGCGAAGCCGGCGCCCGGCGCGGACCCGCGCAGCGGACGATGGGCCGGAACGGCGAAGACGGAGTGCGGCCTGCACGGCTGAATCGTGGCGCGGTGGTCCCGGTCGACCACCGCTCACGAGGGGAGGAAGTAGGAGAGATGACCACCGACGCGATCGAACTGCCGGACCACCCGGCGTCCGGGGACGCGCCACCGCAGGTCGACAACCTGGACGCCCTGGAGTCCGAGGCGATCCACATCTTCCGCGAGGTCGCGGGGGAGTTCGACCGGCCGGTGATCCTGTTCTCCGGCGGCAAGGACTCGACGGTTCTGGTGCACCTGGCGCTCAAGGCGTTCTGGCCCGCACCGGTCCCGTTCCCGCTGCTGCACGTCGACACCGGGCACAACTTCGGCGAGGTCATCGACTTCCGCGACGAGCTGGTCGCCCGCCACGACCTGCGGCTGGTGGTGGCCTCGGTGCAGGACTACATCGACGACGGGCGGCTGCAGGAGCGGCCGGACGGCACCCGCAACCCGCTGCAGACCACGCCGCTGCTGGACGGCATCAGCGAGAACCGCTTCGACGCGGTCTTCGGCGGCGGTCGCCGCGACGAGGAGCGGGCCCGGGCCAAGGAGCGGATCTTCAGCCTGCGCAACGCCTTCGGGCAGTGGGACCCGCGCCGCCAGCGGCCCGAGCTGTGGAACCTCTACAACGGCAGGCACCGGCCGGGCGAGCACGTCCGGGTGTTCCCGCTGTCGAACTGGACCGAGCTCGACATCTGGCGCTACATCCAGCGGGAGAAGATCGAGCTGCCGCAGATCTACTTCGCGCACCGCCGCGAGGTGTTCCAGCGCGACGGCATGTGGCTGACCTCCGGACCGTGGGGCGGGCCGCGCGACGGGGAGGAACCGGTGGAGAAGACGGTCCGCTACCGCACGGTCGGCGACGGCTCCTGCACCGGCGCGGTGGAGTCCGAGGCGTACACGGTGGACGACGTGATCGCGGAGGTCGCGGCCAGCAGGCTCACCGAGCGCGGCGCGACCCGGGCCGACGACCGGATGTCGGAGGCGGCGATGGAAGACCGCAAGCGGGAAGGCTACTTCTAGATGCCCGTCTTCGAAGCGCGCCCGCCTTTCGAAGCGGTGCAGCCGCTTGGCCCACGCACGCAACCGGCACCGCTGCTCAAAACGAGTTCGAGGACTTCCACATGACCGAGACCACCACCCGCACGGCGCCCGATTCCGGCACGACCGTGACCCTGCCCGTGCACACCGACCAGCTGCGGCTGGCCACCGCCGGTTCCGTCGACGACGGCAAGAGCACGCTGGTCGGTCGGCTGCTGCACGACACCAAGTCGGTGCTCGCCGACCAGCTCGACGCGGTGCACCGCGCCAGCGCGGACCGCGGGCTCCAGACGCCGGACCTGTCGCTGCTGGTCGACGGCCTGCGCGCGGAGCGCGAGCAGGGCATCACCATCGACGTCGCCTACCGGTACTTCGCGACGCCGAAGCGGTCGTTCGTGCTCGCCGACACCCCGGGCCACGTGCAGTACACCCGCAACACGGTCACCGGCGCGTCCACCGCGCAGCTCGCGGTGCTGCTGGTCGACGCGCGCAAGGGCGTGCTGGAGCAGACCCGGCGGCACGCGGCGGTCCTGGCGCTGCTGGGCGTCCCGCGGCTGGTGCTGGCCGTCAACAAGATCGACATGGTCGGCTACGACGAGGCCACCTACCGGCGGATCGCAGCGGAGTTCACCGCGCACGCCGCCAAGCTGGGCTACGCCGACGGCACCGTGGTGACGATCCCGGTTTCGGCGCTGCACGGTGACAACGTCGTGGAGCGCTCCGAGCAGACGCCCTGGTACACCGGGCCGGCGCTGCTGGAGCACCTGGAGAGCGTGCCGGTCGCCCCGGACCCGCACGACGCGCCGTTCCGGATGCCGGTGCAGTACGTGATCCGCCCGCGCACGGCCGAGCACCCGGACTACCGCGGTTACGCGGGCCAGGTGGCCGCCGGCGTGGTGGCCGAGGGCGACGAGGTCGTGGTGCTTCCCGCGGGCGTGCGCACGCGGGTGTCCAAGGTGGACACTCCAGACGGTTCGGTGCCGCGCGCCGCGGCGGGGCGGTCGGTGACGGTCCTGCTGGAGGACGACGTCGACATCTCGCGCGGCGATCTGATCGCCGCGGCGGAGTCGGCTCCGGCGGTCACCGACGAGATCGACGCGACGGTCTGCTGGCTCGCCGAGAAGGCGCTGCGGCCGGGAGCGCGGGCGCTGGTCAAGCACGGCACCCGCACGGTGCAGGCGATCGTCACCGAGCTGTCGGCCCGCTTCGACGAGCAGCAGCTGTCCAGTGTGGACGCACCGGATTCGCTGGAGCTCAACGAGATCGGCCGGGTCCGGCTGCGCACCTCGGAGCCGCTGCCGGTGGACGACTACGCCGCCAGCAGGCGCACCGGCTCGTTCCTGGTGATCGACCCGTCCGACGGCACCACCCTCGCGGCCGGTCTGGTCGGCCGTCCGCTGGCGCCGCTGGCCGAGTGAGCCGGATGACCGCTCCACTGGTCGCCGTCGCGCACGGCAGCCGCGATCCGCGTTCCGCGGCCACGATCCACGGCCTGATGGACGTGGTCCGCGCGCTGCGCCCGGAACTCGACGTCCGCACGGCGTTCCTGGACCTGTCGGCACCGCGCCTGGGCGACGTGCTCAGCGCGGTGCACGGCGACGGGTACGGCGAAGCGGTGGTGGTCCCGCTGCTGCTCGGCCGCGCGTTCCACGCCCGCGTCGACGTGCCCGCCGCCGTGGCCGAGGTGCAGCAGCGCTACCCGCGGTTCCTGGTGCACGTCAGCGACGTCCTCGGCCCCGACCAGCGGCTGGCCGACGCCGCGTGGCGGCGGCTGGCGCAGGCCGGGGTCAGCCCCGACGACCCGGAACTCGGCGTCGTCCTGGCCGGGGCCGGCTCATTGCACGACCCGGCGAACCGGCTCGCTGCCGAGGTCGCGGCCCGCTGGCAGGCCGGCACGTCCTGGGCCGGGGTCGTGGCGGCGTTCGCCGCCGCGGCCGAGCCCGACGTGCCCGCCGCCGTCGCGCGGTTGCGGGCCCGGGGCGCGCTGCGGTTCGCCGTCGGCTCCTGGTTCCTGGCCCCCGGCCTGCTGCCGGACCGGATCGAGCGGCTCGCCCGCGAGCACACCGGCGCACCGGCGCTGGCGGCGCCGATGGCCGACGACACCGGGGTGGCGGAGCTGATCCTCCAGCGCTACGACGACGTCCGGGCCGCCGTCTCCCGGCCGCAGGAGTTCTCCCCCGCGCTGTGACCGAAGGTGTGCCGGGCTGCTGGCCAGCACTAGAATCGGCGCCATGAGCGTCACTCATGACGACCTCCACCAGCTTGTCGAGCAGCTGCCGAGCGACAAGCTGGACGACGCCGCGTCCGCGCTGGTACTGCTCGTCACGCAGACGATGGAGCTGGCCGACGAGCCCGTTCGCGATCTGACCGGATATGCGGGTTCGTTCTCCGCGGAGCCGGACCTCGGCGAGCGCTCGGAGGAGTACCTGCACGGCCGGTTCCGCGGCGACAGCGGCGATTCGTGATCATCGTTGACACGGGTCCGCTGGTCGCACTGGGCAACCTTCGGGATCACCACCATTCGGCGTGCATGGATCTGTTCTCCCGGTACCCGGGAAAACTTCTGGTGCCTTCCACCGTCATTGCGGAAACCTGCTGGCTGCTCGAAAGCCGTGTCGGCGTCACCGCCGAAGTGATGTTCCTGGACCAAGTGCGCAGCGGCATGTTCGAGCTGGCGGAACTCTCCGGCGAGGATCTTGACCGGGTGCGCGAGCTGGTCTCGAAGTACTCGGACCTCCCGCTCGGCACGACCGACGCATCCGTGGTGAGCATCGCCGAACGGCTGGGCGTGGCCGCTGTCGCGACTCTGGATCGCCGCCACTTCTCGGTCGTGCGTCCGCGCCACGTCCCGGCCTTCGCGCTGCTGCCCTGAACACCGAGCGTCGCGACAGCCGCCGTTGGGATGAACGGCGTCCTGCATCCAGCGGCCGGAACTGCGCCGTTGTTGCGCAATTTCGGCATTCGGCGCCCCGCCGCGCAACCTTCCGTGGATGATGCGTCACGTGCGGTCCGACTGGTCGCACGACCACCGGCGGCGGCGCGGAACAACCTCCGACACTTCCGGTCGCTGCCGGACCCGAACCTGCTGGCGGCATCATGAACGCGCACACGCACCTGATCGCACGGGTCCGCCCGGAGCTCGCGCGCACCGAGCAGGAGCTGTCCTGCCACCTGTTCCCGCTGCCCCCCGACGGCGCGGTGCCCGAGTCGCTGCGCGCCTACTGCGGGTTCGACATCACCCCCGGGCAGGCCGAGCAGCTGGACGGCCCGGTCGGGATGCCGTGCATGCCGTGCCTGCTGCGCGCGGCGCTGGTCGGCTGAGCGCTCGCCGTGGGAAACCCCTTGCTGACTCAGCGTATTTTCGGCGAACACTAAACTTCACACCATGTGGCCATGAGAGAGTGATCCCTTAGCGACGAGAGGTCGGAACCCATAGCCGACCGTGTGCGTCGCACTCAAACACTGCACTGTCGGGCGATAGGTGATCGCGTCGATGGCTGGGATCAAGGGCTGGACGAGAAGTCGGGGGCACAAGCGGGAGATGAACACGCAGCAGCCGAACCGGCCGGTCATCACACCGGCCATGCGGGAGCAGGCCACCAAGCAGCCCAACACCTGGCTGTACGTGGTCGACCCGATCTTCACCGATCCGAACGCGGAGGTCCCGCCGTGGGGGTTCATCGGCGGCTACCGGGTCGACGAGCGCGGTGAGCTCACCGACGACTTCTCCCCCAACCCGAACTACCGCCCCTCCCCGGTGGCGCTGCGGCTGCCCGCGCCGACCAACGACGCCGAGCGCGCCCTCCAGCTCACCACCACCGGCTACGCCCCCGGCCAGACCCTGCTGGCCGCGCTGCTGGACGCCGAGCTGATCCTGTTCGCCCAGCCGCAGGGCAGCGGCCTGTTCACGATGGAGCACGAGTCCGGCAGGCGGCAGCTCCAGCTGTTCACCTCCGACGGGTTCCTGCCGTCGAACTGGACTAGCTGGCAGCGGATGACCGGCCGCCAGCTCGCCGAGCTCAAGGTCACCGGGATGGACCTGCAGATCAACCCGACCAGCCCGGTCAAGGCCCGCATCCCCGCCGAGGACCTGGTCAACGCCGCGGCGGCGGTCCCGCCCAAGGCACCCGCGGTGCCGCCCGCCGCGCAGGCGCCCGCGGAACCGGCGGCGCCCCCGGCCGCGGAACCGGCGGCGAAGGCACCGCAGCCCGACCCGGCCGAGACCGACTTCGGCCGCCGGTTCATCGGCTCGATGCTGGCGGGCGCGATCGGCGACGCGCTGGGCGCGGCGGTGGAGTTCTACCCGGTCGACCAGATCCGCAGCCGCTACGGCGCGCAGGGCGTCAGCGACTACGACCGCGCGGGCGAGCGCCCCGGCGAGTTCACCGACGACACCCAGATGGCGATGTTCACGCTGGAAGGGCTGATCCGGGGCCACATCGCGACCCGGACCACCGAAGCCGAGAGCCCGCTGTCGGCGATCCAGCTCGCCTACCAGCGGTGGCTGCACACCCAGGGCTACGCCTGGCCGCGCGCGGCGGGACCGTTCGTCGACAGCCACCCCGAGCCCGACGGGTGGCTGATCGGGCAGCGCGAGCTGTTCGCCGTGCGCTCCCCCAACAGCAGCTGCATCACCGCGCTGCGGGAGTTCGCGTCGGTCGGCGCGCCCGGCACGTTCGAGCGCGCGATCAACGACTCCGACGACTGCGGCGGTGTCGTCCGCGCGGCCCCGGTGGCGCTCTGGTCGGACGACCCGCAGGCGGTCTTCGAGCTGGCCGCCGCGACCGCGGCGCTGACCTACTCCAAGCCCACCGGGTACCTGCCCGCCGGTGTCCTCGCCGTGATCGTGCACCGGCTGCTGCGCGGGGAACCGCTGGAGGAAGCGCTGGCCCAGTCCCGGGTGCTGCTCGGCGACTACCGGGGGCACCGCGAGGTGGACGCCGCGCTGCAGGCCGCGGTCGACCTCGCCGCGCAGGGCAGGCCAAGCCCCGAGGAGCTCAAGGACCAGCTCGGCGGTGGCTGGGCCGCGCACGAGGCGCTGGCCATCGCGCTGTGCGCGGCGCTGAGCACCGACAGCATCGCCGCCGCGGTGATGGTCGCGGTGAACCACTCCGGCGACAGCGACTCGACCGGCGCGATCTGCGGCAACATCGTCGGCGCGAGGTACGGCGCGACCGCGCTGCCCGGTGTCTGGCTGCGGGACCTCCAGCACAGCCAGCTCGTGGAGGCCCTGGCCAAGGACGCGTTGCTGGAGTTCAGCGCGCAGCC
This sequence comes from Saccharopolyspora taberi, assembly GCF_039534165.1. Classification (NCBI taxonomy): domain Bacteria; kingdom Bacillati; phylum Actinomycetota; class Actinomycetes; order Pseudonocardiales; family Pseudonocardiaceae; genus Saccharopolyspora; species Saccharopolyspora taberi. Next base: position 117,751 of record NZ_BAAAUX010000003.1, on the reverse strand, counting down.
GCCGACCGGTTCGGCGTGGACGCAGCGGTACCCGGCGGAGAAGGACATCTCCAGCCTGGTGTTCACCTCCACCCTGCCCGCGGCGGGCGACGAACCCGAGGAACCGGAGCCCGAGCCGGAGCCGGAGGTCGTCGAGCCGGGGAACGTCGAGCCGGAGGACGACTCCGAACCGGCGATCAAGGTGCCGACGGAAACCCGCACGGTGCAACGGGAAAGCGCGCAGAAGCGGCTCGACCCGAACTCCCCCGACCCGGACGCCCCCCACTCGAACCCAGAGGAGCCGTCGCCGGAGGTCACCCAGCGCACAGGCGTTCCGGTGCGGCAGGCGGAGTCGGGGAAGGCGGGCGGCCCGGCGCCGCAGCCCGAGCCCGCTGCTCAGCCAGCGCCCACGGCTCAGCCGGAGCCCGTGGCGCAGTCGGCGCCCGCTGCTCAGCCGACGCCCGTGGCGCAGCCCGAGCCCGTTGCGGTCGGTGCTGCCGCCGCGGCGGCGGGTGCTGGCGCAGCAGCGGTCGGTGCCGCAGCTGTCGAGGCGAAATCCGGCGCAGCGACCCCCGAAACCTCCAACGCGGCGAAGTCCGAGCCCGCGACCGCCCCGAGGAAGTCGGGCGCAGCCACGCCGGAAGCCGCAGCGAAGCCCGCAGCAGCAGTTCCCGAGGCAGCCAAGACTCCTGAGGCAGCCAAGGCTCCCGAGACCGCCAAGGCTCCTGAGACCGCCAAGGCTCCTGAAGCTGCCAAGACTCCCGAGACCGCCAACGCGGCGAAGTCCGAAGCAGCGGCGCCTGGGGCTGCCGCCCCGGCGAACTCCGCTGCCCCGAACCCCGGAGCTGCCACTCCGGCGAGGCCCGGTCCGGCAACCCCGACCAGCCCGGCAACCCCGGCAACCTCTGCCAGCCCGGCAATTCCGACGAGCACAGCCACCCCGGCCAGCCCCGTCACCCCGGCAAGCCCAGCGGCTCCGGCCGGCCCCGCGACCCCGGCCGAGGCCGGAGCAGCGGCGAAAGCCCCGGCCCCGGCGGAGCAGCCCGCCCCCGCGCGTCCCGAATCGCCGCAAGCGCCCGCGCAGCAACCGAAACCCGCCGCCGCGAAACCCGCTGCAACGCCCACGGCCGCAACGCCCCCAGCCGCGAAACCCGCCGAAGCTCCCGCCGAGCGGGACGCCCGGGTGCTGGGCTTCCTGCTCGGCGGCGCGGTCGGTGACGCGCTGGGCTACCCGGTCGAGGACGAGTCGATCGACTCCATCCGCGCCAAGTACGGCCGCTCCGGGCTCACCGACTTCGTCGACGCGCACCGCCCCGGCGGTTCGATCAGCGACGACACCCAGATGACCCTGTTCACCCTGGAAGGGCTCATCCGCGCCGGCATCCGCCGCAGGCTCTACGGCGAGACCGAGCCCGCGACCCAGGTCCAGCACGCCTACCAGCGCTGGCTGCACACCCAGGGCTTCGACTGGCGCGACGCGGGCGGCCCGATCGCGGGCTCGCCGCCGGACGGCTGGCTGATCGAGCAGAAGGGCCTGTTCGTCCGCCGCGCGCCGGGGGCCACCTCGATACAGGCCCTCCACGGCTACGCCAGCGGCAACGCGCTGGGCACCTTCGGCAACCGGCTCAACGACTCCAAGGGCTGCGGTGGCGTCATGCGCGCCGCCCCGGCCGCGCTGTGGTCCGACGACGCGACCGAGGTGTTCCGGGTCGGTGCGCTGACCGCGGCGCTGACCCACGGCCACCCCAGCGGTTTCCTGCCCGCGGGCGCGCTGGCGGTCATCGTCGGTCAGCTGCTGGCCGGCCGGTCGATCCCGGAGGCTGTGGACCGCGCGCTCACCGAACTGTCCACTTGGGACGGTCATGAGGAGACCGCGGACGCGCTGCGGCGCGCGATCGAGCTGGCCGCCGAGGGCACCCCGACTCCGGAGCGGATGCACGAGCGGCTCGGCGAGGGCCACGTCGGGCAGGAGACGCTGGCGATCGCGGTGTGCGCGGCGCTGTCGCACCCGAACTCGTTCGTCGAGGCGGTGCTGCAGGCGACCAACCACTCCGGTGACAGCGACTCCAGTGGTGCGATCTGCGGCAACATCATGGGCGCCGTGCACACCGCGGAGGTCATCCCCGGCAAGTGGCGGAACAAGCTCGAACTCCGCGACGTCATCGCCCAGCTGGCCACCGACGCCGCGCGCGAGTTCGGCGAGAACCCGCCGTCGGAGCCCGGGTGGCTGGAGCGCTACCCCGTCGGCGGCGCGGAGGAACCGGCGGCCCAGGAAGCCGGGGAGCCGGAGGCTCCGGCCGCCGAGGACGACTCCGACGACAACCTCTCCGACGAGGAGCTGCGCCTGCTCGCCGCCTGGCGGAAGTTCCGCGACAGCGACGAGGACGCGCCGTCGGACCTGTCGCTGGGCCTGCACAAGCTGCTGGTGGAGGCGTTCGGCGAGGAGCGCGCCGCGCAGCTCGTCGGGGAGGCCGCCGAGGAGGAAGCCGAAGCCGGGGAGGACGAGCTCGCAGGCGAAACCCCGGTCGAGCTGACCCGGCAGGAGCGCCTGGCCGGTTGCGCGCTCGGCGGTGCGGTCGGCGACGCGCTCGGCGCGCCGTGGACGTTCACCAGCCTGAACCACATCCTGCGGGAGAACCCGGACGGCGTCCGGGAGTTCCGCGAGCACTTCGGCCGCCTCGGCGCCGCGAGCGCGCTGGGCCAGCAGTCGGTGTTCGTGCTCGACGGCCTGATCCGCTCGGCCATCCGCAGCATCCTGCGCGGGATCGGCGGATCGCTGCCCGGCAAGGTGCGCGGCACGTTGCAGCACTGGATGTTCGCGCAGGGCGCGCACATCCAGCCGGTGTTCGAGCCCGGTGAGCTGACGCGGTCCGAGGCCCTGCGCGCGCAGCGGTTCCCGGACGAAACCACCGTCACCGCGCTGGCCCGGCTGGGCAACGCCAACCACCTCCCCACCGCGGGCAACCCGCCGAACTCCGCGACCACCGCCGCCGCGACGGTGCGCGGCGCGGTCCTCGGCTTCCAGGTCAGCGCTCCGGAGGACGCCGTCTCGGTCGGCGCCGAGATCGCGGTCATCACCCACGGCGCTCCCGACGGCTACCTGCCCGCCGGGGCGCTGGCCGGGCTGATCGCCGCGCTGGCTGGTGGCCAGACCCTGGCCGACTCGGTCCGCGCGGTGCTCGCCGAGCTGGACCGGCGGGAGGGCGCCGAGACCACCGCGACCGCGCTGCGGTCCGCGCTGGAGCTGGCGGGTTCCGGCCCGGTGCCGCCGACCGCGCTGGAAGAACTCGGCGCAGGCTGGGACGCGCCCGAGGCGCTGGCGATCGCGGTGGCCGCGGCCCTGTCGCACCCGAACTCGTTCGCCGACGCGGTCGCGCTCGCCGCCACCCACAGCGGCAACAGCGCGGCGACCGCGGCCATCTGCGGCAGCCTGCTCGGCACCGCGCGCGGGGCGCAGGCGATCCCGGAGGAGTGGACCAGGGACCTCGAACTCGCGGAGGTCCTGGAAACCCTGATCACCGACGCAGGCCGGATCTCGTCGGAGATCTACACCGACCAGCGACCGCCCGAGTGGGCGCAGCGCTACCTGTCGTCGTAGATGGACCGAGCACGGGACGGACTCAGCGAAGCGGAACGGACCCTGCTGGCGACCTGGCGGGAGGTCCGGCGCGGCGCGGTGTCCGGACCGCGGCTCGACCCGGTCGAGCGGGCGCTGCTCGACCGGTGGCGGACCTGGCGGGAGTCCCCCGCCACCCGGCCGCCGTGGGGCGCGGCGCTCCAGCACCGGCTCGGCGCCGGGCAGGCGCCCGCCCCCGCGACCGGGCTGGCCGACGCGCCGGAGGCGCCGAGCCGGTTCCTCGGGATGCTGCTCGGCGCCGCGGCCGGGGAGCTCGTCGCGCAGGGCGAGGTCGGCCAGCGCTCGGCGGCGCTGCTGTTCGCCCTGGAAGGTCTGGTCGGCGCGCACACGCGGCTGCGGCTGTCCGGCGACGGTGATCCGCTCGACGGCGCTTCCGAGGGCCTCCGGCGGTGGCTGCACAGCCGGGGAATTCCTTGGCGCGACTGCGGTTCCGAGCAGGAGTCGCCGGACGGCCTGCTGGTCGGCGCACCGGAGCTGCGGTCCCGCCGCAGCGACGAGCCGACGATGCTGGCCGCGCTCGCCCAGATCGCCGCGGGCAAACCGGCGGGCACCCGCCAGCAGCCGATCAACGGGTTCGACTCCGCCACCGCGGTGCCGCTCGGCGCACTGGCGGCGTTGTGGCGGGCCGGAGCCGACGTGTTCCCGCTGGCCGTCGACCTGGCCGCGCTGACCCACGGGCATCCGGACGGACACCGCCCGGCCGGCGTCCTCGGGACCGCGATTTCGTTGCTGCTGCGCGGTTCTTCGCTCCGGGACGCCTTGGGAGCAGGGCTCGCGCGGTGGCCGTCGGAGCACCTGCGGCGCGCGCACCGGCTCGGGCTCGACAGCCCCGCCGGAACGGTTCCCGCGCGGCGGCACCTCGACTCCATGGGCGCGGGGCGCAGTGACTCCATGGGCGCGGGGCGCAGTGATTCGATGGGCGCGGGGCGCAGCGGCACCGAGGTGCTGGGCATCGCGATCCGGGTGGCCACCGCGTGCGAGGACGACTTCGCCACCGCGGTCCGCGTCGCCGCCGACCACAGCGGCGACGCGGCGACTTCGGCCGTGCTGTGCGGACAGCTGCTCGGCGCCCTGCACGGCCCGACCGCGATCCCACCGGGCCTGCTGGCGGACCTGCCGACGCTGAAGCTGGCCGAGCGGATCGCCACCGACGCCACCACCGAGTTCGGCCCCTACCCGGACGAGTCCGAGGCGTGGACCGCCCGGTACCCGGTCGGCGCCGCCACCGAGCCGCAGCGCGACGGGCTCGCCGCCACCCCGCGCCTGGCCGCGTCCCGCGACCGGTTCCTCGGCGCGGTGCTCGGCTGCGCGGTCGGCGAAGCCCTCGGCGGGCCGATCGCGGGCGACAGCTGGGCCGAGATCCGGGACCGCCACGGCGAGTCCGGCCTCCGGTCCTACGTGCCCGCCGGCCATCCGGCGGGACGGCTGGGCAGCGACACCCAGCTGATGCTGTTCTCGCTGGAAGGCATGATCCGCGCCGGGGTGGCCAGGGAGCACGGCGTCACCGACCCGTCCCGGCACATCCAGCACGCCTACCAGCGCTGGCTGCACACCCAGCACCTCAGCTGGGCGCGCGCGGCGGGCGAGTTCCTGCGGCACACCCCGGAGCCCGACGGCTGGCTGGTGCGGCAGCGGGCGCTGTTCCAGACCCGCAACCCGGGGCGGACGATGATGCGCACGCTCATCGCGTTCGCCAAGGGGCAGCAGGAGATGGGGACGCCCGAGCGCCCGGTCAGCGACTCCAAGGGCAGCACCGCGGTCATGCGCGCGGTGCCCGCGGCGCTGTGGAGCGACGACCCGGCCGAGGTGTTCCGGGTCGGCATGAACACCGCCGCGCTCACCCACGGCGATCCGGTGGCCTACCTCAGCGCGGGGACGCTTGCGTTCCTGGTGTCGAGGCTGCTCGACGGGGCGGAGCTGCCGGACGCGGTGGAGGAGGCGATGGCGCACCTGGCCCGGCAGCGGGGCCACGCCGAGGTCAGCCGCGCGCTCGCGACCGCGGTCCGGCTCGCCGAGAGCGGCGCGTCCGCCGAGACCGTGGAGGCGACCATCGGTGGCGGCTGGAGCGCGCCGGAAGCCCTGGCGATCGGCCTGTTCGCCGCGCTGTCGGCGGGCGGGGACTTCGACGTGGCGCTGCCCGCGGCGGTGAACCACTCCGGCAACAGCGCCACCACCGGCGCGGTCTGCGGCAGCCTGGTCGGCGCGAGCGTCGGCGCGGAGGCGATCCCGGAGCACTGGATCACGGACCTGGAACTGGCCGAGGTCATCGAGCAGCTGGCCCGGGACGCGGCGCTGGAGTTCGGCCCCCGCCCGCCTCGCGGCGCGGAGTGGCTGGAGCGCTACCCGGCCACCTGACCGAGAAGGGGCGCGAGAGAGCGGAACCGGCCCCTAACGCCCCAGCACGCGCAGCAGCTCGGTGCGGATCTCGTCGTACCCGAGCGGCTCGATGTCGAGCAGCATGCGCGCGCAGATCCCCTCCGACACGTCGACGAACGCGAGGACGGTCGCCGGGTCGTCGGTGTGCTGCGAAGCCACCTCGACGACCTGGTCCCGCCACCGCTGCGCGATCGGCCGGAGCGCGGGCCTGCGGGCGGCGAGCAGGGTCAGCTCCCGCTCGGCCATCGCGCGACCGCGCCCCGGACCGCCGACGTCGGCGATGAGCTGGGCGATCGCGTCGACCTCGGACCGGCCGTCGGCGACGAGCTCCCGGAGCTGGCCGATGTACTCGTCGATGGCGGCGCTGAGCGCGGCGACCAGCAGGTCGTCCAGGGTCGCGAAGTAGTAGACCGCGGAACTGGCCGGACATCCCACTTCCCTGGCCACCGCTCGGTGGGTCAGCCCGGCGACCCCGTCGCGTTCCACGACCGCCAGCGTCGCCGCGATGAGCTCCGCGCGCCTGCGCCGTCCTCGTGCCTTCCTGCCGTCCTCGGTCAATGCTGCCCTTCGGTCTAGTGCTGCGCGCCCAACTCCAGCGAGAGTACGCCGCCGATCACCAGCACGATCCCGAACGCCTGCACCCACGTGAGGCTGTCGCCCAGGAACACCGCCCCGATCACCGCGATCGCGGTCACGCCCGCCGCGGCCCAGATCCCGTAGGCCACGCCGATGCCCATGCCCTGCTTGAGCACCTGCGACAGCAGGAAGTAGGCGCCGACCACGCCCAGCACCGCGACCACCGACGGGACGACGCGGGTGAACCCGGCCGAGTACCGGGTCGCGAGGGTGCCGATCACCTCGGAAGCGATCGCACCGAGCAGCAGCAGGTAGCCCATGGAGGTCTCCTCATGTTGTTGAACTTGCGTTCAACTATGCCACGGAACCTCGCCCTGTCGCCACGAACCGGTGAGAGCGGCTAACGTTCGCGGCATGGCCGAAGAACTCGTGCACCGCAGCGTGACGAACGGCATCGCGACGATCACGCTGGACTCACCGCACAACCGCAACGCGCTGTCGGCGCAGCTGCGCCGCGAGCTCCGGGACCACCTGGAGCGCTCGATCGGCGAGGACGGCGTGCGGGTGATCGTCCTGGACCACACCGGACCGGTGTTCTGCGCCGGGATGGACCTCAAGGAGTCGCGCTCGGCGGGCGCGGGCGACCAGGGCGTGCAGGACCTCCCCGCGCTGCTGGAGCTGATCTGGACCAGCCCGAAGCCGGTCGTGAGCAAGCTCGCCGGGCCCGCCCGCGCGGGCGGCGTCGGCCTGGTGGCCGCCACCGACATCGCCGTCGCCGCCGACACCGCGACCTTCGCCTTCTCCGAGGTCCGCATCGGCGTGGTCCCCGCGGTGATCTCGGTGACCGTGCTCCCCCGGCTGCACGCCCGCCAGGCGCACGAGCTGTTCCTCACCGGCGAGACCTTCGACGCCCGCCGCGCGGTGGAGATCGGCCTGCTCAACTCCGCCGTCGCCGCCGCGGACCTCGACGCCGAGACCACCCGCTACACCGACATGCTCGCCCTCGGCGGCCCGAACGCGCTGGCCGCGACCAAGGACATGCTCCGCCGCCCGCGCGCGGCGAAGATGAGCGACGACTTCGCCGAGATGCTCGCGCTGTCGGCCGAGCACTTCGCGGGCGAGGAGGGCCAGGAGGGCATCCGCGCCTTCGGCGAGAAGCGCAAGCCCTCCTGGGTTCCGCAGGACTGAGCCCCTTCACCGGGCGAGCTTGGCCGCCTGGGATTCGAGGTAGCGGCGCTCGGGGATGCTGAGCGTGGCCCGCGCCGCCCGCCGGTAGCAGTCCAGCGCGGCGGCGCGGTCGCCCGCCAGTTCCAGCAGGTGCGCGCGCACCGCATCGATGCGGTGCCGCACCCTCCTGTCTCCATCCAAAGTGGACAGCAGCGCGATCCCCTCGGCAGGCCCGTGCACCATGGCGGTGGCGATCGCCCGGTTCAGCGTGACCACCGGGTTCGGCGCGATGCGGTCGAGGATCCGGTAGAGGATCAGCACCTGGCGCCAGTCGGTGTCCGCAGTGGACGGAGCCTCCGCGTGCACCGCCGCGATCGCGGCCTGCACCTGGTACGGCCCGAGCCGGGAACCGGCCAGGGTGCGGCCGATCAGCTCGGTCCCCTCGGCGATCAGGGCCCGGTCCCAGCGGTCCCGGTCCTGCTCGGCCAGCGGGATCATCACCCCGTCCGGGGTGACCCGGGCGGCCCGCCGGGAGTCGGTGATCAGCATCAGCGCGAGCAGGCCGGACACCTCCCCGTCCGCGGGCAGCAACCGGTGCAGCTCGCGGGCCAGCCGGATCGCCTCGCCGGTCAGGGCGTGGCTCTGCAGCTCGGGACCGGCGGTGGCGGTGTAGCCCTCGTTGAAGATCAGGTAGAGCACGTGCAGCACCACCCGGAGCCGGTCGGTGCGCTCCGGCTCCGCGGGCATCCGGAACGTCGCCCCGGCGTCCCGGATCCGCTGCTTGGCGCGGGTGATGCGCTGGGTCATCGTGGCCTCGGGGACCATGAACGCGTGCGCGATCTGCGCCGTGGTCAGGCCCCCGACCGCCCGCAGCGTCAGCGCCACCTGCGACGCCGGTGACAGTTCCGGGTGGCAGCAGAGGAACAGCAGCGCCAGCGTGTCGTCGCTGTCCGGCGCCTGCTCCTCGTCCGCTCCCGGCACCAGGCCGTCGTGCCCGAGCGCGGCGGACTGCTCGCGGCGGCGCCGCGCGCTCTCGCTGCGCCACAGGTCGGTGAGCCTGCGCCCGGCGACCCGGACCAGCCAGCCCACCGGTTCGGCGGGAACGCCTTCCTCCGGCCACTGCACGGCGGCGGCCAGCAGCGCCTCCTGCACGGCGTCCTCGCAGGCGTCGAACTGCCCGTGCCTGCGCACGAGCACGCCGAGGACCTGCGGCGCGAGCCCGCGCAGCAGGTCCCCGAGCTCGTGACCGGTCACACGTCCGAACCGGCCGAGAACATCACCGGCCGGACCTCCACGCCCAGCCCCTCGACGCGGGTGTCCGGGATGAGCCGGGCGAGTTCGAGCGCCCGCTCCCGGCTCTCCACGTCGACCAGGTAGAAGCCGCCCATGTACTCCTTGGCCTCCAGGAACGGCCCGTCGGTCACCGCGGGCACCCCGCCCTTGGTGTGCACGACGGCGCTGTTGGACGGATCGGCCAGCGCGTGGGTGCTGATCATCTCGCCCGACTCCTGGATGGTCTTCATGAAGTCGCCGTGGCCGTTCATCACCTCGTTGCGCTCCTCCTCGGTGAGCGCGTCCCAGATCTCCTGGTTCAACTGCATGATCAGCAGGTACTTCACGGTTCGCTCCTGTTCGTCCGGCGCCCCTCCGGCGCCACTCACCCGGAAGTCGTAGCCGGTCCGGCTCTTCCTACCTCAGCACCGCCGAAATTTCTCCGCACTCCGATGTCGGGTTCGGCCTGCCCGCTCCGACCCGCGATCGAGAACACCGGACGAGGAGTGGGACATGACGGAAGTGGCGGAACGAGCCGGACGGCGCGAGTGGTGCGGGCTGGTGGTGCTGGTGCTGCCCACGCTGCTGGTCGCGATCGACATCAACGCGCTGTTCCTGGCCCTGCCCGCGCTGACGGCCGCGCTGGGCACCAGCAGCGCCGAGCAGCTGTGGATCATCGACGCCTACGGCTTCATGGTGGCCGGGTTCCTGATCACGATGGGAACTCTGGGCGACCGGATCGGCCGCCGCAGGCTGCTGCTCGTCGGCGGCGCGGCCTTCGGCCTCGCCTCGCTGGCGGCGGCGTTCGCGACGACTCCGGGCCTGCTCATCGCCGCCCGCATCGCGCTCGGCGTGGCGGGAGCGACCCTGATGCCCTCGACGCTGGCGCTGATCACCAGCATGTTCGCCGACCGGGCGCAGCGCGGAACCGCCATCGCGGTCTGGGCGACCTGCCAGTTCGCCGGGGCCGCGCTCGGCCCGGTCCTGGGCGGTCTGCTGCTGGAGCGGTTCTGGTGGGGGTCGGTCTTCCTGCTGGCCGTCCCGGTCATGGTGCTGCTCCTGCTGCTGGGCCCGGTGCTGCTGCCGGAGCACCGCGATCCCGGCGCGGGCCGCCTCGACCTGCCCGCCGTCGCGCTCTCGCTGCTGGCGGTGCTGCCGATCGTCTACGGCCTCAAGGAACTCGCCGTCGGCACCGGGTTCGCACCGACCGTGGTCGCCGCCCTCGCAGTGGGCCTGGTCTGCGGAGCGCTGTTCGCACGTCGGCAGCTGCGCAGCACCGATCCACTGCTGGATCTGCGGCTGCTGGCCGAGCGGTCCTTCGGCGCGGTGCTGGCCACGCTGACCTTCGCCGGGGTCGTGATGGCCGGAGCCGGGATGCTGGTCACCCAGTACCTGCAAACCGTCCTCGGCTACTCGCCGACGCTGTCGGCGTGGTGGTTCGCGCCGATGGGCCTGGCAGTCGCCGCCGGAACCCTGCTCACGCCGACCATCACCAAGTGGATCAGTCCCCGGACGGCCATCTCGGGCGGTCTCGTGCTCTCGGCCGCCGGCTCGGCGCTGCTCGCGCTGACCGACGGCGTCGGAACGGTCGTGACGGCAGTCGCCGTGCTGGCGCTGGGAACCGGACCGCTGTTCGCGCTGGGCACCGGGATCGTCGTCGGATCGGTCCCGCCCGAACGCGCCGGTTCGGCCGCGTCCATGTCGGAGACCGCGAACCACCTCGGCGGAACCCTCGGCATCGCGGTCCTGGGCACGATCGCCGGCGCGATCTACCGCCACCACATGGCGGACCTGCCCGGCCCTGCCCGGGAAACCGTGGCGGGCGCCACCGCGGCGGCAGCGGCCCTGCCGCCCGGAGAGGCAGCCGACCTCGTCGCCGCCGCGCACGGCGCCTTCACCAGCGGGCTCCACACCGTCGGCGTCATCGGTGCCCTGGTGTTCGCGTCGCTGGCGCTACTGCTGGTCACGCGCCTGCCCCGGCAATAGCGGGCGGTGAGCGATCACTCGCGCGAGCCGGTATTACTACTGAGCGATGATCAGCTGCGAGTGAGCACGGCGGTGAAGGTCCGCCCGCAGAAGGAGGTCTGCGCCGCCTCCTCCAGCACCGCGCTGATCTTGCGGTAGGCCTTCGGGTCGTAGTCGGCCAGCGCCTGGTAGCCGGACCAGATCAGCACGTGCTCGCCCTCGGGCAGCCAGGACAGGTCGGTCAGGCAGTCGTAGAGCGCGTCCAGGTTGCGCCCCGACCACTCCGGGAAGTCCAGCACCGCGGCGATGCCGTCCAGCGCGGTGCGCTTGCTGGCCAGTTCCGAGCCGTCGAGCACGTGCACCGCGGCACCCCTGCCCCGCGCGTCCTCGGCGGCCTGCTCGGCGCTGACGCCAGGTTCCTCCAGCCCGCTCACCGCCGGCTCCTTTCCCAGCACTGCGCTGGCCCGCTTCGTCGCAAACATCGCACTCACTCGTCGGGGTCGACGACCACGAAGGATTCGTAGTGGTCGCCGGTGTAGTAGATCTCGGAGCTTTCGCCGGTGACCAGCCGACGGGCTCCCCGGTCCGGCGAACCCGGGGTCGGCACGGTGTACTCGCGGTAGTAACCGGAAGGCCGCTGGGGCAGCAGATCCTCCCGGTTCCCGAACACGGTGCCATCCTTTCCGGGATACCGGAAGGGCCCGCCCTCGGTGATCGACTTCCAGGTGGTGGCGACCTCGGGCGGCAGCGCCGACATCCGCTGCACCTGCAGCCCGGACTCGGTGGCGCCGGGCGGGGAGCTCTCGCCGGTTCCGGCGTAGTCGCGGACGAGCCAGCCGATGACGACCAGTGCGATCAGGCCGACCAGCGCGACCGAGATGCGTTTGCGCGGGGTCACCGGATCAGCTCCCGGCCACGCCGTCGCGCCGCCCCACCGGCGGCTCCGCGTCGCGGACCCGGGTGAGCTTGGCACCGAGGGTGTCGACGCCGCGGTCGATCAGCCAGCCCAGCCCCCAGGCCAGCGGAACCAGGACCGCGAGCACGAGCGTCACCTGCAGCGGGTACGGCAACTGCACGAGCCAGAGCTCGGCGGCGTCCCACCACTCGACCAACCACTCCATCACGGAGCGCAAGCGTACGCCCGGGTGAGAGGGCGTCGCGCCGCCCCCTCACCCGGTCCGCGCGACCTCAGTCGCCGGATCGGTCCCGGATCGACTTGATGATCGCGCCGAAGTCGTAGCCCCCGCCGCCCTCGTCGTTGAACCGCTGGTACAGCTCGGTGGCCAGGCGGCCGATCGCGGCGTCGGTGCCGCTCTGCTCGGCGGCCGAGGCCGCCAGCTTGAGGTCCTTGAGCATCAGCGCGGCGGCGAAGCCGGGCTCGTAGTCGTGGTTGGCGCGGCTGGTCTCCACCAGGTCGGGGACGGGGCAGTTGGTGGTCAGCGACCAGCACTGCCCGGTGGAGATCGACACCACGTCGTAGAGCGCCTGGTTGGCGACCCCGAGCCGCTCGCCCAGCACGAACGCCTCGCTGACCGCGATCATCGACGCGCCCAGGATCAGGTTGTTGCACATCTTGGTGACCTGGCCGTTGCCCGGACCGCCGCAGTGGATCACCTTGCGGGCCATCGGTTCCAGCACCGGCTCGGCCCGGTGGAACGCCTCCTCGCTGCCGCCGACCATGAAGGTCAGGGTGCCCGCCTCGGCGCCCGCGGTGCCGCCGGAGACCGGCGCGTCGAGCGATCCGAAACCGGCCGCCTCGGCCCGCCGGTGCGCCTCGCGGGCATCGGCGACGTCCACCGTGGACGAGTCGATCAGCAGCGTGTCCGGGGACGCCGAGGCCAGCACGTCGTCGTAGCAGTCCAGCAGGTGCTTGCCGCCGGGAAGCATCGTGATCACCGCGTCGGCCCCGGTGACCGTCTCGGCGACCGAAGCAGCGGTGGTGACGCCGTTGGCCGCGGCGGCCTCCAGCGCGGCGGGCACCAGGTCGTAGCCCCGCACGGTGTGCCCGGCCTTGACCAGGTTCGCCGACATCGGCCCGCCCATGTGGCCGAGCCCGATGAAACCGATGACAGCCATTGTCATGTCCCCTTCCAGCAGGTTCCCAGTCATGCCCAGCAGGTTCCGCGGCGGTGCCGCCGGTCGCGGGCGGCACCGCGCACGACGCTCAGGCGCGCCCGGCCAGGCCGAGCTCTCCCACGCCTGGCGACTCGAAGAACTTCTCCACCCAGGCGCTGTCGACCTCGTCGAGCCGCGCCGGCGACCACTTCGGGTCGCGGTCCTTGTCCACCAGCGTCGCCCGCACGCCCTCGACCAGGTCACCGATGAGGATGCAGCCCATCGCCACCCGGAACTCCTGGTCCAGCGCCTGCTCCAGCGAGTCGTAGCCGCCGCGCAGCGCGCGCAGGGTCACCTTCAGCGAGGTGGGCGACTTGGTCCCGATCAGCTCCGCCGCCTCGTGCGCGGCCTCCTCGGGCCGCTCGCGCAGCCGCTGCAGCACCTCCTCGACGGTGTCCGCGGAGTAGGCCGCGTCGATCCACTCCCGGTTGGCCGCGAGCGCCGAGGCCGGGGGCTGCTCGGCGAGCCTGCCGATGGTCTCGTCCACCGCGCCGGTGGCCAGCCCCTCGACCAGCTCGCCGATCCGGGAGCTGTCGATGTGGTGGTCGGCGAATCCGGCCTCGATGGCGTCCGCGCCGCTGACCGGCGCGCCGGTCAGCGCCATGTGCGTGCCCAGCTCGCCCGGCGCCCGCGACAGCAGGTAGGTGCCGCCGACGTCGGGCACGAACCCGATCCCGGTCTCGGGCATGCCGACCTTGGACCGCTCGGTGACCACCCGGTGCGAGCCGTGCGCGCTGACCCCGACGCCGCCGCCCATGGTGATGCCGTCCATCAGGCCGACGACCGGCTTCGGGTAGTGCGACAGCGCGGCGTTGAGCCGGTACTCCTCGCTCCAGAACGTCGCGGGGAACTCCTCGTCGCCGGCCTTGGCCGCGTCGTAGAGGGCGCGGATGTCCCCGCCGGCGCACAGCCCCCGCTCCCCCGCGCCGTCGACGAGCACGACCGCGATGTGGTCGGCCGAGCGCCACCGCTCCAGCGCCGCCGCCATCTCGCGCACCATGCCCAGCGTCAGCGCGTTGAGCGCCTTGGGGCGGTTGAGGGTGATCCGCCCGAGCGCGCCCTGCTCGCCGATCAGGATCTCCGGCGTTGCTGTCATGTTGCCGACTCCAGTTCTCGCGGGGCCACCCCCGTCCGGTCGGCGCTCAGGCCGCCAGCAGTCCGCGGGAGATGATCAACCGCATGATTTCGTTGGTACCTTCCAGGATCTGATGCACCCGCAGGTCGCGGACGATCTTCTCCAGCCCGTACTCCGCAAGGTATCCGTATCCCCCGTGGATCTGAAGCGCCTCGTTGGCGACGGAGAAACCGGCGTCGGTGGCCAGCCGCTTGGCCATCGCGCACAGCCTGGTCGCCGCCGGATCCCCGACGTCGAGCGCCCACGCCGCCCGCCACAGCAGCGTGCGCGCGGCCTCCAGCTCGGTGGCCATGTCGGCGAGCTTGAACTGCAGCACCTGGAACTCGCTGAGCTTGGAACCGAACGCGCTGCGCTCCCGCACGTAGCCGAGGCTCTTGTCGAGCGCGGCCTGCGCCCCGCCCAGCGAGCACGCGGCGATGCTGAGCCTGCCGCCGTCCAGCCCGGCCATCGCGATCTTGAAGCCGATGCCCTCGGCGCCGAGCCGGTTGGCGACCGGAACCCGCACGCCCTCGAAGATCACCTGCCGGGTCGGCTGCGCGTTCCAGCCCATCTTCTTCTCGTTGGGCCCGAACGAGAGCCCGTCGGTGCCGCCCTCGACGACGAAGGTCGAGATGCCCCGCGGGCCCTGCTCACCGGTGCGGGCCATCACGACGTAGACGTCGGAGTCGCCGCTGCCGGAGATGAACTGCTTGACCCCGTCGAGCACGTAGTGGTCGCCGTCGCGGACCGCGCGGGTCTGCAGCGCGGCGGCGTCCGAGCCCGCTCCCGGTTCGGTCAGGCAGTAGCTGCCGAGGCGTTCCATCGAGCACATGCCCGGCAGCCAGCGGCGGCGCTGCTCGTCGTCGCCGAAGCGGTCGATCATCCCGGCGACCATGTTGTGGATGGAGACGTAGGCGGCGATGGACGGATCCCCGGTGGCCAGCGCCTCGAAGATCAGCACCGAGTCGAACCGGGACAGCCCGCTGCCGCCGACCGCGTCGTCGACGTAGACGCCGCCGAGCCCGAGCCCGCCCGCGGCGCGCAGGACGTCGACCGGGAAGTGCTTCTGCTGGTCCCATTCGATCGCGTTCGGCGCCAGCTGCTCGGCGGCGAACTCCCGCACGGTCTCCTGGATCGCGCGCTGGTCCTCGGTCAGCTCGAACGGTGACACCGGCGCGGATGCCGTGATGGACACGCCCACTGCCCTCCCCGGATGAGCGGGGCGGCCGGTCGGGCCGCCCCGCGAATCGATGTTGGTGGGCGGGCGGCCCGGTTGTGGCTGCCCGCCGCTTCCCGACGTCAGTTCATCGTCGGAATGGTGAAGCTGGCACCTTCCTTGAGCCCCGACGGCCAGCGCGAGGTGACGGTCTTCGTCTTGGTGTAGAAGCGGATCGAGTCCGGGCCGTGCTGGTTCAGGTCGCCGAATCCGGACCGCTTCCAGCCGCCGAAGGTGTGGTAGGCGATCGGCACCGGGATCGGCACGTTCACGCCGACCATGCCGGTGTTGACCCGCGCGGTGAACTCACGGGCGGCATCGCCGTCGCGGGTGAAGATCGCCACGCCGTTGCCGAACTCGTTCTCGTTCGGCAGCCGCAGCGCCTCCTCGTAGTCCGCGGCGCGCACCACCGACAGCACCGGACCGAAGATCTCCTCGCGGTAGATCCGCATGTCCGGCTTGACCCGGTCGAACAGCGAGGCGCCCATGAAGAAGCCGTTCTCGTGGCCCTCCAGGCTGAACCCGCGGCCGTCGACCAGCAGCTCCGCGCCCTCCTCGACGCCCGCGTCGACGAGGTCGCGCACCCGCTCCAACGCCTGCTTGGTGACCAGCGGCCCGAAGTCGGCGTCGGCGTCGAAGCTGGTGCCGATCTTGAGCTTGTTGACCCGCTCGACCAGCTTGTCCACCAGCGCGTCGGCGGTGGCCTCCCCGACCGGGACCGCCACCGAGATCGCCATGCAGCGCTCGCCTGCCGAGCCGTAACCGGCGCCGACCAGCGCGTCGACGGCCTGGTCCAGGTCGGCGTCGGGCATCACGATCATGTGGTTCTTCGCGCCGCCGAAGCACTGGGCGCGCTTGCCGTGCGCGGCGGCGGTGGAGTAGATGTACTCGGCGATCGGCGAGGAGCCGACGAAGCCGACGGCCTCGATCCGCGGGTCGGTCAGCACCGCGTCCACCGCGGTCTTGTCGCCGTTGACCACGTTGAAGATCCCCGGCGGCAGGCCCGCCTCGATGAACAGCTCGGCCAGCCGCAGCGGCACCGACGGGTCGCGCTCGGAGGGCTTGAGCACGAAGGCGTTGCCGCAGGCGATGGCCGGGGCCGCCTTCCACAGCGGGATCATCGCGGGGAAGTTGAACGGCGTGATGCCCGCGACCACGCCCAGCGGCTGGCGCATCGAGTAGACGTCGATGCCGGTGCCGACGCTCTCGCTGTACTCGCCCTTGAGCAGGTGCGGGATGCCGGTGGCGAACTCGACGACCTCCAGCCCGCGCTGGATGTCGCCCTTGGCGTCGGGGATCGTCTTGCCGTGCTCGGAGGACAGCAGCCGGGCCAGCGAGTCCATCTCGTCGTTGACCAGCTGCAGGAACCGCATCAGCACCCGGGCCCGCTTCTGCGGGTTCAGCGCCGCCCACGCGGGCTGCGCCTCGGCGGCGTTGGCGACGGCCGCCGCGACCTCCTCCTGCGCGGCCAGCGCGACCCTGGCCTGCACCTGCCCGGAGTTCGGATCGAACACGTCACCGAAGGAACCCGACGTGCCGGCCACGCGCTTCCCGCCGATGAAGTGCCCAAGCTCGTTGGTCATAACGCAACGCACCCTTCGCCGCTTCCACCCGATTTACTCGGAAGACCTACCTTTTGTACTCCAATGTTTCCGCGCTGCCGAGAGCGCGGCACATGTGCTCTCAATCACATGATGCGCCCTGTCGGCTGAGGAAGAGTTCAGCGTCGATTCAGATGCCCCGTACGGGGCGTCAGCTCGCGGAGCCGCAGAGCTGCCCGACCATGCGCTGGACGTCGCACAGCGCGCCGGGGTCGAGCGAGTAGCAGATCTGGGTGCCGTTGCGGCGGGTCCGGACCAGGCCGCTCTCGCGCAGCGTGCGCAGGTGGCCGGAGATCGTCGGCTGGCTGACGCCGAAGTGCTCGGTGAAGTCGCAGGCGCAGATCTCGCCCTCCGCGCGGAGGCGGTCGAGGATGCCGAGCCGGATCGGGTGCCCCATCGCGCGGAGCAGCGCCGCCGAGCGCGTCACCTCGTCCTTGCCCACGCGATCAGCATATCGCTAATCTCCTATAGAGATAATCGGCATTTGCCTATATAGGAGGTACTCGATGGTTTCCACGACCGGCGTCAACGAACTGGTGCTCGAATCCCGCGACCTCGAAGCCGCGGAGCGCTTCTACACGGAGGTGCTCGGCTTCCCGGTGATCGAGCGGTGGAACGGCACGCCCACCGACGCCGTGTGGGTGCTCGCGGGCGGAACCCGCATCGGGCTGTGGAAGCCCGCCATCGGGATCTCCGGCGGACGGCCCGGAGTCCACGTGCACTACGCGCTGTCGGTGGACGAGGACGACTACGACTCGGTGATCGCCGAGGTGCGCTCGCACGGGGTCAAGGTGGACGAGGTCGAGTTCGGCGGCCAGGCGCGCTCGGCCTACGTCACCGACCCGGACGGCAACGTCGTCGAGTTCTGGACGTGGGACGTCAGCAGGGGAGGCCCGGGCGCCCCGCGGGCGGTCACCGAAGGCATCGAGAACCTGCCCAAGCGGGACTGAACCGGATTCGGATTCGTTGACAACCTCCCGCCTGCCCGGACCCGTACTACCGGGCGACGGGAGGTGGCCGAGCTTGCACCAGCGAGACGAGGAGTTCGCCGAGTTCTTCGACGCCAGGGTGGCGCCGATGCGCCGCACGGCGTTCCTGCTGTGCGGGGACTGGCACCGGGCCGAGGACCTGGTGCAGACCGCGCTCACCAAGATCTACGTGGCGTGGCCCCGGATCAGCCGGGACGGCTCCGTCGACGCCTACGCCCGCAAGGTCCTGGTGCGCAGCGCGATCGACGAGTCCCGGCGGGCGTTCCGCAAGCGGGAGACCGCGCTGCGGGACGTCCCCGACCGCGGCACCGCGCCGCCCGGCGTGGAGGACGCGGTCGACCTGCGCAACGCGCTCGCAGAGCTGCCGCAGGGCCAGCGGGCCGCGGTGGTCCTGCGCTACTGGGAGGACCAGTCGGTGGAGGCGACCGCGGAACTGCTCGGCTGCACCACCGGGACGGTCAAGAGCCAGACCGCGCGGGGCCTCGCCGCGCTGCGCCGCCTGCTCGGCACCGCCCAGCCCGCGACCGGGGGATTCCGGTGAAAGGGAGTCCGATGAACTGGGACGACGAGGAGATCCGAACCATGCTGAACCGAGCGGTCACCGGCGAACCGGAACTCGACATCCGGCGCGAGGAGGTGATCCGGCGGGGCCGCAGGCAGGTTCGCACCCGCTGGGCGCTGTCGGTGGGCGGGCTGACCGCGGTGGTCGGCGGGGTCGTGTTCGGGGCCGCGGCGTTCGCCGGCGTGGCGCCGGAGATCCAGCCCGCCGGTCCGGGAGCGCCGGTCGTGGAGGAGCCGCGTCCGGCGCCGCCGGAGACCTCCCAGCCGGTGCCCGAGTTCCCGCCCGCTCCCACGTCGAGCCGACCCCCGGAGCCGAGCTTCCCGGTGGAGCCCCCGACGTCGAGCCACCCCGCGGAACCGAGCGTCCCCGGGGAACCTCCGATCTCAAGCCACCCCGCGGAACCGAGCGCCCCGGGCGAACCTCCGATCTCGAGCCAACCGAGCTTCCCGGGCGAACCCCCGGCCACAAGCCGGCCCGCGGAACCCGGCCCGCCCGCGGGCTGACCCGGTCCGCAGTGGACGGTCGCCACGCGGAACCGCCCGCTGCTGGCTACGCTCGGAACATGCCCCGCGATCCGCTGGACGTCTGGGCGATGGCGGATCTGACCACGCCCTTCGCCGTGCGGACGGTGGCCACGCTGCGGATCGCCGACGAGGTCAGCGGCGGTCCGCTGCCGCTGGCCGAACTCGCCCGCCGCTGCGGCGCGGATCCCGACCCGCTCGGCCGGGTGCTGCGGTTCCTGGTGCACCGCGGCCTGTTCAGCGAACCCGAGCCCGGCGTGTTCGGGCCGAACCGGGCGTCGCGGGCGCTGGAGGGCGACGACGGCGCCCGCGCCTGGCTCGACCTCGACGGGGCGGTCGGTCGCGCGGACCTCGCCTTCGTCGAACTCATCGAGCAGGTGCGCGGCCACCACACCGCCTACCCCACGGCGTTCGGCCGGACGTTCTGGGAAGACCTCGCGCACAGCGACCGGCTCTCGGACTCCTTCGACGCGCTGATGGAGGCCAAGACGCGAAGTCTCGCGCCCGCCGTCGCGTCCGGCCACGACTGGAGCCGGTTCGCGCGGGTCGCCGACGTCGGTGGCGGCAAGGGCGTGCTGCTGGCCGAGATCCTGCGCACCCATCCGGGGTTGCGGGGGATCCTCCTCGACCGGAAGGGCCCGGTCCGCAACGCCGCCGAGCACTTCCGCGCGAACGGCTTGGCGGACCGGACCGAGGTGGTGGCGGCGGACTTCTTCGAGCCGTTGCCGGTCGAAGCCGACGCCGTGGTGCTCTGCGACGTCCTCGGTGACTGGGATGACGACGACGCGGTGCGAATCCTGCGCCGCTGCGCGGAGGCCGCGGGGCGGGTCGTCGTGATCGAAGTGGTCGCCGGTCCCGGGGTGATGAAGCTGTTCACCGAGCTGGACCTGCGGATGATGATCTACGTCGGCGGGCGGCTGCGCGACCTCGACGCGCTGGACCGCGTCGCGGTGACCGCCGGCCTGACCGTCGCCGAGGTCAACCGGCTCGACAACGGCTACTGCATCGTCGAATGCGCGCGGCGCTGAGGGATCACAGCGCCTTGGCGACCTTGGCCCGCCACTTCTCCGGCAGGTCCGGGAGAACGGGTGCGACGTGCTCGGACAGCTCGCCACGTCGTTGCATGGTCAGGGCGAACACGTCGCCCACCGTCACCCCGTGCTCGGGCCGGGAGATCACCTCGACGCCGTCGCCCGCGGTGATCCGGCCCGCTTCCTCGACCGCGAGGTACGCGCCGGGACGGCCGTGCTCGGTGAAGAGCTTGATGAACTGCTCGACGTCCCAGAAGCCCTGGAAGACCCGGCACGGCTGGCGGGGCCCGGTCACGCGCAGCACCGCCGAGCCGATCCGCCAGCGCTCCCCGATCACCGCGGCGCTGGTGTCCTGGCCTGTCAGGCTCAGGTTCTCCCCGGCGTTGCCCGGGACGAGCTCCCGGCCCAGCTCGGCGGACCAGTACCGCAGCTCCTCGACGTCGAAGGAGTAGGCCGCCTGGTACCACGCGCCGTGGTGCTTGGTGTCGCACACGGAGTCACCGGTCACGCCGGTCCCGGTGAACTCGACCGGTCCGGTGACCGGGCGCTTGTCGATCCCCGTCCGGCCGGCCCGCCCCGTCCAGGCACCGGTCCACACCACCGCGACGTTCACCGATTCGACGTAACCCACGCGCCCCAACCTAATCGGCGCCCGCTCCGCCCGGTCACAGCACCCGGCGGACCGAGTCCAGCGCCTCCCGGGCCTCGTCGACCAGCACCCGCACCAGCCCGGCGGCCCGCATCGGCCGGGCCTGCGCGTAGGTCTGACCCGCCCACAGTGACATCGCCTCCGGGTCGCCCGCCTTGCCCGCGGCCCCGCGCACCGGCTTGGTCAGGTGGTGCAGCTGCGGGTACGCGGCAGGCGCGTCGGCGCGGTGCTCGGTGAGGAACCGGTTCACCAGCCCCCGGGCCGGACGCCCACTGAAAGCCCTGGTCAGCTCGGTCTCACGGGCACCGGCCGCGATCGCCTCGCGCTGGGTGGGCTGGGTGCCCGCCTCCTCGCAGACCAGGAACGCGGTGCCCAGCTGCGCGGCGACCGCACCCGCCGACAGCACCGCGGCGACGTCCGCGCCGCGCACCAGCCCACCGGCCGCGACCAGCGGGAGGTCCACCTCGGCGGAGATCACCCGGAGCGCCGCGAGCAGCCCGTAGAGCGGGCCGCCGCCGGAGAACCGCTCGTCGTCCTCGAAGGTCGCGCGGTGCCCGCCCGCCTCGGAGCCCTGCACGCAAAGCACGTCCGCACCGGCCTCGGCCGCGATCCGGGCCTCCTGCGGGGTCGTCACGGTCACGGCCACCTCGGCGCCGACCTCGTGCAGCCTGTCCACTGTGGATTTGCTCGGTGCGCCGAAGGTGAACGACACCACCGGAACCCGCTCGGCGATCACCAGCTCGACCTTCGCCTGGTAGTCGTCGTCGTCCCAGTGCGGAGTCCCCGCCCGCACGCCGTAGCGCGCCGCCTCCGCCTCGACGGCCTCCTGGTACGGGCCGAGATCGGCGTCGCGGCGGGCACCCGGCACGAACAGGTTGACGCCGAAGGGCTCGTCGGTGAGCTCCCGGGTCTGCTCGATCTGCGTTCGCAGGGCTTGTTCGGAGAGGTAGCCCGCGGCGAGGAACCCCAGTCCGCCCGCCGAGCTCACGGCCGCGGCCAGCGCGGGCGTGGAGACACCGCCCGCCATCGGCGCGGCGATCACCGGTACCGGTCGATTCGTGATCATGTTCCGGACCCTAACTCCGCTCGGCAGCCGGGCGCAGCGCTCGTTCAGGACCTGTGAACGCCGCCGGTCACAACAAGAAGTGGGCGGGAACCCGACGCCTGGGTTCCCGCCCACTCGCACCATCGCGATCTATCCGACACCCCGCCACAGGGCCGCTGGTGCGTCTTGGGTGGGCCGCCCGCGCAGGAACGGGCGGCCCACGGTCCTACCCGCTTTAGAACTGCGCGGCCTCGGTGGAGCCGGCCAGCGCGGTGGTCGACGAGTCCGGGCTGATCGCGGTGCTGATCAGGTCGAAGTAGCCGGTACCGGCCTCGCGCTGGTGGCGGGTCGCGGTGTAGCCGTCCTTCTCCGCGGCGAACTCGCGCTCCTGCAGGTCCACGTAGGAGGTCATGCCGTCCTGCGCGTAGCCCTTGGCCAGGTCGAACATGCCGTAGTTCAGCGAGTGGAAGCCGGCCAGCGTGATGAACTGGAACTTGTAGCCCATGTGGCCGAGCTCGCGCTGGAACTTGGCGATGGTGCTGTCGTCCAGGTTCTTCTTCCAGTTGAACGACGGCGAGCAGTTGTAGGCCAGCATCTGCTCCGGGTACTTGTCCTTGATCGCCTCGGCGAACTGCTTGGCGACCTCCAGGTCCGGCTTCGAGGTCTCCATCCAGATCAGGTCCGCGTGCGGGGCGTAGGCCAGGCCGCGGGTGATGCAGGGCTCGATGCCGTTGCGGACCTTGTAGAAGCCCTCCGAGGTGCGCTCACCGGTGACGAACTGCTGGTCGCGCTCGTCGATGTCGCTGGTCAGCAGCGTCGCGGCCTGCGCGTCGGTGCGGGCGACCACGAGCGAGGGCACGCCGGCGACGTCGGCGGCGAGCCGGGCCGCGTTGAGCGTCTTGACGTGCTGGCTGGTCGGGATGAGCACCTTGCCGCCCAGGTGACCGCACTTCTTCTCGGAGGCCAGCTGGTCCTCCCAGTGCACACCGGCCGCACCGGCGGCGATCATGCCCTTCATCAGCTCGTAGGCGTTGAGCGTGCCGCCGAAGCCCGCCTCGGCGTCGGCCACGATCGGGGCCAGCCAGTGGATGTTCTCCGGCTCGCCCGCCTCCGGGTCCAGCGCCTCGGACCAGTTGATCTGGTCGGCGCGCTTGAGCGCGTTGTTGATGCGGCGGACCACGGCCGGGACCGAGTTGGCCGGGTAGAGGCTCTGGTCCGGGTAGGTCTCGCCCGCCAGGTTGGCGTCGGCGGCGACCTGCCAGCCGGACAGGTAGATGGCCTTGAGGCCGGCGCGGATCTGCTGGACCGCCTGGTTGCCGGTCAGCGCACCCAGCGAGTTGATGTAGTCGTTCTCGTGCAGCAGGTTCCACAGCCGCTCCGAGCCCTGGCGGGCCAGGGTGTGCTCTTCCTGCACGGACCCGCGGAGGCGGATGACGTCACTGGCGGAGTGGGTGCGCTCGATGCCCTTCCAACGGGGGTTGGTGTCCCACTCGCGCTGCAGTTCCTCAGCGGCCTTGGTCGCCCTCTCGCGGATGGAGCTCATGGTGTTCACCTTTCAGGGAGGCTCTCGCGGCGTGATGAACTCAGTCTTGGCGGCGCACAACCGAAAGACGACAGGAATTCCGTAGTAATTTTCTCGATTTTTCTGTTAGCATCAACGCCATGCCGGAGTTCATCACCGAAGAAGACCGTAATTTTTCTACCGACCAGGACCTTCTGGTGTTCGGTCAGCGGTTGCGGCACCTCCGCCGGGCCGCCGGGCTCACCCTGGTTGAGCTGGGCGAACGGGTCGGACGGGCGCCGTCGCAGCTGTCGCTGCTGGAGAACGGGCACCGCGAGCCGAAGCTGTCGCTGCTGCGCGCCCTGGCCGAGGCCCTGGGCAGCACGGTCGACGAACTCCTGTCGAAAAAACCGCCGAACCGCCGCGCCGAGCTGGAGATCGCGGTGGAGCAGGCCCAGCTCGACCCGCTGTACCAGCGGCTGACGCTGCCGCCGCTGAAGGTCGGCAAGCGGGTGCCGACCGAGGCGCTGGAGCACGTGCTCGCCCTCTACGAGGAGCTCAAGCGCCGGGAGACCAAGCAGGTCGCCACCCCGGAGGAGGCGCGCAAGGCCAACGCCGAGCTGCGCCGCACCATGCGCGAGCACGGGAACTACTTCCCCGAGATCGAGAAGGCCGCCGCCGAGATCCTGGACAAGGTCGGCTACACCGGCGGCGCGCTGTCCGAGGGCGTGATCCAGTCGATCGCCACCCACCTCGGCTACGGCCTGCGGTTCGTCAACGACCTGCCGCGCTCGGTGCGGTCGGTGACCGACCTGCGCCACCACCGGATCTTCCTGCGCCGGGAGTCGCTGGGCATGCACAGCCCGCGCACGATCCTGCTGCAGACCCTCGGCCACCTGACCCTCGGGCACAGCCAGCCCCGCGACTTCGCCGACTTCCTGCGCCAGCGGGTGGAGGCGAACTACTTCGCCGCCGCGGTGCTGGTGCCGGAGCGCGCGGCGGTCAGCTTCCTCCAGCAGGCCAAGCAGGAGCGCGACCTGGCGGTCGAGGACCTGCGCGACGTGTTCTCGGTGTCCTACGAGATGGCCGCGCACCGGTTCACCAACCTGGCCACCGAGTACCTGGGGCTGGTCTGCCACTTCGTCCGCAACGACGAGACCGGCATCATCTACAAGGCGTACGAGAACGACGGCCTGGTCTTCCCCAGCGACCCGGCGGGCGCGATCGAGGGCCAGCGGATGTGCCGCTACTGGGCGGGCAGGCAGGTCTTCGCCTCCCAGGACCGCTACTCGACGTACTACCAGTACACCGACAAGCCGGGCGCCACGCACTGGTGCGTCGCCCACGTCGACCCCAGCCGCGGCCGGGACTTCGCGATCACCCTCGGCGTCCCCTACACCGAGTCCCGCTGGTTCCGCGGCCGCGACACCACCAACCACTCGAAGTCGATGTGCCCCAACGGCGAGTGCTGCCAGCGCCCGCCCGCCGAGCTGGCCAGCCGCTGGCAGGGCATGGTGTGGCCGTCGGCCCGGGCGCACTCGCACGTCCTGGCCGCGCTGCCGTCGGACACCTTCCCCGGCGTCGACGAGGCGGACGTGTACTCGTTCCTGGAGTCCCACCAGGTGTGAACCGGCAGCCACCACGGCTGCCGGTTCAACCGGTCAAGGTCGCTTGCGCGGCAGCAGTTCAGCCGGAACCACGGACACCGGGAACGGCCGCTGCGCCTCGAACACCTCGGGGCCGCTCGCCTTGGCGATCAGCTCGTACTCGTCTTCGTCGTTGAGCTCGAACGCCGTCAGACGTGGCACGAGGGGGTCGATCACCCAGTAGCTCGGCACTCCGAGCTGACGGAAAGCCAACCAGAGAGCACCGACGGAGAGTTATCGCGCGAACACCGAGCGCTACTTCTTGCCCTTGGCCTTGTCGTCCTTGCCCTCGTCGGTGGACAGCGCGGCGACGAAGGCTTCCTGCGGGACCTCGACCCGGCCGATGGTCTTCATCCGCTTCTTGCCCTCCTTCTGCTTCTCCAGCAGCTTGCGCTTCCGGCTGATGTCACCGCCGTAGCACTTGGCGAGCACGTCCTTGCGGATCGCGCGGATCGTCTCGCGGGCGATGATCCGCGAACCGATCGCCGCCTGGATCGGCACCTCGAACTGCTGGCGCGGGATGAGCTCGCGCAGCTTGGTGGCCATCTTCGTGCCGTAGGCGTAGGCCGCGTCGCGGTGCACGATCGCGCTGAAGGCGTCCACCGGCTCGCCCTGGAGCAGGATGTCGACCTTGACCAGGTTCGAGCTCTGGGTGCCCGCCTCCTCGTAGTCCATCGACGCGTAGCCGCGGGTCCGGGACTTGAGCTGGTCGAAGAAGTCGAACACGATCTCGGCCAGCGGCAGCGTGTAGCGCAGCTCGACCCGGCTCTCCGACAGGTAGTCCATGCCCGACAGCTGACCGCGCCTGCTCTGGCACAGCTCCATGATCGTGCCGACGAACTCCGACGGCGCGATGATCGTGCACTTGGCGACCGGCTCGTGGACGTCGCCGATCTTGCCCTCCGGCCAGTCGGACGGGTTGGTGACCTCCAGCTCCGAACCGTCCTCCATCCGCACGTGGTACACGACGTTCGGGGCGGTGGAGATCAGGCTGAGGTTGAACTCGCGTTCCAGCCGGTCGCGGGTGATCTCCAGGTGCAGCAGGCCGAGGAAGCCGCAGCGGAACCCGAAGCCCAGCGCTCCGGAGGTCTCCGGCTCGTAGGTCAGCGCGGCGTCGTTGAGCTGGAGCTTGTCCAGCGCCTCCCGCAGCAGCGGGTAGTCGGTGCCGTCCATCGGGTACAGGCCCGAGTACACCATCGGCTTCGGGTCGCGGTAGCCGCTCAGCGGCTCGGCCGCGCCGCCCTTCTCCGAGGTGACGGTGTCGCCGACCTTGGACTGGCGGACGTCCTTCACACCGGTGATCAGGTAGCCGACCTCGCCGACGCCGAGGCCCTTCGACGGCTTCTGGTCGGGCGAGATGATCCCGACCTCCAGCAGCTCGTGGGTCGCGCCGGTGGACATCATCCGGATCCGCTGCCGGGGCGTGATCCGCCCGTCCACCACCCGGATGTAGGTGACCACGCCGCGGTAGGTGTCGTAGACCGAGTCGAAGATCATCGCCCGGGGCGGGGCGTCGTCCACGCCCTCCGGCGGCGGCACCTGCTTGACCACCTCGTCGAGCACGTCGCCGACGCCCTCACCGGTCTTGGCCGACACCCGCAGCACGTCCGAGGGCTCGCAGCCGATGATGTGCGCCAGCTCGGCGGCGTACTTCTCCGGCTCGGCCGCGGGCAGGTCGATCTTGTTGAGCACCGGCACGATCTGCAGGTCGTGCTCCATCGCCAGGTACAGGTTCGCCAGCGTCTGGGCCTCGATGCCCTGCGCGGCGTCGACCAGCAGGATCGCGCCCTCGCAGGCGGCCAGCGAGCGGCTGACCTCGTAGGTGAAGTCGACGTGCCCGGGGGTGTCGATCATGTGCAGCACGTGCTCGGTGCCGTCGACCACCCACGGCAGGCGCACGTTCTGCGCCTTGATCGTGATGCCGCGCTCCCGCTCGATGTCCATCCGGTCCAGGTACTGGGCCCGGTAGTCGCGCTCTTCGAGCACCCCGGTGAGCTGCAGCATCCGGTCCGCCAGCGTCGACTTGCCGTGGTCGATGTGGGCGATGATGCAGAAGTTCCGGATGCGCTCCGGGGGCGTGAAGGTGGTGTCGGCGAAGCTGCTCACTCAGTAATCCTTGGGGGTGGTCCGTGCGGGAAGCTCGGGTGGATTCACCCCATGGTCCCACGGCGTCGCGCGTGCCCGGTGCCCAACTCCGGGTCTTCCCCGATGCCGACCTGCTGGGACCGGTGTTGTGCTGGTCGTATGAACGGCTTGCGATCCCGCGCCCTCGACCTCGCCTTCGGACATCCGCGCGGTCTGCTCGGCCACGTCGGCGGGATGCTGATGGCCCGCGCCAACGCCGAGACCGAACTCCAGGTGGTGCGGCTCGCGAAGCTGCGCGGCACCGAACGGGTCGCGGTCATCGGCCCCGGTCCCGGCATCGGCCTGCGCGCGGCGGGTGAGCAGGCGGCGTGGACCGTCGGGATCGAACCGTCGGAGCGGATGCGGCAGGACGCGGCCGACCGGTGCGCCGCGCTGGTCAAGGCCGGGAAGGTGGAACTTCGGGACGGCACCGCCGAGCGGACCGGGCTCCCGGACTCGGACTTCGACGTGGTGATCTCGGTGAACAACGCGCAGCTGTGGCCGGACCGCCCGGCCGCCCTGGCGGAACTGCACCGGCTGCTGCGCCCCGGCGGGCTGTTCCTGCTCTCGACCCACGAGCGGTGGCTGCCCGGCGGGAGGGCCGGGCTGGACGCCGACGTCCGGGACGCCGGGTTCGACGACGTGCAGACGTGGGCCTGGCAACCGCGGGCGCGCGGGATGACGCCGCAGGCGCAGGTGCGGGCGCGGCGGGCGACGGTGTGATCAGGGCTCGCGCACGTCGACCCGCAGCGGGTGGTCGGCGGGGATCTCGACCAGCACGATCGGCATCCCGTCCGGATCGGCCAGCCACGCCTCGTGCAGTCCCCAGGGCTTGACCTCCGGCTCGGCCCGCACGGTGACCCCGAGCCCGCGCAGCCGGGAGAACTCGGCCCGCACGTCCCGCACCTGCAACCAGAGCGCCTGGTTCCGTCCGGAGTCGTGGTCGGCACTGCCGGACAGCTCCAGGAAGCCCTGCCCGACAAAGAACACGGTGCCGCCGGGGAACTCGCGGTAGATGGCCAGCCCGAGGACGTCGCGGTAGAAGTGCAGTGACCTGTCGGGGTCCACCGGACGCACGATCATCCGGCCGCTGAGGATCTCCATGCACCCGTTGATACCCGCTCACCGCGTTCACGCAACGCCGAGCAGCACGACTCCGGCCAGCACGACGGCAGCACCACCCAGACGGCGTCCGGCCTGGGCCTCGCCGAGGACTCGCCACGCCAGCAGCCCGGCGAGCACGATGCTCAGCTCGCGGGCGGGCGCGACCATGCTGACCGGCGCGATCCGCATCGCGAACAGCACCAGGATGTAAGCCAGCGGCGACAGCACCGCAACCGCCAGCACCTCTGTCCGGTGGTCCCGCCAGATGCCGGCGATCCGCCCGCGCTGCCGCACGGCGTAAGGCGCGAGCAGGAACGTCCGCATGGCGTTGTTCGCCCAGTCGAACACCAGCGGTGACAGCGCGAGCGCGGTCACCGCGTAGGCGTCCCAGACGGTGTAGAGGGCGATCAGGGAACCGGTGAGCAACCCGAACCCGATCCCGGCGAAGCTCGCCGCCGAGCGGGGCACGCCGTCCGAGAACCCGATGACGAACACCCCGAGCACGACCAGCAGCCCTCCGGCGACGCCAAGCACGCCGGGCCGCTCGCCCAGCACCAGGATCGCGATGACCATCGACAGCATCGGCCCGGTGCCCCTGGCCAGCGGGTACACCACCGACATGTCCCCGACGGCGTAGCCGCGCTGGAGGAACACGAAGTACCCGAGATGCAGCACAGCGGTGACGAACACGGCGAGCAGGCCGATGTCCCACTCCGGCAAGCCGGTCCACAGCGCGGAGACCGCCGCGACCGGCAGGTAGAGGGTGGTCGAGCAGGCGGCGCCGAGCCACACGAACCCGGGCCCGGCAGTGCCAGCGCGCTTGGCGAAGAAGTTCCAGCCCGCGTGCGCGAAAGCGGCGGCGATGACGAGCAGGACGGCGACGATGCCCACGGAACCCTTTCCGTGCCGCGCGGGCGCGCGACATCGAGGTTCCTCCAGGCTTTTGTCCCGTCAGATGTGTGAGCACGTCCCGCAGTGCTCATCAGTGCCGCTCGGACCGGTCCTCACCGCTCCTGGTTGTGGGATGCGCGGCGGAGCGGGAGCGGAACCCTAGGCACAACCGTGCACGACCGTACCCCGCGGCCCCGCACCGCGCGCCTGCGATTTCGATCACCGGACGCGAACGAGCCCCCGTCCGGGGCGGACGGGGGCTCGTTCGAAGCCTCAGCGGCCTCAGACCACGCGCACGCCGGTGGCCTGCGGGCCCTTCTGGCCCTGGGTGATCTCGAAGGTGACGGTCTGGTTCTCCTCGAGGGTCCGGAAGCCGTTGCCGTCGATCGCCGAGTAGTGGACGAAGACGTCAGCGCCGCCACCGTCCGGGGCGATGAAGCCGAAGCCCTTCTCCGAGTTGAACCACTTCACAGTGCCCTGTGCCATGTCTGTCTCCTCAACAGATGCCGGGTACCGGCAGCCGCACCGTGCTGCTGCCGGGGCCTATTCCAGACGGCGAACTTCTCCAGCTTGCAGGAGGACAGATTCGCGCCCGCAACTTTCGCGAGCGTGTCTAACACGAACACAAAACTCGGCCACCCATATCCAACCACACCCCGGGCCCCCGCATTCCCCCGCCTCGGAGATTTTTCGGGCTACCCGCCCAGCGCCAGCTTCCAGCCCAGGCTGACCACCAGGCCCACCACGACGGTGAGGAACACCCGGCGCACGAACCCCGACCCGCGCCGCGCCGCCAGGGTCGCCCCCACCACGCTGCCCGCCATGTTGCTGGCGGCCATGGCCAGGGCGAGTCCCCAGAGGATCTTGCCCGCGGGGATGAAGAACGCCAGGGCGCCGACGTTGGTCGCGACGTTGACCACCTTCGCGGTGGCCGAGGCGGTGACGAAGGCGTAGCCGATCATCCCGACCAGCAGGAACACCAGGAACGAGCCGGTGCCCGGTCCGGCGATGCCGTCCCAGAACCCGATCACCGCGCCGCCGGCGATCATCAGCGCGATCTGCCCGCGCCTGCCGTACCGAGGCTGGTGGTCGGTGCCGAGCTCGGGCTTGCGCCAGGTGTAGATGCCCACCAGCACGAGCGCGACGAGCACGACGATGTTGAGCACGCCGGACGGGAGCAGGTCGGCGAACACCGCGCCGCCCAGCGAACCGAGCAGCGCGACCAGGGCCATCGGCAGCGCGCTGCGCCAGTCGATCGGGGTCGTCCGGGCGTAGGTCCGGGCCGCCGCGGTCGTGCCCGCGACCGCCGCGACCTTGCTGGTGGCCAGCGAGTAGATCACCTCGCCGCCGGGGACCAGCAGCAGCATCGCCGGGAGCTGGATCAGCCCGCCCCCGCCGACGATCGCGTCGACCGCGCCCGCGAGGAACGCGGCCGCGCAGAGGAAGAGGAGCCCCGCGAGGGAGAGGTCTGCGAATCCGGGCCAGTCCAACGCGGTGAGCACGAGGTCCGAGCCTATGGCGCGATCATCGCCGGAAGCGCCGAATGTGAGCGCCCTCGCAGGGCACGGCGCCACCGCCACCGCGACCGGGCGGCCACCGGCCCGCTGTTAAGATGGTCGACCGTGCCGTGCGGCATTCCGCCCAGGAGGAAAGCTGCCCCGGCAGCGCCACTACAGCGCGGCACAGCTGATCACGTAGACGAGAAAGAGGCGTACCAGTGGCCAACATCAAGTCCCAGATGAAGCGGATCAAGACCAACGAGCAGAACCGGCAGCGCAACAAGGCCGTGAAGTCCTCGCTGAAGACCGCGATCCGCAAGTTCCGCGAGGCCGCTGACGCCGGCGACAAGGACAAGGCCGTCGAGCTGCAGCGGGCCGCCGGCCGCGCGCTGGACAAGGCCG
Organism: Saccharopolyspora taberi; assembly: GCF_039534165.1. Classification (NCBI taxonomy): domain Bacteria; kingdom Bacillati; phylum Actinomycetota; class Actinomycetes; order Pseudonocardiales; family Pseudonocardiaceae; genus Saccharopolyspora; species Saccharopolyspora taberi. The sequence goes on along the minus strand of NZ_BAAAUX010000003.1, from coordinate 86,769 downwards.
CGAGCAAGGGCGTCATCCACGCCAACCAGGCCGCCAACAAGAAGTCGGCGCTGGCCAAGCGCGCCAACCAGCTCTGAGCCTGGTCGGGCTTTCCGAAGGGCCCCTTCTCCTGCCGGGAGGAGGGGCCCTTCGGTTGTTCAGGACCGGTTCGAACGGAGCTCGACCAGCCGCAGGACCGCGCGCTCCAGCGCGTAGTCGGCGTCGGCGGCGATCCCCTTCACACCGGCGTTGACCTCGGCGACGGTCCGCAGCGCCTCCGCGAGGCTCGCGCTGTTCCAGCCGCGCGACTGGGCCAGCGCCTTCTTGACCTTCCACGCGGGCATGCCCAGCTCCCCCGCCAGCCGGAACGGGTCGCTGCGGCCGACCGACGCCACCCGCCCGATGGTGCGGACCGAGTCGGCGAGCGCGTCGGCGATCAGCACGTGCGGCACCCCGAGCTGCAGCGCCCAGCGGAGAGCTTCGAGCGCGCCCGTCCGGTCGCCGGTGACCGCCTTCTCGGCGACGGCGAAACCGGTCACCTCGGCCCGGCCCCGGTGGTATCGCCGGACCGCGGCGTCATCGACCTTGCCGCCGGTGTCGGCCACCAGCTGCGAGGCAGCCGACGACAGCTCCCGGAGGTCGGAACCGACGGTCTCGATCAGCGCGCTCACCCCGGCCGGATCGATCTTGCCACCGGCGCGCCGCACCTCGTCGCGGACGAAGGACTCCCGCTCCGCGGACTTGGTGATCTTGTTGCACTCGGTCACCCTGGCTCCGAGCTTGCGGAGCGCGTTGGGCAGTTCCTTGGCGTTCTTCCCCCGGCCGCCACCGGAGTGGACGACCACGAGGATGACTCCCTCGGCCGGCTGGCGGGCATGCGCCAGGACCGCCTCGGCGATCTCCTTGCCCGCCTCCTGCGCCCCCTCCAGAGCGACCACGCGGACCTCTGCGAACAACGACGGACTGAGCATTTCGTCGAGCTCGGGAGGGGTGAGTTCGCTCACCTTCACCCGGCGCAGCTCGGTCTCCGGATCGGCCGCCCTGGCCGCTCCCACCGCGGCCCACAAAGCTCGGTCGACCAGCAGTTCTTCCTCGCCGAGGATGAGGTACAGCGAGTCGGGGACCACTGCCGGTGCGCTCATAGGGGGATCGTCCCACGCCCCGCCGACCGTCCCGGATGCTGGATCGCCCTGGCCAGATGCTGACGCGGTCCCGTAACGTCACCGCCACAACCGAATAGCTCATCCAGAGGGGTAGAGGGAACGGCCCGTTGAAGCCCCGGCAACCATCTCGGCGAATCGTGTGCGAAGCGCGAGGCCGCCGACGAAAAAGGTGCCAATTCCGACCCGTCCGCGGGACAGATGAGGAAAGGACCTCGCGATGACCGCTGCCGCCCATGTCCAGACCGGCGCGAAGAAGACCTTCGATCTCGGCAACGCCGTCGAACTGGTGTCCAAGGAAGAGGGTCACCGGCAGCCGCTGGCTCCGGAGTTCGTCTCCCTCGAGGACTTCTCCCCGCTTGAGGTCGCCTACGACTTCGGCCGCATCCGCCGCGAGGACATCGAAGCCGGGCCGCGGTCGATCTGGCGGTACAAGCAGCTGCTCCCGGTTCCGTCCAATGTGGAGGAGCACCCGAACACCGAACCGGGCTGTACCCGGCTGGTGCGTGCTGACCGGCTCGCCAAGGCGCTCGGCGTCAAGCGGATCTGGGTCAAGGACGACACCGGCAACCCCACCCACTCGTTCAAGGACCGCGTGGTCGCGGTGGCCCTGGCCGCCGCCCGCGAGTTCGGCTTCAAGGTCCTCGCCTGCCCCTCCACCGGCAACCTCGCCAACGCCGTCGCCGCTGCCGCGGCCCGCGCGGGCTGGGACTCGGTGGTCCTGGTCCCGTCCACGCTCGAGCGCGCCAAGATCCTGATGAGCGCCGTCTACGACGGCTCGCTGCTCGCGGTGGACGGCAACTACGACGACGTCAACCGGCTCGCCACCGAGCTGGCCGCCGAGCACGAGGACTGGGCGTTCGTCAACGTCAACGTCCGGCCGTACTACTCGGAGGGCTCCAAGACGCTGGCCTTCGAGGTCGCCGAACAGCTCGGCTGGCGGATCCCGGAGCAGATCGTGGTCCCGATCGCCTCCGGCTCCCAGCTGACCAAGGTCGACAAGGGCTTCCGCGAGCTGGCCCAGGTCGGTCTCGTCGAGGAGAGCCCGGTCCGCATCTTCGGCGCGCAGGCCACCGGCTGCTCCCCGGTCGCGAGCGCGTTCAAGCAGGACCACGACGTGGTGCAGCCGGTCCGCCCGGACACCATCGCGCGGTCGCTGGCGATCGGCGCCCCGGCCGACGGCCCGTACGTGCTCGACGTCGTGCGCCGCACCGGCGGTGCGATCGAGGACGTCACCGACGAAGAGGTCATCGAAGGCATCCAGCTGCTGGCCCGCACCGAAGGCATCTTCGCCGAGACCGCGGGCGGCGTGACCGTCGCGACGGCGAAGAAGCTCATCGAGGCCGGCAAGATCGACCCCGATCAGGAGACGGTCCTGCTGATCACGGGTGACGGCCTGAAGACGCTCGACGCGGTGCAGGACCGGGTCGGCCCGAAGGCGACCGTCGCTCCGAGCACCGACGCGGTCAACGCGGCGCTCGGCCTCTGACGACCTGGTTCCCGGTAATGCGCCGGGAGTCGCGAAGCGATGCTGTTGCGGTCCGGGCCCTTCGTCGTCCGGGCCGCAACAGCGCGTTCATCTTGGTGACATGTTGGCCTCCTGCTTGATGTTCTGAGCAGAGCGAGTTGCTATCGCTTGGGGCGGAGCGGATCCCCACGGGTCACGAGCCGTGGACCGTTCGGCCCCGGCAGTACGGCTATGTCTCCTTTCTCGTCGGTGCGTGCGACCGCCGCACCCGTCTGGGCAAGCGCGCTGAGGATCAGCGGGCTCGGGTGTCCGTAGCTGTTGCCCGCGCCGACGCTGATCAACGCGAGCCGGGGGCGCACCGCTGCCAGGAAGCGCGGTGTCGTGTAGCGCGAGCCGTGGTGCGGGATCTTGAGCACGTCGGCGCGGAGATCCGTTCCCGAGCCGAGCAGCTGGGACTGCCCGGACAGCTCGATGTCACCGGTGAGCAGGATCCGGCCGGCCGGGGTGGTCGCGCGCAGCACGATCGACGCGTCGTTGGCGTCGTCGGCCGAGCGTGTTCGGGCCAGTTCTCCGCGCGGTCCAAGGACATCCAGAACCAGCGCGGGCCACCGCGCCTGCTGGCCGGCCGCGAGCTCGATGACCGGAACACCGAGGCTCCGCGTGTCGCGGAGGATGTCGGTCATCGCCCACGCGGGCTCGCGCAGGCCGCCCATCGCGACCGCACCGACCGCGCTGTGCACGAGAACGGCACGGAGGCCACTCACGTGATCGGCGTGCAGGTGGGTCAGAACCAGCAGCGGCACGCGCCGGATTCCCAGTCGCCGCAGGCATTCCGCGCTCAGCGTCGGGTCCGGCCCGGTGTCGACCACCACCGCTTCGGAGGGGCGGCCGGTCGCGAGCACCAGCCCGTCGCCCTGACCCACGTCGCAGGCGATCATGCTCCAGCCCCTCGCGGGCCAGGCAGGATCGAGCACCCGGACCGGAACCAGCACCACTCCGACGACCAGCACCAGCGCAGCTGCGGTCCAGCGAATTCTCTTGTGGCGCAGGAGAACCAGCACCGCCAGAGCCACGCCCGCCAGCAGCAGACCACCAGCGCTGCCCGATGGCCACGCGAACACCGCACCGGGCACCGCCGCGGCGTGTTCGGCCACCGCGATGGTCCACCGGAGTTCCGGTCCCGCGAGCCACACAGCCGCATCCGCCAGCCACGACGACAGCGGTGCGCAGATCGTCGCCACCACTCCCAGCACGGTCGCGGGTGCGATGACCGGCCCGGCCAGCAGGTTGGCGACCACCGCGACCGCGCTGACCTCGCCGGAGATCGCCGCGACCAGAGGTGCCGTTGTCAGGTGGGCCGCCGCCGGAACCGCCACCGCCTCGGCGATGCCCACCGGGACTCCCCTGGCGTGCAACGCCGCCGACCACAGCGGGGCGAGCAGCACCAGGCCCGCAGTCGCCGCCACCGACAATGCGAAGCCGACCGTGCTCGCCAGCTCGGGTGCGACCAGCAGCAGGACGATCACGCTGGCGGCCAGCGCCGGTAGCGCGGAACGCTCCCGGCCGAGGATCAGCGCGAGCAGGGCGATGGTTCCCATCACCGCCGCGCGCAGGACGCTCGGCTCCGGGCCCGCGAGCACGACGAAGCCGACCATCGCGAGCCCGCCACCGATCGCTGACAGGACCGGTCCCAGGCCCAACGCGTGCAGCAGCAGGAGAACCGCACCGCACACGATCGCCAGGTTCGCGCCTGATACCGCGACCAGGTGTGAAAGTCCGGCGTCGTTGAAGTTCTGCATGACTTCGGGCGGGAGGGCATCGGTGTCGCCGACGACGAGCCCAGGCAGCAGTCCCGCTGCGGCCGGGTCGAGTACGTCGTTCGACGCGCGTCGGAGACCGTCGCGCAAGTCCTCGGCAAGCCGTTGCCATTCCGGTGCGGCGGCCACCGCTTCCGGAGGTCCGAAGACTCGAAACACCGCGACCGTCGTCTCGCCCGGCCGCGGGGGCGCAAGCTTGCCGCGAGCGGTGACCTCCTGGCCGGCGTCCAGCTCCTGCCAGCCCTGCGCGGGGACCAGCAGCACCACCGATCCGCCCGTGCGCATGCGGTGCTTCGAGACCTCGGCGACCCGGAGCTTGGCACGGACGAACGCTCTGTCCTGCGCTCGCCGGTCCCCGTAGGACGCGCCCTGCACAGGGGTCGGCGAGTCTTCGATGACCGCTTGAACCGTGGCGCGCTCGCCGTGTTCGGACGCACTCCGCAGGGGGTGCCGCTCGATCTGGTGCATGCGGAGGGACACCCCGGCAGCCGCGACACCGGTGAGGATCAGGACCGCGAGGACTCCTCGAACCCACCGGCTCGATCGGCCGGCCAACGCCACCACCGGGGTCAGCAGCACCACTGCGGCGGCCACGATCGCGGTCGGCAGCCACCCCGCGTACAGACCGACCAAGGTCGTCGCCCACACCGACAGCGCTGCCGGGACCAGTCGCAGGTCGAGGAGACGCCGCTGCGGGGAGTCCGCCGCGGTGCTGTTCACGTCCGGACCAAGTCGCGGAGCCGGGAGAACCGCGTGTCACCGATCCCACCCACCTCCCGGAGCTGGTCCACCGAGTTGAAGCGGCCGTTTTCCGTGCGCCACTGCACGATTCGCTGTGCCGTGACTTCGCCGACGCCTGGTAGTTCATCGAGCTGCTCCTCTGTCGCTGTGTTGAGATCGAGCCTTTTGTCCGCCGGGCCTGCGGACGAGTTCCCGGGCTGGCCAGGTGGCACGGGCACGCCGACGTAAAGCTGCTCCCCGTCGGCGAGACGTCGCGCCAGGTTGAGCGCGGTGATGTCGACATCCGGTTCGGTTCCACCGGCCTGCTCCAGCGCATCGGCGACGCGGTCGCCTGGGCGGACCGTGACCAGCCCTGGCCGGGAGACGCGTCCGACCACGCTCACCACCAGTTCCGCGGGTGGGGAGCTGGAGGTGGGCGACAGGACCGGTGGTGCGACCGGTGGTTGCGGCACGGGTTCGGCCTCGGGCCGCGAGGTCCATGCGGTGAGGCCGACGACGCCGAGCAGCACCAGGGCAGCCACGCTGAGCGCGATCAGCCCGGCACGACCGGGGTCCACTCTGGACTCCAGCCACGATGGCGGCAGCCAGCGGCGCGCCATGCGGTGCATCGGTTTGCGGCGGGTCGGCGGCGACACCGAGTAGCCCGGCCCCGCACGTTCCTCGGCGGAGTCCCGGCTCGCGCTCATTCGCAGCGAATCCAGCCGCTGCTGCGGGCCGGTCGGTTCGTCTGCCGGGTCGGACGTTGCGCGGAAAAGTGAGAAGATCGACATGAATCCGACGGTAGAGCGCCGGAAAACCCCCGCACAGACCCAAAATCCGAACCTGTGGACAAACCAGGTCCCTGTGGATAACTCCTCACCGGAACCAGCGAAGCGAGCCGTCCGGACGTGTCGGTTCGAGGCTGCAGGGCGAGTCGGTCACGCGCCCGGGTGCCAGACCGGGCGTGTCAGTTCGAGGGCTTCCAGCCGCCTGGGAGGACGACCACGCCCACTGCTCCGGGCCCGATGTGCGCGCCGATCACGGCACCGACTTCGGACACGACGCACTCCGCGTGCGGGAGGCGGTCCCGAAGCCGTGCGCCGAGTTGCTCCGCCCGCTCGGGCGCGGCCAGGTGGTGCACCGCGATCGCGACCGGGCCCGAACCCGCCGCTCGCAGCGAGACCTCCAGCAGCCGGGTCATCGCGCGGGACGTCGTGCGGACCTTCTCCAGGGCGTCGATCCGGCCTTCGTGGACGTGCAGCAGCGGCTTTATCGCCAGCGCGGTGCCAAGAACGGCCGTGGCCGTGCCGATCCGCCCGCCACGGCGCAGATATTCCAGCGTCTGCACGGAGAACAGGGTGGTGGTGCGCTCGGCCGTCAGCGCGGCTTTGCTTTCCACAGCGGAAAGATCCGCTCCCGTCTCCGCGGTCGCCGCAGCCGCCAGCACCGAGAAACCCAGGCCCATCGCGGTGGATCTGGAGTCGACCACGCGCACCCGCTGCGGATCGACGTCGCGGGCCGCGAGCCGGGCGGCGTCCCACGTTCCCGAGAGGCGTCGCGACAGGTGGATCGAGACCACGCCTTCCGCGCCGCCGTCCAACGCCGCCCGGTACGCCCTCGCCAGCTCCGCGGGTGTCGCTCCCGAGGTCGTCACCCGGTGCTTGCGGTCGAAGGCGCGAGCCAGCTCCCCTGGGCCGAAGTCCGCCTCACCGACCGCGGCTGCGCCGTCCACGCTGACGTGCAGGCCGACACTGCGGACCCCGTAGCGCTCGGCGAAGCCTTCCGGCAAGTAGGCCGTGGAGTCGGTGACGACTGCGATGGACACGCGCCAACCCTAATCGCAGGCGCGGCGCACGCCCGGAGGGTCATCCTGGGACGCCGCCGTTGTACGTGACCAGGCGCCAGCGGTGGTCGTTGCTGCTGCGGCGGGCGAGGAACACCCAGTGGCAGTTGGCGATGCCGCCCAGACCCGGCCACAACTCCAGCGGGAGGCCCAGCAGCTTCGCGGTCAGCCCGGTGATCAGCCCGCCGTGGGCGCACAGCAGCGCGGTGCCGCTGTGGGTGAGGTCGAGTTCGTCGACGACTTCGGAGGCGCGCTCGGCGACCTCGACGCGGGACTCGCCGCCCGGCGGAGCCCAGGTCGGGGTGGCCCGCCAGGTGCTCATCGCGCCCGGCCAGCCGTGCTCGACCTCGGCTCCGCTCAGGCCCTGCCACTCCCCCAGGTGCGTCTCGCGCAGCCGCTTGTCCAGCCGCGGCTCCATGCCGCTGACCTCGGTGAACGCCGCCGCCGTCGACCTGGCCCGGTTCAGGTCCGAGCTGAGCACGACCTCCGGCTGGAACCCGGCGACCACCGGGGCTGCCGCCGCGGCCTGGGTCCGGCCGGTCTCGGTCAGCGCGGTGTCGAGGTGGCCCTGGAGCCGCCCCGACGCGTTGTACTCGGTCTCGCCGTGCCGCCAGAGCAGGAGCCGGTCCAGCGTCACTCCGAACCGCTCTCGTCGGCCGCCGGCTCCGACGGCGCGTCGCGGTCGGTGAACTCGATGCGGGGGCAGTCCTTCCACAGCCGCTCCAGGCCGTAGAAGGCGCGCTCGTCGGCGTGCTGGACGTGCACCACGACGTCGACGAAGTCGAGCAGGACCCAGCGCCCCTCGCGGGCGCCCTCCCGGCGGACGGGCTTGGTGCCCGCCGCGCGCATCTTCTCCTCGACCGCGTCCACGATCGCCTCGACCTGCCGCTCGTTGTCGGCGGAGGCGATCATGAAGCAGTCGGTGATGACAAGCTGCTCGGAGACATCCAGCAGGACCACGTCGGTGGCCTTCTTGTCCGCCGCTGCCTGCGCCGCTACCAGGGCCAGCCTGCGGGCGTCTTCAGTGGCTGCCACGTCACTCCTCTCGGGTGGGCACCGGGTGCGACCCACGCCGGGTAGAGGATAGCCATCCGCAACACCCGGGAGGGCAGGTCCTCACCTCGGCGAACGACTCCGCGTGACGCATCTCGCCGCCGCGGGTCAGTCGTCCGAGGACCCCGGCCCCCATTCCGGCTCCTGGTCCTCGCGGTACAGGCCGCGCTTGGTGATGTACTGGACGATCCCGTCGGGCACCAGGTACCAGACCGGCAGACCTGCCCGGACCCGCTGGCGGCACCCGGTGGACGAGATCGCCATGGCGGGGATCTCGACCAGCGACACCGCGCCCTTCGGGAGGTGCTCGCCCGCGAGCTGGTAGCCGGGGCGGGTGACGCCGATGAAGTGCGCGAGCTCGAACAGCTCCTCCACCCGGTGCCAGGAAAGGATCTGCTCCAGCGCGTCGGCACCGGTGATGAAGTACAGCTCGGCGTCCGGGTAGATCCGGCGCAGGTCGTTGAGGGTGTCGGCGGTGTAGGTGGGGCCGGCGCGGTCGATGTCGACCCTGCTGACCTGGAAGCGCGGGTTGGAGGCGGTGGCCACCACCGTCATCAGGTAGCGGTCCTCGGCCGGGCTGACCACCTCGTGCGTCTTCTGCCACGGCTGCCCGGTGGGCACGAAGACGACCTGCTCCAGCCCGAACTGGGCCTGCACCTCACTGGCGGCCACCAGGTGCCCGTGATGAATGGGGTCGAAGGTGCCACCCATGACACCGATCCGGCGCCGACGAGACATGGTTGGACAGCCTACGAGGTCCGCGTCCGGGTCCGCGCGGGTCGGGTCGCGATCGTGGCCGCGATCACTCCTCCGGCGCGAGCAGTTCGCCGGTCGCCGCCTCGCGCACGCTGATCGCCTCGACCGGGCAGGACTCGGCCGCGTCGATCACCTCGTCGGCCTGCTCGATCTCGGCTTTGCGCGGGCAGGCGAAGCCGTCGACCAGCTCGAAGTGGTCGGGAGCCGTTCCGACGCACATGCCCGACCCGATGCAGGTGTCGGAGTCCACATCGATCAACCACGCCATGCTGCTGCCCTCCGGTAGCGCTGCCCGCCGAGATCCTCCCGCACGGCAGGCCTCCGCGACACTCGTTCACTCATCCCGGTCCCAGGTGACCTCCAGCAGGGACGGACCGCGCACGAGCATGCCCTGCTTCCACACCACGTCGTCGGGACCGCCCGCGAACCGCAGGCCGGGCAGCCGCTCCAGCAGCGTGCGCAGGGCGACCTGCAGTTCCAGCCGCGCGAGCTGAGCGCCGAGGCAGTGGTGCGGGCCGTGCCCGAACCCCAGGTGGCCACCGCCCGCCCGGCCCAGGTCGAGCTCTTCGGGGCTGTCGAAGACCGACTCGTCCCGGTTGGCCGAGGCCCCGTTGACCACCACCGGTTCGCCCGCTCGGACCGTCACGTCACCCAGCTCGACGTCTTCGAGCGCGTAGCGGGCGAAGGCGGCGCCGACGCCCAGCGGGACGAACCGCATCAGCTCCTCGACCGCGCCAGGCACGTTGTCCAGGTCCGCCCGCAGGGCCGCGAGCTGGTCGGGGTGGGTGAACAGCACGTAAGCGAAGTTCGGGATCTGCGAGGCGGTGGTCTCGTGCCCGGCGACCAGGATTCCCATCGCGAGGCGGATCATCTCGTCCTCGGAGAGCCTGTCGTGGTCGTCGCGGGCCTCGATCAGCGCGGAGATGAGGTCGTCGGCCGGAGCGGCCCGGTGCGTCTCGACCAGCCCGGCCATGTAGGCGTGCATCCGGGCCATGTAGTCGCTGACCTCGTCGGGCGTCAGCTTCGTGGTCGACAGGAACGCGTCGGACCACCTGCGGAAGTCGGCGCGGTCCGCGTAGGGCACGCCGAGCAGTTCGCAGATCACCGTGATCGGCAGCGGCAGGGCGAACTCCTCGACGAGGTCGACGGGCGCGCCGGTGGCGATCATCCGGTCGACCAGGCCGTCGGCGATCTCCTGGACGCGCGGCCGTAACCGCTCGACCCGGCGGTGGGTGAACGCCTTGGCGACGAGCCTGCGCAGCCGGGTGTGGTCCGGCGGGTCCATCGACAGGATCCCCGGGGGCGGCACGGACGGACTCATCCGCGGTTCGTCGCGGTCGAGCACCGCTGCGCGGCTGAACCGCGGGTCCGCGAGCACCACCTTCGCGTCCTCGTACCTGGTGACCAGCCAGGCAGCCTCCCCATAGGGCAGCTGGACCCGGGAGACCGGTTCCTGCCGCCGGAGTTCGGCGTAGAAGGGATCCAGGTTCAACCGGTCCGCGTCGCTGAACGGGTACTGCCTCGGCGCTGTCGTCGGCATGCGGGCTCCCTGTGATGTAAGCGAGTGCTTACAACCTACTCCCGCGAACGCTCTCGGCGCACGGACGATTACACCGATAGCCCAAGCACGCGGTCAGCCCTCCATGAGAGCCGCGACCACCCGCATCATGTGCGCGGAAATGGCCTCGGGGTCGGCCGCCGCGAGCGCTTCGTTGTGCAGCACCGAACGCGAGAGCCCGAGGCCGAGGACGCACGCCAGGACCAAGCCCGCGCGCAACTCCGCGTCCGGCGCGTCGGTCAGCTCGCACAGCTTCGCGATGTAGCGCTCACCGACCCGCTCGCGCAGCAACCGCGCGGCCCGCTCGTCGTTGAACGACCGGAGCATGACCGCGAACGGGTGGTCGCCTCCGGTCTGCCGCAACGAAAGGACCTCGGTGACCAGCCGCCTGGGCAGGTCGGCCGGGGATTCCTCCAGCACGCTGTCGGAGCCGATGCCGAGCACCTCGGCGAAGAGCTCCTGCTTGGAGCCGAAGTAGCGGAACAGCAGGGCCTGGTTCACCCCGGCGCGGGCGGCTACCTCGCGGACCGTGGTCTGCTCGAACCCGCGCTCGGCGAACAGCTCGGCCGCCGCGCGCAGCAGCGCCTCCTTGCTCGCCGCGGAGTCGTGCTTCCGGCGCGGGTTGTCAGGCACACCGCTACCTCAGGCGTTCGGGCACGAGGTCGGAGCCGGCGCACCGGCGCCGCGCACGTGACCGTCGCCGAACGCCAGCCACTTGGTCGAGGTCAGCTCCGGCAGCCCCATCGGGCCGCGGGCGTGCAGCTTCTGCGTGGAGATCCCGATCTCGGCGCCCATGCCGAACTCCCCGCCGTCGGTGAACGCCGTCGAGGCGTTGACCATGACCGCCGCGGCGTCGACCTGCGCGGTGAACCGACGCGCGGCCCGGACGTCGTTGGTCACGATCGCCTCGGTGTGGCCGGAGCCGTGGGTGCGGATGTGCTCGACCGCGGCGGGCAGCGACTCCACGACCGCGACCGCGATGTCTGCCGAGAGGTACTCGGTGTCCCAGTCCTCTTCCGTCGCGGGCACCACGTTCGGCCCGCCGACCGCGACGACGCGCTCGTCACCGTGCACCGTCACGCCCGCGGAGTTCAGTTCCGCCAGCGCCTTCGGCAGGAACTCGTCGGCGATGTCCGCGTGCACCAACAGGTTCTCGGCCGCGTTGCAGACGCTGACCCGCCGCGCCTTGGAGTTGAGCAGGATGCGCAACGCGGTGTCCGCGTCGGCCTGCGCGTCGACGTAGACGTGGCAGTTGCCGACGCCGGTCTCGATCGCGGGCACGGTCGCCTGCTCGACCACCGCCGAGATGAGCCCGGCACCACCGCGCGGGATCACGACGTCGACGAGCCCGCGCGCGGTGATCAGGTGCTTGACCGAGGCGCGGTCGTGGCACGGCAGCAGCTGCACCGCGTCGGCGGGCAGGCCGTGTTCGGCGACGACGTCCGACAGGATCGACACCAGGACCGCGTTGGAGTTCTCCGCCGACGACGAACCGCGCAGCAGCACCGCGTTTCCGGACTTCAGCGTCAGGCCCGCCGCGTCGGCGGTCACGTTCGGGCGGCCTTCGTAGACGATGCCGACCACGCCCAGCGGCACCCGGACCTGCTGGAGCTGGAGGCCGTTGGGCAGCACCTGGCCGCGGACGACCTCGCCGACCGGGTCCGGCAGCCCGGCCACCGTGCGCAGGCCGTCGGCCATCGCGGCGATCCGGTCGGTGCTCAGGCTCAGCCGGTCGACCAGTCCCTCGGCCATCCCCGACTCACGCGCGGCGGCGACGTCGCGCTCGTTCGCCGCCAGGATCTCTGGAGCACGCCGGACCAGCGCGTCAGCCATCGCGTGCAGTAGCGCGTCCTTCGCGTCGCGGGTCGCCAGCGCCAGCTCGGCGGCTGCCTCCCGCGCGCGCCGCGCGGCGGCGAGGACCTGCTCCCGCAGCTCGTCACCCTGGGCCTTAGTGGGGTTCTGCGTGCTCGTGGTCACGCGTCCAGACTAGTCCTTCCGCCATCTGGGAACGCCCCGGAGCAGCGGCGTCGGAGGCGTCCGGTAGGAATCGGGGCGTGGACGAAAACGCCCTCCGCGAACTCGCCGAAGAACGACTCCGCGCCCTGGCGGGGCCGGACGCCACGCTGCGCGAAGACCAGTGGAGCGCGATCCGCGCCCTGGTCCTGCAGCGCCGCCGGGCGCTGGTCGTGCAGCGCACCGGCTGGGGCAAGTCGGCGGTGTACTTCATCGCCACCGCCCTGCTGCGGGAGCTCGGCGAAGGACCGACGGTGATCGTCTCGCCGCTGCTGGCGCTGATGCGCAACCAGGTCGAGGCCGCTGCCGCCGCCGGGGTGCACGCCGCGACGATCAACTCCGCCAACGCCGAGGAATGGGCCGCGATCGAGGAGCAGGTCGTCGTCGGCGACGTCGACGTGCTGCTGGTGAGCCCGGAACGGCTGAACAACCCGGACTTCCGCGACAACGTGCTGCCGGAGCTGACGCAGAGCGCGGGCCTGCTCGTGGTCGACGAGGCCCACTGCATCTCCGACTGGGGCCACGACTTCCGCCCGGACTACCGCAGGCTGCGCACGCTGCTCACCGAACTGCCCGAGGGAGTGCCGGTGCTGGCGACCACGGCGACCGCCAACGACCGGGTCGTCAAGGACGTCTCCGAGCAGCTCGGGGTCGGCGGCGAGTTCTCCGACCCGCAGGAAACGCTCGTGCTGCGCGGGACGCTGGACCGCGAGAGCCTGCGGCTCGGCGTGGTGCGGCTGCCCACCGCGCAGGCGCGGCTCGGGTGGCTGGCGAGCAAGCTCGACGAGCTCCCCGGTTCCGGGATCATCTACACGCTGACCGTCGCTGCCACCGACGAGGTCGCCGGGTACCTGCGCGACCAGGGCTACGAGGTCGCGTCCTACTCCGGCCGCACCGATCCGGCCGAGCGGCAGCGGGCCGAGGAGGACCTGCTCGGCAACCGGGTCAAGGCGCTGGTGGCCACCTCCGCGCTCGGGATGGGTTTCGACAAGCCCGATCTCGGTTTCGTCGTGCACCTGGGCGCTCCGTCGTCGCCGATCGCCTACTACCAGCAGATCGGCCGCGCGGGCCGCGGCGTGCGGCGGGCCGAGGCGCTGCTGCTCCCGGGGCCGGAGGACAAGGACATCTGGTCGTACTTCGCGTCGCTCGCGTTCCCGCCGGAGGCGACGGTGCGCGCGATCCTCGCCGCGCTGGAGGAAGCGGGCGGGACGTTGTCCACCGCCGCGCTGGAACCCCGCGTCGAGCTCGGGCGGACCCGGCTGGAGATGGTGCTCAAGGTCCTCGACGTCGACGGCGCGGTCCGCCGGGTCAAGGGCGGCTGGGAGTCCACCGGCCAGGAGTGGACCTACGACGCCGAGCGGTACGGGCGCATCGCCGAGGAACGGCGGTCCGAGCAGCAGGCGATGCTCGACTACCTGGGGACCGGCGGCTGCCGCATGGAGTTCCTGCGCAAGCAGCTCGACGATCCGCACGCCGAGCCGTGCGGGCGCTGCGACAACTGCACCGGTTCCGGTTACTCCGCCGACGTCGACGAGCAGGCGGTGCAGCAGGCGGAGGAACGGCTGCGGCGGCCCGGGGTGGAGCTGAACCCGCGCAAGATGTGGCCGACCGGGATGGACGGGCTGGGCCTGCCGGTGTCGGGCAAGCTCCGCGCGGACGAGCTGACGATGCCCGGCCGCGCCGTCGGCAGGCTCACCGACATCGGGTGGGGGAACCGGCTCCGGGAGCTGCTGGGGGCTTCCGCGCCGGACCAGGAACTCCCCGAGGACCTGTTCAAGGCGTGCGTGCAGGTGCTGGCCGCGTGGGACTGGCAGCAGCGCCCGGTCGGCGTCGTGGCGCTCGGCTCGCGGACGCGGCCGACGCTGGTGCGCAGCCTCGCCTCGCGGATCGCCGGGATCGGCAGGCTGCCGCTGCTCGGCGAGGTCGCCACCAACCCGAATACGACACCCCGCCGGGCGACCAACAGCGCGCAGCGGGTGGCTTCGCTCTGGACGCAGTTCCGGCTCTCCGACGAGCTGGCCGCGAAGGTGTCCACACTGGACGGACCGGTGCTGCTGATGGACGACTACGCCGACACCGGGTGGACCGCGACGGTGGCCGGCCGGTTGCTGCGCCAGGCGGGCGCGCCCGCAGTGCTGCCTTTCACCCTCGCCACCACCGGATGATTCCGCGGTGGGCGCGTTCCCCGGAACACGCCCACCGCGAAACCAATTCCACTTTACCGGCGGGAAACAATTCCGTGTCCGGATTCCGAATACTCTTCAGACGACGCCGCGCGGCGCCGGTCGAGAACTCCGGAACTCCAAGAACAGGTCAGGCGTCGAACCTGCCCGCTTTCAGCGCTGTGACGAAGCTTCGCCACTGCTCGGCGGACACGTCGAAATATCCAGCAGTACGGTCTTTCGAGTCCCGCACGGCGGCGCCTTCTCCGACCCTGCCGACCTCGACACAGTCGGTGTGCCTGGCCGAGCGAGCGGACTTCCGCCAACCGGTGGGGCTTAACGTCATTTGCAGCTCTCCATTTCCTCCGCACAACTACCGAGCATCCGAAGTGACTCGGCTTGGCTGATCGCCACGGTGCGGAGGTTATCGCGCGCTTGGAGATAGGCTTGCACATCCCTGGCGCCATAGAGAAAAGCGGCGGAACTGTAGTGCTCCAGATGGACTATCGGGGCCGCTTTCGGGAATTCGAAGAGGACGAACGGACCCGCGTGCCCGGCGTGCAGCGATCGCGCGCCCGAAGCCAGGATCCGCACGTCCACGTTGGGCCGGAGCGCCATCTCGGCGACGAAGCGCAGCTGCTCGGCCATCACCCGGGGACCGCCGATCGACTCGTGCAGCGCGGCTTCGAGCACGTAGGCCGTCAGGCGCGGGGAATCGCTGCGGGTGAGCACCTCCCGCCTGCCGACGCGCAGCGCGACCCGCTTCTCGACCTCGCCCGGCGGCAGGTCGGTCATCAGCGCGCGGGCGTAGTCCGGCGTCTGGAGCAGGCCGGGCAGCAGCATCGGGGACAGGTTGGTGATCTCGGTGGCGGTGCGCTCGAACTCGATCAGGGTGGTCAGCTCCGGGCGCGCACCGGGGTATCCGGAGGGGATCCAGTTCGGCTCGCCGACCTCGCGCGCCAGCCGCAGGATGCGTTCGCGCTCGTCGCCGAGGATTCCGGCCGCCGCGAGGTAACCCGCGACCTCGTCCGCGGCGGGGACGCTGGTACCGCTCTCATAGCGGGCGATGCGCACGTGCGCGATTCCGAGCCTGCTGGCCAACGCGCGCACGGTCATGCCGGCCTTGTCACGGCATTCGCGCAGTTCAGCCCCCAGTGCGCGGGCTTTGGGGCTGCCTGCGCCACTTCTGACCATGGGGTGAATCTTAGGAAGGGCTCCCTTCCCAAGGCATCACCCGTAGCGGTAATTGACCCCTGTTTCACGGAACGGCACAGTGAGAATCGTTCCACGGAACAAGGTGAAATCGCGGTCCGTTCAGTTCGGTCAGCCCGCCGGCAGCGCGGGCTGCGGAGTTCTGCCCGGACCGCCTCGGCTTGCGTGCAGGCGGTGATCGAGCGTGCCCCACCCGTTCCACTGGCAGCCCGGCGACGGTCTGCGCCACGCCACTCTCGAGACGCGGCCACGGGGTGGGTTCACCGGTGAGGCACAGGTCGAGACCCTGTGCGGGGCGTCGATCAATGTGGACGACTCGGCGCAGGCGTGGCTGTGGGCCACCTGCCCGGAGTGCAACAAGGTGGCGCACGTGCTGGCGGGCATCCGCTAGCCGATCCGTCCACATCGGACCTGGCCCGGACGCCGGGTCCGCCCCGGCCATCCGGATGGTGCGACGGTCTTCCCTTCTTCCGGTCCGCTGCGTAATGTTGCGACGCTCATTAGTTCGATGATCGTCGCCCGATCGGCGACGGCACTCGGAGGCCACCATGCCCGAGTCCGCGACCACCACCACAGCCGTCCACCGACTTCCGGTCCGCAAGCTGGTCGCCGCGAGCATCGGCAACGCGATCGAGTGGTACGACTGGACCGTCTACACGGCGTTCAGCGTGTACTTCGCCAGCCGGTTCTTCCCCGGTGAGCTGGCGCTGATCAACACGCTGGCGGCCTTCGCGCTCGCGTTCTTCTTCCGCCCGCTGGGCGGCTGGCTGCTCGGCCGGTTCGCAGACCTGCGCGGGCGCAAGCCCGCGATGCTGGTGACGGTCGCGCTGATGGCGGGCGGCTCGCTGATCATCGGAGTGCTGCCGACCTTCGACACCATCGGCTGGGCAGCGCCGATCCTGCTGGTGCTGGCCCGGATCGGCCAGGGGCTGTCGCTGGGCGGCGAGGTCTCCAACGCCTCGGCGTACCTGGCCGAGATCGCCCCCGCGAGCCGCCGCGGCCGGTACTCGTCGTTCTTCTACATCTCCACCGGCAGCGCGCTGCTCGCCGCGTCCCTGCTGGGTTTCCTGCTGACCAGCGTGCTGACCAAGGACCAGCTCACCGATTTCGGCTGGCGCATCCCGTTCGTGCTCGGCGGCGTGCTCGGTCTGATCGGCCTCTGGCTGCGCCGCGCCCTCGACGAGACCGAGCAGTTCGAGGAAAACCGTGCCAAGGCGAAGGCGCTGCGGTTCCCGCTGCTGCTCACGCTCACCCAGCACCCGAAGGCCGTCGGCCAGCTCGTGGGCTTCAGCATGCTGTCGACGCTGTGCTACTACACGTTCTTCAGCGCCCTGACGCCGTTCGCGGTCAAGACCCGGCACGCCGACGACACCGACGTGTTCCTCGCGTTGTCCGTCGCCACCGTGCTGTTCATCGCGCTCCAGTACCCGATGGGCGTGCTGTCGGACCGGTTCGGGCGCAAGCCGCAACTGCTGGTGTGGTCGGCTGCGACCGCGGTGCTGATCGTGCCGCTGTCCACACTGGTGCGGCCCGGCCTCGGCTCGCTGCTGGTGGTGTTCTGCACCGGGATCGCGCTCTACACCGCGATGACGTCGATCGCGCCCGCGATCATGTCCGAGCTGTTCCCGACCGAGCTGCGGGGGCTGGGCATCGGCGCCTGGTACAACCTGACGGTGGCGCTGTTCGGTGGCACCGCGCCGGTGGTGATCCAGCTGTTCGCCGCACCGGGCGCGTCGACGCTGTTCTTCTGGTACATCGCGGCCGGCGCCGCGGTCGCGTTCCTGGTGATCCTCACCCTGCCGGAGACGCGGGGCATCGAGCTGCGTTAGCCGCTGCCGGAGATGAGCGCTTCGCCGAGGTGGGTGTAGTGGCGCAGGGCGGTTCCGCGGTCGCCGGTGGCCAGGCGCCGCACCCAGCTGGGAGCGGGTGCGGTCCGAGATCGGTCCGTAGCCGGTTGCGCGGCGTGCACGCCACTGCCTCGCAACCGGCGTGAACGCAGGCTAAGCCGCATGCGACCTCGCGGCGGCCGGCACCCGTTGCCGCGACCAGAGCCTCGGGCTGCGCCGCACAACCCAGGCCGCGCCGCGCACGATCGCCTCCTTGTAAAGCACGGCTGTCCGGCCGGTGAGAACGGCGGGACGCGGCGAGTCGTCGGCGTTCAGGAATTGGATCAGCGCATCCCTCCTGCCGAGGCTCACGCAGAGGTTGAAATAGCGGAACCACATCGGCGCCGGGGTTGCGCCGCCCAGCTCAGCGATGATCGACTTCGCCGCGCGCATCGCCATCGGCAGGCCCGTCGCGCACGACATCCGCAGTTCCGTGCCGTTCCCCGAGCGGGCACGCGCGGCGTCGCCGATCGCGTACACGTCGGGATGCGAGACCGAACGCATGGTGGGGTCGACGACGATCCGCCCCCGCTCGTCGCACTCCACACCGGATTCGGCCGCCAGCGGGGAAACCCGGAAACCCGCCGTCCACAGTGCCGCGTCGGCCTCGACCGTCCCGCCGCCGCTGAGGACGAGGTGGTCCGAACGCACCTCGCCGACCTGCGCGCCCGCGCGGACCTCGATGCCCAGCCGGTCGAAGACCCGCTGCACGTGCTCGCGCCCGCGCCGGGAGAACTGCGCACCGAGCTCCGGCCCGACCAGCATCCGGACCCGCAGGTCCGGGTGGCTTTCGGCGAGTTCGGCCGCGGCCTCGATACCGGTCGCCCCGCCACCGACGACGGCGACGGTTCCCTTCGCGGCGGCCAGTTCCGCGATCCGCGCTCCCGCGAGAACCGCCCCGCCGTGCCCGGCGACCTTCAGCGCGTGCTCTGCGACCCCGGGCACGCTGTCGTCGTCGGTGCTGCCGAGGGCGTAGACCAGCTTGTCGTAACCGGTGGTCCGGCCGTCGTCGAGCCGGACCTCCCGGGCGACCGGGTCGACCGCGACCACCCGGCCCACGAGCAGTTCGATTCCGGTGTCCCGCAGCGAATCCCGCAACGGCCACGGCCGGATCTGCTGGCCCGCGGCGGTCTGGTGCAGCCGGACCCGTTCCACGAACTCCGGCGTCGCGTTGACCAGGGTGATCCGCACGTCACCTCGCCGGAAGCCGTCGGCCAGCCTGCGGGCCGCCGTCAGCCCCGCGTAGCCCGCGCCGAGCACCACGATGCGATGTGCCATGGTTCGTCTCCGTTCCCGTGCCTGTCGATGTTCACCACCTGAACCGGACAGCACCGGAATCCATGACAGATCTAGAGCATCGCGTTCCACGACCGCGGGATCAGCGACAGCTGCGCGCCGAGGTGGGCGAGCTTGTCCGGGTTCGCGACGGTGTGGAGGCCGTGGATCCGCTCGCCGTCGGTGTCGAACACGAGCACCGCGATCAGCAGCCGGTCGTCGACCACACCGAGGATCCCGGGCTGGCCGTTGATCTCGGCAAAGCGGATTTCCAAGCCGGGCAGCGGCACTCTGAGCCAGCCCGCCATGTAGCGCGCCACCTTCTTCGAACCGAGCACCGGGTACCGCCCGGCCTTGGCCTTGCCGCCACCGTCCGCGTAGGCCACCACCTCGTCGGCGAGCAACCGCTCCAGCGCGGCGATGTCGCCACCGCGCGCGGCGTCCAGGAAGCGCTCGACGACCTCGCGGCGCGCGTCGGCGGACGGCTCGAACCTCGGGCGGCCCTGGAGATGCCGGGACGCGCGGTGCAGCAGCTGCTGGGAGCTGGACTCGGTGATGTCGAGGATCTCGGCGATCTCGCGGTGGGGGTAGGAGAACGCCTCGCGCAGCACGAAGACCGCCCGTTCCGGCGGGGTCAGCCGTTCCAGCAGGTGCAACATCGCCAGCGACACCGACTCCCGCCGCTCGGCGGTGGCCAGCGGTCCCGGCTCGGAGTCGGTCAGCACCGGTTCGGGCAGCCACACGCCGACGTAGTTCTCCCGCCGGGCGCGGGCCGAGTCCAGGCGGTTGAGGCACAGGTTGGTGACGACCTTGGTCAGCCAGGCGACCGGGACGCGGATCTCGTCGCGGTCGGCCGCGTCCCAGCGCAGGAACGTCTCCTGGACGGCGTCCTCGGCCTCGCCCGCCGAACCGAGCAGCCGGTAGGCGAGGGCGAACAGCCTCGGCCGCTGCGCCTCGAACTCGTCGACGTGATCGTTCGCCACGCCGACGAGGATACGAACCGCCTAGCGCAGCGGGACGAGGTCGTCGGCGTGCACGACCTCGCGGCGCTGCTCGGGCGGCAGCTGGTGGCTGGACCGGCCGATCAGCTCGGGCAGCTCCTCGGCGTCGTAGCCGACGACTCCCCTGGCAACGACCGCACCCGACGGGTTCACCAGCTCCACCACGTCACCGCCGTCGAACGCGCCCTCGACCGCGGTGACGCCCGCCGCCAGCAGCGACCGGCGCCGCTTGACCACGGCCGCGACCGCGCCGTCGTCCAGCCACAGCCTGCCGGTGGCGTCGGCTGCGTGCGCGAGCCAGAAGCGGCGGGCCGACAGGCGCGAACCGGTCGCGGCGAAGGCGGTGCCGACATCGGCGGTGCCGAGGGCGCGGGCGGCTTCGGCGGCGGAGGTCAGCAGGACCGGGATGCCCGCGGAGGAGGCGACCCGTGCCGCTTCGACCTTCGAGGCCATGCCGCCGGTGCCCAGCCCGGAAGCCCCGGTGCTGCCCGCCTCGACGCCCTCCATGTCCGCCGCGCCGTTGACCTCGCGGATCGCCGACGCCCCGCCGCGGCGGGGATCGCCGTCGTAGAGGGCGTCCACATCGGACAGCAGGACCAGCGCGTCGGCGCCGACCAGGTGCGAGACCAGCGCCGCGAGGCGGTCGTTGTCGCCGAAGCGGATCTCGTGGGTGGCGACGGTGTCGTTCTCGTTGACCACCGGGACCACGCCGAGCGTCAGCAGCCGGTTCAGCGTGCGCTGGGCGTTGCGGTAGTGCGAGCGGCGGACCACGTCGTCGGCGGTGAGCAGCACCTGGCCGACGGTGAGCCGGTAGCGGGTGAACGACTCCGCGTAGGCGTGGGCCAGGGACTGCTGCCCGACGCTGGCCGCCGCCTGCTGGGTCGCCAGGTCGCGGGGGCGGCGGTCCAGCCCCAGCGGGGCGAGGCCGGCGGCGATCGCGCCGGAGGACACCAGAACCACCTGGTCCCCCCGGCCGACCCGGTCGGCCACGCTGTCGACCAGCCCGGCCAGCCTGCCGGTGTCCAGCCCGCCCTCGGTCGTCGTCAGCGAGGACGACCCGACCTTGACCACGACGCGCCGCGCCGCCGCGATCGCCCGCCGGGTGGGCGAGAGCAGCTCACTCACCGGCGTAGCCGCCCTCCTCGTCGAGCGACGTGCGGCGGGCCTTCTTGGCCGCCTTGCGGTCGGCCGCCGACACCCGGTCGGTCTGCTCCAGCCGCAGGTCGGTGCCGCGCCCGCTGAGCACGCCCGCGACACCGGCCGGGGTCGAGGGCTCCCAGTCGAAGGTCATCTGCCCGATGGTGACCTGGCTGCCGGGCTGGGCGCCGTTTTTGGCCAGCGCCTCCTCCACGCCCAGCTTCGCCAGCCGGTCGGCGAGGAAGCCGACGGCCTCGTCGTTGTCGAAGTTGGTCTGGCGCACCCACCGCTCGGGCTTCTCGCCGCGAACGACGAACGCGTCGTCGAACTCCGGATCCGCTTCGACGGTGAAGCCGCTGTCGTCCACCCCCGCGGGCCGGACGACCACCCGGGCCGGCTCCGGCTCGGGCTGCTCGGCGCGGTACTCGCGCACCGCCTCGGCCATCGCGAAGCTCAGCTCGCGGAGTCCTTCGTGGCTGGCGGTGGACACCTCGAACACCGGCCAGCCGCGCGCCTCCAGGTCGGGGCGGACCATCTCGGCCAGCTCGCGCGCTTCCGGCACGTCCACCTTGTTCAGCACCACCAGCCGCGGGCGCGACGCCAGGTCGCCCGCGCCGTGCTCGGCCAGCGCCGGGGTGTACTCGGCGAGCTCGGTCTCCAGCGCGTCGACGTCCGACAGCGGGTCGCGCCCCGGCTCGTGGGTGGCGCAGTCCACGACGTGCACCAGCACCGCGCAGCGCTCGATGTGGCGAAGGAAGTCCAGGCCGAGGCCCTTGCCCTGGCTCGCGCCCGGGATCAGGCCGGGCACGTCGGCGACGGTGAAGACGGTCTCGCCCGCGGTGACCACGCCGAGGTTGGGCACCAGGGTGGTGAACGGGTAGTCGGCGATCTTCGGCTTGGCCGCCGAGAGCACCGAGATCAGCGAGGACTTGCCCGCCGAGGGGAACCCGAGCAGCCCGGCGTCGGCGACCGACTTGAGCTCCAGGACCAGCTCGAACTCCTCGCCCGGCTCACCGAGCAGGGCGAAGCCCGGCGCCTTGCGGGCCTTCGACGCCAGCGCCGCGTTGCCCAGCCCGCCGCGACCGCCCTCGGCGGCGACGAAGGTGGTGCCGATGCCGACCAGGTCGGCCAGCACCTCGCCGTCCGGAGTGAGCACGACCGTGCCGTCCGGCACCGGCAGGACCAGGTCCTCGCCGATCGCGCCGTTGCGCATGCTGCCCCGGCCCTGCTTGCCGTTGGAGGCGCGCGCGTGCGGCCGGTGGTGGAAGTCGAGCAGCGTGTGCACGCCGCGATCGACCACGAGCCGGACGTCACCGCCCCGGCCGCCGTTGCCACCGTCGGGACCGCCCAGCGGCTTGAACTTCTCCCGGTGTACCGAGGCGCAGCCATTGCCCCCGTCGCCTGCCGCGACGTGGATGGTCACGCGGTCGACGAACCGCGACACGGATGCCTCCAAGACAAGAAAAGACGAGGGGCAGGACCGGCCAAGGCCGGACCCGCCCCTCGTCGGGAAGTACTGGTGCGCCGAGAGCCGGGTCAGGCCTCGGCCGGCACGATGCTCACGGTCTTGCGGTTGCGCGTACGACCGAACTCGACCGTGCCCGCGGACAGCGCGAACAGCGTGTCGTCGCCACCGCGGCCGACGTTGAGGCCGGGGTGGAACTTGGTGCCGCGCTGGCGGATGATGATCTCACCGGCCTTGACGACCTCACCACCGAACCGCTTGACCCCGAGGTACTTCGGGTTCGAGTCGCGGCCGTTCCGAGAGCTGGATGCGCCCTTCTTGTGTGCCATGACTAGTCAGGTCCTCACTTGGTGATGCCGGTGACCTCGACGCGGGTCAGCTTCTGCCGGTGACCCTGCCGCTTGTGGTAGCCGGTCTTGTTCTTGAACTTGTGGATACGGATCTTGGGGCCCTTGGTCTGCTCGACCAGCTTCCCGGTCACCGAGACCTTGGCCAGTGCGTCGGCGTCGGCGGTGACATCGGAGCCATCGACGAGCAGAAGCGCCGGGAAGGTGACCTCGGAGCCCGGCTCGCCTTCGAGCTTCTCGACCTCGACGACATCCCCGACAGCCACCTTGTACTGCTTGCCGCCGGTCTTGACGATCGCGTACATGAGTCGGAAGTCTCCTGCTGCTCGGTTTCGCTGTTGACGCCCTCGCCGACGAGGCCGGTTCCTGCCGTCCGGCGCGCCGGATCTCGGTGGGTTCCCGCTTCGTCGCCCGGTCCCCCAGCTGAGGTCTCTCGTGGGCGGGCCGCTTCCGACCGAGGTCGTCCGCGGCTGAGCAGGGCGTTTGCTCTCACCGAACCAAGTCAAGCCATGACAGCCTGCCTCGGGCGGCGAGAAGTTCCCACCCATCATACAGACCGGCGGATCGGGCTCCGCGCCGGGCGGTGATGGATGATTCCCGCGCTGCGCGGGGGCGATGCCCGTCGGCGACGGGCCGGGGAAGGCTACGTTCGGCCGGTTCGGGCGGTCAAATCGACCGCCCGGAGATCGACTGTGGAAATCTTTCGCCAATCGGTCGTCGAGACCGATCGGCACCTACCCACCCTTGCTACTGTGAGTCGCCGCCGGTGGGCGATCGCGACTCGACGCGGGCCCCCGGCCACCACGGACACGGGGAAATCCGAGAAGCATGGGGAACAGAGCGTGACCGACATCGCATCGGACGTCGCGGCGCGGCAGGAGACGACCGCATCCGGATCGAGGTTCGAGCGACTGCGCATTGGGCGGGCCGGACCGGTGCTCCTCGGGCTGCTCGCCGCGGTGCCCCCGCTGATGATGCTGCGCGAGGTGCTGCGGTACCCGCAGATGCACTTCTTCGACTACTGGTGGGTCCTGCTCGACCTGACCAACGACGACGGGACGCTGCGCCCGGAGGCCCTGTTCGGGTTCCGCAACGAGCACCCGTTCGTGCTGCCGAGCCTGCTGTTCTGGCTCAGCGCCCGCTACGGCAACGGGCTCAACCAGCCGCTGGGACTGCTGATCGTCGCCTTCGGCGTCGCGTCCGTGCTGCTGGTGTGGGCGATGCTGCCCCGCTCGCTGGGCCGCTGGCAGCGGGCCGGGCTGGTGGTGGCCACCTCGACCCTGGTGTTCAACCCGCACGGCATCCACAACTACGTGCGCTCCATGAGCGGCGCGTCCTGGATCCTGGCGCTGATGCTCGTGCTCGCCGCGCTGCTGGCGATGCAGCGCGGGTGGTTGAGCCTGGCGGTCGTCGCGGGACTGCTGGCTTCGATCAGCTACGGCACGTCGTTCGCGGTGTGGCCGGCGCTGGCCCTGATGGCGTGGCTGCGCGGGGAGCGCAGGAGCCGGGTGATCACGCCGATGGCCGTGGGGGTCGTGGTCGTCGCGGCGTGGCTGGTGCTGCGCGGACCGCAGGGCGGTGGCGGCGGGTCGCCGACCGACGACCCGGCCCAGGCGCTGCTGGCCGGGCTGAGCATGCTCGGCATGGTGTGGACCGGCACCGAACCGGCGGTCGCGGTGATCGCCGGGGTGGCCGGGCTCGCGGTGCTGGCGATGCACGCGCGGGTCGCCCAGGAACACCGGGAGAGCAGCGCGGCGTGGTGGGGCCTGGCGGTGTACGCGGTCGGCTGCGCGGTGATGATCTCCGGTTCGCGTGCCGCGTTCGGCGAGTCGGCCGGGTTGCAGAGCCGGTACAACAGCATGACCGCCGCGCTGTGGATCGCGTTCCTGGTGATCGTCGTGGCGTGGGGCCGCTGGCCGGCCCTTCGGCGGGTCGCGGTGTTCGGCACGGTGCTGGCCACGGTGGCGCTCGGCGCGCCGATGGCGCAGGCCGTCCGCGACGACGTGCCCAACCAGAACCTGCTCGCCGTGGCCGCCCGCATCGGCCACCCGGACGCCTTCACCGACCGGTTCCCCGAACCGGACCGGCTGCTGCCCCGGCTCCGGGCGCTGGGCCACTACCCGTTCTCCCCCGAGTTCTCCCTGGGCTGCGACGGCGTGAACATCGGTTCCCGGGTGGACACCTCGACCTGGCGGACGCCGAGCATCGGCAGCTTCCGCGAACCGGGCAGGGACGGCCGGGACGTGATCCTCAACGTCGAGACCGACCAGCTCACCGGCGGCGCGCGGATGCTCAAGGGCTGGGCGATCTCCGGGATCGAGCGGGCGCGGTGCGTGGCGGTGCTGGACCGGACCGGCACCGTGGTCGGCGGCGGCGTGGTCGGCATCCCGCGCGCCGACGCCGAGTCGCAGACGATCGGCATCGAGATCGGGCTCGGCTTCCGGGCGGTCGCCCCGGCCCAGCTCGGCCCGCTGCGGGTCGCCTTCCAGTTCCCCGACGGCTGGTGGATCCGGCCCCTCACGGAAAGCCCGCAACGATCATGAACGGACCCGTCGTCTCGTTGCTGGCCCCGGCCAAGAACGAGGCCGAGAGCCTGCCCAGGCTGTTCACCGAGATCCGCGCGGCCATGCAGTCCCAGCACCGCGGCTGGGAGCTGGTGGTGGTCGACGACGGCAGCACCGACGACAGCTGGCGGGTGATCACCGAGCAGGCCGCCGCCGACCCCCGCTTCCGCGGCATCCGGTTGCGCCGCAACTTCGGCAAGGCCGCCGCGCTGGCCGCCGGGGTGGCCGAGGTGCGCGGCGAGCTGCTGGTGACCATCGACGCCGACCTGCAGGACGACCCGGCCGAGATCCCGCGGCTGCTCGACCAGCTCGACGACGGGGCCGACCTGGTCAGCGGGCACAAGGCCGACCGCAAGGACCCGCTGGGCAAGCGGCTGCCGTCGAAGCTGTTCAACCGGATGACCGGGCTGATCACCGGGCTGCGGCTGGCGGACCACAACTGCGGGCTCAAGGCCGCCCGCACCGAGGTCTACCGGCGGGTGCCGCTGTACGGGGAGCTGCACCGCTACATCCCGGCGCTGGCCCACCAGCTCGGCTACCAGGTCCGCGAGCTGGCGGTCAACCACCGGCCCCGCCTGCACGGGAAGTCGAAGTACGGCTTCGAGCGGTACGTGCGCGGCGCGCTGGACCTGCTGACCGTCGTCACCCTGACCCGCTACGGCCGCAGGCCCGCGCACCTGTTCGGCGGGCTGGGCCTGCTCTCGGGCACCATCGGCACGCTGATCCTGCTGTACCTCACCGGCGTGTGGGTGTTCACCGAGCAGTCGATCGGCACCCGGCCGCTGCTGACGCTGGGGATGCTCCTGGAGATCTTCGCGGTGCAGATGGTGTCGGTGGGGCTGCTGGCCGAGCTGGTGCTGCACCGCACCGGCCGCGACCGGGACATCACCGTGCTGGTGGCAGGCAGCACCGCCGACGAGGTCAGCCCACGATCCGCCTGATCCGGGGCAGCCGCAGGTAGAGCCGGCTGGCGACGTTGAGCAGCACCACCACGGCCAGCCACATCGCGGTGGTCAGCGCGGGCACGACGTCGACCGGCAGCGAGTAGGCCATCAGGACCTTCACCGCCGCCGCGCCGAGCAGCGCGATCCCCCACGCCGCGGTCAGGACCCGCCAGACCCGGCGGAACGGCGCGGACCCGGACCACCTGCGGTCCCAGTCCTCGACGCCGTGCCCGGCGCGGGCGACCAGCATCCGGCCGAGGGTGAACACGACCGGCCTGCGCCGCAGCGTCGCGAGGACCGCGACCCCGCACGCCGCCATCAGCCAGCCGTCCCTGGCCAGCAGGGTCCGGGGACTGCCCCCGACGTAGGACAGCAGCAGGCTCACCGCGATCATGACCAGCGCGAACACCGCGAGCGGGTCGGCCCGGCGGTGGACCAGGAGCTCGTGGGCGATGCGCACGACGGGCACGACCGCGCTGGTGACCAGCGCCGGGACCTCCCCGACGCCCGCCGACCGCAGCCCGTAGTAGACCGCGACCGGCAGGACGAGGTCGAGCAGCAGGGCGAGGATCACCGCAGCTTCTCCCAGAAGGCGAGCCGGTGTCCGGCGGGGAAGTCGGTGCCGCCGATCCGGCCGGGCGCGAGCCGCTGGGTGTGCGGGTCGGCGGGGTCGAAGCGCGGCCAGCTCGGCAGGTCCGGCCGGTTCGGGTCGCCGGTGCGCGCGAACGTGGCCCAGTAGGCGTTCATCGCTTCGGCGAGCCGCCACTGCTCGGCGTCGAGATCGGCCGGTTCCCGCAGGTCGAACTGGTAGGCCACTTCGGCGGAGTGGTGCGCGCCGGGCGGGAAGCCCTCCGGGAACGGCACGATCGGCGGGGCGGAGCGGTCGGCGAACTCGTAGAAGTAGGTGGGAACGCGCGGGGCGAGCGCGTGCGCGAAGTCCCATGTGGACAGCGCCCAGGCCCGGTCGCCGGTGATGTCGGCCCACGCCAGTGCCGGGTTCTCCCCCGGCGGGTACTCCAGGGCGACCCGGTCGGCATCGGCGCCGAAGGACTCGGCGAGCAGCTGCCGGTAGCTGTCGGCGTTGACGTCGAAGAACAGCGCCACGAACAGGCGGGCTTCGTCGCGGGTACCGCCCGCGATCATCGGCACGCGGTGGAAACGACCTGCCCGCAGCGCGTCGTCGGGCAGTTCGGGGAGCACCCCGTTTCCGAAGGAGGGGCGGCTGAAGTACGCCGAGTACTCCAGGAGTTCGCTGACCGGGACGCGGCGGAGCTGGTCCAGCGCGGGCAGATCGCTACCGGGGTCGATCCACCCGGCCTGGCCCACGACGTGCTCGGCGAGCCCGTGCAGTTCCTCGGCGGACGTCCACATCGTCGGCATCGGGGGCTGACCGGGCATCCACGTGTTGGCCGGGGCGTCCATGAGCGCGAACCCGCTCTGCACGATCGCGCGGTCGAACAGCCCCGCCGCCGACGGCGACACGAGATGCGCGCAGACGTTGAAACCGCCGTAGGACTCGCCGAACAAGGTCACGTTGGACGGATCTCCGCCGAACGCGGCGATGTTGCGCCGGACCCAGCGCAGCGCGGCCTGCTGGTCCTCCAGCCCGAAGCCGCCGCCACCCTCCAGCCCGGGCCAGCCGAAGTAGCCGAAGATGCCCAGCCGCGAGTTCGGCGTCACCACGACGACGTCCTCGCGCACGGCGAGCCGCCGCGCGTCGAAGATCGCGCCCTCGCCGTTGGCGCCGCCGCCTCCGTGCAGCCACACCATGACCGGCTTGCGGCCGGGGGTGTTCGGGGTGGTCACGTTCAGGCTGAGGCAGTCCTCGTCGAGGCTGGAGATGCCGGCGAAGACCTGCGCCGTCTGCGGGCACGGGCTGCCCGGCTCGGTGGCGTCGCGGACGTCCGCCCAGGGCTGCGGCGGTTGCGGGGAGCGCCAGCGCAGCTCGCCGACCGGCGGCGCGGCGTAGGGGATCCCCTGGAACAGCCGGTGGTCGTCGCGGACCAGACCGCGCAGGCGGCCGGAGTCGACGGTCACGATGCTCTCCGGAGTCATCGCGGTTCCTTCCTGGTGGCCAGGTCGAACAGGGTCACGAGCTCGTCGGCGTAGCGGTCCGGGTCGGCGTCGGGATCGGCACCGAGGTGCAGCGCGACGCCGTCGAGCGCGTGGCGCAGGGCGACGGCCATCACCTCCGGCGAGAAGTCGCGGAACTCCCCGGACCGCTGGCCCGCGCGGAAGATCCCTTGCAGCGCCTGGAGCTCCTGCTGGTGCGGGACCGCGCGCTCCTCCGAGCGCTCGGCCAGCCAGATCTCGGTCAGCGCGCGCATGTGCCGGTGGTGCGTGCGGTAGAAGCGCACGCTCGCCTCGATGAACGCGCGGAGCTGCCCGCCCGGCGTGGGTGCCTCGTCGATCCGCGCGCCGACGATCCCGGTGGCCACCGCGTAGACGTCGCTGACGACCTGGTTCATCAGCTCGGCCTTGTTCCGGAAGTGGTAGGAGATCATCCCGGTGCTGCTCAGCCCGGCGCGCTTGGCGATCTGCCCGAAGGAGGTCCGGGCGTAGCCGAGCTCGGCGATCGTGTCGATCGCGGCCTCGACGATCTGCGCCCGGCGGCGCTCCTCCGTGAACGACTTTGCTCGCATGAGCAAAAATTAGCACAGTTGAGCAAACTTGTCTCGTCGATGGGGCACAATCGCCGCTGTGGCCAGGTACCAGGAACGCGCTCCCCGACCCGAGCTCGCGGGTCCGGTCACCTGCGTGTGGACCCACGAGTCCGCCTCCGGGCACGAGCAGCGGATCATCCCGGACGGCTGCGTCGACCTGATCTGGATCGGCGGGCGGCTGGAACTGGCCGGCCCGGACAGCGGGCCCCGGCTCGTCGACCTCCCACCCGGCACGGCGGCCGGCGGCGTCCGGATGCGCCCGGGAGCGGCCGGCCTGCTGCTCGGCGCGACACCGACCTCGGAACTCCTCGACGACCAGGTCCCGCTGCCCGAAGTGTGGGGCTCCCGCGCGACCGGACTGCTGGACCGGCTCCACGCCACCACCACCGCGCCCGAGTCCGCCCTGGTCCTCGAAGACCTCGCCCTCCGGCTGCTCCCGCGCTTCGCGCGCGACCCCGCCATCGACGCGGCGGTCGCCGCCCTCGCCGGCCTCCGGCCGCCTCCGGTCCCCGGCCTCGCGGACGCGCTCGGCCTCTCCGAACGGCAGCTCCGCCGCCGCTTCACCGCCGCCGTCGGCTACGGCCCCAAAACCCTCGCCGCCGTGCTCCGCCTCCGGCGAGCGCTGCGGCTCGGCGCCGGAGGCGGCCTCGCCGACCTCGCCGCCGCCGCGGGCTACGCCGACCAGGCGCACATGACCCGCGAGTTCCGCAGGCTCGCCGGGCTGCCGCCCGCCGCCCTGCTCAGCTCGTGGTGAAGAAGTCCGCCAGCTCCGCGGCCAGCGCCTCCTCGGGCACCCCGTGCCACTGGCCGGGCAGGCAGCGGTAGGTGCCGGCGGGCAGGGCTTCTGCGGTCGCCGAGGCCGCGTCGCGCAGCAGGTCGGAGCTGCCCTCGCTGGCCAGCACCAGGGTCGGGGTGATGATCGCGGCGAGCCGCTGCACCGGGACCGCGCCGTCGTCGTCGCTGGTGATCGCGAAGTCGTAGAGCATCGTGTGCGCCATCGCCTTCATCACCGGCCACGTCGGCGAGTCGGGCAGCCTGCGCACGATCCCCTCCGGCACCCCGATCGCCCGGTGCAGGTGCTCCAGCGCGCCCTCGCGGTCACCGGCCTCGATCAGGTCGGCGTAGCGCCGCACCATGCCCGACGAGCTGCCGACGAACGGCGGTTCGAACATCGCCAGTCGCGTGATGCGCGATCCGGCCGTCGCCGCGCGGAAGGCGAGGACCGCACCTGAGGAACTGCCGTAGACGCAGGCGGAGCCGCCGGCTTCGGCGATCACCGCGTCCAGGTCCTCGATCTCGCGCTCGACCGCGTACGGCGCGGTGTCACCGCTCTCGCCCCGGCCGCGGCGGTCGTAGTTGTAGACGGTGAACCGCTCCGACAGCAGCTCCGCCAGGACGACCGCGGCCGAGCGGTTCTGCAGTGCGGGCGCCACCAGGACCAGCGCGGGGCCGCTGCCGGTCCGCTCGTAGGCGATGGTGGTGCCGTCCCGGGAAGTCACCTTCGTCATCTGCGCCGCCCCTCCTCGCCGCTGCGGTTCACCCAACACCGGCGGGCGAGGCCGGGCAAGTCAGTCGTGCGCGCGCAGGATCGAGAGGGCTTCGATGGTCACCACCGGGCGGGATTCGAGGTGGGCCCCCGGCGACCACCGGCGCCAGCGGACCGGCCAGCCGCCGTCCTCCTCCTGCGCTTGAGCGAGGTGGTCGAGGCTGCGGGCCAGTTCGGCACCGGAGAACCACGAGCAGCCCAGGCTGGTCGGCGTCTTGGCGTAGTCGTAGACGTGGTGCAGCTCGCCGGGGGCGTACCCGGGCGCGAGCCGCGCGTCCTCGGGGCGTGCCGGGTCGAGCACGGCGAGCCGCTGGTCCCGCACGAGTTCGCCGAGCCGCCCGGCCGCCGACTCCGCGCGGGACCGGTCGGGCACGTGGTCGAGGAAGGTCAGCGCCGCCTGGACCTCGTAGGGGTGGGTCTCGTCCAGCGCGTCGATCCGGTTCCAGCAGAACTCCGAGGCGCGGGTCAGCCACGGATGCTCGACGCCGTGCCCGTGCAGGACCCCGGCGAGCAGCGCGGTGGTGAGCAGGGCACCTGGCGGATCGTCGTCGACCGGCATCCACGGGGCGTGCGGGTACCGCGCGAGGCTCGGGAGAACGCCCGGAACGCCACCGTCCGGCGTGGTGATCGAGGTCAGGTGTTCGAGGACTCCGGCGGGAACCGGCCGCGAGACCTCGGCGAGGATCGACAGCGCCGTGAACGTGTGCAGCGGCTGGCTGACCGGGCCGCGCGAGTCGGGCTCCAGGCCGTAGCCGAACCCGCCGTCGGCGCAGCGGTACGGCTCCAGCGCCGCGACGACGGCATCGGCGTCGCCATGGGAGAAGAGGAATTCGAAGCGGCGCTGTTCGAGCACTCGGGCGGTCAGCCACACCAGGTCTTCGGCAGCGGCCAGGCGGTCAGCGGTGAAGCGAGTCATGCGCCGACCGTAGAGCGCGATGGCCGATCCGCTCTTGAACGAATCGGCCATCGCGCCTCGTGTCAGTTCCCGCCGTCGACCGGCGGCCCCGCCGGGCGCGACGCGGAGCGCCGCGAGCGGCGCGACACTGCCGCGATCGCCGGCTCCGGCGCCGGGGCGCCGTTGTCGGCCGGCTCCGCCGGCTTCGCCGGGACGGCGAGCACCACCGGCGCGGCCGGTGCGCCCGCGCTGCCCGCGGGGCGGCTCACCTTCCGCCGTCGCGGACGGCCGTTCGCCTCCGGCTCCTCGGCCTTCGGCTGCTCGGCCTTCGGCCGCTCGGGCTCCGCCGCCTTCGGCTGCTCCACCGGCGCGACCGGCTCCGCCGCGGCAGCGGGCTTCGCCTCGACGACCGGCTCCGCAACCGGCTTCGCCTCACCAGCCGACTTCGTCTCCGCAGCGGGCTTCGCCTCAGCAACAGGCTTCGCCTCAGCGACCGGCTCCGCCTTGGCAGCGGGCTTCGCCTCCGGCTCCGCCGCGACGGGCTCGGCCTTCGCCGCCGGTTCAGCCTTCACCGCGGGTTCAGCCGCGGCGACCGGCTCCGGCGCGGCGACCGGCTCCGCCTTGACCTGCGGGGCCTCGGCGGCGGGAGCCTCCGCCTCCTGCTGCTTGCCGCGGTGCCGCTTGCGGCCACCGCCACCACCGCCGTTGCCGCCACCGCCGTTGCCGTTGGTGTGGGTGTGCACGACCGGGTCCGTCGAGACCAGCAGGCCCCGGCCACGGCAGTGCTCGCAGGTGCTGCTGTAGGCCTCCAGCAGGCCGGTGCCGACCCGCTTGCGGGTCATCTGCACCAGGCCCAGCGAGGTCACCTCGGCGACCTGGTGGCGGGTGCGGTCCCGGCCCAGGCACTCGGTGAGCCGCCGCAGCACCAGGTCGCGGTTGGACTCCAGCACCATGTCGATGAAGTCGATGACGATGATGCCGCCGATGTCGCGCAGCCGGAGCTGGCGCACGATCTCCTCGGCCGCCTCCAGGTTGTTGCGGGTGACCGTCTCCTCCAGGTTGCCCCCGGAGCCGGTGAACTTGCCGGTGTTGACGTCGATCACCGTCATCGCCTCGGTGCGGTCGATGACCAGGTAGCCGCCCGAGGGCAGCCAGACCTTGCGGTCCAGCGCCTTGGCGATCTGCTCGTTGATCCGCTGCTCGGTGAACACGTCGTTCTTGCCGACGTGCTTGGTCAGCCGACTGGCCAGGTCCGGGGCGACGTGCTTGACGTAGGCGTCGATGGTGTCCCAGGCGTCGTTGCCCTGGACGGTCAGCGCCGAGAAGTCCTCGGTGAACAGGTCGCGCACGACCTTGATCAGCAGGTCCGGCTCCTCGTAGAGCAGCTGCGGGGCCTGGGCCTTCGGCGTGTCGGCCTTCTCCTTGATGACCTCCCACTGCGCCTGCAGCCGCCGCACGTCGCGGTCCAGCGCTTCCTCGCTGGTGCCCTCCGACGCGGTCCGGATGATCACGCCCGCGTTCTCCGGGACGATCCGCTTGAGGATCTCCTTGAGCCGCTTGCGCTCGTTGTCCGGCAGCTTGCGGCTGATGCCGGTCGCGCCGCCGCCGGGCACGTAGACCAGGAACCGGCCGGGCAGGCTGATCTGGGTGGTCAGCCGGGCGCCCTTGTGGCCGACCGGGTCCTTGGTGACCTGCACCAGCACGCTGTCACCGGTGGACAGCGCCTGCTCGATCCGGCGCGCCTTGCCCGCCAGGCCGGCCGCGTCCCAGTCGACCTCACCGGCGTAGAGCACCGCGTTGCGGCCGCGGCCGATGTCGACGAACGCGGCCTCCATGCTGGGCAGCACGTTCTGCACGCGGCCCAGGTAGACGTTGCCGACCAGCGAGCCGGTGCCCGCGGAGGTCACGAAGTTCTCGACGAGGACGTTGTCCTCCAGCACCGCGATCTGGGTCTGGTCGCCGTTCTCCCGGACGACCATCCGGCGGTCCACCGACTCGCGGCGGGCCAGGAACTCCGCCTCCGACAGCACCGGGGCGCGGCGGCGTCCGGCCTCCCGGCCGTCGCGGCGGCGCTGGCGCTTGGCCTCCAGGCGGGTCGAGCCCTTGACCGCGCGGACCTCGTCGTCGCTGCTGTCCTGGCGGCCCTCCGGCTGGCCGTCGCGGACGTGGACGACGGTGTTCGGCGGGTCGTCCTCGCGGGCGCCGCTGTCGTCGTCGGACGAGCCCTTGCGCCGCCTCCGGCGGCGACGGCGGCGGCTGCCCTCGGAGGACTCCTCCTCGCCACCGGCCTCGGCAGGCTCCGCCTCCTCGGCGGGCTCGGCCTGCTCGTCCTTGCCGCCCTGCTCCGCGGTCTCCTTCGCCTCCGGCTCCTCGGCCGACGGCTCGCTCTGCTCGCCCTCGGCGCCGCGGCCCCGGCCGCGACCCCGGCGTCCCCGCCTGCGGCGGCGCCTGCCGCCCTGCTCGGCATCCTCCTCGCCTGCCTCGGCCGACTCCGCCTCCGGCGCGGGCTGCGCCTCCGGCTCGGCCGCCTTCGGCTCCGGCTGAGCGGCCGGTTCCGGCTTCGCCGGGGCGGCCTGCGGCTCCGGTGCCAGGAACATCGCCTGCGGCGGGGCGAAGACCGGGGTCAGGCCCGGTGCTGCCTGCTGCTCGGGCTCCTGCGCGGCGAGGAAACCGGCGGGCGCGGGCGCGGCGGGCACCTCATCGGCCTTCGGCTGCTCGGGCTGCTCAGCCGCGGCGGGCGCTTCCTCCGCCTTGGGCTGCTTGCTCTCGGCGGGCGCCTGCTCGGTCTTGGCAGGTGCCTGCTCAGGCTTGGCCGACGCCTGCTCAGTCCTGGCGGGCGCCTGCTCAGGCTTGGCCGATGCCTGCTCGGTCCTGGTCGGTGCCTGCGCGGCCTTCGACTGCTCGGTCTCAGCGGCCGTCTGCCCCGCCTTCGGCTGCGCGGCCTCGGCCGGTGCCTGCTCGGCGGGAGCCTCCTCGGCGGCGGGCGCCTCCTTCTGCCCGGCCTCCTCGATCTGCTCCGGGTGCAGGGTCCGCACGACCTGCATCGCGACTTCGCGGGTGATGTTCGACTGCGCGCTGCGCACCGACTCGCCCAGCGACTCCAGCGTCGTGATGATCTCCCGGCTGCTGGAGCCCAGCAGCTTGGCCAGCGCGTGCACGCGCAGCTTGGCGGGCAGTTCGAACGTCCCCT
This sequence comes from Saccharopolyspora taberi, assembly GCF_039534165.1. NCBI lineage: Bacteria > Bacillati > Actinomycetota > Actinomycetes > Pseudonocardiales > Pseudonocardiaceae > Saccharopolyspora > Saccharopolyspora taberi. The sequence goes on along the minus strand of NZ_BAAAUX010000003.1, from coordinate 52,115 downwards.
GGTCTTCCCGGGTAGGTGTGGTCGATGGCCCGCTGGCGCTTCCAGCGGGCGTATCCGTGTTCAACATCCAGCTCCTCCGCCCCCGGGCGCGTCCTTGGACGCGAGCCGCACAGAGGCATGTGCGTTCTTCGGTCTCCGTCGCCGGCGCGGCGACGGCAATTCTCTTGTGTCCCCTCCGCCCCGGTTCGTGGTGATCCGGGAAGTCACACGGTGGGTCCGACGACGTCCGCGCCGCCCGTCATCCAGCCGCGGGCACCCCCGCCGGACTCCGGCCGCCGCCTGAGTCCTGGGCCAACGGGTCGGCAAGCCCTCCGGAGTCGTCGAGCCTGCCTTGCGCCAGCCGGGTCGCTCGCAGAGCGGCCGACGGCGCCAGACCGGCGACGACCTGGAGGGCGCTCAGTACGTCGTCGGGCCGTACGACCGGTGTTGTCTGCCGCACGACCGTTACAAGTATCCCATACGGTTCGGGCTCCCTCGGCCAATCGTCCACCTGGGCGGTGACGGAGCGAATCCGGTCACTCAGCGCAGTCGGATCGGGACCGTCGAGAACCTCGGCGTCGACCAGCGCGGCCCGCGCGTCGATGCTGCGGCGGCCGTCCTTGGTCATCCGCTCCACCTCGACGCTGTCGGCCGCGAGCAGCTTGGCGACGGCATCGCGCAGGTCGTCGGTGCTCACGCCGGGGATCTCCATCCGCCACCGGCTGACCTGCAGGCGCTCGGCCAGCGAACCGGGCCCGGCCTCGACCGCCTCCAGCAGGTCGACGCCCTCCGGCAGCGCCGCGTCCAGCTCGCGGCGAAGCACCTCCGGTTCGACCCGGCGGACCAGCTGGAGCTCGACGTACTCGGCCTCGCTGGACACACCGGTCGGCACCGCGCCCGACCACGACACCTTCGGATGCGGGCTGAAGCCCTGCGAGTAGGCCATCGGAACGCCCGCGCGCCGCAGCGCGCGTTCGAACGCACGGGCCAGATCCCGGTGCGAGGTGAAGCGCAGCCGGCCGCGCTTGGCGTAGCGCAGCCGCAGCTTCTGCACCGGAGGCGCCGAGGGGTTGGGTTGATCTTGCCGACTCAGAATGCCCTCCCGCACGTGTCGTCGACGCCCTGCCGGCCGTCGCCGATCCTTGCCGCTACAACCGCAAGTGTGACAAGGGCTCCCCCGGTGCGGCCAGGAAGGTGCCGGGAGCGGACGGCACTTGGCGGACAGCACTTGTTCGGGCGACCGCGAGCTGGTTAACGTCCGGGGGTTCGCGCACCGGCAGCGTCACGGGAGCCCAGAGTTACACGGGAGCCCGGGGTTAGTCATGGGAGCCCAGGGTTGATGGGAGCCCGGGGTTATAGGAGCACTGATGGGGGTCGCACGTCTCCGGCGCCTGTGCCTGGTGATCGTCCTCGCGGTGCTGGCCGCTCTGCTCGGGCCCGTCGCCGCGGGTGAGCCGTCCTGCACCGGCAGCGGACCGAACCTGCGCTACGTGGTGCTGTTCGCGCCCGAGACCAGCGGTGCCGACGCCGGTGCGGAGACCTCGGACCGGTGCGGAACGCTCGCGGCCTACTACCAGCCGATCGGGGTCGGCGTGGTCGATTCCGCCGATCCCCGGTTCGCGCAGCTGATCGGCGGCGAGCGCGCCTACAGCGCGGAAGGCGCGGTGCGGGAGGACGGCGGTGCCTCCGGGTTCGGTGGCGAGCTCGCGGCCGATCCGCAGTGGAACGCCGAGGCGGTGCGCGCGCCGGAGGCCCGCGCGGTCACCCGGGGCAGCCCGGACGTCGTGGTGGGTGTGCTGGATTCGGCGGTCGACCACGAGCACCCGGAACTCGCCGCTGCCTTCGACCCCGCTCGCTCGGCCGACTGCCTCACGCCCGAACAGCCTGCCTGGACCCCGCGCACCCGCGGAGCCGCCCACGGGACGCACGTGGCGGGCATCATCGCCGCCGCCGACGACGGGCTTGGCAGCACCGGGATCGCGCCCGGCGTGCGGGTGGCGTCGGTGCGGGTGGTCGACGAAGAGGGTTACGTGCATCCCGAGTACGCGGTGTGCGGGTTCATGTGGGCCGCCGACCACGGCATCCGCGTGGTCAACAGCAGCTTCCTGGTCGAGTCCGCCCAGCAGGGCTGCACCGGGAGCGGGTCGCCGGTGCCGCGCGAGGCGCTGCGCCGGGCAGTCGGCCACGCCACCGGCGAGGGCGTGCTGACCGTCGCCGCCGCCGGGAACGACCAGCTCGACCTCGCCGCCGGGCGGCGGCCGAACTGCGCCACGGTGCCCGCCGGTCTGGAGGACGTGATCGGCGTGTCGGCGGTGAGCCCCGACCAGGTCAAGGCGGGGTACAGCTCGTACGGCCTCGGCGTGGTCGACGTCGCCGCGCCCGGCGGGGACGTCCGGACCGGGTGCGTGCTGTCGACGGTGCCCGGCGGCGGGTACGACACCGCCTGCGGCACGTCGATGGCGGCGCCGCACGCCTCCGGGGTGGCCGCGCTGCTGGCGTCGCGGCACCCCTCGGCCGGGCCGCGGGAACTCGCGGAGCTGCTGGCGCAGCAGGCGAAGCCGCTGGGCTGCCCGGCCGACTACGACCTCAACGCCGACACCTCGCAGGACGCGCTCTGCCGCGGCTTCGCGACCTACAACGGCTTCTACGGCCACGGCCTGGTCGACGCCTACCGAGCCGCCACCGGCTGAGGTCCGGCGATCTCCTCGGGAATCCCTACAAGGACGAATTGCCGATCGGGGAGCCCTGCCCGACCGGCGAGATCGGCAGCAGCTTGCGGCCGGTCGGACCGACCTCGATGTCGGTGCCCATGGTCGGGCACACCCCGCAGTCGAAGCACGGGGTCCAGCGGCAGTCGTCCTGCTCGCGGGCGTCGAGGGCGTCCTGCCAGTCGGCCCACAGCCATTCCTTGTCCAGGCCCGAGTCGAGGTGGTCCCAGGGCAGGACCTCGCCCTCGCCGCGCTCCCTGGTGGTGAACCAGTCCAGGTCCACCCCGAGCGGTTCCAGCTCGGCCTGCGCGCACTCCACCCAGCGGTCGTAGGAGAAGTGCTCGTTCCAGCCGTCGAACTTGCCGCCCTCGCGCCAGACCCGCTCGATCACGCGCCCGATGCGGCGGTCGCCCCGGGACAGCAGTCCTTCGACCAGCGAGGGCTTGCCGTCGTGGTAGCGCATGCCGATGTTGCGGCCGAGGCCGCGGTCGGAGTTGATCGCCTGCCGCAGCTTGCGCAGCCGCTCGTCGACGGTGTCCGGGTCGCACTGCGACGCCCACTGGAACGGCGTGTGCGGCTTGGGCACGAAACCGCCGATGGAGATGGTGCACCGGATGTCCTTGCGCCCCGCCGCCTGGCGGCCCGCCCGGATGACCTCCTTGGCCATCTCGGCGATCTGCAGGACGTCCTCGTCGGTCTCGGTCGGCAGACCGCACATGAAGTACAGCTTGACCTGCCGCCAGCCGTTGGCGAAGGCCGCCGAGACGGTGCGGATCAGGTCCTCCTCCGACACCATCTTGTTGATCACGCGGCGGATCCGCTCGCTGCCGCCCTCCGGCGCGAAGGTCAGCCCGGACCGGCGGCCGTTGCGGGACAGCTCGTTGGCCAGGTCGATGTTGAACGCGTCGACCCGGGTCGACGGCAGCGACAGCCCGGTGTTGGTGCCCTCGTAGCGGTCGGCCAGGCCCTTGGTGATGTCGGCGATCTCGGAGTGGTCGGCCGAGCTCAGCGACAGCAGCCCGACCTCCTCGAACCCGGTCGCCTCCAGCCCCCGCTGCACCATCTCGCCGATGCCCTCGATGGACCGCTCGCGGACCGGCCGGGTGATCATCCCCGCCTGGCAGAACCGGCAGCCGCGGGTGCAGCCGCGGAAGATCTCCACGCTCATCCGCTCGTGCACGCTCTCGGCCAGCGGGACCAGCGGCTTCTTCGGGTACGGCCAGTCGTCGAGCTCCATCGTGGTGCGCTTGAACACCCGGTACGGCACGCGCTCGTGGTTGGGCACGACCGACGCGATCGCGCCGTCCTCGCCGTAGGAGACGTCGTAGAACTTCGGCACGTACACGCCGCCGCTCTCGGCCAGCCGCAGCAGCAGCTCGTCCCGGCCGCCCGGCTCGCCCTCGGCCTTCCAGGCGCGGATCGCCTCGGTGATCTCCAGGACGGCTTCCTCGCCATCGCCGAGCACGGCGGCGTCGAGGAAGTCGGCGATCGGCTCGGGGTTGAACGCCGCGTGCCCACCCGCCAGCACGATCGGGTGGTCGTCGGTGCGGTCGACGGCGTGCAGCGGGATGCCCGCGAGGTCCAGCGCGGCGAGCAGGTTGGTGTAGCCGAGCTCGGTGGCGAAGCTGACGCCGAGGACGTCGAAGGCGCCGACCGGGCGGTGGTTGTCGACGGTGAACTGCGGGATGCCGTGCTCGCGCATCAGGGCTTCGAGATCCGGCCACACCGCGTAGGTGCGCTCGGCGAGCACGTCGGGCAACTCGTTGAGGATCTCGTAGAGGATCATGACGCCCTGGTTCGGCAGACCGACCTCGTAGGCGTCGGGATACATCAGGCACCACCGGACGGTGGTCTCGTCCCAGTCCTTGACGGTCGAGTTCAGCTCTCCGCCGACGTACTGCACGGGCTTGGAGACGCGCGGCAGCAACGGCTCCAAGCGGTCGAAAACGGACTCCGCACTCACCGTTTCAGCGTACGTGGCGCCCGGAGCGAGCCGGGAGTGCGGTGCCGGTGCCGCACTCCCCCACCGCGGGCTCAGACATCGCGGGTGAACCAGACGCGGTCCCGGTCGTCGCCTTCGGCGACGCGGACCGAGCCGGGCCAGCGACCGCTCTCCACCCAGCCCAGCGCGGTGTAGAACTCCTCAAGGCCGGCGCCGCTGCGGGCGACGAGTTCGAGCTTTTCCACACCGATCGCCCGCGCCTGCGAGACCGCGGCTTCGACCAGCTGCCTGCCCCAGCCCCTGCCCCACAGGTCCGGGTGGACCATGAGCAGCGACAGCTCGGCGGTGTGCCGCGACACCGGGTACCGGCCGGGCACCAGCACCGCCGCGCCGACCAGCTCGTGGCTGCGGCCGATGGTGATCAGGTGGGCGCGCCTGGCTGCGACGTCGTCGATCACCGAGCTCGCCGCCGCGCGCACCTCCTCGACCGGGTCGGCCGGGCCGAAACCGACCCCGCCGCCCGCGATCGTGACCTGACCCCACAGGTCGGCCAGCGCGTGGACCAGGCCGGGGTGCGGGGTGTCGACCCGGTGCGGGCCGGTCACGAACTCGTCGCCGGTCACCGCGCTCAGAGCTCCGGGAACCAGAGCTTGATCTCGCGGGCCGCGGATTCGGCCGAGTCCGAGCCGTGCACGAGGTTGAACTGGACCTCCAGGCCGAAGTCGCCGCGGATGCTGCCCGGCGCGGCCTTGTCGACCGGGTCGGTGCCGCCCGCGAGCTGGCGGAACGCCGAGATCGCCCGCGGGCCCTCGACGACCGCGGCCACGACCGGGCCGGAGGTGATGAACTCCAGCAGGCTGCCGAAGAACGGCTTGCCGTCGTGCTCGGCGTAGTGCTGCTCGGCGAGCTGCTGCTCGACCTGGCGCAGCTCCAGCGCCACCAGCTTCAGCCCCTTGCGCTCGATCCGGTTGATGACCTCGCCGACCAGGCCGCGCTCGACGCCGTCGGGCTTGATCAGGACGAGCGTGCGCTCACTCACGATTGTCTCCTTCTGTGCCTGGGCGCTCACCCCGCGCCCGATTTGCCCGCCAGGGTATCGGCGCAGGTGCGACCGCCCTCACGGGGCGTCGGCAGGCCGACGCCCCGTGGCGCGGCGAGCGCGGGCCGCCCGGTCAGCGCCGCGGATCGAGCGCCTTGCTCCACAGCGACTTGCCCGTCATGTCGCGCAGGTCGACGCGCAGCACACCGGTACCGGCCTCGATGTTGACCTCGCCGAAGTGCTGGAAGCCCTCCATCGGCGAGGCGCCGAGCCGGTTGGGCGTGGAGGCGAAGACGTACTCGGGCCCGAAGGTCGGGTCGAGCTTGTTCGGCTGGTACGCGCCCGCGTTGAGCGGGCCGGACACGAACTCCCAGAACGGGTCGAAGCCGTCGAAGGCGGCGCGCTCCGGCGAGTAGTGGACCGCGGCGGTGTAGTGCACGTCGGCGGTGAGCCACACGGTGTTGGCGATCCCGCGGCGGCTGATCTCCTGGAGCACCCACGCCAGCTCGGCCTCTCGGCCGTTCGGCGCGCCCGGCTGCCCGTTGGCGACGCCCTCGATCTTGTCGCCGTCCGGCACGACGATGCCGATCGGCATGTCCGAGGCGATCACCTTCCAGGTCGCGCGCGAGCTGGACAGCTCCTCGACCAGCCAGCGCGCCTGCCGCTCGCCCAGGATCCGCTCGGGCTTGGTGCCCGCCGAGTTCGGGTCGCGGTAGCTGCGCATGTCGAGCACGAAGACGTCGAGCAGCGGACCGTGCGAGACCTTGCGGTACACCCGGCCGTCGACGGCGTCCTGGTGCCGCACCGGCTGCCACTCGTGGAACGCCTGGAACCCGCGCTGGGCCAGGACGTCGACGCGCTTCTCGGTGTACTCGGGCCGGTCCAGGATCTCGCCGGGGTACCAGTTGTTGGTCACCTCGTGGTCGTCCCACTGCACCAGCTGCGGGACCTTCGCGGCGAACGCGCGGAAGTTGTCGTCGAGCAGGTTGTAGGCGAACTGGCCCCGGTACTCGGCCAGGGTCTCGGCGACCTTCGACTTCTCCGGGGTCACGACGTTGCGCCACACCCGGCCGTCGGGCAGGGTCACGGTCTCCTTCAGCGGCCCGTCGGCGTAGACGGTGTCGCCGCTGTGCAGGAAGAAGTCCGGGTTCCGGTCGGCCATGGCGGAGTAGATGGTCATGCCGCCGAGGTCGGGGTTGATGCCGAAGCCCTGACCGACGACGTCACCGGACCACAGGAAGCGGATGTCCCGCGGCCCGTTGGGGACCGTGCGGAAGCTGCCGGTCAGCGGCTCGCTGTCGACCCGGCCGTCCGGGTCCTGGGCGACGACGCGGTAGAACGCCTCGCGCCCCGGCGCCAGCCCGTCGATCCGCACCTCGCCGGTGCCGTCGGTCTCGGGCGTGAGCCACGGGCCGGGGACGCGCCGGGCGTCCCGGAAGTCGGGGCGGGTGCTGATCTCGACGAACATCCGGGACAGGCGGTCGGCCCGGGTCCAGACGACGGCGCCGTCGGGGCGCGGGTCGCCGAGCTGGACCCCGTGGGTCAGGCGCGGGCGGTCGGGGCGGGCGAAGGCCGGGCCGGAAGGCAGGAGCAGTCCGGCGGCGAGCGCGCCGGTGCCGGTGAGCAGGGTGCGGCGTCCGAGGTTCATGCGGACGTTGTAATCCAGTGCGACGTCCGGGTGGCCACGATCAGCCGACGCGCAGTTGAACCGGCCGTGCCGGGTTCGGGCTCTGGTGCGAGCGGCCGCACCGGGTTAGCTTCGATCCCGGTCATACCGACTGGACGGTCCGAGCTGGAGGTCCCGGATGCGCGCCGCCGTGCACACCGCCGTGAACGAACCGATGCGGATCGAAGAACTCGCCGACCCCCGGCCGCTCGCCGGCGAGGTCGCCATCGACGTGACCTCCTGCGGGGCGTGCCACTCGGACCTGCACGTGCTCAAGGGGGAACTGCCGTTCCCGACCCCGTCGGTGCTCGGGCACGAGGTCGCCGGGGTGGTCTCGGAAGTCGGGCCCGAGGTCTCGGAGCTGGCCGTGGGGGACCGGGTGGTCACCAGCTTCATCATGCCGTGCGGCCGGTGCCGCAACTGCGCGCGCGGCGACGAGGAGATCTGCGAGCGGTTCTTCGCCTACAACCGCGCGAAGGGCCAGCTCTACGACGGCGGCACCCGGCTGTTCCGGGCAGGCGGCGAGCCGGTGTGGATGTACTCGCAGGGCGGGCTGGCCGAGCGCTCGGTGACCACGGCGTCCTCGGTGTTCAAGGTGCCCGACGGGGTCGAGCTCGCCGACGTCTCCTCGGTGGGCTGCTCGACGATGACCGCCTACGGCGCGCTCCGGCACGCCGCCGACGTCCGGGTCGGCGACACCGTCGCGGTGGTCGCCGCGGGCGGGGTCGGCTCCGCGCTGATCCAGCTCGCCGCGACCTTCGGCGCCTCGGTGATCGTCGCCGTGGACATCAGCGAGGAGAAGCTGGCCGCGGCGCGCGAGCTCGGCGCGACCCACACCGTGAACTCGGCCGAGGCCGACGCGCCGCAGGCGATCCGGGAGATCACCGGTGGCCGCGGCGTGGACGTCGCGTTCGAAGCGCTGGGCCGGGTGGCGACCTTCGAGGTGGCTCGCGACTCGGTGGTCGAGGGCGGGCAGGTCGTGATCGTCGGCATCGCGCCCAGGGGCACGGTCGGCGAGTTCGACCTGGCGACCATCGCCCGCCGCAAGCTGCAGATCAAGGGTTCCTACGGCGCCAAGCCCCGCCGGGACATGCCGGTGCTGCTCGACCTGGTCGCCCGCGGCCTGCTCCGCCCGCAGGACGCGATCAGCCGCCGCTACCCGTTCGACCGGGTCCAGGACGCCTACGACTCCCTCAACCGCGGCGAGATCGTCGGTCGCGCCATCGTCGACATCGGCTGACGCCCGGCCCGACCTGGCGTCGCCGCGCTGCGCGAAGCCGTGCCGTTCACCCCGTTCGCGCTCGACGAGACGCCGGTCAGCTCACTGCTTCTCGGGCGGATACCCCGGCGGATGCCCGAGCTGGTCGTAGAGCCGCCCCTCGCGCATCCGCTTGGCGACGTCGCGGCGCAGGTACACGATGTAGCCCCACACCACGGCGAACACCACGCCCATGATCCCGATCGCCGGGTGCACGAAGACGCACAGCACGAGCGCCGCCTGCAACGCGAGCGCGAACCACAGGCCCCACCGGCGGCGCTGCACGAACGCGGCGGCCAGCAGCAGCACCGACAGCGCCACGACGACGCCGAATCCGACGCTCGACACTCCCCCGGCGAACTGCCAGACCACCGGCAGCGCCAGGCCGAAGACGATGAACTCCAGGATCAGCGTGGCCGCCATGATCCCGCGCAGGCCCTTCCACGGGTCGCGCACGCCTTCCGGCGGGATCGGCAGGCCGTACTCGTCGTCGCCGGACGGGGTGTTGGGTTCCTGGCTCACGCGGGCTCCTTGCCGAACAGCGCCCGCGCCTCGCCCGCGGTCACCACGGATCCGGTGATCACCACACCCCCGCCGGACACCGACTCGCCCGGGTCGGAGGTCTCCTCGGCCATCTGGATCGCGGTCTCGACCGCGTTGTCCATGCGGGGTTCGACCACGATCCGGTCCGGGCCGAAGACGTCCTTGGCGATGCCGGCTAGCTCGTCGGGGTCCATCGCGCGCGGCGAGGAGTTCCTGGTCAGCACGACCTCCTCGACCACCGGTTCCAGCTCGGCGAGGATGCCGCGCACGTCCTTGTCGCCGAGCACGCTGATCACCGCGATCAGCCGCCGGAAGGAGAACTCCGAGCTCAGCGCGTCCGCCAGCGCCCGCGCGCCGTGCGGGTTGTGCGCGGCGTCGACCAGCACCGACGGCGCCGAGCGCACCCGCTCCAGGCGGCCGGGGGTGATGACGCTCGCGAAGGCTTCGCGGACCGCGTCCACGTCGAGCTGGTGCTGGGCGCCCGCGCCGAAGAACGCTTCGACCGCGGCGAGCGCGAGGGAGGCGTTGCGCGCCTGGTGCTCGCCGTGCAGGGGCAGGAACACCTCGTCGTAGACGCCGCCGAGCCCCTGCAACCGCAGCATCTGGCCGCCGACGGCGACCGTGCGCGAGAGCACGCCGAACTCGTGCCCCTCGCGGGCCACGGTGGCGTCGACCTCGGCGATCCGGTCCATGATCGGCTGCTGCGCCTCGGCGGGCTGCGCGGCCAGCACCACGACCGAGCCGGGCTTGATGATCCCGGCCTTCTCCTTGGCGATCCCGCCGAGGTCGCTGCCCAGGTACTCGGCGTGGTCCAGCGCGACCGGGCAGATCACCGCGATCTTGGCGTCGGCGACGTTGGTGGCGTCCCAGCTGCCGCCGAGCCCGACCTCCAGCACCGCGGCCTCGACCGGCGCGTCGGCGAACGCGGCGAACGCCATCCCGGTCAGCACCTCGAACTTGCTCATCGCGATCTCGCCGCGGGAATCCACGATGGACACGTACGGCGCGATGTCGCGGTAGGCCTCGACGTAGGCGGCCGGGCTGATCGGGGCGCCGTCGATGCTGATCCGCTCGGTGGCGAGCTGGAGGTGCGGGCTGGTGTAGCGGCCGACCCGCAGGCCGATCCGGCCGAGCAGCGCGTCGATCATCCGGGACGTGGACGACTTGCCGTTGGTGCCCGCGATGTGCACCACCGGATAGCTGCGCTGCGGCTCGGCCAGCAGGTCGGTCAGCGCCCGGATGCGGTCGAGCGACGGCTCGATCTTGGTCTCCGGCCAGCGCTCGTTGAGTTCGGCCTCCACCACGCGCAGTTCCTGCAACGCGCCTGGATCGGTGTCGGACAAGTCCTTCACTCTCCTGTGCCCCGACGGCGAATGTCGAGGTCAAAGTCTACGTCGCGGCTCCGGCGGACCGTCCGGCGGCGGTCGCGCACCCGCACCCACGACGAAGCGGGCCGCCCCACCTGGGACGGCCCGCTCCCGCGGTCGTGCGCGCTCAGCCCTGCGGCAGCGCCGCCAGGCGGGCGTTGATCCGCTCGATGTCGGCCAGCGCGGTCTCCCGGCGGACCCTGATCTTGTCGACCACCTCGGCCGGGGCCTTGCCGGTGAAGGCCGGGTTGCCGAGCTTCTTGTCCGCGCCCGACAGCTCCTTCTCGGCCGCCGCGAGGTCCTTGGCCAGCCGCTTGCGCTCGGCCTCGACGTCGACCGCGCCGGACAGGTCCAGCTCCACCGCGACGGTGCCGCCGGTCAGGCCGACCTCGATGGAGGCCGACGAGGTGAAGCCGTCCGCGGGCTCGGTGACCCGGGCCAGCGACCGCACCGCGGCCACGTGCCCGTCGAGCCCGAGCTCGGCGATCCCGCCGAGGCGGGCGGCGACCCGCTGCCCCGGCTTGAGGCCCTGGTCGGACCGGAACCGCCGGATCTCGGTGATCAGCTTCTGCACCGCGGCGATCCGCTCGGCCGCGCCGGGGTCGGCCTGCTCGCCCGAGGGCGCGGGCCAGTCGGCGATCACGACGGACTCGCGACCGGTCAGGGTCGTCCACAGCGTCTCGGTGAGGTACGGGATCGTCGGGTGCAGCAGGCGCAGCAGCACGTCGAGCACGTACCCGAGGACCTCCCGGGTGCTCTCGGCGCGTTCAGTGTGGGCATCCAGCTGGACCTTCGACAGCTCCAGGTACCAGTCGCAGAACTCGTCCCAGGTGAAGTGGTAGAGCGCCTCGGTGGCCTTGGCGAACTGGAAGTCCTCCAGCAGCTCGTCCACTTCGGACACGAGCTGGTCGAGCCGGTCCAGGATCCACCGGTCGGCGTCGGTCAGGCCGGACCGCGCGGGCAGCGCGTCCGGCACCCGGGCCCCGTTCATCATCGCGAACTTGGTGGCGTTGAACAGCTTCGTGCAGAAGCTGCGGGAACCGGCGACCCACTCCTCGCTGATCGGCGAGTCCGCGCCCGGGTTGGCGCCGCGGGCCAGCGTGAAGCGCAGCGCGTCGGTGCCGTAGGAGTTCATCCACTCCAGCGGGTCGACCGTGTTGCCAGCCGACTTCGACATCTTCTTGCCGTGCGCGTCGCGGACCATGCCGTGCAGCGCGATGGTCCTGAAGGGCGGCTCGCCGTCCATCGCGTACAGGCCCATCAGCATCATCCGGATGACCCAGAAGAAGAGGATGTCGTAGCCGGTGACCAGCACGCTGGTCGGGTAGTACCTGCGCAGATCGGCGGTGTCGTCCGGCCAGCCCATGGTCGAGAACGGCCACAGGCCCGAGGAGAACCAGGTGTCCAGGACGTCCTCGTCCTGGTGCCAGCCGTCGCCGGTCGGCGGCTCCTCGTCCGGCCCGACGCAGACGACCTCGCCGTTCGGGCCGTACCAGATCGGGATCCGGTGGCCCCACCACAGCTGCCGCGAGATGTTCCAGTCGTGCAGGTTGTCGACCCAGTCGAAGTAGCGCTTGGCCATCTCCGGCGGGTGCACCTCGACCCGGCCGTCGCGCACCGCGTCGCCCGCCGCCTTGGCCAGCGGGCCGACCCGGACGTACCACTGCAACGACAGGCGCGGCTCGATCGGCTCCTTGGACCGCGAGCTGTGCCCGACGCTGTGCAGGTACGGCCGCTTCTCGGCGACGATCCGGTCCTGCTCGCGCAGGCGCTCGCGCACCGCGACCCGGGCTTCGAAGCGGTCCATGCCGTCGAACTCGGTTCCGGTGTGGGCGATCCGGCCCTGCTCGTCCATGATCGTGAGCATCGGCAGGTCGTGGCGCTGGCCGATCTCGAAGTCGTTCGGGTCGTGCGCCGGGGTCACCTTCACCGCGCCGGTGCCGAACTCGGGATCGACGTGGGTGTCGGCGACGACCGGGATCCGGCGGCCGGTCAGCGGGAGCTCGATCTCGGTGCCGACCAGGTGCCGGTAGCGCTCGTCGTCGGGGTGGACCGCCACGGCGGTGTCACCGAGCATCGTCTCGACGCGGGTGGTGGCCACGACGATCGAGTTCTCGCCGTCGCCGTAGCGCATGGAGACCAGCTCGCCCTCGACCTCCTTGTGCTCCACCTCGATGTCGGAGATGGCCGACCGCATGTCCGGCGACCAGTTGACCAGCCGCTCCGCGCGGTAGATCAGGCCGTCGTCGTAGAGCTTCTTGAAGATCGTCCGGACGGCGCGGGAGAGACCGTCGTCCATGGTGAAGCGCTCGCGGGACCAGTCGACGGAGTCGCCGAGCCGGCGCATCTGCGACAGGATCGCCCCGCCGTGCTTCTCCTTCCACTGCCAGACGCGGTCCAGGAAGCCCTCGCGCCCGAGCTCGCGGTGGTCGATCCCCTCGTCGCGGAGCTGCTTTTCCACCAGCGCGTGCACCGCGATGCTGGCGTGGTCCATGCCCGGCAGCCACAGGGCGTCGTAGCCCTGCATCCGGCGGCGCCGGGTGAGCACGTCCATCAGGGTGTGCTCGAAGGCGTGGCCGATGTGCAGGCTGCCGGTGACGTTCGGCGGCGGGATGACGATCGAGAACGGGGGCTTGTCACTGGCCGGGTCGGCGGTGAAGTATCCGGCGGCTACCCAGCGCTGGTACAGCTCGGCCTCTACGTCGGCCGGATTCCAGGTCGACGGAAGTTCACGGGGCTGTGCGGCTTGGGTCTGTGTCACACGCAGAGTGTACGAAGCTGCCAGGTTCACCTTGACATCCGTCCCGGCTACTGCTTGCGGATCAATGTGAGCCACGTCACAGCACGGTGCCGGGCTGTTGATCGAGGCGCACTCTGGGCACATGGTGCGTGGAGCCCCGGAACAGGACATCGACGAATCCGCGCTGGAGGTCGGCAGCCCCAAGCGCGCGGCGGCCGGCGTGAAGGGCGTGCTGGTATCGCTCCAGCGCAGCTGGGAGCAGATGGGCGCGGGCCGGACGCTGAAGACCCTGCCGCTGCTCAACCAGCGGTCCGGCTTCGACTGCCCGGGCTGCGCGTGGCCGGACCCGCGCGAGGAGGACGGCGACCGGCGCAAGCTCGCCGAGTTCTGCGAGAACGGCGCCAAGGCCGTCGCCGAGGAGGCGACCACCCGGCGGGTCGGCCCGGAGTTCTTCGCCCGCCACCCGATCGCCGAGCTCGCGGGCAAGACCGACTACTGGCTGGGCCAGCAGGGGCGGCTGACGCAGCCGATGGTCCGGCTCGACGGGGACGAGCACTACCGGCCGATCGGGTGGGCCGACGCCTTCGACCTGATCGCCGAGCGGCTCAACGGGCTGGACAGCCCGGACGAGGCCGTCTTCTACACCTCCGGGCGCACCAGCAACGAAGCCGCGTTCCTGTACCAGCTGATGGTCCGCGGCTTCGGCACCAACAACCTGCCGGACTGCTCGAACATGTGCCACGAGTCGTCCGGCTCGGCGCTGACCGAGACCATCGGCATCGGCAAGGGGTCGGTGTCGCTGGCCGACGTCGAGCAGGCCGACCTGGTTCTGGTGGTCGGGCAGAACCCGGGCACCAACCACCCCCGGATGCTGTCGTCGCTGGAGAAGGTCAAGCGGCGCGGCGGGCGGATCATCGCGGTGAACCCGCTGCCGGAGACCGGGCTGATGCGGTTCAAGAACCCGCAGAACGTGCGCGGCGTGATCGGCGGCGGCACCCCGCTGGCCGACGAGTTCGCCCAGATCCGCATCGGCGGTGACCTGGCCCTCTTCCGCGCGATCAACGGGCTGGTGCTCGAAGCGGGCGCGGTGGACCGGGAGTTCGTCGACGCCCACACCCACGGCTTCGAGGAGTTCGCCGCGCAGGCCGCCGAGATCGACTGGGCGGCGACCGAGGAGGCGACCGGGCTGGAGCGGGCGCAGATCGAGCGCATCGCCGGGATGGTCATCGCCTCGGAGCGCACGGTGGCGTGCTGGGCGATGGGGCTGACCCAGCAGAAGGCGGCGGTGGCGACCATCCGCGAGGTCGTGAACCTGCTGTTGCTGCGCGGGATGATCGGCAAGCCGGGCGCGGGCGTGTGCCCGGTGCGCGGGCACTCCAACGTCCAGGGCGATCGGACGATGGGCATCTGGGAGAAGATGCCCAAGGCGTTCCTGGACGCGCTGGAGGCGGAGTTCGGCGTGCCGGTCCCCCGCCGCCACGGGCTGGACACGGTGGACTCGCTGCGCGCGATGCGGGACGGCCGGGTCAGGGCCTTCGTCGGCATGGGCGGCAACTTCGTCGCGGCGACCCCGGACACCGAGGCCACCGAGCAGGCGTTGCGCGACTGCGAGCTGACCGTGCAGATCTCGACCAAGCTCAACCGCTCGCACGCGGTGGCCGGGCGGACCGCGCTGATCCTGCCGACGCTCGGGCGCACCGAGAAGGACGTGCAGGCCGGCGGCGAGCAGTTCGTCACCGTCGAGGACTCGATGTCGGTGGTGCACCGCTCGCGCGGGCGGCTCGAACCCGCCTCGGAGCACCTGCTGTCGGAGGTCGCGATCGTCTCCCGGCTGGCCCGCAGGCTGCTCGGCAACGGGCACCCGGTGCGGTGGGAGGTCTTCGAGACCGACTACGACGCCGTCCGCGACCACATCGCCAACGTCGTTCCGGGCTGCGAGGACTACAACCGCAGGGTCCGCGAGCCCGACGGCTTCGTACTGCCGCACCCGCCGCGCGACAGCCGCACTTTCCGCACCGCGACGGGGAAGGCGAACTTCACGGTCAACGAAGCCGCACCGCTGGAGCTGCCCGAGGGCCGCCTGCTGCTCCAGACGCTGCGCAGCCACGACCAGTACAACACCACGATCTACGGCCTGTCCGACCGCTACCGGGGCATCGAGGACGCGCGCCGGGTGGTGATGGTCAACCCCGCCGACGTCGAGGCGCTGGGCTTCGCCGACGGCGACGTCGTCGACCTGGTCTCGGAGTGGGGCCAGGACGGGACGACCGAGGAGCGCCGGGCGGAGCGGTTCCGCATCGTCGCCTACCCGACCGCCCGGGACTGCGCCGCGGCCTACTACCCGGAGGCGAACGCCCTGGTGCCGCTGGGATCGGTGGCGGAGAGGTCCAACACACCGGTGTCGAAGGCGATCGTGGTCCGGCTGGAACGCCGCTGAGGGCTGGGCCGCCGCTGAGAACTGGGGGGACGCTGAGAGCTGGGGGATGCCGCTAAGCGGGCCGCACCGCCAAGCGCCGGGCCGCGCCGCTCGGCGCCGGGCCACCCCGCTCAGCGCGGACGCACCGCTGAGCGCGGGGCAACGCCGCTGGGCGCTGGGGGACGCCCCAGCGCGGCCCGGGGCCCGGCGCCTCCGGGCCGGGGGTCCGCACCATCGCCCGCTATCCCGCGCCGCTGCCAGTCTCCTCGTATCGCCCAAATCGGGCTTTCACGACACCGAGGAGACCGATCGATGACCCATCGCAGAACCGCCCGTTCCACGCTCACCACAACCCTCGCCGCGACCGTGGTCGTCGGACTCGCCGGTGGCGCGGCGTGGTCGCTCGCTCCCGGCCAGACCTCCGTCCGGCAGGTGGCCGCGGAGTCCAGCACCTCGGCGGGGACGGACCCGTTCCTGGTGCCGGTGGGCGACAAGGCGGCCGACGAGTCCGGCTGCGACGCCGTGGAGCTGGTCTCCGGCCTCCAGCTGGACCCGGACAGGTCACGGGCCTGGGCGCAGGTGTTCGGGATGACCCCGGAGCAGATCCCGGACTTCGTCAGCGGCCTGACGCCGGACCGGATCGACGCGGACACCCCGGTGACCAGCCACGGCTACCGGGACGGCGAGTTCGTCGCGCGGCCGACCGTGCTTGAGGCGGGGACGGCGGTGTTCGCCAATGCCAAGGGCGAACCGGCGGTCAAGTGCCTCAACGGGAATCCGCTCACCGCGAGCGAGAGCGAGCAGGGCGCACCCGGCGGCACCGCCTCCCAGCCCGGCGAAGTCGCGGGCAGCCGGTCCTCCGGCGGTTCCGGTGGTTCCGGCGGCGGTGGTGGCTCGGTCAAGCCGCCGACCGTCGACGAGCTCAGGGCCGCGGCCGACTCCGCGTACCAGGCGATGGGCAAGGCCAGGGCGGAGCTCCACGCCGCCATGGAGGTGTCCGCCAAGGCGTGGAGCGAGGCCCAGGCGGCCAAGGACGAACTGGACAAGCTCATCGCCGCGGGCGCATCTCCCGCAGAGATCAAGGCGGCCAGGGAGAAGTTGGAGAAGAAGACCGCGGCGGCCAAGGAGGCCGACAAGAAGGTCGTGTCCTCCCAGAAGAAGTTCGACGACGCGCAGAAGAAGTTCAACTACGCCAAGGACCTTTACGAGGACAAGAGCGGCACGACCTACGAGCCGCCGGAAGAGCCCAAGAAGGAGCCGGAGAAGGAGCCCGGGAAGAAGGGCGAGGAGCCGAAGAAGCTCGTCGAGGAACAGGTCGAGGAGACGGAGACATCCGAGTCGCCCGAACCGGTCGACGAGGGCACGGACACCGGTCAGGACCAGGGGTCCAAGACTTCGCCGTCAGGCTCTGCCGGACAGTCGGGCTCTGCAGGGCAGTCAGGCTCTGCGGGGCAGTGATCCCCGATCGGCGATCCACGGTGGGCGGTGCTGCTTGCGGGCAGCACCGCCCACCGCTGTCATTTCCGGAGCACGCCCGTCATTTCCTGGGCACGCCTGTCATTTCCGGAGCGCGTCGATCATCCCGGTGCCGTCCTCGTCGCCGTGGCCGTCGGCGACGTGGCGCGCCATCAGATCCAGGTACGGGGTCAGCAGCTCGGGGCTGACCCCCTGCTCCTCGGCGGTGCGCAGCATCGTGGCGTTGCCCGCCGCCTGCATGGCGAGGTTGGAGACGACTCCGGTCGTGTAGTCGCCGCTCGCCAGCTGCTCGGCGGTCCGCTGCACGAAGGGCAGCATCGCGCCGAGCCAGCCGGACAGCAGCGGGGCGAACGCCTCCGGATCGATGTTTTCCTTGCGCACCAACGCGAACGCGTGCGAGACCCCGGCGAACATCCCGTACATGGCGCTGAGCAGCGCGACGTCGTGGAGCGCGGCGTACCCGGCGTCGGTGCCGACGTAGTTGGTGCCCGCGGGAACGGCCAGGGTCTCCCGGTGCTCGTCGAACAGCTCGCGGGAACCGCTGTAGAACACGTACCCGCCCGACTCCGGAACGCCGATCATCGGCGGAATCGCCATGATGCCGCCGTCGAGGAAGCGGGCCCCGCGCGCCCGCGCCCACTCGGCGCGCTCGCGCGCCTGGTCCGGGGTGCCGGTGGTGAGGTCGACCAGGTCCTTGCCGGTCAGGTCGGTGTCGGCCAGGGCCTCCCCGACCGACGCGTCGTCGAGCAGGCAGACGACCACGAGGCGGCTCGCGGCCACCGCCTCGGCGGCGCTGCCCGCCGCGGTGGAGAAGCCCTCGGCGCGCGCGGGCGTGCGGTTCCAGACGGTGACCGGGTGCCCGGCCGCCTCCCAGGCACGGGCGAGCGCGGTGCCCATCGCGCCGAGGCCGAGGACCGAGAGCGGAGCTTTGTCGTTCATGCCGATTAGGCTTGCCGCACCCCCGGAAACCGACAAGTACGCACTTCGGAGTGGGTGGTTACTCCGGGGGAAGCGAGGAGGTCAGGATGGTGGCGCGCAGGCCGGGATCCTTCGTCTGCGGCATCGACGCGGCGATGGACGTCATCGGCGGCAAGTGGAAGGTGCTGATCCTCTGGGCGCTGGACGAACGGCCGCACCGGTTCGGGGAACTGCGCCGCGAGCTGCCCGGCGTGACGGAGAAGGTGCTCACCTCGCACCTGCGCGAGCTGGAGAACGACGGGATCGTGCACCGCGAGACCCACGACGAGGTGCCGCCCCGCGTCGAGTACTCGCTGACGGCGCTCGGCGCGGAGCTCAACACCGCGCTGGCTCCGCTCGGCGCCTGGGGCCGCAAGAACGTCCTCGGGACCTCGTACCGGCACGAGACGGCGGGCCAGGCAGAACCCGGCTAGAACGGTGCGTCTGAGATGCCCGGAAGGGCGCATCTGGTTCCGGAGACCGGACAACTCAGAATGTCGTAGTCCTCGTTCAGCCGTTCCCGCACAAACCGCTGGGTCGGACTCCACGTCGTTGTCAGCCACCGGGCCAGAACCAGAACAGTCACGGCAGTCGCACCTGCGGACCGGAGTGCGGCGCTCGCGCTTTGCGCGTGAGAACCAGTCGTCCAGGTATCGTCGATCAACAGCACATGGTGCCCAGTCAGGTCCTGATCAGCCACCATCCACAGCTGCGGCAGGAATTCGCGAGGCGTCCGGGTGAACCCGGGCCCAGGAAACATCACGATTTCGGGGAGACCAGTGTACTTCAGGCTCCTCGCTGCGATCCGCCGGATCGGATGATCACGACCCGGAGTACGGGTGGAAGGCACACTGGCCCATGCCGACAGCGGTCGTCCAACCGCGGACACGATGCACGGTTCGTGCAAGTTCAGTGCGGTGGAGAGCAGGAGGCCGAGCTGATCCACACCTGCCTTCGTCACAGCCGCGGTCTTGTAGGAATGCATGAGATGGCCCGACTGCGCCCCTTTCAGGGCGTAGAACAACGGAACGACCAGGTCCGCCAACCCCGCACCCTGACGTTTGGCCGCGAGCCGGACCTCGCGACATCCGAAGCATTCGACGTAGTTTCGGTTCAATTCCAACGGCGTTGCGCAGACGCGACACGTCACTCCGCTTTCCCGAACAGCATTGCGCAGAAAACCTGCGCCGACCACCCTGGAAATTTCCAGGATGAAGTCCCCCAGACCTTCATCATTGTCGATGGCCGAGTCCACCCCTCAGAGAAATGAGCTGGTCGAGCAGGTCGCCGGTGCTGCGCTCAGAGAACACCACATGCTCGACAACCTCCATGATCTTCTTGGTGCTCTCGGCGACGTGCACACCCGGACGACCGACCAGCTTCCTGGCCCATTCGTTGCCATCCACGACGAAGTCGGTGAGAACGACCTGCCTCCCGTGCGCGACGGCCTGGCGCGCCTGGATTCGCGCGCCGCTCTTCTCCCCCGCTTCCACGATGATGGTGACATGGCCGTATCCCGACATGACGGCGTTGCGCATGGGGAAGTTCTGCTGCCTCGGAGGGGCGTCCGGCCAGAACTGCGAAAGGACGAGGCCATCTTGTGCGATCTGCTCCTGCAGAGCACTGTTGGCGGCGGGATAGCACCGGGAGATACCAGTACCGATACAGGCGACAGTTCTGCCGCCAGCTTCCAGCGCCGCAGTGTGCGCAGCGGTGTCAATTCCCTTCGCCAGCCCCGAAAGCACTGTGATGTCACGCTGGACCAGGTTACGCGAGACCGTCGCTGCAATCTTCAAACCCTTGTCGGAGGCTGCGCGCGACCCGACCACGGAGACCGCTCGCTCGCCTCGCCGAAGAGAACCACGGTAGAAGAGAACCGGCGGCATTTCATGAATTTCCCGGAGCCCGGTCGGATAATCCGGATCGAGGAAGGTCAGAAATCCTATCCCCTGCACCCGCCATGACTCGATATCGGACATAGCCTGCTCTCGGGGAGACTCCTCCGCACCGAAAAGAGAGGACGGAACGAGCTTCTCCCACACAGCAGTCGCGCGGCCTTCCGCACTGACCTCCGCCGCGATCTCCTGCCAGGTCATCCGTTCAGGACGAGTGCGGAGCAGCGCGACCAATGCGGCCCGTTCCACGTCATCCCACGGGCGATCAGTACCTCCTGCGGAGCCAGTGGTGCCGAAAATGGCTTTCAACCTGGTCACCTCCCCACGAACGTGTCCTGTTCCGTCCAACATCCTGTCACGCTCCGAACACCACGACAGGGGTCGTCCCAGAGAGTCCCAGATGGCCCTGACATCAGCGTCCACTCACACCTCTACGACGGCCTGGGCTCGCCGGAACGGGAGCTGCCAGCAGTCGCCTCTGTCGCCCAGGCCGTACGAGTGGGTCGGTTGCGGGCAGGCGCCCGCAACCGGGCGGATCTTCCGAACTCCATCTCGCGCACGCTCAGCGCTCAGATCGTGCCTCTCGGCGAGGCTCGGTCCGTGCTTCGGGTGGAGTGAGGGCAGCTACG